>OMVY01000033.1 GCA_900314635.1 uncultured Methanobrevibacter sp.
GAAAATTCAGAACAAAATTGGGATTTTTCAACCACATCAGACACCGAATAAAGGGCTGGATTGAAAATCAAAAAAATCAACTAACAAATTGACAGTCCCAATAAATAATCTATAAAAAATTTTATATGTTTTTAAATCAAATATTATAATAATATAATTAATTTTTTTATTTTTTTTATTTTTTCGGTGATTTAATGCGCATAACTGTAATTGGAACTGGGTATGTTGGCCTTGTAACTGGTGCATGCTTTTCAAAAATGGGAAATAAGGTTTATTGTGTTGATATTGTAGAAGAAAAGATAAATAACCTTAAAAAAGGAATCTTGCCTATTTTTGAACCTCATTTAGGAACTATGGTTATTAATGGTCAAGAGAAAGGAGACTTGGTTTTCACAACTGACATTAAGGAAGCTTTAGATGATTCCAATATCATTTTCATTGCTGTTGGAACTCCTATGGCTGAAGATGGCAGTGCTAATCTAGATTATATATTCTCAGCTGCAACAGATATTGCAAACAACATTTCACATGATTCCTTGGTAGTCATCAAGTCAACTGTTCCTATAGGTACTGGTTATAAGGTTAAGAATCATATCGAATGCATACTCAAGGAAAACAATTCTCCTGTTAAAATCAGCATTGCATCAAATCCGGAATTCCTAAAAGAGGGAAGGGCTATTGAGGATTGCATGCATCCTGATCGTGTGGTTATTGGTGCTGAAGATGATGAAGTTTTTGAGACTTTAAAGGATTTGTACCAATCATTTGTTCTTAATCATGATAGGTTTGTATTGATGGATATAAAATCTGCTGAAATGACTAAATATGTTGCTAATGCAATGCTTGCTACTAAAATATCTTTTATGAATGAAATAGCTAATATTTGTGAGGTAACTGGTGCAAATGTTCAGAAAGTGCGCTTAGGAATAGGTTCAGACAGAAGAATAGGTTATGATTTCATTTATGCAGGTTGTGGATATGGTGGAAGCTGTTTCCCAAAGGATGTTCAAGCTTTAATAAACACATCCCAATCACACGGATATTTCCCAAGGATTTTGTCAAATGTTGAAGAGGTCAATAAAGATCAAAAGATGGTATTGGTAAACAAGGTAGTAGATAGATTCGGTGATGATTTATCAGGTCTTACTTTTAGCATTTGGGGTCTTTCATTCAAACCAGGTACGGATGATGTACGTGAAGCTACATCAATCATTGTAATTTCAGAACTTATTAAAAGAGGGGCTAAAATCAAGGCATATGATCCTCAAGCTACTGCAGAGTTTAAAAGAGCAATTGATGATGAGTATTTAAGTTCTATTGAATTTGCTGAAAATAGATATGATGCTTTAGATGGGGCTGATGCTCTTATCCTAATAACTGAATGGAAAGAGTTCAGATATCTTGATTTTGATTTGTTTGAAGAGAAATTAAATCAAAAGATCATATTTGATGGAAGAAACATTTATGATAAGAAAATAGAAAAATTAGGATTTGAATTGTTCCAGATTGGTTGTTAAAATTAGGAATTTTCAAAAAATCTTGGAAGATTATTAAATAAATTAATTTACTAAAGCTGAAAATGATTTTTGGCCATTGTATATTTATTAAACTTTTTTTTAAATCCTTTAAAAAATTTGAGTTGAAGATATGAATAAAAGAATATTTTACTATGATCAATTAAGAGCTTTTGCAATTTTTTGCATTATTGCTTGTCATGTATCTGCGGATATTGTTATTAAAACAGAGATATTTGGAACCAATCTTTTCTTTTATTCTTTAATCTTAAATAGTCTAAGGGAAATTGGTGTTCCGCTTTTTGTTATGATAAGTGGTGCATTATTGTTAAATAAGAAGGAAAATTTAAACATTTTTTTTAAAAAAAGGTTAAGTCGTGTAGTAATGCCTTATATATTTTGGTTAATAATCTTTTATTTTTTCCTTTTAATCATGGGGAATTACAATTTTATCATGTTTAATTTGAATCCTTTTGATTATTTTTTTGTAGCTTTAATGGGATTAAAAGGGGTATGGCACTATTTATGGTTTGTACCAATGATACTTATAGTTTATGCAGTGATTTTTATTTTGAATAAATTAAATGAAAAGAATGATAATACACTTAAAATTGCACTTGTACTTTCTATAATTTTAATAATTTTAATGGATTTAAAGTTCATAACACTTTCAAATATTTTAGTATCTTATATGTCTTATTCTGTTTTTGCTATAATTGGTTATCACTTAGCGAATTTTGATATTTCTAACAACAGTTATTTAATGAATATAAATCTCAATAATAATGCTTTATGCATATTTTCTTGTTTATTGATGTTAGTAATTTTCATATACCATTTATTCCTAGATTTTAACTTAAGTATTTTAAACGCAAAATTTTCGCATGTTTCTTATTTCGATATTTCCAATGTTTTTCTTTTGGTTTCAATATTTTTATTTTTCATGTTCCTATCTAAATCAAGTGGTAAATTAAGAGAAATTAATAATTTCTTAGAAAATGGTTATATCGGGAAGATAACTTTATCTTTAAGTCTTTGTAGTTATGGAATTTATTTATGTCATATGATGATATTATTAAGTTTAAAATTTTTGTTAGACTCTTTAAAACCTCATATGCCTTCTATTTATTTAACAATACTTTTATTTTTAACTATTTTATGTTCCTGGTTATTAATTTTAATATTGGATAAGGTTCCTTATATTAACTATTTCAGTGGGAAATCTTAAAATATCTATTCTTGCACTGTTTCATTGCATAAAAGTTCAAATTATCATTTTTTTATAATTTTAGAATTTATCCAATGTCCATTCAAAATATAATTCAATTATTTCTCCATTTTTAACATTTTTTTCAAAAATGTATGGATTATCATGCCAAGCAATTATATCTTCCTCAAAAATCTTTTGATTATTCATCCTAAAAAGTTTATAATCAATGTTTACAGGTACACGTTTGCCCTCTTTGTCACGTACATCTGGCCCTCTAAGACATATTTTTAATTGCCCATCATTAATGCATATGAATTTTAATTTAAATGATTCTTCAAAAGTTTCTATAACTGCACCACTACCTTTATCAGATTTAAACCATGTTGGGAAATCTACATTAATAGAATTTGTATTATCCAAAAACTGAATTATATTGTTTTTGTTTCCGCTATTGATTATATCCACCCTTGCACATTGCTTAGTATTAAGTTCTATATCAAAGTATTTTGCTTGGACATTTAAACATTTATTGAATAAATTAAAACAATCTTGAGGGTAATTATTATAAATAAAATCCAGATATTTTGTTAAATTCAATTCAGAAGGAAACATATGCCATTGTGAACATAAAATATGAAAAATATCCTTAATATTTTCTCGAGTACTTTTATCAACAACAAAAGCACCTATATTGGATATAGGTAATTTTAATGTCCATTTTTGATTTGAGCTTACACCACCAAACAATAATCCAGTACAATGAGCTGCAATATCATAATCATTATATTCATCATTTGAAACTCTTAAAATATTTAAATGAATATCATGAAGAACAACTATACATCCATCTTTTAGTTGAGGTAATGCTGCTATAAATGAAAAAAATTCGCCAGGCATGAAATGAACAGTATCAATTATTATAAAATCTATATCATTACCAATTTCTTCATATACATCTAGATAATCGAATCCTCTATATAGTTTCCAATTATCTTTCACATCTAGTTCATCTGCCATAAATCCAGTTAATTTTGCATTGTCTTGATACCATTCTTTTGCAATATCTATAGAAAATAATTTCGCATTTTTATCTTTCCATTTTAATAGATTTACAGTATTTCCTCCTGCTGAAATACCTATTTCAACAATCTTTTTTGGTTTGTATTCCATAATAAATCTTTTCAAGAATGCAATTTCCTTTATATTCATTTCAACATGTGTAGTATTATCATCTTCAGTTATTTCTTCAGGCAATAATTCAATTTCGCTCATAAAAACCCTCTTTGCATTATTTTAAATTTATTGAATTGCTTATTAAAATTTTATTTTATTATATTGATTATTATATATTTTTTTATTTTTATTAATTTTGCTTTGTTTGTTTTTCATTGTTTTAAAGTTGCCAAAAAATTAGGAAGTTGTAAGAAGGGACTGTCACAAATTGGTGTGATTTTAAAAAAATAGCATTTTTTTGAAAAAATCTTTTTAGTTCGTTAAATTTTTTATTTTTTAAAAATAAGGACAAA
>OMVY01000032.1 GCA_900314635.1 uncultured Methanobrevibacter sp.
TTGTCCTTATTTTTAAAAAATAAAAAATTTAACGAACTAAAAAGATTTTTTCAAAAAAATGCTATTTTTTTAAAATCACACCAATTTGTGACAGTCCCAAAATCAATTGAAAATTAAGAGTCATGTTTAGACAATAATTTTTTCCAAAAATCAGGGATGGAAATTTTTTCTCGCATATGCATCCTTTGAAAAAATTAATAGTTTATATTTTATAGTAAAAAAAATAAAATAAATATGACAAATAATTTTTAATTTATTTGATTTTAAAAAAGTTTTTTAAACTCTTTTTAGAGTAAAACAAGAATTTTAAAAAGCTTATTGAGGAATTAAGATGAAGGTATTAGTTGTTGGAACCGGTGCAAGAGAACATGCAATCTGTGATGCATTGAAGGATGATGTGGAATTATATGCTTACATGAGCAAGAACAATCCAGGAATCGCTAAAATCTCCACATATAAAATAGGAGATGAAGGGGAAGTAGACAAGGTAGCTGAATTTGCAAAGGAAAATGGAATCGAGCTGGCTGTCATCGGACCTGAAGCCCCTCTTGGAAAAGGAATAGTAAACGCTCTCGAAGATGTGGGAGTTCCTTGTGTTGGACCTGCTCAGGAATCCGCAAGAATAGAAACCGATAAATCATTCATGAGAAACCTTTTTGAAAAATATGAAATTGCAGGTTCTGTTGTTTACAAGGTATTTGACAATTTTGATGACATCGACAAGTTCCTGGACGAATTCGACAGGGACGTTGTGGTAAAGCCTGTGGGACTTACCGGTGGAAAAGGTGTTAAGATTGTTGGAGATCATTTAAGAGACAACCAGGATGCAAAGTTATATGCAAAAGAGGTATTTGAAACAGAAATGGGCGGATTTGCAAAAGTAATTCTCGAAGAGAAGATCGTCGGAGAGGAATTCACAATCCAGGCATTCTGCGACGGCGAGCACTTGGTTGCCATGCCTGCAGCACAAGACCACCCTCACGCATTTGAAAACGACCAGGGTCTCATTACAGGAGGAATGGGTTCATACACAGATACCGATGGATTGCTTCCATTCTTATCACAGGAAGATTATGATGCTGCAGTAGCTATCATGAAAGATACCTTGAAGGCTATTGCCAAGGAAACAACTCCTTACAAGGGAATTCTCTACGGACAATTCATGCTCTCCAAGGACGGACCTAAGCTGATTGAATACAATGCAAGATTCGGAGACCCTGAATGCATGAACGTCCTGCCTCTTCTTAAAACCCCTATGATCGACATCTGCAAGGACATAGTAGCTGGAGAACTGAAAGAAGCTGAATTTGAAGACCTTGCAACAGTATGCAAGTACATCGTTCCTGACGGATACCCTGACACTCCTCACGCAGGAGAAATCGTTGAAGTCGATGAAGAGGGAATTGAAAAACTCGGAGCAAAAGTCTATTATGCTGCAGTGAATGAAGAAGATGACGGCATACATCTGTCAGGTTCAAGAGCTTTGGGAATCATTGCAAAAGGCAAGACCATTGCTGAAGCTGAAGAAATAGCTGAAAAAGCATGCGGCCTTGTCAAGGGAAATGTCTACCACAGAAGAGATGTCGGTACCGAAGCCCTTCTTCAAAAACGTGTTGACCATATGAAAAGCATTTTAGATGAATAAATTTAGTTCCAGCTGATTAGTTTTAACTAATTAGCTAACTAATACCCTTTATTTTATTATTTTAAAAACCCTGCCCAATGGCAAGTCGGTGAAATCATGTCTAAAAAATCTAAATCAAAGAATTCCATTGTTAAAAAAGCTAAAAAATTCCAAAGGCAAGGCAAGTTTGAAAAGGCAATTAAACTTTGCGATGATTATTTAGACAATGAAAAATTAGAAGAAAGCATCATTCAAATCAAAGTGGATAATTTATCCGACTTATTCTACCAGAAAAACCTGTCTGAGAAATTCACCAGATACACAAATGAACTGGACTATTTTTTAGATGCCGAAGAGGAAAAGGAATTTTTAAAGATTTATTCCATTTTCGAGCAGTTGTATAATGAAAGCGAAGACTACTTAAGAAATGCTAAAGCACTGAATGCCTACCTAATCAGCGGAATATTAATCGACCCGGTGGAATCCATTATCGTGATGAACGGAATCATCAAGAAAAAGGGCAATGAAGAGAAAAAGGACATTCCAGCAGACCTGAAAGAGCATATAGACAGCATTAGAAAAGTTGCATACCAATATCTGGGACTATACTTTGACAATCCTGAGGAGTATGTGGCCAGTCTGAATATTGATACAGCTGCTGTTTTTGAAAAGGTCATGAAAACCGTTCCCCTTGAAAAGGAAGAGGCTGTGGAAAACACTATAGAAACTGCGGAATTGGAAAATAATGAAGAAGCAGAAATTCCAGAACCAGAAGAAAACACTATAAAAACCTCACAACTGGAAGAGAATATTAAAGAAACTGAAGAAGAAGCAGAAACTGACTTCAAAATGATAGATTCCGACCAGCTCAGCAATGAGGATAAAGAAAGAATAGAGTCTGAAATCGAATCTCTTAAAAAGCAGGTAGCTGAAGCCAATGCACAAAGCAAATTCAACAAGGCATACAAGCTTCAGGAAAGATTGATTAAAGCATCAAAATCCATTAATCCAACAGGCGTTGAGATAAGAGAGCTTAAAGAGGAAATTAAAGAGGCTAATGAGTCTGGAAACTATAGAAAAGGTTTGAAATTACAGAAGAAACTGTTGAAGCTGAGCAAAAACCAAGACATCATAGACCCTGAAAAACAGGAAAAATCCGAACAGACAACTCTCTTCGATGATTTTTAGTAAAATCATCCCTTATTTTTCATATAAAATCGCCAAATACTGTCTTTTATTAAGCATATTCTACAAAAGTATTAATAATATTAAGGATATATAATTATATTTCTAATAGCATAATAACTATTTTTCTATACTTAATAAGCTAATTTAAGAAAAATCATGCTATATTAAATTCATAATTTTATTTTTATTATACGGGGAATGGAAATGAGAAGTCTTTTATCAATTAATGATATTTCAGATGAAGTTGAAACAATCTTAAACATAGCCACTGATTTTAAAGAGGGCAGAATAGAAGAGGAACCTCTTAAAAATCAGAAATTAGCTATGATTTTCCAAAAATCTTCAACAAGAACAAGGGTTTCCTTTGAAGTCGGCATGTACGAACTTGGAGGAACTGCACTGTTTTTATCAAACAATGACATACAGCTTGGAAGAGGAGAGCCTATCAAGGATACTGCAAAAGTCTTGAGCAGATTCGTTGACGGAATCATGATTAGGGCCATAAAACACTCAGATGTTGAGGAATTTGCTGAAGAGGCGGATATTCCGGTAATCAACGGATTGACCAACTACGAGCACCCTTGCCAGGCTTTAGCTGACATGCTCACCGTAAAGGAGCATAAAGGCGGTTTTGACGGCAAATTCGTATATGTGGGAGATGGAAACAATGTATGCAACTCCCTGATGCTTATTTGCGGATGCCTTGGAATGGACATGGCAGTTGCATGTCCTGACGAATACAGACCTCCTGCCGAAATCATTTCTCAAGCTGAAGAATATGCAGCGCAAAATGGCTCCACAATAACAATCACTGCAGATGTCAAAGAGGCTGTAAAAGATGCAGATGTCATCTACACCGATGTATGGGTAAGCATGGGTGATGAAGCCGAGGAAGAGAAAAGAATGAATGACTTTGCCCCATACCAGGTCAACCAGGAGCTTGTCGACTTGGCTGATGATGATGTGATCTTCATGCACTGCCTGCCTGCAATTCGTGGAAAGGAAGTGACAGCGGAAGTCATCGACGGCCCTCACTCTGCGATTTATGATGAAGCTGAAAACAGGATGCATGCTCAAAAAGCTGTTTTATACTATTTCTTAAAGGTTTTACAGGAGTAGATTGATCTTTAAATGAAAATTGATTTCAATTAATTATATCCTTTTCAATTTGATTAATTAAAGACAGGAGTTTTAAGGTGAAAAAATGGACTTTAATGACCCAATGCTAAATGAACTAGTGGATAAGATAACCAAGGGACTTCGTGAAGGCAATAGGGATGAAGCTGCAAGATACATGGACATTGTAATCGAGCAGTACCCAGAAGTGGCCAATATCCTGATGCAGTCAGTTGAATTCCAGAACATAATGGCTGAAAACGAAGAGGCTATTATGGAAGAGGAAAAAGCGCAGGAAGCTCAAATCCCTATTCAAAACAGAACAGATGAAGAGCGCCAAGCTGCAGAGCAGGAGAGAATGATAAACGACATGAACGCAATGCTTGAAAAAGATCCTGAAACCTTGGAGGAATTCATTCAAAAAGGAACCGTTCTGACAATCACAGAACAGTACGATGAAGCCATCGACTGCTTTGACAAGGCTTTGGAACTTGATAACGGTAACATTTCCGCTTTGATTGCAAAGGCTAATGCCTATGAATTAATGGGTCGCGACGAAGATGCGATAGCTGTTTATGACATCGTAATGGAAACCGATGTCAGCGAGGTCTACGATTATATGAGCAAGGGATACATCCTTGAAAACAATGAAAGATTTGAAGACGCTCTTGAATGCTATGAAGCCGCTTTGAAAATCGAGCCTCAAAATGCAAACATCTTATTTTTAAAGGGAAGCGTCTTAGTATCCTTGGAGAAATATGAAAAAGCCATTGACACTCTTGACATGGCAATCGAACTCTATCAGACCAATTATTATGAAACCGTCTTCGAGCTTGCCAATGCATACCACAACAAGGGAGTGGCTCTTGGCAAATTAAAGAATGCAGAATATGCTCCTGCCTACTTTGAGATTGGAAAGATATTAGAGAAAAAGGAAAAATATGAAAAGGCACTGGAGAATTATGAGAAATGCCTGGAATTCGACAACACCAATTCCGAAGTTGTGGAAGCCGTAGAAAGAGTCAAAAGCATATTAGAGTAAATTTAATTATTTACTCTCATATTTTTTATTAAGCACCATAATTTCAAAATACCCTACACAACCTATACACAACAATAACCACACACAATCTTTACAAAACAAAAACCATACACAACATTACAAAACAAAAACCATACACAACATTACAAAACAATACCCTACCTAATCATTACAAAACAACCGCTTCACTCTTTTTTAACATATCTGTTTTGCAAAACTTTAAATACTAAAAAATATTTATTATAATATACTTGCATATGCAACTATTGTATTTGCAAATATTAATTTTTTTATCGATTATTGGTTTAATCATCAAATGGATTTAGAACTTGATTCTTGAAAACTGGTTTTACTATAAATTATCATCTTTTAAAGACTAAATCCACTAATTAAGCTTTTAATTAATTATTAAAAATCAAACTTACTATCATTATTTAAAGAGGCAGAACATGACGGAAATGGAAGAAAATGAAAGAGTGGAATTGCTTAGAGGAGATCCTAAAAAGGCAATCAACAAGCTGGCGCTTCCTATGATTGCAAGCATGCTCCTCATGAGCGCAAACAATATCATCGACAGCATATGGGTGGCAGGACTAGGGGCGGACCCTCTGGCAGCTCTGGGATTCATCACCCCTCTGTTTTTAATTCTCGTCGGAATAGGAACAGGGCTTGGAGCAGGTGCAAACTCACTTATCGCACGTATGATTGGAGAAAAAAAGGATTATGAAGCAAGCAATGCAGGTATTCACTCATTAATACTTGGATTGATAGCAACTGTGATTCTCACAATACTCTTCATCATATTCCTGAAGCCTTTGATTATAGCCATGGGTGGAAAAGACGTATTAACCCATGCTGTGGATTATGGTAACATAATAATGATTGGAATATTCACACTTACCCTTCCAGCAATTTTTGGAGGAATATGCCGTAGTGAAGGGGATGTGAGGAGATCTACAATCCCTCTTGCAATTACAGCTGTTTTAAACATGATATTCGACCCGATATTCATTTACGGATTGAACATGAAAATAGCTGGAGCGGCACTTGCAACAGTACTTGCAGGAGTAGTGGGACTTGCATGCTTCCTATACTGGTTCTTCGTCAAGAAAGACACATTCATCAGAATCGAAAGGCAGTTCTACAAGCACGACATGAAAATGTACAAGGAGATTTTACTTGTAGGTATTCCGGCAAGCATTGAACAGCTGATCATGTCTGCAACTGCAATCATCCTGAATGCAATGCTTGCAGCAGTGGCTGGAACAACAGCGGTAGCAGTCTATACTGCAGGATGGAGACTTGTCCAAATAGGAATCATGCCTGCAATAGGTATTGGAATAGCCGCACTTACTGTAGCAGGAGTGGCATATGGAGAGAGAAACAAGGAAAAGCTGGACACTACCATAAACTATGGAGTTAAAGTTGGACTCATTACAACATCATAATCGGAGCATTGTTCTTCATATTCTCAGACTACCTTGCAATCATGTTTTCCTACTCATCTTCAAGTGCAAGCCTTGCTCCTTTGATATCCGAGTTCCTGAAGATAATGTGTCTTTACATCATCCCAGTACCTCTTGGTGTTGTTGCAGGAAATGTGTTCCAGGCATTTGGAAAGGGAACAGCTTCCCTCTTATTAACAGCAAACAGAAGCCTGATTCTTGATGTGATATTCTGTGCAATAGCTGCATTCGTCCTTTCAGCAGGAGCAGTTGGAATCTACTGGGGTATTGTCATAGGAGACATTGTGGGATCTATCATGGCATATGCCGCAATTGTATGGTATGTGAGAAGACTGGATAAGAATGGATTCTTCAAGAAAAACACTGCATAGGTTTTATTAAATCAAATGAAAGGTTGAAGAATCATAATAAATAATGAATTAAAATATGATAAATCGGCAGGTGGGAATATGAAAGAAATGAACGAATACACTTATAATACCATTAAAGAAGTCCCTCTCTCAGCAATGATGTCTACAATACACAGGCATCATTCCATTTATATCAACAGGCGATTAAAGGATATTGGCCTTACAAGCGGACTATACGGCATCCTGCTTTGCATATATGACGACTATAAATCACCAAAATCACAGCAGGATATTGCAAAACGCTTGAACATGAACGATGGAACAATAGCCAAGGCTTTAAGAAAACTCGAAGACAAAAACATGATTCAAAGAAGTCCAAATCCAGATAACAGGCGTCAAAACCTAATCAGCCTGACTGACACAGGCTTGAGTATAGCCGAAGAATTCAACAATCTGGATGAAAAATGGGAGAAGGATGTATTTGAAGGCTTGACAAGTGATGAAATAATCGATTTGAAATGGGATCTGCATAGAATCACATTGAACTCCATAGAGAAAATAAAGTAATAATATAAAATTGACTTCAAAATTATGATTAAATTAAAATAAGATTAAATATAATAGTATAATAGACTTATTTTAATTTCTAAATTTTTTCAAATTAAATAACTCATTTTAATAAATTACAACCATTTAAAAAATAAGGAGATGCTATGATGAATGATGAAAAAGATGTGGTAGTAATATTATCTGGAGGATTGGACTCCACTACAGTATTGTACAAATTACTGGATGAAGGAAAGAACCCTATAGCATTAACATTCAACTACGGACAAAAAGCTACAAAGGAAATCAACTGTGCAAAGGAGATATGTGAAGAAAAAGGCGTGGAACATCATGTCTTTGACATCAGCTCAATCCTGGACCTTTTAAATGCAAGCAGCCTCATTGACAGGGACAATGACAATCTGGAAGAGCCTGAAAACACTGTCGTTCCAAGCAGGAACACAATTCTTTTAAGCCTTGCCACAGCATTTGCAATAAGCAATGACAGGAAGGCTGTCTACTATGGAGCCCACAAGGGCGATGAAAACGATTATCCAGACTGCACTCCGGAGTTCTTGAATAAGATGAACGAGCTCAACAAGGTAAACAACTATGACTACATCCCTATTTACGCTCCATTCATCCATGTTGAAAAGTCTGAAGTTGTAAAAGAGGCAATCAGGCTTGGAGTGCCTATTGAAAGGACATGGAGCTGCTATGTCAACGAGGAAGAGCCATGCGGAGTCTGCTTCTCATGCGTGACCCGTCAGAATGCCATTGATACTGCTTTAAAAGAGCTTGGAATGGATCATTTATAATTAAATGATTTTTAAATAAGACTATTAACTACAAAATACATAATTAACTAATAAAAAGAATTAAATTAGACTTAAAAAATACTATTTAAAATGTGATAATATGTTTACTCTACAAACAAAACACACAATATTTGGAGCTCACAAGTTAAAAGACCAGGGTGGAAAATGCACCAAGCTCCACGGACACCAGTACACTATCGTATTGACATTGAAAGCCAAGGAGCTGGATTACAGAAACATGATCATGGACACATATGACATCGAAGAAGTGTTCAATGACTTCATCGGCGTGGACCATTTGTATCTAAACGATTTCATGGATGATGAAAACCCAACCATGGAAGCCATGAGCGTATTCTTCTATGAAGGACTCAAAGACAAGCTGCCGAATCTCGTATCAGTAGCTGTTGGAGAAACACCGGAATGTCTTTGCATATACACTCCAGATGAAGAATAAAATTTTATAAAAATAGGCAAATATCTATTAAATAAACCGATAAACTAAAATTATTAAAATAGCTATTATACTATTAAAATTGACAATAGCTATTATAATTTACTTTTTTTAGGCGATTAGATGGAAGTTAACGAGATTTTTACTAGTTTTCAAGGGGAAGGACCTTTCATAGGAAAAAGAGCCACATTTTTAAGATTGAGCAAGTGCAACCTCAACTGTGACTTCTGCGACACAGAATCACGGGATGAAGGGGAAGTCATGAGCGTTGAAGATGTTAAAAACGCTCTTCTTGATGAGTTTGACAAACACAACACTGATTTCCTTGTCATAACCGGAGGAGAGCCTACTCTGCAGTACAAGGAGCTCAGGGAACTTCTTCCATTGCTGGATGGAAAATGCGAAATCCAGTTTGAAACCAATGGAACAAGCCATGAAAATCCAATCGAAGAGGTTTATTATGTAATCAGCCCAAAAACAGACAAGGAAAATGTTTACAAAAGGTATCTTCAATATGGCAATGTATTTTTCAAATTCGTAATAGAAAATCAGACAGACATTGACTTCGTGCTTGAACTTCTTGAAAAATATGAAAAGCCGGCAAATGAGGTCTACTTGCAGCCTGAATTCAGCAAAGCTCCACAGGTAATGGATTTGATACTCTCAAACAGGCTTCCATTGAATGTGAAGGTCACAGGACAATTGCACAAATATCTAAAACAAAGATAAAATTAGCTCACTAATATCTGAAACACCGATAAAACCAATTAGCGCACAAATATCTAAGATACTATCCCCTAAATACCTTCACAAGGATAAATAAAAATATAGCGCAAAATATATTATTGAAATTTTTTTAAAAAAGATTATATAATCCCAATTACAAATGAAAAATTACAATTGAAATGAAGTGATTAAATGCCTAAAAGTTTGAAAAGAGAGCCACCAAAAAGACAGCCTAAGAGACGCGCCCCCAAGCATAGGACCAACCCCGATTTAGTTAGAGCCAATCAGAACAATCCGAAATCTCTAGTCAAGGGTCCCCGCAATCTGGGCACTCGAAAATCAAGAAGTCCGCAAGCTAGATCAAATGTTTCAGGAACACTTCAAAACGGCGCAGGCACTTTCTCTCAATTAGTCATTTATGGATTCAACTACTTGAAAACATTGAAGCCTAACTTTAAGGTAAACCGTGATGTTTTATTCAGCAAACAGACCAAAATGGTTGGAATTCTAATCATTGCAATCCTACTGCTGTTTATAGTTGCTTCAGCAATAAGCAGCCTTGACACAGGCACAAATATTGAAACAACCCATCTTGGAAACAACAGCTTAGGTTCAGTCGAGAAAATAGGGCCTTATGGAAATGCCAATTCACCAGTGAAAATAGCTTATATCCTAGGCGTGCATCCAAGGGAGAAGGGATCCCATGAAAAGCTGGAAAAGGCATTGCTTAACAAGTCTTCAAATTTATCATACTGCTACTACATATACAAGATAAATGTTACAAAAGACTCTACAGACTATGATCAAAGCAGAATAAACGGTCAAAAGCTTGCTCGCGAGTTCGCTGTTCCAAACATAGTCAACGAATCATATAACCTGGCGGTTGATGTTCACTACAGCAATGGAGCATGGGGAGTTGCAAGCTTTGTATTTACTCCTAATGAAAAGGACAATGTATCCCACACACTTTGTCAGGACCTGGTCCAGCATTTCACCTGGCTCAGCTACTACACAACCGAGGAAGCGACAAGCCCTCAGTATGTAACAGGCCCGATTGAAAATGGAGGAGTTCCAGCAATCGTCTATGAAGCATATACAGAGGATACAAACAGCACTACATTAGAGCATGCAAAGGAACTGATCGACTACATGGGTTTTAATTTTAAACCCTTTCCACCATACATATTTACATCACTAATTCTTTACCTAAAAATCAAAAATATATTTTTCAGCCCTGATATTTTTTTAACTCATTTTTCATATCAAAAACTCTACTCGAATAATCAATTTAGGAGCTATAATTTTTAACTTTTTTAGAAAAAATATAATTTTAATCAATGATTAATCTTGTTAAATTAATAGTTCTACTGAAAATTAATAAAAATAATTTCATTATGTATATAAATTTCTTGTAAAATTAGAAAGTTGAAAAAATCAATTTAAAAAATCATTATAATAAAAAAAAGAACTAATTTTAAGAAAATAAGTGAAAATAAAAAAAATAATTTCAAGATTTTTGACTTGTCAAAAATCTTGTCTGGTTTTTAATGTGTAAAACACTTTAAAAAATAAAAATTTTAATCCATCTTTTTGCAATGTCGAGACATTGGAAAAGGGGATTACATCATCTCAGGAGCGTCAACACCCAGAATATCCAAAGCATTTCTCAAAGTGATTCTGGATTTGTCCACAAGCTGCAATCTTGCTCCTTCAACATCAGAGCCTATAACCTGTTCGGATTTATAGAATCTGTTGAATGCGCTTGCAAGATCCTGGCAGTATTGAGCAATAGGATGCACTCTTCTAATATCTGCAGAATCCTGAATCAGACTTGGGAATTTAGCAAGGAGTTTAACTAGTTCTTTCTCATTCTCATCAGGTGACCATGCATCTTCAACAGCTAAATCATTCAAGTCAATTCCAGCATCCTGAGCCTTGTTGAGCAGTTTGCAAGCTCTTGCATGAGCGTACTGGATGGAAGCGCATCCTCTCTCGAAGCTTAAAGCCTCGTCCCATTTGAAAGTGATATGCTTCTCAGGGGATAATCTTGCGATATAGTATCTGATAGCTCCAATACCTATCTGCTCAGCAATCTTGTCAACAGTTTCATCATCAAGATCCTCTCTTCTGGATTTGATTTCCTCTTTCGCTCTTGCAATAGCCTCGTCGATTACATCATCCACTGATACGAAGACTCCGCGTCTTGTAGACATTGAACCTTCCGGAAGGTTGATGAATTCATAGAAAATGACTTCCATCTCATCGCTGTTAGGCTCGATTTCTTCAAGTATTTCAAGAGCCAATTGAACCTGTCTGGTTGTAAGCTTGTGGTCGGAGCCTAGAATGTCAATGATCTTGTCGCTGTTTCTCAATTTGAAGATATGATATGCGATATCTCTTGTAGAATAAAGGGATGTTCCGTCTGCTCTTCTTAAAACCAGTTCTTTTGGAATGTCAAACTCGGAGAGATCAAGGTATAATACTTCACCCTGTCTTGCAAATCCGATGTCGATGAGTTCCTGGGTTATGTTGTCAACGATGCCCTGTCTTACGAACTGGCCTTCCCATACAAAAGCGTCATGCTTGACATTCATTCTTGACAAGGTTTCCTTCACACCATCCAGACATTGGTTGACTGTTTTCTCAAATACTGCGTCAAGGTCTGAAGGTCCGCTTTCATATCTGCGTATTGTCTCATCCACGCCTTTTTCCAGTTCGGGATTTTCCTTGATCGCCTGGTTGACCTTGAAGTATAATTCTCCTATCTTATGGTCGATCTTTTCTGCAGGCTGGTCTTCAACCTTGAGGCCCAGCTCTTCAATACCATAGACTATCATTGCAAGCTGGCGGCCCATGTCGTTTACATAATACTGGGTGTCCACAGTTACACCTGCTTTCTTGAGCAGCCTTTTCAATGAGTCTCCGATAATTGAATTTCTCAAATGTCCAACATGCAATGGACCGTTTGGATTTGCTGAAGTGTGTTCCAATACGATTTTCTCACCAGCATCATCCATTTGGCCGTAATCCTCGTCGATTTGGTCGAGCAGTTCTTTTGCAAAAATGTCATGATTTATGAAGAAATTTACATAAGGTCCCTTCGCTTCCGCTTTTTCAAATATTTCTGGAAGTTCCAGAGCTTCTACAACATCCGGAGCAATCATATTAGGAGCCTTTCTTAATAATTTTGCAAGTTCGAATGTGACTGTGCTTGCAAGGTCTCCCATTTCAGGGTTTGGAGGAAATTCCAATTTAATTTCTCCATCAAATCCGCAGTCGAAACTTTCAACTGCTTTTGATATAGCCTTTTCAGCTTCTTGTTTAATTTTGAAATACATATAAACACCATAAATAAAGTATAAATCAATAAGTTTGATAAGTTCTAATTAGTTCCAATAATTGTTTAAATATTCCTAAAGTTCAATAGCAAAAATAGAATTTAAACAAATAGGGGTTTCAAGGCAGAGCCTTGAGAGAAAAAATTTAAAGTCCTCTAATCCACAGGGATAGATAACCTATCTTAGGAATGACAAGAGGCATTTCACCAAGGGTGACTACTCTTCCGGTAATCTGTTCGGCCTTTACCCAGTAAGGGTCCGGACTACCATTATTATCTCCCTTGATCATGTACATCGTAGTGCCGTTTATATCCTTGATATCTATGATTCTATGAATTACAGGATTGTCATACCAGATGGCATCATAAACCACGATGTCCCCTTCCTTGACTGTGGTTGGGTCGAATTCTGAGATTCCGAGCATGTTCGCCTGCTGGAGAACAACGATGTCGCCTCTGTAGAATGTAGGCTCCATGCTTCCTGAAACAACCACATTCAGGTGCTGTGCTATAATGAGAACAATAATGATTAGAATAACATAAGTCAATATTTCTTTTACAGTTTCGTTCAAGATAACACCTTGTTTTAATTATTGAAAATTATCGGTTATTTAAATAAAAATTTAAAAAAGCCAATACACTATAATGTTATTAATTTTCTATCATAATATATTTAAATGTATTTAAAATAAAGGTTGTCACGGATGTTATTTTAAAAAAGATTTTTGTAAAACAAGTATTTTTAAAATACATAATATCATGCATTTAAAAAATTAATATTCTAAAATCCTGATTTTATAACCGCAATTCATTTCCATTCATATAACCTTTTTAATCTGTCCTTTATTTCCAGTTCTATTTTTGATTTCTGGCGAATGTTTAGATAAATATCATTGCCATGGCTTGTGACATGATATCGGATGAATTCATCTTTATATAATTGTTTTAATTCCTTATTAATCAATTTGCAAGGGTGTTGGGATAATTTATTGCATATGTTTGATTTTGGAGTATGCCTGCTTTGCCAATAGTTGTTCCTGAATAAGAAAAATAATATATCTTTTCTAATTTCCAAGTTTTGCTTTTTATCCGAACCCATATTAAAAAACACCTGTTTAATCTTCCTTCAAATATTCACTCAGCAAATCCTTTAATTTAGCTGCAGTTGATCTGTTCATGACTATTTGAGTGTCTGATTCAGTAATCATTTCAATCCCTTCTTCAGTGGAAGCCAGTCTTTTGTTAAACAATATCAATCTGACTTCCTCTTCATCACCGCCTACAGCTACTGATGAAGAATAAATAATCTCTGAATCAGGATCTATCTCCATATTCTTTTTGATGATTACATTTTCCATAAAATTCCTCCTACATGCTTATTGTATAATCTTTATTTACTTTTTCAATGTAAATGACATACTTTTCATTTAAAATTATTTCATTTTCCAATTCTATCAACTCAATATCGCTGCTGTTTTCATCGAAGACGATATCGAGCTCCCTGTCACTTAATTCATCATAAGGCTCATCAAGTTCAGTCATTGCCTTTTCCATTGCCCTTTTATTCAAATCATCCAAAAGCATGTTTAATTTTACAATAATAGGAGATTTTAAATTAAGCTTGTATTTAGAGTTGGAACATCGTATTAGCAATTCATTTTCCAATAAATTATCAATGAACTTATTTAATGTGATTCTAGATATTTCCGAACCCACTGCAATTTGCAATTTGCTTAATTCGGCAAAAGGATTCATTAGCAAATAGTCAATAACTTTAATCTGAGGGTAATCACCGAAAATTTCATTCAACATATAATCTACCTCTTGTATAATAAATATACAATTACTCATGTATAAAATTTTCTATTGTATATTTTTTAATCAAATGAATTGGTTTACAATATTTGAATATGAAAAAATAGATAAAAATTTTAGGGGCCTGAATTTTTTGATGTGAAAATTCCCTCGAATTTTCCTTATTTTAATCCATTCTCCTAAAAAATAAGTTAATTTCTAAAAATACAAATGT
>OMVY01000027.1 GCA_900314635.1 uncultured Methanobrevibacter sp.
ACATTTGTATTTTTAGAAATTAACTTATTTTTTAGGAGAATGGATTAAAATAAGGAAAATTCGAGGGAATTTTCACATCAAAAAATTCAGGCCCCTAAATATATTTTAAAAAAATTAAATAGGCATGATTATAAAGTTTTTATATTAATATTTGATAAGAAGAATAAATATAAATTTGATTTCAATCAGGATAATCATAAATTATATGCTCTTCTTGCAGCTGAACTTGCAAAGATTATTTCAATTGATGATTCTACTTATTTTTTTTTATTGACAGAACTTCTAGGTATGAGGAAACAATAAATTATTTTGATGGATTATTTGAAGATAACTTAATTAATCCCAAAAATTATCCAATATTAATTAAACATGTTGATTCTTTGAAATATAAGGGAATCCAAATAGCAGATTTATTGTCCTGGTCAGTATATCAGGATATTGAAAATAATAATGATGAATATTCAAAATTAATAAAAAATATGAAAATAAAAGAAGTTTTTGAAGATTAGAGAACTCCTATGCCACCGAATATGCCCCTCATCAAGACAAGGACATAGGAGATGATAATTTTACCTCCTAAATCTTACAATAATTATTATAAATTTGTTTATATTTAAATCTTCCTATAATCCTTTTATTTGTCAAAATATTGGATATATGTGCTTTTTTGTTTACTATTCATTATAAATGGTTTATTTTGCATTGGTGTGCAGATATTGGAATTGTAATGAAAAAATAGGACATTGCATAAAAATAAGATATCAAGAGAAATGATTTGAGCTTAGGTTTCATTATTAGAAATTAATTTTTTGCATTTGATAATTAATATTATATTTAATTTGAAAAATTGATTTTAATGTGTTAAATTATCATTAAACTGTAAATTTTACTATTTATTATAAATAGTAAATTATTTTTGCTTTATTTAAGATATGAAGATTATATTTTGCTTATTTTTTTAAAAAAACTTAAATATTTCTTTTTATTAATTTTATTTTATACAATTTTTTTATAATTTTAAATTAGTTTAAAGTGTTTGGCATGTCTTATATTTTTATTGATGAAAGCGGCGACTTGGGAACAAAAAAGTTAAGCTCAAGATATTTTGTTATGGCTGCGATTAAAGTGGATGATCCAAAAAAATTAGATAGGATAATCTCTAAAACTAAAAAAACCTTAAGGAAAAAGATTATTACAAATGAGATTAAAGGAAGCAAATTGCCAAAAGAAATAAAGTTTGCTCTTTTTAATAGGTTGAATAATATAGATTATGAAGTCTTTATAATAATTTTTGAAAAGATTTACAGATATAAAGTTCCCATGGGATATGATAATAAAAAACTTTATGATATTTTATCTGCAGAATTAGCTAAAGAAATTAATATCGATGGTCCAACTGAAATTTACATTGACAAATCAAAAAATAAGCCATTTGAAATTATTGATTTTAATAAAATGTTTTTAGAAAACTTAAACAACTGTAAGAATTATCCCATTAAATTAATTCATGCAAATTCAATGAATTTTAAAGGATTACAAATAGCTGATTTAATTTCGTGGGCTATTTTTCAAAGTGTTGAAAATAATAATTCCGAGTTCTTTGATTTGCTAGAAAATAAAAAAATAAAAAGAGTATTTGAAGACGAGAAGAACCTATAGCCACCTAATTGACCATAAACTATGGAAAGTCGCCGCTCGTCACGACAAGAACATATAGGCTGAACTTAAAAAGCTTTTACCTTCTAATCTTATAATTTTTATTATAAATTTGTTTATATTTAAATCTTTCTATAATGCATTTATTGGCCTTAATATTGGCTGTATGGGCTTGTTTGTTTACTATTTTTTATAAATAGTTTATTTATTTTGGTATTGGAGTAATTAATATTGGAGATGTTATAAAAAAACATTTTGAGAGTATTTTAAAAAAATCAAGATAGGGTGAATTTTCGGATTGTTCCATCAATCATTTTTATGTCTTTCCTTCCTATTTTTAAAAACAAACAATTTAAAAAAAATAATTAAGAAAAATACACTATTTTAAAAAAAGTAAAATTTAATAATGCCTCTCTTGATATAAAATAAGTTTTTATATTATAATATTCAAATCTATTTATGTATATGTCATGAATTTTTAACTTGTAATTTAAATGATCATGGCTGATTTTTCAATTTTATAAAATTATCAATTTAAGTGATATAATGATTAGATGTGTATCTTGCGGAGAAGAATACGAAGATGATGAAGTTATCTACAACTGCGAAAAATGCGGTTCTGTTTTAGAAGTTGAAGTTGAAGTCGACGTGCCTAAGGATACCTTTGAAGGCAGAAGAGACAACTTGTGGAAATACAAGGAATGCCTGCCTGTCGATGCTAACAAAAGGGTTTCCCTTGACGAGGGAGGAACTCCTTTCTGCAAATGCGACAAGCTTGGAGAGGAGCTTGGCATAGACTTGTATGTCAAAGTGGAAGGCTCCAATCCTACAGGCAGTTTCAAAGACCGTGGAATGACTATCGGAATGACCAAGGCTATGATGCTTGGAGTAAGCACAGTCGGATGCGCTTCCACTGGAAACACATCAGCTTCACTTGCGGCTTATGCCGCCAGAGCAGGACTCAGATGCGCAGTATTCCTGCCTGCAGGAAAAGTGGCTCTTGGAAAACTTGCACAGGCAATGTTCCATGGAGCTGAAGTATTCTCAATCAATGGAAACTTCGATGAAGCCCTTGCCGCCATGACCCAGCTTGCAAAGGAAAAACACCTGTACCTTCTCAACTCCATTAATCCATTCAGACTCGAAGGACAGAAAACCATCGGTTATGAAATCGTACACGATCTGGGATGGGAATCTCCTGACAGGATTGTTCTGCCGGTTGGAAATGCTGGAAACATCTCAGCCATCTGGAAGGGAATAACCGAATTCCACAACGCCGGATTCATGGATGACGTTCCAATGATGACCGGTATTCAAGCTGAAGGTGCATGCCCTATCGCAAATGCATTCCGCGATAAGACCATGGAGATGACTCCTGTTGAAAATCCGGAAACCATAGCTACTGCTATTCGTATAGGTGCTCCTGTAAGTTCCATCAAGGCTTTAAGAGCTATTTATGATTCCAATGGACTTGCCGAGACTGTAAGCGATGAAGAGATTTTAGATGCTCAGAAACTGCTTGCAAGAACCGAAGGAATTGGAGTGGAGCCTGCTTCCGCAGCATCCATTGCAGGTCTTAAGAAATTAGTCGAACAAGGTGACATCGACAAGGGAGAAAGAGTGGTTTGTGTTGTAACCGGACACTTGCTTAAAGATCCTAACACTGCAATCGATGCTTGTGTCGAACCTGTCAAAGTCGATGCTGACATTGAAAAGATTAAAGAAATCTTATTGAAATAGATTTTTTATCTTTTATTTTTTATTTTTTATTTTTAGAAGATATTAAGAGGTTATGAATAGATATTTTTTGTCTTTTCATTTTTTTACTTTTTTTTAAATTCAATATGAAACTTGTTAACTTTTTTTATAAAAATTCATAAAAATTTACTTAATGTAAATTTCTTTAATTCCTTATTTTATCTATATTTTCTTTTAAATTTAATTATTTCTTTAAATTTTTGGATAAATATCGATTTAATTTTCTATTTTGTTATGAAATTTTATTATTTTTTATTTAATTAGTTAAGATTAAAAATAAAAAATTCAACAGTATTTTTATAAATTATTATTAATACATTGTAAATAATTTTGAATTTAAAGCATTTTTACCAATATATTTATATATTAAAAAAAATACAATTAATATTATAAAAAATTGAGGTGTATAATATGGAATTACCAATCGCTCCTTTAGGTAGAATATTAAAAAACGCAGGCGCTGAGAGAGTATCTGATTCAGCAAAAGTAGAATTAGCAGAAGCTATTGAAGAATACGGAAATGAAATCGCTAAAAAAGCTGTCAATTTAGCACGCCACGCAGGCAGAAAAACCGTAAAAGCTGAAGATATCAAATTAGCTCTCAAATAGGCTTTCTGTTTTTATCATGCTTTTAGTAAAACTTTCGGGTTTTACCTTATTTTTATTTTTTTATTACTTTTTCTTATTTCCCTTTATATGCCATTAGACTAGTTTTTAAGGATAACTGAGAACAACATTTATATAGTAGTATAAACACATTATATAATGTCTAGTTCTCTAGAATTTATTTCATTAATACTAAATTGAAATTTTTTATATTATTAGCTAATTTTACTTAAACTAATAATATTCATTGAAAATATTAAACTGGAATCTTTAAATCAATTTTTAACCATTGAGGATTTCAGACTTTATATTTAGTGATATGGATATAATATTTAGAGTTATAGATTAAAACTAAATCTGTAATTATGATTAAATATTTTTATTAGTCTTTGACTATTTACTTTAAACATTTTGTTGGAAGTAATTTTTATATAGAATAGTTTACTATTGTTTTTTAATTGTTTTTGCGGATTGTTTTTTGATTATTATAATACCCTAAAATCAAAAAGATCATGATTTTAGCATTATAATAATTTGCCGATGGATGGCAAAAGCCAGATGAAAAAGGAGGTAAATTTATGGCAAGCATTTATGTAAAATTTGACACACCTGAAGAAATCGCTAATAAAGCAGAAGAAGCTTTAGAAGTAGCACAAAATACTGGTAAAGTAGCAAAAGGAACCAACGAAGTAACCAAATTCATTGAAAGAGGAAGCGCAAGCTTAGTTGTTATTGCAGAAGATGTTGATCCTGCTGAAATCGTAGCTCACATTCCTGTACTTGCAGAAGAAAAAGAAATTCCTTACGTATACTTAGCAACCAAAGAAAAAGTCGGCGCAGCTGCTGGCTTAAGTGTTGGTACCGCTTCCGCATGTATTGTTGATGCTGGAGATGCTGCAGACTTAGTTGCAGAAGTTGTTGAAAAAGTAGCAGAACTTAAAGAATAAGCCTACTAGTTTGAGGATAGTTTTATCTTCAATTTAATTGACAGGTGATAATATGGAAGAAGGATGTCCAGCAGAAGTCATTGAAGTTCTAAACAGAACAGGAATGACCGGAGAAATCATGCAGGTAAAATGCAGAATTCTCGATGGAAGAGACAAAGGAAGAATTTTAACAAGAAATATCATGGGTCCTGTACGTAAAGGCGATATTTTAATGTTACTCGATACTATTAGAGAAGCTAAGGAAATTAGAACTCCTTAATTTTTAAATTAATAGAAGGTGTTTTAACATGAGAACTTGTTCATTCTGTGGTAAGGAAATAGAAGAAGGTACTGGAAAGATGTATGTTAAAAAAGACGGTTCCATCTATTTCTTTTGTAGTAGTAAATGTGAAAAAAATATGATTAAACTTGGTCGTGTGCCAAGAAAAGTTAAATGGGTTAAACAATGATTGAAAGAAGCTTTGTTATGATGAAACCTGATGCAGTCTCACGTCGCTTGATGGGTCAGATTTTAAGCAGATTTGAAGACAAAGGTCTTAAGATTGTAGCTTTGAAATTAAGACAGATCGACGAGGATTTAGCTAAGGAACATTATGGAGAACATTCAGAAAAACCTTTCTTCAATGGTTTGGTTGAATACATTACTTCTGCTCCTGCATTAACCATGGTTATTGAAGGAGACGACGCAATTTCCGTAATCAGGAAAATGGTCGGAGCAACCAATCCTAAGGAAGCAGATGTCGGAACTATCAGAGGAGATTTCGGTATGGATACTGGAAGAAACATTATCCACGCATCCGATGCGCCTGAATCTGCTAAAAGAGAAATCGCACTTTTCTTCGACGAAGAAGAGATTTGTGAATATTCCATGTCCGATAATGCTTGGATTTATGAATAAGTAATTTGTTCTAAATTTGTTTAATTATTTAATTTATTTATAAATTTTATATGTATTATTTAAATTTAAATTTGAATTGGCTTGAGATTGATTATCAGTTTTGCAAGATTGGATTTGTAAAGCAAATAATGGATGATTTGTAATTTTAAGTCATATTAATTGAAATATTATGAAGGAGTTAAAATGAAAATTAGATCCCCGATTGTATCTGTGCTAGGTCATGTGGACCACGGCAAAACCACTTTGCTCGATTATATTCGAGGAAGCACAATAGCTGATAAGGAAGCTGGAGGAATTACCCAGCATATTGGAGCAACTGAAATACCAATTGACACTCTCAATGAGATTGGTGGCGATTTCATTTCCAGGCTTTCCATTAAAGATACAATTCCAGGTTTGTTTTTCGTAGATACTCCTGGACATGCAGCCTTCACTTCACTTAGAAAACGTGGAGGGGCACTGGCCGATCTGGCCATACTGATTGTTGATATCAATGAAGGCTTCAAGCCTCAGACTATAGAAGCCATCAATATCCTGAAGATGTACAAGACTCCATTCATTGTAGCTGCAAACAAGATGGACAGGCTGTTCGGATGGGATCCTGTGGAAGGAGCATCATTTACAGAATCCTATGCAAATCAGGCGGCTCGTGTCAAGACAGACCTTGATTTGAAGGTCTATGAGCTTGTCGGTCTCTTGCATGAGCATGGTTTCCAATCCGAGAGATTTGACAGGGTTACAGACTTTGCAAGTCAGATAGCCATAGTTCCAATCAGCGCTAAGACAGGAGAAGGAGTCATTGAGCTTATTGCAATGCTTTTAGGTCTTGCACAGCAGTATCTGACCAAGCAGCTTGAAATTCATGAAGACGAACCTGCAAAAGGCACAATCCTCGAGGTCAAGGAGGAAGTCGGATTAGGCATAACCGTTGACAGCATTATCTATGATGGTGTATTGCGAAGCGGCGATGAGCTTGCTTTGATGACATCCAATGATGTCATTACAACTAATATCCGTTCAATTTTAAAGCCTCGCCCTCTTGAGGAGATTCGGGAATCTAAAAACAGGTTTGAAAAGGTTGACGAGGTTGTAGCTGCTGCAGGTATTAAAATATCCGCTCCTAATCTGGATGATGTTGTTTCAGGCTCTCCTCTTAGGGTTGTAACCGATAAGGAAGATGCAAAGTCAGAATTGCTTGAAGAATTAAACGATATTACAGTTAATACTGATGATGAAGGAATCCTGGTTAAAGCAGATACATTGGGTTCCCTTGAAGCAGTTGTGCATCTGCTTCGGGAAATGGATATTCCTATCAGAATAGCTGGAATCGGGGATGTCAACAAGAGGGATGTTATTGATGCATCCATAGCCAAGGATGAAGACGAGGAATACGGCGTTATCATAGCATTCAATGTAAAAATACATCCGAAAGCTATGGAAGACTTGAAGAATGCTGAAATCCAGCTCTTTTCAAGCGATATCATTTATCAGATCATGGAGGATTATGATGAATGGCTCAAGGCTAGAAAAGAAGCCGAGAAGAAGGCATGGCTTGATGCAATCATCAAACCTGCAAAGTTCATGATCATACCTAAGCTGGTCTTCAGGCAATCCAAGCCTGCCATCTGTGGAATAGAAGTGGAGGCAGGAACAGTCAAGAAAGGTCAGCCATTGATGAATCAAAACGGCGATTTTGTCGGAACCGTTGCAAGCATGGAAGACAATGGTGAATCATTGACTGCAATCTTCAGAGGTCAGAGAATTGCAATGGCAATAAATGATGCTGTAGCAGGCAAGGATTTTGAAGAAGGGGACAGCCTGTATATCGATGTTCCTGAGAAGCATTTCAAGGTCCTGCAGAGAGAATTCAAGGACAAGCTGGATGAGGATGAATTCAGAGTCCTGGAGGAGCTTACAGAAATCAAGCGCAGACGCGATCCGGACTGGGGAAAATTCGGCTTGTTTGAATATTGATTTTCAATTAAGATTGTTAAATATAGGGGTAATTATAAACAAATTCATGACTTAATTAAACTAAATCAAAATTATTAAGACTCAATTTGAATTTTAATTTATAGAATAAATTTTATGAGAATTTAAGGAAAAAATTCCTAAAAAAGGAGGAATCTTTTTGGCATTTAAAGTTGTTGTTTCTGATAAAGATGTAAGTTATCAAATTGAAGTTGATGACGGAAAACAATTAAATGGTTTAAAAATCGGTGAGGAATTCGATGGCCAGATCGTAGGATTAGACGGCTACACTTTAAAAATCACCGGCGGTAGTGACAAAAACGGTTTCACTATGAAAAAAGATGTTGATGGTCCTAGAAGAATCAAAAGTCTTTTATCTGGTGGAATAGGCTACAAACCTAAAGCTAAAGGTGTTAAAAGAAGAAAAACTGTTAGAGGAAACACTATCTCTGATGATATTGTTCAAATTAACACTATTGTTACCAAAGCAGGTAGCAAAACCATTTCTGAAATCTTAAACCCTGAAGAGGAAGCAGAAGAATAAGATTCATTCTACTTTATATTAGATTTCGGAGGATATTCTCTTTTGGAGAATATTCATTATTTAAATTAGTGAAAAAAGCATAAAGATTAACTAGTTAATTTTTATCATTTTTCATTTTAATTTAATTTTATCTACTAAACAAATATAAAATAATAATTTATAGCAATTAATTGCTTTAGAATGTTGATATGCAATTTACAAGTATTTAATTGCTTTAGAATGTTTAATATGCAATTATTAGTTAATTGCTTTTTGATATTTAATTACAATTTTAATTTTTAATATTGTATTTTTTGCGTGCAGTTGTAGATGATTGTATTTCATGCAATCAAAGTTATGATTGCAATTGTCTTAATTCCAATGGAATTAATTAGGATTTTTTACGATTATCAGTTGAATTTGAAATTCAATTTTATTATTCAATATTTTATTTAAAATAAAAGGTGTAATCTTGAAAGCACAGTCTGATGTTAACATAGGGCTAGTGGGACACGTAGACCATGGTAAAACTACCCTTACAAAAGCTTTATCCGGTGTATGGACTGATACCCACAGCGAAGAAACAAAAAGAGGAATATCTATTCGTCTAGGATATGCTGATATTGAATTTAGAAAATGTCCGCAGTGTGACGAGCCTTTATGTTACACTACTAAAGATGTTTGTGAACATTGTGGAAGTGAAACCGAACTGATTAGAAGGGTTTCATTCGTAGATGCTCCTGGACACGAAACTTTAATGGCAACAATGCTGTCAGGTGCGGCAATTATGGATGGTGCTGTTTTAGTAATTGCAGCTAATGAAGAATGTCCGCAGCCTCAAACCAAGGAACATTTAATGGCTTTGGATGTTATTGGAGTTCAAGATGTAGTTGTAGTTCAAAACAAGATAGATATTGTTCCAAAGGAAAGAGCTATTGAAAGTTATAATGAAATTAAGGAGTTTGTAAAAGGCACTTGTGCAGAAGATGCACCTGTCATTCCAGTATCTGCTCAGCAAGGAGCAAATATAGATATTCTTATCAAAGCAATCAATGATATTATTCCAACTCCTGAGAAGTCTTTGGACAAGCCTGCTAAAATGCATGTGGCTAGGTCTTTTGATATTAACAAGCCTGGTTCCCACCCTAAGAAGATCAAAGGTGGAGTAATCGGAGGAAGTCTTGTTCAAGGAACCCTCAAAGTAGGGGACACTATTGAAATAAGTCCAGGTATCAATATTGAAGAGGGAAAACAGAACAAATGGATAACTCTCACTTCTAAAATTATCGGCTTGGAAGCTGGAAACCAGCAGGTAGAAGAAGTAGGGCCTGGAGGACTTATCGGAGTGGCTACTGAATTGGATCCTGCACTCACCAAGGCGGACTCATTGTCCGGTTCAGTTGCTGGTGCTGAAGGCACATTGCCGGAAGTTCTGCACAGCTTTGAGATGAGAACTGAACTTTTAGACCGTGTTGTAGGTACCAAGGAAGAAAGAGAGGTTTCTCCAATCAAAATCAAGGAACCTTTGATGATCAACTGCGGAACCACTACTACAATTGGCGTGGTGACAAAGGTCAAAAAGAATATCAGTGTCACTTTAAAACTACCTATCTGTGCAGATAAAGGAGACAGGGTGGCTTTGTCCCGTAGAGTAGGAGCTCGTTGGAGATTGATTGGATTCGGAATCATCCAATAGATTTGGTGTGATATCATGGAATCTGTTAAAAGAGAGGTATTTATAGATACAAACTTTTTCATGATTCCTTTTCAATTCAATGTTGATATTATTGATGAATTTAAAAGAATCCTGCCTAATTATCATCTGGTTACTACAGAATTTGTTATTCGCGAACTTAACGGTTTGAAAAACAATAATAAAGGAAAAACCAGACTGGCTGCCGGCTTGGGTTTGAAAATTGCAAAATCTCCCGATGTGGAAATCAGGGATGTTCCTTTGAAAAAAGGGGAATCAGTAGATGATGCTTTGATTAGGATTTCCAAAGTATTGGCTACAAATGATATTGAATTGAAACGAAAGGCAAAAAAGAAGGGCATTGCCTTGGTAATTTTAAGACAGAAAAGTTATTTGGCTGTAGAAGGTTTCACAGCCTGAATAAATAGCATTCAGGGATTGAAACTAATAACAGTCTGAAATTTATAAATTATTATTTTATATTTATTGAGATTGAATTTGTGGAAATTTAATTTATTATTAAGTGAGGGATTGAATGTATTATATGGCAACTATAGAAGGTACTGTAAGAATTCCACCTTATAAATTTGGCGAAAATCTTGAAGATGTAGCTATTGAAACATTGAACGAGGAGTATACCGGTAAGCTTGACAAGGATTCCGGTCTTCTTGTTGGTGTTACCGACATTGAGCATATCGGTGAAGGTGTTGTCATCATGGGTGATGGCGCTGCTTACCACGATGTTGTATTCAAAGCATTGTTCTTCAAGCCTGAACAGCAGGAGATTGTTGTCGGCGAAGTTATTGAAATAGCTGAATTTGGTGCATTTGTAAGAATCGGACCTATGGATGGTCTTGTACACGTATCTCAAATCACTGATGATTATATCAACTATGATGCAAGAAACGCATCCTTGATTGGAAAGGAATCCAATAAGATACTCCAGCAGTCAGATAAGGTAAGAGCTAGAATCGTTGCTTTATCATTGAAGGGCAAATCAATCAGAGACAGTAAGATAGGTCTTACCATGAGACAGCCACACCTTGGTAGTTTTGATTGGATTGAAGCGGAAAAAAGAAAAATCGCAGAAAAGAAGGCTAAATCATGAGTAAAAAAGCTTGCACCCATTGTAGTTACTTATCCGATAAGGAGCTTTGTCCTGTTTGCAAGAATCCGACCTCACCGAACTGGAGTGGTCTTTTGATTGTTGTGGATCCTGAAAACTCTGATATTGCAAAAGAGCTTGGAATCACTGTTCCTGGAGAATATGCTTTAAGAGTAAAATAATTATTTTCTCTTTTTTCTATTTTTTTTATTTTTTAACTGTTTTTTTTTAGTTTTTTATTATTTTTTGTCTTTTTTTTAGTTTTTTTATCTCTTTTATTAGTTTATTTTTAGTTTTTTATTATTTTTTGTCTTTTTTTTAGTTTTTTTATCTCTTTTATTAGTTTATTTTTTATTATTTTCCATCTTATTTGCAATCAATCATTGTCAATATTGTTAATTTTTTAAAAAAATCTATATAATTCTTTTAATAATCAAAATAACTAATATTATTACAATAATTTTATTAATAATTCTTTAAAATTAGTTTTTTATTTTTTTCTACTTGTTCATATTAATTTTAAAAAAAATATGGATTTAAATGTTTTTTTAGAAACATTTATAAACAAGTTGTAATAATAATTTAATAGATTTAATAAATCTATAATATTTTGAGGTTTTAAAAATGACAGGTTTAATAGATATTTTTAAAGAATCTTTGCCATATCCGATTCAGGATATTAAAACTCTTCTCATATTTGGAGTATTTTTTGTTGTATAGTATATTACCAAACTTTTGTTATAAATGTTTCTAGCCATAAGTCGCATAATTTATTATTTAAAAGACATTCATAGAATGTTTTTTCGGTTAATTC
>OMVY01000025.1 GCA_900314635.1 uncultured Methanobrevibacter sp.
AGAACTTTTGAGGGAGTATTGACACGATTTGGTCTTAAATTAAGATTTTGGGATAGAAAACTGATTTGTTGAAAAATCACCCAAATTTGTGACAGTCCCACGATGATAAAATATAAAACTATTAAATATAATGAAAATTATAAATATTAATGTATTTATTTTTATGATTGAATATTTTCAAAGAATTTCATTTTTATTTTTTTGATAGAATATTCTAGAAGAAATTTCACTATCGGTGTTTTTATGGATTATATCAAAGGTGTTGTTAAGAAATATTATAGAGAGTACAATAGAACTCTCAAGGATGGTACTAAAAAGACCTATAAAACCGAACAGGTCCAAATAACAATACCTAAGAATGAAAACATCTTTGAAGACAAGGAAGAAGTGCTTATTTTATCAAAGGAAGAAGCAAAAACATTTGATGAAGTTGATGAAACCATAGCTGCCTATGAAGTCTTTAATTCCATTCTGAATTCTGAAAAAACAGAATTATCCGACGAGCTATCACAAAAGGATGAGAAAATCTCAGAACTTGAAAGCCAGATAGAGGATTTAAGCAGCAAGTTGGATGATAAGGATTCAGCTGTTTCAGATTTGACAGACCAATTGTCTAAAAAGGAATCCCTCGGCAATGACTTGTATGAGGAACTGGACAGCTTGACAATAAAAATAGAAGAATTAAAGGCCGAAATTAGAGAAAAGGATGAGACTATTGATGAATTGGGCCGCAATCTTGAAGACAAGGACATGTTCATCAGCAGCTTGAACAAGAAAATAGACAATAAGGACTTTGCCATTTCAGATTTAAACAAGAATCTGGACGACAAGGCCATTATTATTTTCGACTTGAACAAAAAGATAGACAGGCTGAATCAAAGGCATGAGGCTTTGATTAATAATATCCGCGCTCTTGATTATCCAAATGATGATGCAGAAGTAAAGGAGGAGGATTTAAATTCATCTAATTCAAGTTTTGACTATGGCGAATATGTCGAGCTTCAAAAGGAGTTCATTACATTATATGAGAAATATGAAGCATCTCAAGAAAGATTATATGATGAAAAGATAAGCAATATCCATTATAGGAATCTGATTAACAAGTTCAAGTCATTTATTTTAAAAATAGAATGATTTTGGCGGCTTTTTTTTAATAATTTCGATTTATATGAGAAATAAATTCTATAAATTTTTTACTGGAATTAGTTATTTTTTATAACTCAAGCTATTTTTAGAAAGTCGGATATTTTAAATAATTTTTTATAACTCAAGCTATTTTTGGATGTTAGCTATTTAAAATAAGTTTTTTTTACCAATATGGCATTAAAAATTGTTTTTTTTAAAAAATAGTATAAATAGAAGTTAAACAACTTCCATAATTAAATTTTACTGCATATAGGTTCTATAACCCATCTGCTCTTCTTCTTCAAAGAGCTCCTCCTCGTCAGGATCAGGGCACCATCTTTTCAAATGCGGAATGAAATTAATCAATAATCCTGTGGCGTCCTCTTCACGCAGCATAGGATTTTTTTCAATCATTTGTTTTGCAACTTTGATAATCATCTCATTTACATTTATGTCAGGTTCAGTGAATTCTCCATTCTGGAAACAGTCCTTGCAGTAGTCTTCATTTTCACTGCCGTCTTCATTGGTTCCAAAGTTACCTTTATAAACAGGCCTTCCACAAGAATTACAAAATCCCATATTTTCACCTTCAAACTCAACCTGCATTTAAAAATATTTCTTGAAAACTTTAATTATCTAAAAAAATCTTCATTTCATTCTTGCAGGCATTTAAAAAAAATAGCTAATTAGAATGAATTCTAACTAGCTAAAAGATTGTTAAATAAATTTAAATGTTTTCGTCTTCTTCAAGGACTACTCTCATATTGTCTGGATCTACAGGGAAGTGAGCTAAGAAGTCTTCTGCAGCTCTTCTTACATCCTTGGATGCAATAATGTATCTTCCTGCGATGATGATGTCTGCTCCTTTTTCAGTAGCTTCCTCTACCTTGTCAGGAGTGACTCCTCCAGCTACAGCAATCAGAGGTTCTCTGCCTGAGATTTCCTTGATTGTTGCCTTGATGTCCTTGATGTTACCCCATTCGGTCATGTTGCTGGTGTCTCCTCCAGCTTCAGCAAGGGAGCTTTCCTTGTCGATGTTTCTGTGCAGTAATACGATATCAGGCATCAAGTCTGGTCTGATTTGCTTGATCTTGTCAACAAAGTTGTCCACATTCATCATATCAAGGATGGAATAGATTCCTTGCTTTTGAGTTTCGTGGATAGCCTTTTCAATGGATTCGATGGTTCCAAGACCGGAAATTGCAACAGCATCAGCAGTTTCATCAGCTGCGATTTTAACTTCAACTCTTCCAACGTCCAGAGTCTTTAAATCAGCAATGATGAATGCATCAGGTGCAAGTTCTCTGATTTTTCCGATTACATCGGTACCGAATTTCTTGACAAGTGGTGTTCCTGCTTCGAGAATGATTCTCTCACGTTTAGGCAGGCTGTTGATAACATGTTCCACAGCATCCATGCTGATAAGGTCAAGAGCAACTTGCAAGTAAGGTGGGCTCCAGAGTTTCTGTGCTTTGAATCCCATAATTGCATGGGTTCCACGGTCTTTTTCTGCAATAACTTTCTTCATGGTTGGGTATTCCTTCAATGCTCTTTTAATAGCAAGTTTTGTTGCACCGTAATTGTATTGGTAGATTTTTCTATAATCTTCAGCTGCTGGTGAGATGAATACGCTTACATTGATTACAATGTCTTCAACCAATTCATCGATTGTGTAAGGTTCCTCATCCTCTTCCAGATCTGCATTGAATTCTTCAAGCAGTCCGTTGAAGTATCCTTCTTCCACGGCATCAGCTACTGCTCTTCCCACAGCGGTTTGAGCAGGTCCGAATACTTTGTTTGCATCTTCTAAATCGCCTACAGTTACCTTAGGAATAATTAAGGTAGCTGGCTTGGTCATCAAGTTAGGTCTGATTACAGAAAGCAATGGGGTGTGTCCAACAGATAATTGACTTAATCCATTAGCGAAAGCGTTTCCAACAGGACCTTCCTTGTCACCGATAATTAAATCAACGTGAGCCAATTCATTTCCGTCTCCAATGAGAGCTTCTCCGACTAAAAACATTTCATATCCTCCGATTTAAATAATCGTTTAATCATAATTTTATAAAATATTTGAGTTGTGTTAATACTAAATATTTATACAATGTAATTTATGATTTTAATATAATATAAATATTAACTATTGGCTAGGATTTTTTAAAAAAGTAGATTTTTGAAATGATTTATTCTTTAAAGATTTAAGATAGTAGATTTTTGAAATGATTTATTCTTTAAAGATTTAAGATAGTAGATTTTTGAAATGAGATTTTTGAAATGATTTATTCTTTAAAGATTTAAAAAAAGAGAAAAAATGCAGGATTAAATCCTGCGGTTATATAAAACAATTAGAATTTAATTCTATCAGCAGTGTATCTTGGAAGTGGAAGTCTTCTAAATGGCTTGCCTTCGTTTTTAGCAGATACTTCTGCAATAAGCTCTTCAGCAGTCATGTCAACCTTTTCGCCGGTCTCCCTTACAGTCACGCTGAAGGTTTCGCTTTCAAGCTCCTTGTCTCCAATAACCAGGATATAAGGAATCCATTCCTTGGAAGCGGTTCTGATTTTCTTGCCGACCCTGTCGCTGCTGTTGTCGATATCTACACGGATATTAGCTGCTGCTATCTTATCAGCAAGCTCATCAGCAAACTCTAAATGAGCATCGGAAATTGGAAGCAATCTTACTTGAGATGGAGAGAGCCATGTTGGAAGCATTGGAGCCTTTCCATCGTCCTTTGCAGTTTTCTCAAGAAGACTGCAGATGACTCTTTCTATACTTCCTGTAGGGGAACAGTGAAGGATGGTTGCATATTCAGGGTTTTCATCCTCGTCGATGTATTCCACATTGAATCTCTTTCCGCTTTCAACATCAATCTGAACGGTAGGGTTTTCAATTGGACGGCCTAAGTAGTCGATGGCTGCAAAGTCTATCTTGCATGACCAGTAGTGCTTTCTCTCTGGAAGAATCTCAAAGAGCAGTGGTTTTCCGATTTTTTCAGCCACTTCAAACATCCAGTCCTTGTTTTCGTTGTAGAATTCTTCTGTTGCTCTGAATATTGCTTCATAATTTACTTCAAGGTCAACTCCTGTCTGAATACACATGTCAACCTGCTGGTCGAACTGATCCAGAGCCTGAGGCATGGTGGCACAGAAGCTGTGCATATCAGGCATTGAAAATGCCCTGAGCCTTTTAAGACCTACTACTTCTCCACGTTTCTCATAACGGAAGCTGTAGTTGGTCAGTTCGTAGATCTTGGTAGGGAGGTTCTTGTAGTTGAGGAAAGTGTTTCCCATTAATCTGAATGCACCGAAACATGCTGCGAATCTGAGCATCAGGCTTCTCTTGGTTGCGGTTCGGTATTGTCTTTCTCCGAATTTCTCTGCATGCTCTCTGATTGCATCATTGTCAAGGTCGTAGAAGATAGGAGTTTCAACAGGCATTGCGCCGAGGTCCACTACAAAGTTGTAAACATAATCGATGAGAAGGTCTCTTACAAGCTTTCCTTTAGGATACCATTTCAGGTTTCCAACATCTGAAGCCTCTTCATAGTCGCAGAATCCCTTTTCTCTCATGATTTTAACATGAGGTGGCTCTCCTTCATCGGATGCGCCTACTCCAAGTTCGTAGGCAACGAGCTGTTCGAGGTCCTTGTTGTCGTATTTGAACTTGTCGGTTTCAATAAGTTCTCCATTGTCGTAAATCAGCCATTTGGATGGAACTTTCTCTGCCTTTTCCTCTTCTTCAACTTCGATTCCGATGGATCTGGAAAGCTCGGACAATGGGTGTCCCTTGCATGAGATTTCAAATGCCTTATACCAGCCGAATGGTACTCTGAATACTTCATAGCCTTCACTTTTAAGTGCTTCTTCAGCTCCCTTTAAAATTTCAACAGCTATTTTAGGGCCGCTGAGTGAAGAGGATAAATGTGCATATGGGTATAAGACTATTCTTTCAGCATTTACATCCTCATTGGTCTTGATGATTTCCTTCACCAGGTTTTGAACAACCGCTTTAGGTTTTTTCTCATCTTCCTTCTCGACAGCAGTGAATACTGTCAATGCCTCTTCAAAAGCTCCATTGTGCTTGGCTTCTTCAATGTCTTCAGCCACTGGAGTCTTGTTTTTTACTTGATATTTTATATAATCAGAATGAATAAGTAATACTCGCATTCTTTCACCTTTAATAGTTTGAAAATTAGTTAGTTAATAATAATCGCTTGAATTCTTTTATTTGAAAATATTTTTTGAAATTTAGAAACTCAATATCCTATTGGAGACTTTGTTTCGTGATTGGAGACCTTGACAATTCCTTGTCAGCGGCACTCCTGCTATTGTTTTCTAATTGAGTAAAATATAGTGGTTTCATATTTTCACCAAGTCAATTATTAAGCATTTTTTTATAAACAATATAAGTTTATTTTTTATATTATAAAACATTAAGTAATTTTTTACATTACAATTTTTTAATTATTAAACATTAAGCAATTTTTAGATTATTTCCTTAAATTTTGGAATCGATTTTTAAATTCGTTTTTTAAAAAGAGCATTTTAATATTTTTACTAAAAATTGTTTTTAATTTTAAAAGGAGTTTAGCGCTATTTTCAATAGCTATTTTAATTTTAAAAGAGCAAAACTTAATTTTAAAAGAGAAATGCCAATATTATTTAAAATATTGGTTTTAATCTAAAATAAGAGTTAAATAAGGGTTTTCTTCGGCAGCATCAGTGAATGTGGCAATAAGCTTCTCATCAACATGTGAACTGTGCATTATGATTATGGTCTTGTTGTAGACTTCTCCCAGGCAGTCGTAAAGGGCGTCCAGATTGTTTCCATAATAGTCTGGAAACTCCAACTGCTCTTTGATGTATTCATGGGGATTTTCCGCCATTAGTCTGCCGTCCAGGATAATCTCGTTCATGTTATCGACCATTCTTTTAAGCTTTGTTCTCATCTCTCTGTTTTTCAATAACTTGTTTTTCATATTATCAGTTTCTTAATCAATTAGAAAGCAATTTCCTAGTTTTCTTATTAATCAGTAAAGAAATCCACTTTAAAGAAAATAGCTAAGATTAGGTGGTAAAGAGAGTTTTTAGGTTTGATAAATGACAATTTGTTCCACCTAATCAAAGCGTAAACTTAATTCAACTTCTCAAAAGTCTCGTAGTGGTCGCTTGTATAATAGACATCAAAGTCATCGCTGGAGTATACGATTCTTTCGGCGCCTCTTGAATCTGCATCAAGAGTGTTGATATCGCACTCTATGTAATGCTCTCCGCTTGGAAGAACTTCCTGGCGGTTTGTAAATGTGTCTCCTCCCATGCATTTTCCAGGAACAACCTTGTATACAGGTCCGCCATGCCAGCCAAGAGACCTTGCTTCGCTTTTAGTGATATAATTGCTTGGAAGCTTGTGATATTTGATGATATATGCGGCAACCTCGTCCTTTGTATCATAACTGCCGTCTTCGCTTATATTGACTGAATCATCGGCGGTGATCTTCTCATCGGCATCGCTTACAGGACTTCCAATGCATCCACTTACAGCTACTGCAGCCAATATGACAACAAGGATTATGCTGATTATTTTCCAGTTCATTTTCTCCACTTTTTTCATTTTGGTTTGATTTAATGAATTTTCACTAAATCTTATCATGATTATTTTTGATGGAAATTAAATATATATTTTAAGATTTTATTCCAGAAGTGCAGTGATTTTTTCAAGTTTTCAGCTTTTAGATTTTTTATTTTAAGCATTTGCATTTTAGACTTTTTATTATCTGGTTTTCTATTTTGGGTTTTTATATTCTAAGCTTTTTCTTATCTGATTTCTATTTTGAGGGTTTTTTCTACTCAATATTTGAATTTTCAATTCCAATAAAATTTATAAAACATTATGAATAAATAATATCTTAAAACTAACTATTTCAGGTGACTACTTTGCAGGATGCAAGAAGAGTTTTGATTTTCATCACAGGAAGAGGCCTTGGAGGAGATGCCAAAATAGCATTCAACACCTATAAAGCATTGACAGAGAGAGGCATTCATTGCGAGATCGCTTTGGATAAGAATGCTCCAGGCTATTTGTTTAAAAAGAACAACATCCCATGGCACAAGGTATCCATTCCACAGGCAGGCGGACATGCCGCAACCAAGCTCACCACCATAAAAGCAGCATTCAAGACTCTTCATGCGGGATTCATTGCAGCCCGCTGCATTCGAAAAGCAAAAGCTGATGTTGCTGTCGGCGTCATCGGCGGAGGGGCGGTTATTGCCGCGCTAGGTGCAAAACTCTCAAGAACTCCTTCCGTAAGTCTTGTAAGCACTCCTCTTGATACAAAGGTATGCAGCAAGATAAGCGATCCAATCATACTTCCTGAAAGTCCTCTCTTTAGGGATGAGGCGGCTTCAAGCCATGTTAAGGCGTTTCTGCCAACCAATTCACATATCGTTGAAGGAGACAGGCAAAAGGCGCTTCAAAAAATAGAGGAGCACTGTGAAAACAATCCTCAATACAGGAAGTTCGACCCGGAAAAGCAGACCATAATGTTTTCATCAGGTTCAACACTGTTTGAAAAAACAGCTAAAGCCGTGGAATTGTTTGCAAGCAAGCATAGTGATGAGTTCAATATTGTTGTAATCGGCTCTCTTCTAGATGAGGAATACGAGAAGTATCTTGATGATGAAAAGGTGATTTATGTCGGCTATATCGACTGGGTTGCCGACTTGTATGCATTGTCAGACCTTGCTGTTTTAACAGATGACGGCTTGATGCTTCAGGAGGCCATGCTCTGCAATATTCCGATTGTCATATTGAAAAGAGTGAAATACAACAGATATCATAACATGGAGGCCATATTCAAAGGTGCCACAAAAGAGTGCGACCTTGAGGATCTGGATGATGCGGTGTTTGAAATCTTAAACAATCTGGAGTCTTATAGTGGTAAGACAGACATTTACAAGGAAGCTATTGCGAACTCCTCAAGCCAGATATGCGATATTGTGGAATCCCATTTCAAGGATTAAATAGTATTTTACACATTTGTGCTTTTGGTGATATTTGCATTAAGTTTACTATTTATAACTATTTTTAACATCATTTTTTAAATCAATAGATTTATATGTAACATGTGATATACTTCATATTACAAGTATTACTTGTATTGCTGATATTTCAGCAAAACTCTGTTCTTTTTAAAGGGAATAATGTCTTAAAGATGTAGCTTTGTAGTTTCTATATAGAAACTACTATAAGGCATTATTAATTTTTATTTTAATAACTTATTTTTTAATAATAATTTATAATCTTTCGTATTTTTTTCTCAAGTTTACTATTTATAACTATTTTTTAAAATAAAAGTTATTTTGACCTATATTAGAAAAATTAATAAATAATCACGTGTTAATAGTATAATAATAATTAAAACCTCCCTTTAAAAGAACAGGTGGTGATAAAAGGATATGCTTATTTCCATTTTGCTTCCTGTTACTAATTACAGGAGGTATGGCAAGTGATAATGAAAATTCTCCTCATTATTGCTTATTTAATCCTTATTTTGGATATAGTATTTAAATTAACATCTTAATTGTTAATTTTTAGATTGTTAAGCTATGAATATAAGGTTTTTACATTTTTTTATTATTTGAGCTACATCTCAAGTATAGGTTTTATTATTCCCTTATATTTTTCATTTTTTCTTGTCTTTTATCCTTGATTTTCTTAAACTGGTTGTCGAATCTTTCCTCGTAGTTCCTGCAGACGTCATTGTACTGGTTCCAGATTCCAACAGCCGTCTTTGGAATGACTGACTTCTCCTCTCCTGTAAACTGAACAAAGGTGTGGATCATTTCCCTGCCGTCTCGGATTAGAACTTTTACAAATGGAATGTCTGCCTTGATGATTTCCAGATTTCTTAATCCTGATTTCTTGAATGTTTCTATGATTTCCACCTTCTCCTTGTCGATATAGCATTCCCTGCTTGCGAGAATTCTTATGCTTACATCTTCGCCAAGCCTTCTAAATGCCTTTATTAGTTCATCTCCTTCTCCCTCAAGAAGGAATCCTATTCTCATGCTGATGGAGCTGCGGCTTCTTTCAATGATTTCAAGCTCCTTTGCTATGATTTTCTCACTTGTATTAATCAGCCATACAGGAGCCTGGGTCTTTGATATTTCCTGATTGTAAAGTTCTGAGAGCTCTTCTTCGCATTCTGCAAGCTCGGCTTCAAGTTTTTCCTTTTCCCTTTCGAAAACCACTTTCGGAGTGACAACTGTATATTTCAATGGTTTTGTTCTTTCTACTTCAACAAATCCCTTTTTATTCAGTTCCTTAAGCACGTCATAAATCTTTGACCTTGGTATGCCTGAAGCCTCGCTGATGTCTATGGCCTTTCCATTTATCATAGAGCACATTGTGATATATGCCTTTGATTCGTAAGTGCTTAGACCGAATTTAGCCAATACATTTATTATTTTTTCCATAAAATCCCTCTTGAATTTTAGCTATTTTATTTTTTGAATTTTAGCTATTTGTCTTCTTTAAAGTTAGCTATTGAATTCTCTTTAAATTTTCTTTAATGATTACTCTGATGTTTTTAATATAAAATTGTTACTTTTTACCCATAATTTGTGACAAAATCTTTATATGTATTCAAAATAAACTTGGTATAAAGAACGTTAATTAAAAAAATTGAACAATCATAAAAGAGGGAAAAACCCATGTAATTGTCATATGGGTGTTTGGATATCCTTTTTGATGTTCATTTCTTTAAAATCATAGGATGTGATTAAATGAGCGATTTCGATATGTTTTGTTATCAATGTTCCCAAACCGTAAGGGGAGAGGGATGTACTGTAAAAGGAGTATGCGGCAAGGATGCAACCTCCGCAAGACTTCAAGACAACCTTATTTTTGCAATCAAGGGTATTTCCGCATACAACTACCATGCCAAGGAACTTGGAGTAAGCGATCCTGAAGTGGACGAATTCCTGACCAAGGCATTGTATTCAACTTTGACAAATGTCAATTTCGACATTCCAAGCCTTATTCAATTAGGACTTGATGCTGGTGAAGCAAACTTCAAGGTAATGAAGATGCTCAAGGAAGCCCACATTGAAAAATACGGCGAGCCTGTTCCTGCAGTTGTAAAACAGGGAGCTCAGGAAGGTCCTGCAATCATTGTCACCGGACACGACTTGAAGGCTTTAGAGGAATTATTAAAACAATGTGAAGGAACTGGAGTAAAGGTTTACACCCACAGTGAAATGCTTCCTGCACACGGTTATCCTGAACTTGCCAAATACGAGGCACTGGCTGGTAATATTGGAAAGGCATGGTTTGATCAGAAAAAACTCTTTGCAGACCACAAAGCAGCTATTTTAGGAACCACCAACTGTGTATTGATTCCTAAGGACGAGTATGCAGACAGACTGTTCACCATGGACATTGTCAAGGTTCCAGGGGCAACCGTCATTGAAGACTACGACTTCACTCCTGTAATCGAAAAGGCCAAGGAATTAGGCGGTCTGACTGCTGAGGAAACCACAGAACTTACTACTGGTTTCGGATTAAGCACTATTCTCTCACTTGCTCCTCAAATCAAGGAACTGGTCTTATCCGGTAAAATCAGAAGATTCTTCCTGGTTGGTGGATGCGACACTCCAAACCCTAAGATGAGCTACTACCGTGAATTCGTAGAGCAGATTCCTGAAGACTGCATCGTGCTTACTCTTGCATGCGGAAAATTCAGATTCAACGACCTTGACCTTGGAGATATTGAAGGAATTCCAAGGCTTATCGACTTAGGTCAGTGTAATGATGCTATTGTTGCTATCGAACTTGCCGTTGCATTATGTGACCTCTTTGAGATGGAATTGAACGACCTTCCTCTTACAATTGTCCTAAGCTGGATGGAGCAGAAGGCTGCAGCTATTCTCTGGACATTATTATACCTTGGAAAAACAGACATGTTCCTTGGACCTGTTCTTCCTGCATGGTGCAATGAGGACATCTTGAATGTATTGGTAAGCCAGTTCAACCTGACTCCAACTTCCAATCCAAAAGACGACTTGAAGAAGATATTAGGATAATTCCATTATCCTTTATTTTTATCAGATTTAGCCAGAAATTACATTTTCCCCCCTTATAATATTCTGTATGCTTTCTGGCTAAATCTTAACTTTTTTCATACCCCATATACAACCATATTTTTCACCTGTAAAATCAATATTCCACTTTTTTTTTTTTAATTTAAATGCTTTTTATTGGATGTATTGTTTTAATTTTTATCAAGAACACTCCTAAAAACAAACAGACACTTTTTTTAATGAAGTTCAATATACTATTATTCAAGGTGAAACAATGAGAAATTGTCCAGGTTGTGGAAAGGAACTCAATAAGGATTATGACTTCTGCCCCTACTGCAGTTATGAGCTTAAAGAGTATGGCGAGGAAGATAAGAGGTTGGATGCTGAATTTGAAGCCATGGACAATGATAAGGATTTAAATGTGAGGGATAATAAAAAACACATTTCAGATGAGGAAAACGAGAAATTAAAACCAAACAACCACCTTAATTTCTGGCTTGTAGTTTCATTCATAGCCCTGGTCATTGTGGTAGCAGTCAATTTCATGATAGACCACAATATTCGAATTTAATTTTCATTTTAAAACCAGACAGTTTTTTAGCAATCAACTTTTTAAATAATTAAATATAGATTGTTAAATGGTGATGCAATGAGTGTCATTGAATTAACTACAGAATGGGATAAGGTTTTCCCGAAATCCGATAAGGTAAATCATGAAAAAGTGACTTTCAAAAACAGATATGGATTCACTTTGGCTGCAGACTTGTACAAACCAAAGGATTCAGAAGGTAAATTACCGGCAATTGCAATTTCAGGACCATTCGGTGCTGTAAAGGAACAATCCTCCGGTTTATATGCACAGACACTGGCTGAAAGGGGGTTCTTGACAATAGCTTTCGACCCTTCATTTACTGGTGAAAGTTCAGGCGAACCTCGCTACATGGCATCTCCGGATATCAATACAGAAGATTTTCAATCAGCAGTTGACTTCTTGGTGACAAATGATGAAGTGGATCCTGAAAGAGTGGGAATCCTCGGAATCTGCGGTTGGGGAGGAATGGCATTAAATGCTGCTTCAATAGATACCCGTATTAAAGCAACAGTTACCTCAACAATGTATAACATGACCCGTATTAATGCCAAAGGATACTTTGATGAAGGGGACAATGCTGATGCAAGATATGAAATGAAAGTCATGCTGAACAATCAAAGAACTGAGGACTATAAAAACGGAGAATATGTGAGAGCTGGAGGAGTAGTTGACCCTCTTCCTGATGATGCGCCATTCTTTGTAAAAGACTACTATGATTATTATAAAACCGAAAGGGGATATCACAAACGTTCCCTAAACTCAAATGACGGCTGGAATGCTATTGGTTGCATGTCCTTTATCTCCCAACCGATTATAGCATATTCTAATGAAATCCGCTCAGCTGTTTTAATCATCCACGGAGAAAAGGCACACTCATGCTATATGTCAAAAGATGAATTCGAAAAATTAGAAGGGGACAACAAGGAGCTCCTTATCATTCCTGATGCTGTTCACACTGATTTATATGATGATTTGGACATAATTCCTTTCGATAAAATAGTCGAATTCTACAATGAAAACATGTAAAGTTACTTTAAAAGTAACTTTTCTTACTTTTTTTATAATATAATATAAATTTTAGTATGTACTATAAAACATAATATATAGAATATGTACTAAAAAATTTAGTACATTTTCGAAGAAATGGTCTTTGCAGGGCTAATATCTTTATTGCATTTTCAGCACATTAATATTTCAATCAATTCAAAAAATCAATTTGTTTTGATGAATAATTCTACTTGTAAAAATCAAACTTGCCTCGGAAATCATAATTTCAGGGCATCATTCATGCAACTGTGAACACATTCAAGGCACAATATACATTCCGTACCGTTTTCTCTTTTTCTGGAATTGTCTAACATTTCAACATCCATCGGACATGCCCTTACACATTTGCCACAAGCGATGCATTTATTTTCATCAACTTTAACTCTTAAAAGTGAGAAGTAGCTTGAAATCTTTAAAAATACAGTAACCGGACAAACATATTTGCAAAATGCACGATTATCTTTAAGATAAAATGCCAAAGCAATTCCAAGAAGATAGTAAATCATATTTCCTAAAATAAACAGGTAAAATATTATTGAATCAAGATTAGAAACTTTAAAAACGAATAGTGAACATACCCCACATGAGATTGCTGCAAATAATATGTATCTGACATATCCCCAGTTTCTCCTTTCGTTTTGAGGGGTTTTATAAGGCAGCAGGTCCAATATCATCGCTGTCCAGCATGCATAGCCGCACCATCCACGGCCAAACAGTAATGGTCCAAGGATTTTTGCTATTAGAAAATGAATAACTGCACCTTCAAAAACACCTAAACTTAAGTAATACCAAAATCCGGACAGGGACAAGTTTTCATGACCTAAAAGGCCAACATAAACAAACAGGTAAGATCCAACTGCAAGCATGACAAGGTTTCTTGCATATCTGTGATTTTTAGCCATCAAAAAGAGTCCAATAGATATTGCAGTTCCAATGTAGAGGAAATTGAATATGAAAAATGTGTTGGAAGTTGTAACATATATCAAAACAGAAATCACGATGAAAATTAACTCCATAATTATTGGCGCTTTAATGTTCATGAATAACATTTTTTTAATCGCTATATTTAACTTTTATGTGGCCGTCAAAATTAAATTTTGAATTTGTCGAAAAAAGTATTAGACTTATTTTTACTATTTTTTAGTCACATTTAAATATTTCTAATTAAAGAAAATCTTATAGGAATAGATAATGAAATAATTCTAAAAATGAGAATCAGAATATTTCAATAAGAAGGTAGGTAAATGAGGTCAAAACTATTCGAAAAAACAGAAAAAATGAATTTACAACGTTTCCTACAACTTTGGAAACAATAACAAAATAAGTAAAAACAATATAACCAAATCAAATAAAGGATTATTCATCCATGGAAACCATAACAACATCCTGCAGAATGTTATAAAGAGCAACAGGATAGGAGTGCACAATTACAAGTCCAAAAACAACAAAATCAACTACAACTACATTGTCAATGAAAAGCACAATCTTGTTGGAACTGGAAACATCGATGCAGATTACAACTGGTGGGGAAAGAACAAACTATTCAAGGTTTCCAAATCATTCAAAATCAAAAAGTTTGTAGTTATGTATTTAAACGCACCACATAATCTGAAATTCAATAAGACATATAAAATCAATATACTATTCAAAGACAATGAAAACAAAAAACTGAAATTGTCCATTCCTTCTCTTTCCACCAGGCACTATTTCAATGATTATATAAAAACCAATAAAAGCAATATAAAACATAATAATCTTAAAACTAAGATAAAAGCGATTAAGAAAAGAAACAGTTATGAGTTGAAGATCGTCTGTGACGGGCAGACACTTGTAAAAAATTACTATTACAACAATGGAAGAGTCACTGATAAGCAATTGCAAAGCAATGCGGAATATGAATTTGTGAAAAGTTTTTATGATTTCTTCAGGCTCTATAGTAAGTATCAAAAAGATTATGGGAAAAATCATAAAAATAAAAATTCCACTATCTCACCTAAAGAGAATAAGAACTTTTTTAAAAAGTTGAACATTCTGGGAAAAAAGATAGAATCTCTTTCAAACAATAAATTGATAATTTGGTCTCCAGGACTCAGAATAATTTCTTATACAGTGGGAAGGTTGATAAGAAACGTTGGGGGGTCAAATGGAGATATATGGTCCTTCTTTTCACGGCCTCTCCTAACTATTCCAAATTATTCGAATTTGGATAATGGTGTGGGCGGAAAAATACTAAAATATTTACTTAATACATTTCTAGACATAGATGAGAATGGAAATTTAAGCACTGGCGATTTTTTATTTAATCTTGCATGCTTATGTTTAAGCATATTTACTGGAGGGGCTTCATTATTAGCTAAATTAAAGAATTTCACTACCTTATTAAAACCATTAATTAAGTTAAACAAATACTTGAGCAAGTATAAACTTTACACTTTATTTCAAGATAATTGGAAAAATATTAGTAAAATAGGGTCTGCATTAAATTCTATTTATGAATTTTTTTTAAATCCCATAAAATTTGTTTCTGTAAAATTTTTAAGTTTTTTAAGCAAATATTCTAAAGTTAGTAAAATAATAAAAGGTTATTATGATAATGTTTTGAGTACAATAAAAGATTATACAGTAGGTTTTAATACTTTTAAATCGAATATCAATTTTTTAACAAAAATAAAACTTTCTAAACAGCATAAAAAGAAATCCGTTAGGGGTGCTGTTAGAAAAATTGTTAAAAATAATCCGAAAATTGTTTATAAAGCCGTTAAGATAGCAAAACGAATTTTAATGCCTAAATATAATTCGAATAGAAATCCTAATAAAAATAATAAATCAAAAGATTTTTCTATTAGAAAAGTAATTTACCAAGGTGTTAAATATATAAAGAAATATTTGTAATTATAAAAATTTAATTTATTCAATAATTAAGGTGTAGGAAATGAATGAATATGAAAGAATCTGTGATGAGATGATTGAAGAAGATTTAAAAAAACTAAATAAATTTTCTAAAATAAAAGATTTTGACATTCTTTATGAAAGGTTATTAGAATTGAGAGATAGTCCTCAATTTATTGGGATGGGTCAGATTCCAAAAACAGGGTACAATAAGGAAGGTTCTAAATGGAAATTTGATGAAAGCAAGATACCTTTTATTAATGCAGCTAAAAATGGCTTATCTAACTTTGCATTATTTTATTACCCTCCTTTAACAAAAGTAATTATTTTTAAGTTTTTCACTACATTATACTCATTAATACAGTTGAATTATATTTATTCTTCAAATGAAAAATTGGATGATGAGGACTATAAAAGCATTATACTGGGGAATGTGGGAGCATATCTAACATATTTTGTTGAGGAATTTGAAAATCCTAACTCAATACCTGAACCTTCTAAAGAGTTTTTTACACGTTTAACAAATGTTAAATATGAAAATAAAGAAGTACACAAATTTTTAGATGAAATTTATAATGTCATTTCTGATTTTACCACCTGTTCGCATGCACATATAAATTATTGTAGAACAATAGGATTTTCAGCGCTATATTTATGTGCTTGTTCCGCTTTAAAACAGGATCGAGATGTTATAACTTATGAAGATGTTATTAAAGGCCATCTTGCATTATTCAAGTTGTTTCAGACAGATATCAGGCCGCTTGTTAAGAGGGGCTATGCCAATTACAGAGGCTTCTATTATAAGAACAAGAAGGCAGGTTATCCGAAAAGGATTCTCTGGGCGGATTATTACTCTACTGAAAAGTAGAAGTGGTAGGAAAATCTTAAGGGTATTTTTGTATATAATTAGTTAAGTATTGAAAAAGTGAGAGATATGGCTTTTGGTGATTTTATCAGGGCTGTTAAAGCTGATTTGAAACATGATGATTCCATAGTGGAAGATTATGATTGGGATCGCTTTATTGGTTTTAAAAAATTTGATATAAACAGGTTTGATGAATTGTTGGAGATACTAGAAAATTTAAGTGTTAATGAAAGATTTTCATCACTTCATAAATTTCCTGTTAAGGAGGATGGAAACACATTTGACTGGAATATGGAAAAAACGCCATTTTACAATGGTGCCGTTAAGGGTTTGGGATTAAGCCATATGATTCCTTTTTATATGACAAGCATTACTCACAAGCTTGTTGATGCAAAGTCAATAGCCACCACTTTTTCGATGGTTCAGATGTCCTTTAATTATGACAATCAACATTTTCTAACTTATGAGGAGGACAAGACAATAACTTTATCATTCATTGTCGAATATCTGACCTTTTTTGTAGAAGATTTCGACAATCCCAATAACCATCTTGTTAAAAGAAGTCAGAAGGAATATGCTGACTTTTTTAAGAAACTGCATAATATATTCTGGGAAGATGATAAAGTTAAAGATTTCGAGTATGCGGTATACTCTGTTGTTGTGGATTCCACTGATGGGGGAAATCTTGATGATCAGGCTTTTATTCAAACCTTGGGCCGTGCAGTTAATTATTTAATCGGCTGCAGTGCACTTAAAGAAGGTCGTGATTGCATTACTTGTGAGGATGTTGTTATTGGTTATCTGACTGTGTTCAAGATTATCTTGAATGACATGAGGCCTTTGGTGTATTCATTGTATGATGAAGAGAAGTGGGCTGATGAGAGCAACTGGAAATAATATGAAGTTTTTTAAATTTCCATTTCATACTGATAGTTGATTCCATATTAAAAAAAGGTTATTGGGCGAATAGGATTTAATAAATGCTTTAGGGGGAGTTTAAAAATGGATTATTGGGATGAATTTTTAGAGGAACAATTGGATGACGATTTGAAAAAGTTAAATGATTTTTCCTATGTTGAGGGTTTTGATCTGTTTAATTTAGTTCATTAAACAATAGTTTTACGAAACACCATACAAAGAAAAACACAAAGAACATTTAATAATGCAAAAAATTCTGTTAAACATTTTGTTAATCGTTTGAAATTTTGGTGATAAGGTGATAAAATATGACTTTTGGTGATTTAATAAGGGCAATTAAATCTGATTTGAAGAAAGACCCTTCCATAATATTTGATTATGATTGGGAGCGTCTTATGAGTTATAAGGAATTTGATATTGATCGTTTTGAAGAGTTGTTGGAGATAATAACTGGTTTAAAAAACAATGAAAGATTCTTATCGCTGCCTGATTTTCCAGTTGAAAAGGATGAGAATACTTTTGACTGGAATATAGATAAGACTCCATTTTATAATGGAGCGAAAATTGGTTTTGGGTTCAGTGTGTTTTTGCCTGTTTTTGCGACCACTATTCTTCATCAATCAATCAGCGCTATTAATTTCGCCACATTGTTTTCCATGGTGCAGATGTCTTTTAATCATGACAATCAACATTTTCTGACTTATGAAGAGGACAAGGCAATAACTTTGTCATTCATTATTGAATATCTGACCTTTTTTGTTGAAGATTTCGATAATCCGGACAACCTGCTTGTTAAAAGAAGCCAGAAGGAATATGTGGAATTCTTTAAAAAGGTGCATGATTTGCCCTGGGAGAATGACAAAGTCAAGGATTTTGAATATTCCACATTCTGCGTAATTGTGGATGCAATAAACAATAATGAGCAATCACGTAGATTCATAACAACTCTGGGGCATGCGGTTTATTATTTAATCGGCTGCAGTGCGCTTAAAGAAGGTCGTGATTGCATTACTTGTGAGGATGTTGTAATCGGTTATCTGACTGTGTTCAAGATTATCTTGAATGACATGAGGCCTTTGGTGTATTCATTGTATGATGAGGAGAAGTGGACTGACGAGAACAGTTGGAAATAATATGATGTTTTTTAAATTTCCATTGCATACTGATAGTTGATTCCATATTAAAAAAAGGTTATTGGGCGAATAGGATTTAATAAATGCTTTAGGGGGAGTTTAAAAATGGATTATTGGGATGAAGTTTTTGAGGAACAATTGGATGACGATTTGAAAAAGTTAAATAATTTTTCATATGTTGATGGGTTTGATCTTATTTATGATGCGTTGTTGAATCTGCGTGACAATCAGCAGTTTATTGAGATGGGCCGTATTCCAAAAACAGGCTTTAATAAGGAAGGCAGCAAATGGAAGTTTGAAGAGGATAAGATTCCTTTTATTAAAGCGGCGAAGGATGGGATGTCCAATTTTCCATTATTGTATCTTCCTCCTTTAACCAAGGTGGTCAAATATAATTTTTTCATTGGATTGTACTCCATTATTCAAGTAAATTACATATATTGTGCTAATGAAAAACTGGATGATGAGGATTACAGAAGCATTATTCTGGGGGATATCGGAGCATACTTCACATATTTTGTGGAAGATTTTGAAAATCCTGGAGAAATACCTGAGCCTTCTGAAGAATTCTTTAAGCGATTAACCGATATAAAATATGAAAGCAAGGAAGTGAGAAAATTCTTTAGTTGTATTTGGGATACAATTTCAACATTTACAGTTCATTATGAGACTCATATTAATCATTGTAGAACTGTAGGATTTTCAGCCCTTTATTTATGTGCTTGTTCGGCTTTGAAGAATAATCATGATTCAATCACTTTTGAGGATGTTGTAACTGGTTATCTGACTATATTCAAATTATTTTACATTGACATTCGCCCTCTTGTAAAAAAGGGCTATGCCAATTACAGAGGGTTCTATTATAAGAACAAGAAGGCAGGTTATCCGAAAAGGATTCTCTGGGCGGATTATTATTCTACTGAAAAGTAGAAAAAATGGCATTGAAAAACTTATGGCTGTTTTGCATATAAGATTAGTTAATATTGGAAAAAGTGAAGACTATGACGTTTGGTGATTTTATTAGGGCTGTTAAAGCTGAATTAAAGAAAGATCCTTCCATAGTATTTGATTATGATTGGGAGCGTCTTATGAGTTATAAGGAATTCGGTATTGGTCGTTTTGACGAGCTGTTGGAGATAATAAATGGTTTAAAAAGCAATGAAAGATTCTTATCGCTGCCTGATTTTCCAGTTGAAAAGGATGAGAATACTTTTGATTGGAATATGGATAAGACTCCATTTTATAATGGAGCGAAAATCGGTTTCGGTTTCAGTGTGTATATGCCTGCTTTTGCACCCAATATTGTCCATAAATCAATCGGAGCTATTAATTTCGCCACATTGTTTTCCATGGTTCAGATGTCTTTTAATCATGACAATCAACATTTTCTGACTTATGAGGAGGACAAGGCGATAACTTTGTCTTTCATTATTGAATATCTGACATTTTTTGTTGAAGATTTCGACAATCCGGACAACCAGCTTGTTAAAAGAAGCCAGAATGAATATGTGGAATTCTTTAAAAAGGTGCATGATCTGCGCTGGGAGGATAAGAAAACTAAGGATTTTGAATATTCCACATTCTGTGTAATTGTAGATACAATAAACAATAATGAGCAATCACGTAGATTCATAACAACTCTGGGACATGCGGTTTATTATTTAATAGGCTGCAGCGCGCTTAAGGAGGGCCGTGACTCTATAAGCTTCGAGGATGTTGTTATCGGCTATCTGACTGTGTTCAAGATTATCTTGAATGACATGCGACCGCTGGTCTATTCATTGTATGACGAGGAGAAGTGGGCTGACGAGAACAGTTGGAAATAAGTACTTTAATGAATAAAATCATATTTGTGGTGTTAAATTGAGCAGAAAAGATTCTGAATTTTATTTAAATGAGATAAGAAAATATAAGGAGTTTCCCAAATTCAATGAACTCCTAGGGATTCTTGAAGGCCTGGGGACCAATGAGGATTTCATTGATATTGCAGGTAAGGATTATAATGGAAACGATTTCGACTGGGATTTTAGAAAGACTCCCTTTTATGAAGGAGCATACGAAGGACTGGATTTCATCAACCAGACAAAAGTTTTCAATCCAGAGTTCATAAGGAAAATTGCTGATGCATACAGCATAAGCAACCTGCTTGCCATGGTAAGGGATTCCATGATTCATCATTCAAATGCTCCATTAAGCATTGAAGATGAAAAGGCGATTGTCCTCTCTCCTCTTCTTGAGTATCTGAGCTTTTATGTGGAGGATTTTCAAAATCCAAACAATAAAGTCAAGCACAGGGGCTATGAGGACTTTTTCAATGAGTTGAAAGAGCTGTCTTTTGAAAACAGCGAGGCTAAAAGATTATTTAAGAATATTTCATATTATTTAAACAAATTGGCTGTTGAAAAGGGAATCAATGAGCAGTTTATCGTAAACTTGAACGGAGCAGCCAAATATCTCTCCGGATGCAATGCCCTGAAGGAGCATTCTGACAGTATAAGCACTGATGATCTTGCCTGTGGATACTTGTGCGTCTTCAAGGTGCTGTTCAATGATTTGAAGGATTATGTCTATTCCATTTATGATAGGGAAAGATGGGTAAAAGAGAGCACATGGAAAGTTGATTCAAAAGAGATTGACAATATGATGATTATAAACAGGCATGTCTGCAAGATTCTTGCTGTGATTTTCCTATTGGAGTTCATGGCGATTGTAATGATTGTTATTGAGTTCTTCTGTGATCCTTTTCGTTTTTTAGATAATCAAGGAAACCGCCTCGGCGTGCTTGCAGCTTCATTTATTGCAGCTGCCTTTTTTTATAAATACATAGCGGCTGATAGTGAGATTGTCAAAGGAAAAGACAAGGGAATGTTCCTGATTAAAGGAAAAATAGACTATTTGAAGTTGATTATTATAATAATGGTCGTTGGAGCATTCTTATGGTTTGTCATTCGATTGGTCCTTTCAATTTATGGGATAAATATTCTGTAATTTTTTACTCTTCAAAAATATCAACATATCTAAAAAACTTCCTGACAAGCTATGAAAAGTTAATTATGGGAATAAAAACGGATATGTTATAATTGAAATCCCTTCTCGGAGAAAAACTTAATATTATTAAATCTATATATACTATTAATTGTTCCAATTCTTGTTTGTGTGATTTGATGGTTCTTACAATTGCTGAGATTAAAGACAGGGTGATTCCAATAGTCCAAAGCCATGGAGTAAACAGTTTCTCCATTTTTGGTTCCTATGCAAGAAATGAAGCAACCGACGAGAGCGATTTGGATTTCATAATGGATGATGGTGATGTGTCTACTTTAGTAAAGTATATTGCATTGGTTAATGATTTGGAAAAGGAATTTAATTGTCATGTTGATCTGGTCTCTTCATGCAGCAACAATAAGGATTTCTTAAATAAGATAAGTGTAGATGCGGTGGTGTTGTATGAACGATAAAATCCTAAAAATCACCGTACTGTCAAATCATGGAAAACGATAATTCAATTTAAGATTATTATGTTTATATTCTATTATTCTTAAATAAGTTATATTAGTTAAAATCTTATAGTTATGTGATTGATATGTTAAGCGATAATGTTAAGAAAGGAGTACAAAGAGCGCCGCACAGGTCACTGCTTCGCGCATGCGGTCTTGAAGATGAGGATTTTGAAAAGCCCTTTGTTGGAATTGCAAACAGCTTCACTGAAATAGTTCCAGGCCATATCCACCTTAGAGAGTTGGTGGAATATGTCAAGGAAGGAGTTCGTGAAGCAGGTGGAGTTCCATTCGAATTCAATACAATGGCAATATGCGATGGAATAGCCATGAACCACGAGGGAATGAGGTATTCTCTCGCTTCAAGGGAGATTGTGGTAAGCACAGTTGAAAGCATGGCGAAGGGACACAGCGTAGACGGTCTTGTTATGATTCCAAGCTGCGACAAGGTTGTTCCTGGAATGCTGATGGCAGCTGGAAGACTCGATATTCCTTCAATAGTCTTAACCGGCGGACCTATGAAGCCAAGCAGCTACAAGGATAAAAACGCTGATTTGATTACAGTTTTTGAAGCTGTCGGGGAACTGTCATCCGGAAAGATTACCGAAGAGGAGCTTGACGAGCTTGAAAAATGCGCATGTTCTGGTGCAGGAAGCTGTTCAGGATTATTCACTGCAAATACCATGGCATGCATAACAGAAACCATGGGAATGAGCCTCCCTTACTGCGCAACCACTCTTGCACTGTCTGATGAGAAGAAGGAGCTGGCAAGAGAAACTGGAAGAAGAATTGTTGAAATGATCAAGGAGGACCTGAAGCCTTCAGACATCATGACACAGGACGCATTTGAAAATGCAATTGCAATGGACATGGCTCTTGGAGGTTCATCCAATACAGCTCTCCATATTCCAGCTATTGCAGCAGAGCTTGAAGACAAGGGAATTAGCATAGGGCTTGATGATTTCGACAGAATCAGCAAGGAGGTTCCACACATTGCGCTTTTATCTCCTGCAGGCCAGGATACCATGTACGACCTTCACCTTGCAGGAGGAATTCCAGGGGTATTGAAGACCATTGAATCAAAACTGCACACAGATGTGAAGACTGCCAATGGAAAAACATTAAAGGAGAATCTTGAAGATGTTAAAGACATCAACAGGGATGTCATCCACACAATGGAAGCTCCGATACATGCAGAAGGCGGTCTTGCGGTTCTCAAGGGTAACATCGCTCCAAACGGATCAATCGTCAAGCAGGGAGCGGTTCCTGAGGACATGATGCATCTTAAAGGACCTGCCAAGGTTTACAACAGCGAGGAGGAAGCTGTTGAAGCCATCTTCAATCACGAGCTTGAAGAGGGCAACATTCTTGTAATCAGATGCGAAGGTCCTAGAGGAGGCCCTGGAATGAGGGAGATGCTGAATCCGACATCCGCCATTATGGGAATGGGCATCAAGAACGTAGGTCTCATCACTGATGGAAGATTCTCCGGAGGAACAAGAGGTCCTTGCATAGGACATGTCTCTCCTGAAGCTAAAAGCGGAGGCCCTATAGCTGCAATCAAGGATGGGGATATCATTGAAATAGATATTAAAAACAGGTCCTTGAATGTGGAATTAAGTGATGATGAAATCAAGGAAAGGATAGCAAATGCAGACCTGCCTGAGAGGGATATCAAAGGCTGGCTGAAGATTTACAGCCGTTCAGTAAGCTCAGCAGACCAAGGAGCTATTTTAAGATAATTTTATCTTATTTTCCTTTTTTATTTTTTTTAACAAATTTTGGCTATTTTTTTTATTTTATTTTTCTTTATTTGGTTTTTAGCTATTTTTTTATTAGGGGTTATTTAGAAAAACGGGAATGTCATAAGTATCCTTAGCAACTATATTTTAAATTTTTAGGGGCCTGACGATTTCAGTTTTCAGATAACTTTTGAATGGCCGTTTTTGAGTAAAATCCTTGAGATACTATCAGCGCTCCTAAAAATACATTC
>OMVY01000024.1 GCA_900314635.1 uncultured Methanobrevibacter sp.
GAACTTTTAATGGAGTATTGGCACGTTTTGGTCTTAAATTAAGATTTTGGGATAGGAAAATGGTTTGTTAAAAAATCACTCAAATTTGTGACAGTCCCATTTTAGATTAAAAGTTAGTTTAATATAATAGGATAAATATATTATAAATATTATAAGAAATTTTTTCAATGAATTTAATTAAAAAAAAGGTTATAAAATGAAAAGAGATATTATTTTAATTGCACTGCTCTTAATAGCTGCTGTAGCGGTTAGTGGATGCATAAACAGCCCTATGGATAATGTAAACGATAGATTGAAAACCGTGAACACCGATATCACAGAAGGAGATACTGATTACAATGCCGCTTTAAATGCAATCAGTTCCAGAGACTTCAGCACTGCAGACAGCAATATTCAAACAGCTAGAGACAAATTTACAGATGCTGAAGACAAGTTCAAGGAAATAGAAAATTATGAAAGCGATTTGAATGAATCAGTTTATACTGATTATTTAAGCATAGCCAAAGAAGAAGTTTCACTTAAAAAAGAAGCCAGCGACGGCCTTTATCTTGCTGTGCAATATTATATCAGCGGAGACAGCAGTTCAGGCAATTCATACACAAATGCGGCAAATTCAGTAATGAAGCAGGCAGTAACACTCCAAAATCAGAGAAATGCAATAGTTGAAGAGAATCCTGACTTATTTAAAAAAGCTGGAATTATTTAGTTACTAGCAACCTTAAATTAAATTCAAAAATGTTTAAAAATTTCAAGTAATGATAATAAATTAATCAAAAAATAAAAATCTAAAACGTGAGATAAGAAAAATGAAAAAAACATGTCCAAAATGTAAAGGAACCGGTTCTTTTATTGTAGATACAAAAGAATGTGAAGTTTGCGGAGGAACCGGTTATGAAGACAATAGTTTTGAAATGAAAGGCCACTTTAAAGGAGTAAACAGCAAGGCTGCAGCAAAATTCGACCTTGATGCCGACCAGGATGTTCCATGTGAAGCCTGCAAGGGAAAGGGAACAGTCGATATTCTTGAAGAATGTCCGAAATGCCATGGAACAGGTGAAATCAATGTCTGCGGAGAATGCGGAGTGGAGATAGAAGAAGGCGAAAACTATTGCGATGACTGTAAAGCTAAATTCAAGGAAGAAAAGAAAACAAGAACAAAAACAAAAGTAAAGGTGGAATCAGATATTTCAGGTAAGGAAATAGTTTATGAATTGGATGGATTATGTGATATCAATGACTTGGAGCTTAATTCCATCTATAAAGGAAGAGTAACCAAAATTGAAAGATTTGGAATTTTTATCAGTTTAAACAATCAAGTATGGGGATTGATGAGAGTCCGTAATTCCCGCTATAAAGTGGGAGATACCATATTTGCAAGAATCAGTGAAATCAAGGAGAAAAAACACGAAGTGGACATGGCTCCAGCACACATACAAAACGGAGAATATGTCATTAAAAAAGTCAAAAAGAACATTAAAAGAACTAAAATAGGCACATTTGATGAGAAGTCCATCAAGAAATTCGTCAAGGTCTACGGCGAAGTCCTGCAGATCCAGCAGACCTCAGGCCCTACCATTTTCATTGTAAGCGATGAGACATCCATTGTTGAAGTAGCGGCCTTCGATGAGCCTGGAGTCAGAATGTACCCTGAAATTGAAGTGGGGGACATGGTTTCCGTAATCGGCGAAGTGAATCAGAGAAACGGAAAAATCCAAATCGAATCAAGCTCAATAGAAAAAATGAAACCTGTTCTTGCAGATAAGATGAGGGAGATTATAGACAAGGCTCTTGATATAAAGGCAGAACCTGAAGACAATCCATTCCTCATTGAAAGTCCGGTACTTGACAGGTTGCGTCCTAAAATGAAGGAAGCCGCAAAAGTCATAAGGCGTGCAATCCTTGAAGGAAGGTCAATCCTAATCCGACATCACGCCGATGCCGATGGAATCTGTGCAGGAGTAGCCATGGAAAAAGCTGTTGTGCCATACTTGATAGAACACAACCCTGATAATGATGCAGAGTGGTACTACTTTAAGAGATCTCCAAGCAAGGCTCCGTTTTACGAACTTGAAGATGTTGTAAAGGACCTCTCCTTTGCACTTGAGGATTTGAAGAGGCACGGACAGAAACTGCCATTGATTGTTCTTCTAGACAATGGATCTACTGAAGAGGACATAGTAGCTCTCATGCAGGCGAAGATTTATGATATTGAAATTGTGGTTATAGACCACCACTTCCCTGGAGACTTGATTACCAAGCAATTGAAAGATGGTACAGTAGTAAGCGCAGAAGAGGATATTCCATCAGACGAGATTTACGGAGGAACAGTTGCTGTAGATGAGTATGTGGATACCCATGTCAATCCATATCTTGTAGGAGGAGACTCACAGATTACAGCAGGAGCACTGGCAACCGAAGTAGCTTGCATGATCAATCCTGAAATCAGGGACCTTGTCAAGCACCTTCCGGGAATTGCAGTATTAGGAGACCATGCAGAAGCAATGGAAGTTGACCAGTATGTTGAACTTGCAGGAGAGAAAGGCTATAGTGCAGAGGATTTGAAGAAAATTGCCGAATGCATCGACTTTGAAGCTTATTTCCTGAGATTCATGAACGGAAGAGGCATTATCGACACCATTCTCGGCGTGGATAATATTGACAAGCATCAAAAGATGGTTGATGCATTATACAAGGAATACTTAAAACGCGTGGACATTCAATTGAAAGCCGCCATGCCTAATGTAAAACAGACAACATTGGCGAATGGAATTATCCTGAATCGTCTGGATGTAGAGAAATTTGCACACAAATTCACATTCCCTGCACCAGGAAAGACATGCGGATTCGTGCATGACAAGATTGTCAAGGAACTGGGAGAGAACAAGCCTATCGTCACTCTTGGAAACGGTCCTGATTTCGGTGTTGTAAGAGCTACTGATGCTGTCAACGAAATCTTCGGATTCAGCGTCAACACAATTGTGGATGATTTGAAGCTGGAGATTCCTCAAGCGGGAATCGATGGCGGAGGCCACGAATGTGCAGGATCCATCAAATATGTTGAAGGATTTTCAGAAAAAGTTCTGGATGAGTTTAAAAACAATGTTGAAAGCTTGAGTAGAAATTAAATATTTTACAAGAATTTTTTCTTATAAAATTACTTTTTTTATAATTTAAAAAAAAATTAGCTATTTTTAGAATAAAAAAAAACAAAATTGCAATTTAAAACTAAAAAAGAACAATTATTTTTAAAATTTAAAAAGAACCATCTATATTAGAATAAAATATTTAAAAGCTCAATTAAGAAAAAAAGGAATTAACACTTGAAAGTGTTAAAAGACTATTTTATTTTTATAGGTTTTATAATAAACCACTACTTTATATGGAGTTTCCTTTGAAGAAACTTTTATGATTTTTCCACCCGCTGCTGTGTTATATGTTCTCACAACTGTCTTCTTGTTCTTATTTTTCAGATATACTTTCACTTTGCTGATCTTATGATAATCAGGATCTATATCAAAGCCATAGCATGTGACAGCCAGGAATCTTTTCATATTGTATTGCGGTGAAAAATTAGAGGTATAATAAACTGAAACCTTATCTCCCTTGCCCAATGATTTTGTGACAATAGAATTGTCCTTGACCGTGAATGTCTTGCTTTGTGTTGATGCCGCAGATACGGATGCCATGGTAAATCCAACAACAGCAACCAAAAGGACAAGCAAAACCATTATCTTCTTATAATTCATTTTCAACCTCTCAATTAATTTTATTAAAGATATTTTAAGGTTTGAAAGTAAAATATACTTAAAATATGTATTTTACTATGTAGTTGAATATAAATAAATTTTATTATTTAAAAAATATTGTTAAAAAAGCAAGAAAAAAACTAAAAAATAAATTTAAAATGATTAAAGTAAAAAAATGAAAAAAATTAGAAAATAAATCTGAAGGATTAAATAAAAAATAGCTAGAAAAAAAGCAAGAAAATAAAAATAGAAATAAAATAATGCTAAAATAGCATTAATTAAAACTGTCTATGACCTTTTGAACATGCTTGATATAGACTTTTCTAATATCCTCACATTGAGCCAGGCCCTCTACAACACATTCGACATCATACCCATTAGCTATGAACATGTTCTTCCAGGAGTCTTCCTCGTCTCCAGCCATGTCGTTTTGAGCATGGTCGCCCGCTACGACCATCAAAGGCTTCAATAGAATCTTTTTGAAATCCTTCTCCTTCAACATGGCCAGAACATCATCGAAGTCCGGCTTTGCCTCAACAGTTCCAATAAAGTAGTTGTCAAATCCCTTGTCTTCAAGCTTCTTCTGCAATGTAGGATAAACCGCATTGGAATCAGCAGGGCTTCCATGGCCCATATAGACATTAGCAGTATCAGCATCAGCGCATCCTTTGGCAGTTATTGAATCTATCAGGTCTTCAAAATCATCATCGCTTATCAATAAGGGATCTCCTATTGCAATATTTTCAAATTTATCCTCATACTTCTTGACAGTATCTACAATTTTAAAATTGTACTCAGTACCATCCATGACATGGGTAGGCTGGATTATGATTGTTTTAACGCCGTCATTCACCGCTCTTTCAAGAGCTTCCTCCACATTGTCAATAGAGAGATCATCACGTTTTTTCAAAATATTGATCACCATCTGGCTAGTGAATGCCCTCCTTACATCGAAATCAGTGAATTCCTCACGTATGTCATCTTCAATAGCTCCAATTGTAAGAGAGCGATTATTATTGTAAGAAGTTCCAAAACTTACCACTAAAATTACTTTATCTACCATAGTACCATTCCTAAAAAATTAAAACATGTTTTAATTTACTTAAAATCAAGTTTATTGAAAGAAATATAAAAACTTATCTAAAACTTTTTTTCATATAAAATCAATATCCGTCCCTTAACATGTAGATGAGGGCATTGCAAATAGATGCTGCAACATTGCTTCCTCCTTTTCGGCCACGAGCTACAATATATGGAATATCACATTGCATGATAAGCTCTTTTGACTGCACCACATTTACAAAGCCGACAGGAACCCCAATGACAAGCTCCGGCTTGAGCAAGCCCTCTTGAATCAATTCATATACTCTAATCAAAGCTGTAGGAGCATTTCCAATGGCGAAAATCAAAGGCCTGTCCATTTGAGCCGCCTTTTCCATTGAAGCCCTGGCACGGGTTGAGCCGTTTTTCTTGGCCATGTCTCTCACATCATCATCACTCATAAAGCAGAATACTTCCCCTCCATGCTTCTTAAGTTCTGCCTTATTAATTCCCGCTTTAGCCATTTGAGTATCTGTAACTATGCAGGCTCCGTTTTTAATGCTTTCCAATGCCTTGCTAACAACATCTTCTGAAAAGCACAGGTTATCAACATAATCAAAATCAGCAGATGTGTGAACCGCTCTTTTAATGATTGGCGCAAGTTCGCTGTCAATATCATGTGGCAGTTCAGATTCAATGATTTCAAAACTTCTTTTTTCTATATCAGCAGGTTTGACCTGTTCCAGTTCAATTTTCATAATTTAACTCCCTTAGGTTAATAATCAATAATAAATTTAAAAATAAAAAAACTTTAGATTTTTACACAAACTCATATGGAGAAATTTTAAATATCATTTTTCCATTTCCGAGCATGATTTACGAATGATTTTGCAAAATCAGGGTTTGCAGGCAGGTAGATATGAGGGAAACCGGCATAACAGCTGTCTGAACTATGACAGCATGCATATTCCACTCCATTAGATGCCTTTACAGCCTTGAAGTCCTCTCCGCAGTTGTCGCTGTCATAATAATGGAATTCATGAACCCTGATGCTTTCACCTTCACTGCATAATAGATTATCCTTCAATGCAGTAATCTCAACATAGCCGAAACGCTGCAGATGGTCTGTTTTTACACAATTTCCTTCAATGAATCCAACCATTGGAACATTTTCAATTGAATCATGCAGATACATGAATCCTCCGCATTCTGCTATTGTAGGAAGCCCTCGAGACATCTTCTCCTTTATATCCTCCATCAAACTTTTGTTTCGAGACAGCTCATCGGTATAAAGTTCAGGATATCCTCCGCATAAATAGAGAGCGCAAATGCCTTCAGGCAGTTTTTCATCCTCTAAAGGACTGAAATATGCAATTTCGCATCCCAAATCCTCCAGTATTTCAATGTTTTCTTCATAGATAAAGCAGAATGCATTATCACGAGCAACAGCTATGCGCAGACCATTTTCATTTGAATTTGTCTTAGCAGAACCTATAAATTCTGATTTTGATTCAAGATCAGGAGCACTTTCAGCAAGTTCCAACAAGCCATCAAGATCAATGCATTCCTCTGCCAGCTCCCTCAAGCCATTTATTTTTTCACGGATGTCTGAAATCTCATCTGCAGTGATCAATCCAAGATTCCTGCTTTCAATAGAGTATTCCTCTTTTCTAGGCATGAATCCATAAGCCTTGATTCCAACATTTTCCACAATATCCCTTAAAAGAGGGTACAAGCGGTTTGATATTCCATTGAAAATGACTCCCTCAACCATGCTGTCTGATTTGAACTCCTTGAAACCTTTTAAAATAGCTGCTGCAGAATTGCTCATTCCCCTGGCATCAAGAATCAAAACAACAGGAGCTTCAACTGATTTCGCCACTTTCCAGGCGCTTGCCTCCCCATCGACACCAATTCCGTCATAAAAGCCCATGGCTCCCTCGATAATGCTTAAATCACTGCCGCAATTTCGAATGAATTGCTCGCGAAGCATATCCTCGCTGCAGAAGTAAGGGTCGAGGTTATGTGTCTCAACATCAAAAACCTTTCTGTGAAACATCGGGTCGATATAATCAGGACCGCTTTTAAATGAGGATATGTCCAGCCCCCTATGTTTGAATGCTGCAAGCAATGCCATTGTTATAGTGGTCTTGCCGCAATTGCTGCTGGTACCAGATATCAGGAGCCTATTCATCATCTCCACCTCCATTTATAATAAAGATTGGATTTTGAGCCATCAACATGTGCAAATCACCGATTTGCCTGCCTTTGGAAACAGCTACTTGAACAATATCCCCCTCAATTCCAAGATTTTCAAGGGATTCAAGTGCAGCCATGGCGGTTTCAATAGTTACAGCAGTGATAACAAATCGTATTCTGCTGTTTTTCCCATACAGGAAATTGACAATCTCCTCCATGTTTCCGGAACTTCCTCCGATAAATGCAACATCAGGTGCTGGAAGACCTTCAAGGCATTCGGGCGCCAATCCGCAAACAGCTTCAATATTATCCAGATGAAATTTTCTTGCATTTTCTAAAACCAAGCCTACGGCTTCCTCGTTTTTATCAAAAGCATATACTCGGCCTTCATATGCGGCAAAAGCCATTTCTATTGAAACGGAACCTGTACCGCAGCCTATATCATATGCTATATCACATGGAGACAAGTCTAATTTGGACATGCAGACAGCACGTACCTCGGATTTGGTCATTGGAACTTTTGCGCGGATGAACTCATCATCTGATATTCCTGTTTTCACTCTTGAGTCAAAATCAGGATTTTCTATGATTAAAACTGTCAAGGAACCATACTTCCTCTTGTTTAAATCAGATACCCTGCATGATGTGACAAATTCATCTTCAAGACCTAGATTTTCGCCGGTCCATACCTTCAAATCACCGAAGCCATATTTGACCAATTGGTTCTGCAGGTCAGGAATATTTCGGCCGGTCAATGCAAATGTGTACCTGTTCCTCCTAACTGAAGAGACGATATTGCTTTCAATTCCATGACAGCTGATTAAATTAGCTTCCTTCCATGGAATCCTGCATTTTGCAAAGAAATATGATACAGAAGATATTCCAGGCACTAAAATCGGATCATATTCAGACAATGCACAAACCAGTTTTTCAGCTCCGCTATAAAAGCCAACATCTCCAGAAACCAGAATAGCTATTTTATCCTCATCTGATTTTGAAATCAAATCGGCTATTTCGTCAGATAAAAAAGCATTATGACTGGGCTTGTTAAGATAAGAAAACTCATTAATCAGCCTTTTTGCGCCAATTAAAATATCAGCATCTTGAATGAGCTCTAAAGCTTCTCCAGTAACTGTTTTAGCACTCATTCCCATACCTATAATATTAATTTGTTTCATAAGCATCTGCTCCTTAAAATATCTTGAGCTTCTTCTATGCTCAATCCTTCCTCCTCGACTCTCGCAAGAACCAGTATTTTCATGCCGCATTCACGAGCGGCATCTGTTTTTTCTAAAAAACCTCCGGCATTTCCAGATTCTTTTGTTATGAGAATATCCGCACCTATTTCCTTGAACTGGGCAATATTGAATTCCTTGGAAAAAGGACCTTGCATTCCGCAGAGATTTTTCATGGGGTATCCCAAGTCCAGACATGATCTCATGCCTTCCGGTGAAGGAAGCATCCGAAGATAGACCCTCTCCTGGAAATTATCAACACCTGTAAGACTTTGAGCCTCTTTAGCCCCCATGGAAGAAAATATGATGCCTTCAGTTTCGTTTAAGCAGCTTATCAGCTCATCCATGGAAAAGCATTTAACAGCATCCTCAATTTCAATTGCCTCCCTTAAAACACGCACATATTCGATATTTTCTTCTTTGCAAACATTTTTAATGTTTTTGCTTATATTCATCGCATATGGGTGTGTTGCATCAAAAACTATTTCCACTTCTTCATCCTGAAACAGCTTTTGCATAGGGCCTGGCTTTAACTTTCCAGAGCGCACAATTACAGGCTCGTCATATTCCAATACCTTCTCACCGTATTCCGTAGCTACGCAAACAATGGAGGGAATCTTGTTTTCAGATAGGAATTCTGTTAGAATACGCCCTTCTGTTGTGCCTCCAAATAATACAATCTTATGCATTTTTACACCTTTAGAATAAACTGAATTAATAGCTTTTGAGATTAATAGAATGAATTTAAATTTTTAAAAACATCTAATTTAAATTTAAAAAAACTCCTAATTTAAATTTTAAAACTCCCAATTTAAATTTTAAAAAACTCCAAATTCAAATTTTAAAAAACTCCAAATTCAAATTTTAAAAAACTCCAAATTCAAATTTTAAAAAATCTAAAACTTCAAAAAATTGAAAACTTTAAAAATTCAAAATTGAAATAAACCTTTTGAACTAACTAAACACCTTTATAACCTCTTGGTGTCACCATCTTATCATCAATCACTTTTGTGTTTGAATTTCCTATAAAGACTGTGGTAAACATGTCAACTTCAGTATCCTTTAGCTCTTTTAGAGTTAAAATATGGTATTCCTCACCTTCACGGCCTATGTTTCTGACATATCCGCAGATATCATCCTCTCCCTTATGCCTCAGCAATATTTCGCAAGCCTTCTTAAGATAGTCCTTTCTTTTGTGGCTTGAAGGATTATAAAGACATATGCAGAAGTCTCCCTGACCTGCTAAATCCAAGCGTTTTTCAATCAATTCCCATGGAGTTAAAAGATCAGACAAGCTGATAACCGCAAAATCATGACCGATTGGAGCACCTAGAACTGCAGAACCACTTAAAACAGCACTAATTCCTGGAACAACATTGATTTCCACATCAGGATAATCTGAAGACAATTCATAGACCAAGCCTGCCATGCCGTATACACCTGCATCTCCACTGCAGACAACAGCTACGGATAATCCTTCACAAGCTTTTTCCAAAGCCATTTTGCAGCGGTCGACTTCCTTAGTCATGCCTGTGTATAAATATTCCTTATCAGGCAGATACTCTTCCACAAGCTCCACATACTTTTTATAACCAATAATTAAATCTGAACCTTCAAGAGTTTCTCTAGCTTCAATGCTAGAATACACCTCATTTCCAGGCCCAATGCCAACAACAGATAACTTTTTCATAAATATTCCTCCAAAAACAAAAATTGAGAAATTGTAAATATTAAATCAAATTACTCCCATGAGATAACAGGCTCATTAATAGCTAAGGCAACTGTCACCCCATTTCCTGCATCCTTTCTCCTAATCAATTCTCCCTTGCTCTCAGCAATAGCTGAGCGTTCACATACATTATCCACACTTACAACGCTTTTAACAAAGTCCGATTTTGTAAAATCTCCTTCAAGACTGTTAAGCTCTTCTGCAGAATAAGTATTGAATGGAAGACCATACTTTCCTGCAAACTCAAGTATTCCCTTTTCATTTGCTTTTTTATCAATACTTGCAATAGCTTTTAAAGATAGAATATGACAGTTTTCTTTATTTAAAGCATTTAAAACAGATTTTTCAATAATTTCAAATCCAATGCCCCTTCTGCAGCCTATGCCCGCGGTAATAATTGCTGGAACAAGTAACAAAATATTCTTATTGTTTATTTTTTCAATATCCTCATTATTATGTGTAATTATCACATCATAATCATTCAAATCTTTCAAATCATTGATTTGAATATTTTCAGGCAATTTTCCACCAATAGAATATGAAGATTTAACATGAACAGTTTTTCCTTTCAACAACTTGGATGAAACCAGTTTAATGCATTCTGGATTTAGGATTCTTAAATTCTCACCCTTGGCCCATGTATCTATTGCAAAAACATTATTGATATCAGTAGCTGTTGTTATAACCGGCACAGCCCCCAGCACATCAGCTATTTTAACAGCCAGTTCATTGGCTCCTCCAATATGGCCTGATAAAACAGGAATGGAAAAATGACCTAATTCATCCACAACAATGACTGCAGGATCCTTAGTTTTAGTTTTTACAAATGGAGCAATCGCCCTTACAGCTATTCCCATCGCACCTATGAAAACAATAGCATCACTTGTGAAATGCTCTTCAGTCCATTGGGACAAACCTCCCCTGGCGCAGCGGCTAATCTCAAATTCACAATCTTCAAATGAATCTGCCAGCCTGCCAGCTATTTCCATGCCATTCTCTGTAAATGCTATAGTTGATACCTTCATTTCATGCCTCTTGAATCATTTTAAAACCAATAATTACAATTATCAATTACATTGCGAACATGCTTTCAAACTCGATGAAACCCCTAATAACAAACATGAAAAATTAATGTCAAATCTATTTTTTAGCTTGTCTGAACTCAGTTGAGAAATCGTCCGCATAAAGACGTGACAATGAGTATTCACTATCTAAAACATCACCAACAATTATCAAAGCGGTTTTAGTAATATTATTCTCCTTGGCTGTTTCATATAATGTTCCGACAGTACAATGCATGACCTTCTCGTCAGGCCAAGTTGCCTTGTAGACAATAGCTGCAGGAGTATCTTCGCTATACTGGCCCTTGACAAGTTCTTTAGACAATTCCTTCAAAAGTCCTGTGCTTAAAAATATAACCATGGTGGCGCCATGAGCTGCAAATGATGCAATGCTTTCATCATCACGAACAGGAGTTCTACCTGCCATACGAGTGATTATGACGCTTTGTGAAACATCAGGCAATGTGTATTCCGCTTTTAAAGCAGCTGCAGCACCGCAAAAGCTTGAAACACCAGGACAGACATCATATTCAATTCCTTCCTCATCCAGGCGGTCCATCTGTTCGCGGATAGCACCATAAATACTGGAATCTCCAGTATGCAAACGGACAGTCATCTTTTCTTCCTTCTCAGCTTTAATCATCTGTTCAATAACCTCATCCAAGGTCATTTCAGCACTGTTAAAGACTTCACAAGATTCCTTGGCATAATTCAACAGTTCAGGATTGACCAAAGATCCTGCATAAATAATCACATCAGCTTTCTTAAGAAGCTCCGCACCTCTTATGGTTATTAAATCAACCGCTCCACTTCCGGCTCCTACAAAATGAATCATATTTTCTCTCCATATATTAATTAAAACATAATAATAATTTTTTAATTTTTTAAAGTTATTTTTCTAAAAAAGTTTTTAAAAAGTTTTTCTCTTAAAGTAATCAATTTAAGACTGTAAGTTATTTTATAAAAATACCAAACACACATAAGATAGAAACTATTTTTAAAGATAGGTTTTCAATGTGTAAAACTTAATTTTTCCAAAAAGATTTGAGATTGGAAGCATTCTCACTTTCAAATAAAACACCAGAATATTCTCCTGTATTTGCAAAGCAAATAAAACCTATTTCAATCTCGGAAGGTATTCTCTTAGAAATATTGTATTCAACCCTTCCTTTTAAAATCTTCATGGTCTCATGCAGCAGATCCTTATCCCACAGGATGTCTAAAACAGCATTTGTGGTTATGCAGTTTTGAATCTCAGTTAAAGTCTCCAAATCCGCACCTGCTTCAAGAGCACAGGAAAGGAGGGTTTCAATTCTGCCGTCGCCATTATGGGAATGGGTGTTGAACATTCCAATACCCAGTTTCACAAGTTTTCCAATATGTCCAATGAGCAGAATTCTTTTAAATCCAAATTCTACAGAACTGTCAAGAGCGACATCAACAAAATTACTGCACATTATTCCAGGATTTGGATTTAAATCCAGTTCCTCAGTTGCAAATTTCCTACCGAAATTGCCTAGATAAATCAGGATTGAATCATTTCCCTCAGCGGATAAGACACTTATTTCAACTTTTATGGAATCTGCCAGTGCCTTGGAACTCATTGGCTCGACAATGCCTGTTGTGCCCAGTATGGAAATTCCTCCAACAATCCCCAAATCAGGATTGAAAGTCTTCTTAGCAAGTTTTTCTCCATCAGGAACTGAAATGACAACATGAAAACCGCCATCATAACTGTTTTCCTTGGCCAATCCAATCAGAGATTCCCTTATCATTTTTCTTGGAACTGAATTTATGGCATACTCACCTACATTCTGGTCTAGGCCTGGCTTGGTTACCTTGCCTACTCCCTTTCCACCTTCAATATGAACTTCATCGCTATCAGGAATCAAGGTAACATCAGCTGATACTATTGTTCCATTAGTGATGTCAGGATCGTCTCCGCTGTCCTTTTCAATTGAGCAGCTGGCTGTTTTTTCACTGAAGTGAGGATTCAGGACATCAATGACAAGATCTGTTCCGTTAGGTGTTGTAATAGAAACTGAAGTCATCAATTCCTTTTCAAACAACATTGTTGCAGCTGCCTTTGATGCTGCAGCAGCACAAGTTCCAGTAGTATAACCATAACGCAGCAATTTTTGTTTTACTAAACGCCTGCCTTCCATGTCAATCCCAATTTAAAATTAATAATTATTTTACAACAACAATTGTAAAGTATCCCATCTTACTATCAAATTCGTCCAAACCTTTATAAACCTTCTCATTTTCCAGTCCGCAGTTTTCAACTGCATAAACATTATTCTCAAGACCCAATTCATCCAAAACCTCGATTAATTTCGGCATTGAGCGGCCTATCTTCATCAATACCTTTGTTCCAGGCAATGCCAAAGCTTCCTTCAAGTCAACACCTGTTGCAGGTATGATATGCAATGGATCATTCATTGTTGTCAGGCTTATCTTCAACTCTGATGCTGAAGCGCAGAAGCTTGTAACTCCAGGTATCAATTCAACATCATAATCTCGCTCAAGCAGTATGTTCATGACATAAGCAAATGTAGAGTATACTGTGATATCTCCCAGATTCAGCATTGCAACATCGTTTCCACTGTCAAGGACCTCTGCTATTGAGTCTGCAGCCTCTTTGTGAGATCTTGCCAGGATTTCCGCATCCTTAGTCATTGGAAAACTCAATCCCATTATCTCCTTAGCGGATAAATCAACAGCATCACTTACAATAGACAATGCGAGAGAATCGCTTGTTCCAGTCTCAGGTGTTGCAATATACTTTGATCTTTCAATCACTTTCATTGCCTTTACAGTGATTAATTCCGGGTCTCCAGGACCAATGCTTACGCCGTATAATGTTCCTTTTTCCATTTTAAAACCTATAAGAATATTTTGTTATGATATTTAATCGAATAATAATTAATTTAATCAATATCTTAATAAAGAATTATGTTTATGACCATATATAAACTATACTTCTGATTTTTTCATGAAATATTATTGAAATTCTTTAAAAATCAAAGATAATTTAAAAAAATATAAAACAACTTTTGAAATAAATTCAATCAAAATATTTAAGTATTACTACCTATATAAATAAATCCATAAAAAGTAATACTTCTAATTTTTTTTAATCAGATGCTTTAAAAAATTAAAAACATAAAATTATTTTTTATAGAAATTTGATTAAGCATCACTTTTATGAAAGAATTAGATTTGCATAAACCTAGAGTAATACTCACTATATAAACAAAACGAAAAAAAGTAATACTACTAATTTTTTAAAAAAAAAATAAAAAATTAGATGCTCATAAACCCCAAGTAATACTCACTATATAAAGAAAATAAAAAAAGTAATACTTCTAATTTTTTAAAAAAAAATAAAAAATTAGATGCTCATAAACCCCAAGTAATACTTACTATATAAAGAAAATGAAAAAAAGTAATACTATTTAATAAATTTAAACAAATGAAAAAATGATTAATAATACATGACGTGATAAAATGAATCTAGAACAAGCAATGGACTTTTTAGCAGGATTGAAAATGACAATCATTGCTGGAATATTCCTATTTATTGCAGTAGTATTTATGATATTTCGCATAAGCGTTCCAATATGGCTAGACCCATCATGGGGAGCTGTCATAATAAGTGGACTTCCTCTTGTATATTTAGCACTCATAAGGCTCATTAGGGAAAAATGGGTGTCCTCTGCACTGCTTATTACCATAGCAATGGTTGCTTCACTCCTAATCGGTGAACTCTTTGCCGCAGGCGAAGTTGCATGGATTATGGCGCTTGGAGCACTTTTAGAAGATTGGACTGTGGAGAGAGCCAAGAAAGGATTGAAAAATCTCATAGATTTAACTCCTCAAACAGCAAGAAGAGTTTCAGATGATGGAAGCGAAACCATCGTACCCATAGAAGAAGTATCCCTTCAAGACAGGCTTAGAATTTTACCAGGAGAGGTAGTTCCAGTCGATGGTGAAATCGTGGAAGGAACATCATCAATCGACCAGTCAATCATGACAGGGGAATCCCTGCCAATTGATAAAAGCATTGGGGATGATGTATACTGCGGAACAATGAACTTGTATGGTGCAATTGACATAAGCGCCACAAGCCTTGGAGAGAACTCCTCACTTCAAAAATTAATCGACCTTGTCAAGGAAGCGGACAATAATCAGGCCCCTACCCAGAGAATTGCAGATAAATGGGCAACCTGGCTCGTGCCAATCGCACTTGCCATAGCAATTGCAGCATGGCTGGTTACCGGAGATATTGTAAGAGGAGTAACCGTTCTTGTAGTATTCTGTCCTTGCGCATTGATACTTGCAACACCAACAGCAATCATGGGAGCCATCGGTCAGGCAACAAAGCATGGAGTGCTTATCAAATCAGGAGAAGCTTTGGAAAAGCTTGGAGGATTAAACACCATAGCATTTGACAAGACAGGAACCTTGACCTATGGAAATCTGGCAGTATCCGATGTCATAAGCCTTGACGAGGATTACACCAGCGAGGATGTTTTATTAATGACAGCATCAGCTGAAAAACGTTCAGAACACCCTCTTGCAAAAGCAATCATAGAAAATGTTGAAAACAAATCCATTAAAATCGAAGAGGCACATGATTTTGAAATGATTCCTGGAAAAGGTATTAAAGCAAGAAATTCCTATGGAGAAATTGTATGCGGAAATCAGAAATATCTCAGTGAGCTCAATATTGAAGAAAGCGAAAATCTCCAATCAACACTTGATACTTTAAGATATGAAGGAAAAGCATCCATAATCGTAGGATTAAATGGAAGAACAGTAGGGGTCATTGGATTATCAGACATGATACGTGAAGATGCCGGAGATATGATCGAAGCGCTGCACAAATTGGATACAGAGACAATACTTCTTACTGGAGACCACAAGGAAACTGCGGATTACTTTGCATCAAAAGTTGGAATCAAGGATGTGAGAGGTGAATTGCTGCCTGAAGACAAGCTGACCGCAATTGAAGACATTAAGAAATCAGGTCGCCAGGTATGTATGATTGGAGACGGCGTAAACGATGCTCCTGCTCTTAAGGCATCTGATGTAAGCGTTGCCATGGGAACCATGGGAAGCGATGTGGCTATTGACGCTGCAGACGTTGCGCTTTTAGGAGATGACATTGGTAAAATCCCATATCTCAAGCGCCTTTCAAATTCAACATTGTTCACTATAAGATTCAACATAGCCTTGTCCATGTGCATCAATGCCGTGGCGATTATATGTAGTGTGCTTGGATTATTGAACCCAGTTACAGGAGCAATTGTGCATAATGCAGGAAGCTGTCTGGTAGTTCTTAACGCTGCATTGCTGTATGATAGAAAATTCGATGAGGAAATCAAGGAAGATTCTAGCAATGAAGTCCTGATTGAAAACAATTCATTAAATGACAGTGAAAAAATCATCGGAGATAATCTCGAGCATATACACATGCACACTCATAAAGATGGAGAACACAGCCATTCCCATGAAGGAGTTGATATCATCAATGAAATCGAAACTCCATCCGGAATAAGGCATTCACATGCCCACACCCACGAGATGAAATTCCAGAGGGCTTGTGATGCATATAGAAACAATGCATAATACTATAAAATAATAGGCAGTACCCACAAAAAACATAAAACAACGAGAAATAAGCACAAAAACCACTAAAACAATGGGTAATGCCTTTTTTCTTTTTAAATCCAGAGAACTGAATATGGAAAGTAATCTTAAAAATCTTTAAAAAATTAAAGTAAAGTTTATAAAATATTAATTTAAATTAATAAATATATAAATATAATAGTGACAAATATTAAGGTAGACGGAGGAATTTTTATTTTAGAGGCAAAAAATGTAACATACAAATATCCTGACGGGACTGTGGCTTTGGACCATATCAATTTCAAGGTAAATAAAGGGGAAATGGTCTCATTACTTGGTAAAAACGGTGCAGGAAAATCAACCTTGTTCCTGCATTTCAATGGAATCTACGAACCTACCGAAGGAGAAATTCTAGTTGAAGGAGAACCTATAACCTATTCAAAGAAAGGATTAATAAAAGTAAGGCAGAAAGTAGGCATAGTATTCCAAAACCCTGATGATCAATTATTTGCACCTACCGTTGAAGAGGATGTTGCATTCGGACCATTGAATCTCGGCTACTCCCAGGAAGAAACACAGGAGATTGTGACAGAGGCATTGAAAAGAGTGGGCATGTCAGGTTATGAGAGAAAGGCACCACACCATTTAAGCGGAGGACAGAAGAAAAGAGTGGCCATTGCAGGAATCCTAGCCATGAAGCCTGAAATCATGGTGCTTGACGAGCCGACATCAGGTCTTGATCCACGTGGAGCATCAGATATTTTAAAATTATTGTATGAATTGAACGAGGAAGGAATGACCATCATAATTTCCACCCACGATGTGGATTTAGTGCCTGTATATTCCAATAAGGTCTTTGTCATAAGCAAAGGAGGAATTTTGGAATCCGGTACTCCTAAAGAAGTCTTTGCCGATGTCGACCTTATTAGAAAAGCTAATCTGAGACTTCCAAGGATTGCCCACCTGGCTGAAATATTAGAAAAACATGATGATGTTGACTTTAATGGAGAATATCCATTAACAATCGGACAGGCAAGGAAATCCTTTAATAAAAAAATAAAATGTAAAAATGAATAAATTTTTACATAATTCTATTTTTTAAAGGCTGGGAAAAACCTGTCTTCTTTTTTTAAAAAAAAGAAACAAAGAAAAATCATTTTTTAATAGACAAAACTTTACACTTTTTGCAAATATTAAAAAAATTAAATAATATTTAAAATCTTAAACAAAATTAAAAAAAAATAACACTAATTTTTTTCCAAAAACTGAAAATTTATAAAGCCTACTTAAATAAATAAAAAGTTCTCATTTTGCGAAAGGTTTATAAATCAGTATATATAAAATATAGTTATCAAAAAAACTTTATGAATGATAAAGTTATCTTGATATTATAAAAATTTTTTATTCAATAAATTAAAAGGAGATTTTATATTGCATATTATGGAAGGATTCCTGCCTCCTATGTGGTGTCTTATATGGTATATTGTAATGATACCAATAGTAGGTTACGGATTATATCAAATTAGAAAAATGGTTGATGAAAACCCTGATATCACCGCATTACTTGCAGTATCAGGAGCATTTATGTTTGTACTTTCATCATTAAAATTACCATCTGTTACTGGAAGCTGTTCTCACCCTTGTGGTAACGGATTAGGTGTAGCATTATTCGGTCCAGCTGTTACCGGTGTACTCGCAACTATCGTACTTCTTTTCCAAGCATTACTGCTTGCACACGGAGGAATTACCACTTTAGGTGCTAACTGTGTATCCATGGGTATTGTTGGACCATTTGTAGGATGGTTAGGCTACAAAGCATGTCAAAAAGCAGGACTTGGATCCAAAGTCAGCATTTTTATATGTGCTTTCTTAGCAGACATCGTAACTTATGTTGTTACATCCATACAATTAGCATTAGCTTTCCCAATACCAAACCTTGGCGCAGCAATTGCTAAATTTTTCGTAATCTTTGCTCCAACCCAATTGCCACTTGCTATTGCTGAAGCATTGCTTACTTTAATTATTTGGAACACATTATTAAGTTACAAATCAGATATTTTATTAAAATTAAATTTAATCAACCCTCAAGATGTACCATCAGGAGATGCATAAAATGAAACATGAAAATTTAATTTTATTAATATTAACATTAATAATCGTAATTGCACCTATGGTTATATACAGCGGTTTAGGTGAAGATCAAGGATACTTCGGAGGAGCAGATGACGCAGGTTCAGATGCAGTATCCGAAACTGGTTACAAACCATGGTTCGAGTCTTTCTGGGAACCTCCATCTGGTGAGATTGAAAGTTTACTCTTTGCAGTTCAAGCTGCTATCGGTGCTATAATCATCGGTTATGCAGTCGGATACTGGAAGGGTCAGAAAAAAGTAGAATAATCACATTTTAACTGAGATGTGTTTATCTTAAAGATTAATATTTTTTAATATTAATCTTTTTTATCAGTTTTTTAGCTATTTTTAATTTTGTAAAACGCATATTAACTATTTTTAATAAAATATCATTTTATATTTTAAATCATTATTTTTATGGAAAAACATATTAGATCAAACTACTCATCAACATATCTGGGAAAATCTGATTTAATACACAATTAAAAGTGATAGTTAATTCAATTTTTGATATAAAAATTTCAAATAAATATTAAAATAATCAGTAAATGCAAATTAAAACTTTTTAAAACAAGATTAAATTTATATGCAAAATAATACATATATAAAGACATAAACTACTTAGTCTATTAATAAGACAAGAATATTAAAATGGTGTAAAAATGGAATTTGATATTGATTTTATCGCTCATAACAACAAGCTTTCAGAATACAATCCATTTGTAAAAGTATTTGTATCACTCATATTAATTCTTTCAACACTTGTAATGAGCAATAATTACTATTCCATTGCAATTATTATACTATCAAGCATACTTGTGCTGGGCGTGGCTAGAGTTTCACTCAAGGATTATATAAAATTTTTAATCATTCCATTCTCATTTACATTCCTAACATGCATATTCATATTATTCTTCTTCCCTCAAGGAGAATACATATGGGATAGCGGAATATGGGGAATCGGAATTACCACATATTCATACACCACATCAATGCTTACTTTCTTTAGAGTATTCGGATGTTTCTCATCTCTGGGATTCATGACATTAACCACTCCGATTGCAGATGTCATGCATGTTCTTAGAAGATGTTATGTTCCGCAAATATTCTGTGAAATTGCAACATTGATGTATAATGCTATATTCATATTCCTTGAAAGACTTGAAACTATGAGAAATGCTCAAAAAACAAGACTTGGATATTTGTCCACATCTACTGACACCATAAAGTCATTAGGTGGAATGGGATCAAATCTTTTCCTCACATCTTTGGAAAAAAGCGAGACTTTGCAGAAGTCCTTAGATTCTAGATGTTATACTGGTGATCTGCCTGTATACAGGCCAGATAGAAAAAAAGAATCCTATCCAGAACTTGTAAACTAATTGCATAAAATTTTTTTATTTAATGGTTGATTTAACTAATCTTAAATTAATCATCTTTTTTTAGTGTTTTAATTAATAATTTGGGATTATTGATTTGTGTTTAATTTATCTTTTTTTAGTGTTTTAATTAATAATTTGGGATTATTGATTTGTGTTTAATTTATCTTTTTTTAGATGATGTTTAAGATAATAGATTGCATAAATTTAAAGTTATCGTGTGTTTTTTAAGAAGGATTTTATTTAAATAATAGACTTTATTGATTTGATTTATTATTTTTTGAGATATTTTAAAAGATTAATTTAAGATAAAAGTAAAATCAACTTTTTTTATTTACTCATTCCAGATAAGATTTATTAAATATTTATTGATTTTTTTGTTTGTAGTCATCTATTGCTGCTCTTAATGCATCTGCAGCTAAGTTGGAACAATGCATTTTAACTGGAGGAAGTCCATCCAGCTCATCAGCCACATCATTTCTGGATATCTTTAAAGCATCCTCAATAGGCATGCCGACAGCCATTTCTGTAATCATGCTGCTTGTAGCTATTGCTGCACCGCATCCAAAAGTTTCAAATTTAATGTCCTGAATTACATCATTGTCATCAACATCAATATAAATTGTCATCAAATCTCCACAAGTCGGATTTCCAACTGTACCTTGGCCGCTTGGGTTTTCGATTCTTCCAGTATTTCTTGGATTTGCAAAATGATCCATTACTTTATCACTGTATTCCATAATATCACCTTTATATGGTTTTCATAATTTTGAATAAATTAGATTATTTACTTTTTTTAATTTTAGTTTCATTTTAAAAATAAAGAATCAAATAGTGAATTTGATTCTGAATGATTTATTTAATGAGAAGTGAAGCTTGACTCGTCAAAAGCTATTGAAGCGTTCTTCTCATTGTCCCAGATAGGAGACATGGTCCGTAATGTTGCAACTATTTCCTCTAAGGTATCAACAACGGTATCAACATCCTCCAAGCTGTTTTCTGTTCCAAGTGAGAGTCTTAAGGAACCATGAATATCAGCATCGGCAAGTCCTAAAGCACTTAAAACATAAGAAGGTGACAGGCTTTTGGATGAACATGCGGAACCTGTTGCTCCATTTATTCCTTTTGCGTCCAGTCTTAAAATCATGGATTCACCTTCAATTGCAGCAAAACGAACATTCACATTATTTGGAAGTCTGGTATCAGGGTCTCCGTTCAAATAGGATTCAGGAATTCTATCAAGAATCTTTTCAATCAATGCATCCCTGATGGCAGTTAATTGCTCGGTATTTGCTTCCAGATCTCTTTTGGCTATTTCCGCAGCTTTTCCAAATCCTATGATGCCTGCGACATTTTCAGTACCTGATCTTTTTCCACCTTCCTGGCCTCCTCCATGAATGTATGGATCCAGCCTTAATCCTTTTCTAATGAAGAGAGCCCCCACACCTTTAGGACCATATATCTTATGTGAAGACATTGATAATAAATCAATATTTGCAGCTTTCACATCTACTGGTATTTTACCAATTGATTGAACTGCATCGCAGTGAAAGATTATGTCTTTCTCCTTAGCAATCTTACCGATTTCCTCTATAGGCTGGATAGTACCTATTTCATTATTTGCATGCATGACGGAAATGAGTATAGTATCTTCCCTTATCGCATTTTTCAAATCTTCAATACTGATTATTCCATTTTCTTGAACAGGAAGATAAGTTGTCTCGAATCCAAAGTTCTCAAGATATTCACAAGTATTTTTAACCGCAGGATGTTCGATTTCAGTAGTAATGATATGTTTTCCCTCATCTCTAAGCTTGATTGCAATCCCTTTTATAGCCCAGTTGTCTGATTCGGTTCCACCGCTTGTAAATACAATCTCTTTTGAATCTGCATTAATCAAATCTGCTACGTTTGCTCTTGCTTGATCCAATCCTTTTTTAGCATTACGTCCTAATGTATAAAGGGTGGAAGGATTTCCAAATTCTTCTTTTAAGTAAGGTAACATTTCATTTAATACTTCTTCTTTTATAGGAGAAGTCGCTGAGTTGTCCATATATATCATTATATCACTTCACATTAAATTATGAAAATAGTAATTTTAAAAATATAACTATAGTTATAATTATAACAATGGTAATATATAAAAGTTTTGGAAAGCTTTAAAATTTAATAAAAAAAATACTAAAAACCAATTTTTCACATAAGAGATATAGACCAATAGAAATCAAAGTTATATAAAAAATAGTAAATTCATTTTAATGAAAGTTATGGTTGTTAATATTGATGCTATAATTAAAAAGTTCTATTAAAAGTATATTACTATAGCGTATAATTCATTGAATTGAAATTAAAAATTATGGATATTAACAGTTCGAAAAATTGCAAGAATTTTAAATCTTCAAAAATCACTGCAAAAGAAATTAATCAAAAAAAATTAAAAAAATATTGCAAACAAAAACAATTTAAAAAAATTTCAGAGATCAAAAAATATTTTTAAAATTATAGTATATTACCAAACTTTTGTTATAAATGTTTCTAGCCATAAGTCGCATAATTTATTATTTAAAAGACATTTATAGAATGTTTTTTCGGTTAATTCTTTTAAATATTCCTCAGAATACAAATATTTCTTTCTAATAATTCTTTTCATCTTTCTCCAAAGTTGTTCAATTGG
>OMVY01000023.1 GCA_900314635.1 uncultured Methanobrevibacter sp.
GAATGTATTTTTAGGAGCGCTGATAGTATCTCAAGGATTTTACTCAAAAACGGCCATTCAAAAGTTATCTGAAAACTGAAATCGTCAGGCCCCTAAAAAATAGTATCCGAATTTGAAAAATAAAAGACATCAGCCTTAGAAATCTGTTTATTTTTTAAATATTGAATAAAACCAATAAAAAAAAAAGTTATACTCTACGAAGATAATCAAAAATCTTAAGTCCAAGAGGAGTCAATTCATACAGCTTGCCTTTTCTAACCTCCTCGTTTATGCAGACAACAATATCTCTGTCCTTGAAATCCCTTAAAACCTTGGATACATAATTAGGTCTCAAACCAGTTTCTGTCGCAATGGTTTTAGGTGTTTTAATTGAAGTATTGATATCATTCAATACGAGGCTTCTATGGCTTGAAGCATCCACATAAGAGGACAACTTAATTATCTTATCCCTTGTTTCAGGGTCCTCATCTTTTATACTGCTTTTGAAAACTGTATCTGATTCAAGCGGAGGCATGGTGATATTTTGAGGATAATCGTTTGAATATCTGCGAGGCCTTTCCAAAACTGGAGCTTCCATCCTTAACATATCCTTATGATAAAATCTATTTTCTATATCATAGCTGTTTTTAGAATCACTTTCAGCAATAATGCTGCTTTCATTGTGCAAATCATCCAAGTAGTCCACTTTATCTTCAGAGCTATCAACCTCACCGCGGCTGAAAAAACGAGTTTGATTATTTAAAACAGCATTCTCATCATCATGTCTCATTGAATCTTTTTTAGAAGTTCTTCCGATTTCAGGGGCTCTAAGGGATCTTGAACTGCGATTCATATCTTGATTGTTGTTTAAAACAACTTGACGAGACTCATTTCTATCAAGATAGTCATCGGAATCTTCAAAAATTAGCTTGGAGTTGAGTTTTTCATTATCAACAACATTTATATCCACATTATCAGACATGAAATATCTGTTTTGCCTCTTATCATATGAATCAAGAATCTTGAGTACTCCATTGTTATATCTGAGATTGTAATATCTGCCATTGACCTTGTATCTGCGGACATTCCTCAATCTTTTAAAATCATAGCTGATATCAATGAGAATTTGATTTACATCCTTGATTTCCTGAAGGGAACTTGAATTAAATTTTATTGCATGGCCATTGCGCATAAAAATCAATTCATAATTATCATATTTTGACAAAAGAACCACCTAGTTATATAACTAATATGTAATTAAATTATATATATAATTAATCCATAGCAGTTCTCAAAATTGAAAAAATCAAATTATATTTCATCAGACAATAAAAAATCGATTATATTCCTGTGTTTAAATCCATTGCGTGAAAAATCAAATCTATCCATGCTTAAAACATACTTGTCAAAATTATCATCTATTTCGCTAAGGCTTGAAAACTCCCTTTCAATGGTTGCATCAGAAGAAAGAAGATAAGCAACTTGGATGTATGCCTTTTTCTTATCCTTTGTACAGACAAAATCCACTTCCTTGCCATTTATTATTCCTATTTTGACATCATATCCTCGTCTTTTAAGCTCAATATATACTATATTTTCCAAAATGGAGCCGATATTCTCAATATCTCCATGTTTTGACTGATAAAAGCCATGATCAACCAGGTAATATTTTTCATTGTGCAATAACACTTTCTTGCCATTGATGTCATTTCGAGGCACAGCATGTATGAAACAAGCGTTTTTTGCATATAATAAATAATCTAATACCGTATCCTTGGAGATTTTTCTATTATCATGACGGATGTATTTAACCACATTAGTAGCTGAGAAGTTTTTCGCCATGTTGATGATTGAATAGTCAATTATACGATTCAACATATCGCTGCTTCGTATGTCATGGCGTGTGATAATGTCTTTTAGAAGTATTGTGTTGAATATGTCATCAAGATATGAATACTTGTCTTCATCAGATACCTGTTGTATTGGAGGCATACCTCCAAACTCCATATATTCTTCAAACAGTTCATCAATATTTGATATATCAATTCCATCGATTTCCCTCTTGTATTGAAGGAACTCCTTGAATGAAAAGGGATAGATGCTTATTTGATAGTATCTTCCTGCTATCAAGCTTGCCATTTCACCAGAAAGCAACTCTGAATTGGAACCTGTAATATAGATATCACAATTAAAATCCACCCTATAGGCATTTATGCTTTTTTCCCAGTTTTTAACATTTTGGATTTCATCAAATAGAAGATATATTCTGCCTTCAGCATCTTTTGTAAGATCAAGAATAATCTCATCAAGTTGCTTGAAATCTTCAATTCTATTGTATTTCATTGATTCAAATGATATCAGGAATATATTCTCTTTGGAAACACCTTTCTCTATAAGCATTTCCATAATACTCTTCAATAGATATGTTTTCCCACTTCTTCTAACTCCAGTAATCACTTTGATGGGTTCTTTATCTATTAATCTACTGATTTGATTAAGATATATCTCTCTTTTTATCATTTTCATCATCCCTAATATTATGTTGCATATAATCACATATAAATTTTGTCGATTATAATCGACAAAAATCCAAAAATTAAAAAATCATCTATTACAATCGACAAAAATCCAAAAATTAAAAAATCATCGAGTACAATCGACAAAAATCCAAAAAACTAAAATAAAAAAATAAAAAATTCAGAATTAAAAATAAAAATTAAAAAAAAAGTAAAAAAATCAGTGAGCTCCAGTAGTATCAAAATCGAATACCTTCTCCGCCATGTAAAATCCAAATTTTAAAACAAACAAGTCAATCAGCAAGTATGCAACAAACCATCTGAGAGGTGCCTGCCAGATATACTGCTCTATTGACATGGAAGTAGTCAAACCAAATATCGCAGGCATCAGCATGCTCATCATGAAACTCATGAAAAATGCAATTGGATTCCATAATCCATCTATTGAATCAATTCCAGGCCTAAAGCCAAAGACTTTCATAGCCAGTTTGAATGAAGTGTCATCAACAAATGTCACTACCATCAAATATGCAACAAGCCATCTTACAGGCCACATGTAAAACCACATCTCAACAGAAAGACCATTAGGTATTCCAAAGATAAAAGCCACGGCCCCACTCATTATGAAACTCACAAAAAAAGTAATAGGATTCCATAAATTCATTAATTTTTCCTCCACCATTACTTAATGAATTTATCTTTTAAATAGTTTATGTTTATTAACTATTATGAATTAGAAAAAGCTATAATCGATATTTATCTTCAATAACCATTAATAAATTACTAAAAAGAGTTTTAAATATAAAAAGAGTTAAAATTTTCCATATTAGACCCTATAAAAAGCCAAAAATATAAAAAAAGGAAATAAAAAAAGAATTATTTTCTATTTTCCAAATCTTCAATAACTTTTTGAGCAACATACTCCCCGGATAAAAGCATGCCTCCAAAGATTGGACCCATACGCTGAGAACCGTGGACAGCATTTGCAGCCATTCCTGTCACATACAATCCCGGATAGACCTCGGTTACATTATCAAGAATCTTGCCTTCAGCCCGGTCTGCCCACATGGATTTCTCACCCATGATCTTTCCGGTTTTGGTATTTAATTTCTCTTCCATCTTGTTTTCAACAATCTTGGTGATTTCAGTTGGATGACCTGTGGCATCAATTACTGCCTTTGCTCTAACTGTTAATGGATCTATATGCAAGCCTGACATTTCAACGGAGCTCCAGTTCAATACTATTCCGTTAATGCCGTCTTCCCTAACCATTAAATCCTCAATAGACATCAGATTAAATATTTTAAGACCTGCCTGAGTAGCTTTGGAACATAAGGTTGAAGTGCATTCAATGGAGTCAACAACATAGTAATTGTCTTCAAATTTTTTGGAATTGATTCCAAACTCGTCAAGAATCCTTTTTCCTTCTTCTTGAACGACGACTTTATTGAACATCATTCCGCCGCCCCACATTCCGCCTCCAATGGAGAGCTTTCTTTCAAATAATGCAACTTTATAGCCTGCTTTTGCAAGATAATAACCTGCAGTAACTCCTGATGGACCTCCTCCACCAATAGCTACATCCATATCAGTATAATCTAGAAAATCATTCATGTATTCCTGAATAATGGCTTTTGAAACAGTAATATCATCTAATTCTTTCAAGTTTTTACCTCCTAATATACTTAATATACTTTAAAAATTAAAATATTTAAAATTTATCAAGAATTTATAAATCTATGAGAAAATCGAAAAAACAAAAAACATGCCCCAAAAAACAAAGTAAAGTATCCAATAACAAAAAATACCATAAATAAAAAAAAATAATTAAAAAAAAAGATTAAAATTCAAAATGAGGCATTAATTCCAATTTGAATTTATTGAGCTCATGCAAGTAATCGATTTTTTCTTTTATCTTTTTATCCTCAATTTCACCTGTTCGTATATATCTATCCAGGACATCATAGCTAAATCCAAGGTTGTCCTCATCAGTTTTATTAGAGAGTCCATCAATTGGCACTTTATCGACCAACTCATCAGGAAGATTGAGGCTTCGTCCAATTTCCTTGACTTCAGCTACGGTAAGCTTTGAAAGAGGACTGAAATCTCCAGCACCATCACCATAACGTGTGGCATAACCCACCCAATCTTCAGATAGATTGCATGTATTTGCAACTCTTCCATGATTGGATTGACTTACAGCATACAAAGCGGCCATTCGAATCCTCGGAGGCAGATTGATTATGGTCTGCTCGCTTACTTCCATTCCATTAAGCTCCATCTGGCTGATTATTCCATTGAATGAATCCCGAATATTTATAGTATGATTTTCAATGCCAAGGTGTTCAACCAGTTTTTGAGCGGCATTAATGTCTTTTTGTACATGATTCGGCATTAAAACACCTATTACCCTGTCTCTGCCCAGGGCTTCAACACATAATGCTGCTACTGTTGAGCTGTCCTTTCCACCTGAGATTCCAACAATGGCATTGCAGTCAGGACCGTTTTCTCTAAAGAATTTTCGTATCCATTCAATCAAGTCATTCTTAACTACTTCAGCATCAAAACCCGGCTTGCATCCAGGATTCAGTGAAACTGAAGAATTAGATAATGAATCCTCATTTTGAGAAACTGATGAATCCTCTTTAGAGGAGGAATCATTCTTTGAATTCTTGGAAAGTGCAAATTCATCAAAACTTTTAAAACCGGTCAAATCGCTTTTGACACCTTCTCTCAAGTCTTGTCTTAACTGCATCAGGATTTTTCCCAAATTGTTTTCTCCTTCACCGTCAACAGTTCCCCAGATTCTATCGCCATGATGATTAGCTTCTTCCAAGTGTTTATCACCAGTTTTAAGAAGCTTTTTCTTTAATTCTGGATTATATGCGAATTTGGCATAGCATACATCATACATGACCCCCATCTTCACATCTTCCCAGTCATCTCTTAAATCCACTCTCCTTCCTTCCTTTTTAGCGGCAGGAGGATTCATCCTGGTGAAATACTCTCTTCCATAGAGTATCTTGGCAGCTTGAAAAGCAGCTTCAGTGCTGTTATAAACCAATCCTTCATAAAATACAGGACATTCATAAAAATTGCTCAGGAAAAAATATTTCCGATTAAAATGTTTTATCATGTTTTTCCCCCTTTATAAATAACTAAAACTTGCCATCATGCAGGATGTTTCTTATCTCGCTTAAACTATACTCCTTGATGAATTTTCCATCTCTGAATATCGGTTTGAGCTGGTTGTTTTCATCATTATACGCTTCATCCCATGTAAGCTCGTCCTTATAATAATACTCTCCGTTTTCATCCAGATAAACCGCACATGCACCTTTTTGTGATTTTTTAACCTGTCCTTCCTTCGGACTCTTGAATATAGGATAAGGCTTTCCATCTATCTCACAGTATGTTGCCTTTATCGCCATTGTGAAGGTATCCCTTGTAAAAGGCTTGAACTCGCCGTCTTCGGTAATGCACTGCATTGAAAATGATCCAACACCAAGTGAAACATTGGATGCTGCAAAGCCTTCCCTCTCAAGTATCTCATAAACCTGCTCGCATCTTTCTATAGTGATTGAATCTCCATAAATAGCTTTTACATGAGGGTCCAGCACCTTGTAACCCTTGGAATTGATGCTTCCTCCGAAGATGTCCCACAGCTTGAAGACAGTTTTTGTTACGACTTCAACAGTGTTTCCGGAATCTCCTCTAACCAGAAAACAGCCGTTATGGGCTAATATCTCATCCTTGATTTGAGGAAGGATGTTTTCCACAACATTCCAATAGTCATAGGAGTCCACCACTGCTGAAAAGCTGGTGTTAGGATAGATTTCAGTAAGGAGTCTTCTAAGAAAAGTTATCTCATCACCATCAACTGCATAGTTGCTGCACATTACAGCATGCTCTGTGCTTGGAGAACCGAATCCCACTTCCTCTTTTTCACAATCACAGTTGTACATCATTTCCAGATATGGAATCGCAGGAACGGTAGCAGTATTAACAAAAGATAGGCACCATCCAGCACCTGCCAGGATTGATGACTGAAGTGACTGTCCTCCCCTGAAGTCAAATGATCCAAGGGCTCTTGAATGGTCTAAATCATCCTCGCAGGTCAAATCATAATAATAGTCAACGATTTCGCGATATGTGTATCCAACAGTTGCTGCTATCATTGGATGCCACATTTCCGCAGATAATAAGCTTTCCAGATATTGTGCAAGCCAGGCAAAATCAGGATGTGTGTTGGTGATTCCGAACATAGGCACCCTCATAGGCACTCTTGCTCCTTCAGGCAGTGAAACTATTTCAATAGGCAGATAACCCAGCCTGTGAAGCTTTTCAACCTTTTCTATTCCATAAGCTTCAGGACCAAGTGTGGCATCTAAGACGCGTTTGTATTCGCCTATTACCTCATCAAAGTCCTTCTGGAAGAATTCCTCATTGAAATAGTCAACCAGGAATTCCTTGATGAAACCTTGAAGTGAGAAATTAACTACCTTGTCCCATCGTTTTACCCTGCTTCCTCTAGGAGTGAAATAGGATACTGATTTTGTCATGCCCTCAGGCAACATTTCCGCATGCACGGATTTATAATAATCTATTAAAAGCATTGGATTAATTTTTCCCATATTTACACCTTTATAATTCATTTATAAAGATTAAAATACTTTATAGACTTCTAAAATACAATAAAAAGAATTAATTACTTTAAATGATATCAATAATGCATAATGACAAATTTTCTTTTTATAGATTTTATACACTTCTAAAATATCTTGCAATCCTTTAACTTTTATAAAAATATTTTATAGACTTCTAAAACATGGTTTTATACACTTCTAAAATATTTATTTTAAAATTTATTTTATCATTAGTTGATAATTTGAATTTTTTCTTAATTTCAATAATTTAATCAATAATAATTCTTAGGACAATAGCTGAAAACAGCTATTCCAATTTGAATATTTCCATCTTTTCATGAGATTTTCTAAAAATGCTATCTGTTGTGTAAACCTTTTTAAATAAATCTCCTTTCAAGACATTGCCTTCCAGAATCGTATTCTCGGCATGTGTTACATATAAATACAATTCCTTCGCTCCAAGCTCTTTTAACTTAAGAGCACTGTGGTAGAATGTTCCTCCACGACTGGATATGTCATCAACGATTAAAACAGCTGCATCTTTAATCAAATCAATCTCTCCTGAAACCATCAAATCCTTTATTTTGCCGGTCTGCCAGTCCCTGTTTTTGATTCCAAAACAGAAGGGCCTGTCAATCATTCCGGAATACCTCTTCATTGCTCCTTCATCAGGATAGAACAATAAAAGATTTTGAGACTTGTCTGATTGATTAGAAGCCAAATCTCCATTAGTTGATTGATTAATGGTAAATTCCTCTTCAATTGAGCTAATAGCCTTCAATATATATTTTTCTGGAGATAGAACTTTGATATTATTGATTAAAGCTTCGCTTACACTTGAGTGAGGATCAAGAACCTCAACAGACTTGAACTCAAGCCAGTTTATGACATCAGCAAAGTACTTCAAAGTGAAAACATCCTCATCGGTTTTAACCCTGTCCTGTCGGGCATTTGGAATATAAGGCAATTTGAGATTTATATCCTTTATTCCTGAATCCCTTATATGCTTCACAAGAAAAATCAAGCTGACAAGCTCTTCATTATCGTCATAGAGCCAGGTGAGTGTTATCTCATCAAGCCCTGAATAATTCAAGACAATATCTTCCTTCAATAAGAGGGTTCCATCTGGAAATCTGTTTATATCCACTTCTCTTTCTTCAATAAAAATCATTTGAGATTCTCCTCTTCAAGCAAATAGTTTACAAATATTCCTTTGTAATTACAAGTAATTAATTTATTTCATTAGATTTTTAAAAATAATCAAAATCTTTATTCATTTATAATATTGATATGACATGATTTCATAGTTGAAATAGCTGCATTATGAGCCTCAGGGCTTACTCCCGCACAAGCGCCAGCGTCAACATAAATTGGAGTCTCATAGTAATTCGCCTTTAAAAGCAACGCATTTGAAACCACGCAAATGTCAGTGCAAAGACCTACAAGCTCTATTTCAGCATCTGAATCAACATATTCACGAAGCAGCTCGACTAGCTTTACAGATCCGAAAGTAGGCTTTTCAACAAATTCGAAATCCTTGCCTTCAAGGGCCTTTTCAACCGCGGAGTTTAGCTTCCATCCATCAGTTCCCTTGATGCAGTGTTCGACTGGCAGATTTTTGCCCTCCAGAGTACTTAGATAATTCTCTTCATGGGTGTCAAGAGTTACAAATATCTTGCCTCGAAAGCCCCTAATTTTTTCAACCACATTATCCACGATAGCAATCGCTTCATCGCTTCCTAAAGCACCGTCTACAAAATCTTTTTGCATATCTACAACGATTAATATTCTGCTCATATAATTTTCCCCCTTAGAAATTATAATATGAATTGGCTCTTAAATATTAAAAAAATGATTTTTAAATATTCAAGATTAGTTTGTATAAATACTAATTAAATTTCGGTTTTAAAAATCTCCAAAATTTAAGAATAATGAAAAAACAGCTAAAAAATAATAGAAATTAAAGATTTTCTAATTTAGAAAATAGAACTACTTTCTAATATTTTTTAAAAATTAAATAAAGTTCTAATGATGAAAATAGAAACTATTTAATTAAAAAATGTTTCTAATTAGATATAAAATTAGAAGCGTAAAAGCTTCCAATAATTTAATTTAAAAATAATAAAAGAAAATAGAATCAACTATTATCTCTTAACCATTTGGCACCAGCTTCCAGAACCTCGAGATTTACATCAATGAGTTTCGGCTTGGCTGCGAATGTCTGCATGATACCATTTCTGAAAGCATCCTGAGTGAGAATAGGACTGTCTTTTCCTAGCTCCATCAAAGCTCCGAGAATTGCGGTATTCATGGCCTTTGCATTACCTACTTCGGTTGCTATGTCCCTTGCAGGTATGGAAATAACCTTTACACCCTCTTTGACATTCAAATCCTCTGCAGTGTAGTCTCCTGCACGGGAGTCATAAAGAATGGTTCCGCCTTCACGAACATCAAGAGAATACTTCAATAAAGCCGGCTTGTTCATGGCAATCAATACATCTGATTCCTCTACAACAGGAGAACCGATTGTCTTGCTTGAAATGGTTACAGAACAGTTTGAAGTTCCTCCCCTTTGCTCCGGACCGTAGCTTGGATACCAGGATACCTGCTTTCCTTCGCTGCATGCTCCCTGAGCGAGGGTAAGTCCGGTTGAGAGAACTCCCTGACCACCAAAACCAACAATCTTGATTTTAAAGTCTTCAAAGGCATCCTCTTCAATTTCATCAAGGACGATGCTCCTGTCAACATTGAATACCTTATCCAGAGCCTCGATTGAAAAGTCGCTAACATTCCTATCAATAGGCTCGCGCTCTTTAGAGAGGTCTCTGAATCTTTTTACAGGAAATTCCCTTCCCATTTCATTGATAAGGAAGTCTTCAACACCCTTGACATCTCTTCTGATATTGGTTGGGCAAGGTGACAATACCTCGACAAATGCATATCCAAGCCCTTCCTTTTGAATCATCAAAGCCTTTTCAATAGCTATCTTGGCCTTGCGGATGAGTTTCGGATTAGCAAGTGAGACTCTTTCGATGAATACTGGAGCCTTCAAATTGTCAACAAGTTCACAAAGATGAAGAGGATAACCAGCATATCGAGGGTCGCGCCCTGTCTGGCAGGTTACAGTCTTTTCACCAACAAGAGTGGTTGGAGCCATCTGGCCTCCAGTCATTCCGTAAACAGTGTTGTTTACAAAGAACACAGCCATCTTCTCTCCACGGTTTGCAGCCTGGAGGGTTTCATTCAAACCTATTGATGCAAGGTCTCCATCCCCCTGGTAGCTCATGACAATCGCATTGTCTTCAGCACGGGAGATTCCAGTAGCAACAGCTGGAGCTCTTCCATGAGCGGTCTGTACGTTTCCGCAGTTGAAATAGTAGTATCCGAATACGGAACATCCCACAGGTGAAATCATGACACATCTGTCTTGAATTTCAAGCTTGTCCATGACTTCTCCAATAAGCTTGTGGAGAATTCCATGTCCGCATCCTGCACAGTAGTGAGTGTTGTAGATGTCATTGCCCTTCCTAGGGAAACTGTCGTATAATGATTCAGGCTTTTTGATTACTTTTTCTTCTATTTCAAGCTCAAGGCCTTTTTCAGTATTTTCCTTATCAACATGTATATGATCCATCATCTCACCTCCTAGTCCACCACTCTATGATTGTAATAATTGTCATTGTTCAGTTCATCCTGATAATGCTTTTCCTTTATATAGCTTGGATCATATCCTTTTTCATCGCTATCCACACTGTGACGCTCGTCGATTCCGACCATGTCATAAATTTCATTCAGGATGTCCTTGAGTTCTATAAGCTTTCCACCCATTCTGTTTACAAGGTGCACTTCATCATATCCTGCAGCAGCCTTCACATCTTCGCGAAGCTGCCCGTTGCTCATTTCAACAGATACGAATTGAACACCTTTATCAGCAAGCTCCTTTATTTTCATCTTAGGGAATGGGAATAATGTTACAGGTCTTAAGAGCCCAAGTTTGATGCCTTTTTCCCTAGCCACATCAACTGCGGTACGGGATAATCTGCTGCTTGTTCCATATGATACGAGAACGATTTCCGCATCCTCTGTTTTATATTCCTCATATACTACTTCATTCCTTTCAATTTCAGCATATTTCTCTTGAATTTCAAAGTTGAAGTCTTCAAGCTGGGCGAAATCCAGGAAAATTGAAGTGACGAGGTTTTCCATGGTATCCTTGCTGCCTCTGACAGCCCATGATTCATCAATTTCAGGATCAACTGCAGTATCCGGGAATTTCAAAGGTTCGGCCATCTGTCCGAGAACAGCATCAGCCAGTACAATACATGGGTTTCTGTACTTGTTGGAAAGCTCGAATGCCTTCATGGTCAAGTCGCACATTTCCTGCACGCTGTTTGGAGCCAATACTATATTCTTATAGTTTCCATGTCCTCCTCCCTTGACTATCTGGTTGTAATCTCCTTGTTCAGGTCCGATATTTCCAAGTCCAGGTCCTGCTCTCATTACATCCACAATAACTGCAGGCAGTTCTGCACCAGCAAGATAAGTAAATCCTTCCTGCATCAGGCTGATTCCAGGACCTGAAGATGCGCTCATCACTCTGTGGCCGGTTGATGCTCCACCGTATATCATATTGACAGATGCTTCTTCACTTTCAGCCTGCACAAACTTCCTTCCAAGCATAGGGAAGTATTTGGATGCTTCGTGCAATATCTCACTAGCTGGAGTGATTGGATAGCCGAAGAAGCAGTCACAGCCAGCATATAATGCTCCTATTATAACTGCAGTATTTCCTTTTACCATTTGAGTACTCATTCTTGAGCCTCCTTTATCTTATGTCTTGATCTTTTTGGAATATGCACTTCGATTGCAAGTGGTTCCGGACAAGTGTAATAGCAGTCCCCGCAACCAGTACAACCTTCTCCAGTGTATTCCGCATATTGATATCCATTATCATTAATTTCCTCGCTTAATTTAAGGCATCCTGCCCTGCAATAGCTGATGCATCTTAAACAAGCCTTGCAATTGTTTTTATTAATGATAACATAAGGTTTGCTTTGATTTTTAAACATAATACCATAACACATATTTTTTTAATAATTGAAATAAGTTAACTAATTGATATATTTAATTTATTTAACTATGTAGTTTTTAAAAAAAATTAGCTCATATGGAGCCAAAATATAAAATTGAAAAATTCAATCATTTGAAGATAATTAATATATGAGTTAAATATTTCTTAAACGATTGAATTATAAATATGAATCAACAGGAAATTCTAGGAATTATCCTGGTTTCTGATTACTTTTCTTTGAATCTTACCGTTTATTGTAGTAGGAAGAGCATCGACAAAGACTATCTTTCTTGGATACTTGTAAGGAGCAGTGACCTTTTTAACATGGTTTTGAATCTCCTTTGCAAGTTCGTCGCTGGCTTCGAATCCCCTTGCAAGAACAATGGTCGCCTTAACAATCTGACCTCTTACAGGATCCGGAAATCCAGTGATTGCGCATTCCAATACAGAAGGATGTGAAATTACTGCACTTTCCACTTCATAAGGTCCGATACGATATCCGGAACTTTTGATGATGTCATCCTTTCTACCGACAAAGTGGAAGTATCCGTCTTCATCAATCCATGCTGTGTCTCCACAGTGGTAATATCCATCATGCCATGCCTCGCTTGTCTTTTCAGGATTTCTGTAGTATTCCTTGAACAATCCAGTGGAGCGTCCTTCGCTTACATCGAAGCATATTTCTCCCTCGCTTCCTATGTCCACTATATTGTCATCCCTGTCAAGAAGATTTATCTTGTATGCAGGGCTAGGCTTTCCGACGGACCCTGGCTTAGCTTCCATCCAGATGAATGTTCCAAGAGCAAGAGTGGTTTCAGTCTGACCGAATCCCTCCTTGATTTCAAGTCCTGTGTATTCCTTGAATCTGTTGAACACTTCAGGTGGCAGCGGCTCGCCGGCTGTGCAGGCATACTGGATGTTTGAGAAGTCGAATTGTGACAAGTCCTCCTTGATGAGGAATCTGTATATTGTAGGAGGCGCACAGAAGGTATTGACTTTCTTTTCAATGATTTTTTCCATCAAATCCAATCCATTGAACCTTACATAATCATAAACGAATACTGCGGTTCCAGCAATCCATTGGCCATAGTAGTTACCCCAGACAGCCTTTCCCCATCCTGTATCCGCTGAAGTGTGGTGAAGTCCGTCTTCAACAACATTATGCCAGTATTTGGCGGTAATGAGGTGGCTTATTGCATAAGTATGAGCATGAGCTACCATTTTAGGGTTTCCGCTGGTTCCTGATGAGAAGTAAATGAGGAATGTTTCATCTTCATGGGTCCTTTCTTCTCCTACAGGTCTTTCAAACTCTTTTGAGTAGGAGGATATCTCCTTGTTGAAATTGATCCATCCAGGAATGTCCAGATATCCGACAACAGCTTTTTTAAGCTCTATTCCAAGCTCCTTCTCGCATGCTTCGTAATCCTCTATCAAGCTGTCCTCTTCAACTGTGCATACCATCTTGACGCTTGCCTTCTCCACCCTGTAAGTGATGTCATGAAGCTTTACCATGTGGGTGGTTGGAATAGCTATTGCCCCTAATTTGTGAAGGGCAGTCATTATAATCCAGAATTCATACCTGTTTTTCAGGGTAAGCATTACTGAATCGCCTTTCTTTATTCCCTGGGCCTTGAAGAAGTTTACAGCCTGATTGCTCAGTTTTTTCATGTCAAGGAATGAGAATTCCTTTTCTGTATTGTCATCGCACCATACTAAAGCCCTCTTTTCAGGGTCTATGCGTGCGTATTCATCCACAACATCAAAACCGAAGTTGAAATCTTTTGGTATTGTGAATTCAAAGTTATTGTAAAAATCATCATATGATTCAAAATCAACTCTGTTTACAAAGTTTTGTATTAATGTTGACATTATCTCATCTCTTTAATCGTGATATTATAATCTAGTTATTTAAAAAATAGACTATAGTTGATTATCAAATAAACTACAGTCTGGTAAATTGTATAAAGTTAAAAAAATAATTAATTGAACAAACTGTTTAATTTAAATATTCACTAATAGTTCCTTAATAAACGACTATTAAATTAGTTTAAACAAATTTCATTGTCCAATTACATGATAACAGCTAAAAATTTAGCAGGCTTGTCATCCAATGCTATCATTGCATGCTTGCAGGTGGCATCAAAGAATATTGAGTCTCCTTCATTGAGGATTATTTCATTGTCCTTGATGAAGATCTTGACTGTTCCATCGAGGATGTAATTGAATTCCTGTCCTGCGTGTGAATTGAGGGAAGGCTTTGCATCTTCCTTAGGGTCCACTGTAACCACGAACATCTCCGCCTTCTTATGGATGAACTTGTTGCATAGGTTTTCGTGGATGTATTCCTTACGTCTGTCTACTATGAATCCCTTGCCTGCTCTAGTAACATCAAAATAATTCATACGAGTTTCTTCACCAGTGAGAATCAAAGCCAAGTCAACGTCAAGAATGTGTGCAATTTGGTAAATGAAACTTGCTGGAATGTCAATAATACCTTCTTCATAGGAAATATAAGTTTCTTCATCAATATCTAGTTCTTTTGCAATTTCTTCAGTTGTAATATCAGACAAGTCCCTTAATGTCTTAATCCTTGTTCCGATATCTTTGTTAATATCTGTCATTTTTTCATCTCACTTTTTTCATTGTTAAATCTCTTTTTCAGCTTTCAATAATAAAAATTTTTTTCGAATTTTTTGATTTAACCTCTGAATTTTTTTTAAAATCTAATGTTATTTAAACTCATATAAAATAACATAATATTATATTTATCTTAATATAATATAAACCTTACCAAAGTGAAAGATTTTTAAAAAAAAATTAGAAAAAAATCCAATTATTCAAAAAAAGAGTGTATTTTTAAAACTTTTAAAAAATAAGTAAATAAATTTGAAAATAAATTAAACAGTTGAAAATCAAAATGCCTGCATATTTAAAAAAAATACATTTGACCCCATCAGGAGAGTATTTTTTTATATGGATAATAATGAAATGGATTTAAAAAAATACATTTGGCGCAGCATTAGTTTTCAACTCTTATCTTGTTTTCAAGAAGGGTTCCATCCTCAGCATTGATGATTTTGCCATCTAGAACCTCAATGATCCTATCTGCAAGCTTGGCTACCTCCATGTCATGAGTAACCACTATCAAGGTGACTTTTTCCTCCTTGTGAAGATTAATCAGGAGTTCAAGAATCCTGTTGCTTGTCTTGGAATCAAGTGATCCAGTAGGCTCGTCTGCAAGAATTATGGAAGGATTGTTAGCCAATGCTCTTGCAATAGCCACCCTTTGGCGCTCTCCTCCAGATAACTTGGTAGGTCTGATATCCGCCTTGTCCTTGAGTCCCACTTCATCCAACAGCTCAAGGGACCGTTTTCGCATATCCTTTGAAGACAATCCTTGAGTATACATAGGAATTTCAACATTCTCGCAAACTGAGATGTTTGGAATTAGATTATGGAGCTGGAACACGAATCCTATCTTGTCTCCCCTGAAAACATTCAGCTTTTTATTCTCCTTCAAGTCATAGCCTGCAACTCTTATGGAACCGCTGTCTGCAATATCAAGAGCCCCCAGCATGTTCAACAGGGTTGATTTTCCAGAACCGGAGGGACCTATGATGGATACGAATTCCCCTTCTTCAATATCCAGGCTTATACCGTTTAAAGCTTTGATGTTGCCGTCTTCATAGCTTTTTTTAAGATCTCTGATTTCCACTATTCTGCTCATGACATCACCACTATTCATACCTTAAAGCTTCTGTAGGCGGCAGTTTGACCGCTTTTAAAGCAGGATATATTCCACCGATAATACCAACGAAAAGAGCTATTGAAAATGCCTGCACAAATATATTGACAGTGTAAATAGGAGTCAGAAGAGGCATTATGTTTGATAGAACAATGAGCTCCACTCCAATTATTCCTGCAATTGAGCCGATTATGCCTGCGACTATTGTAATAACAATGGATTCTCCAATAATCATGAGCAAGATCTTGCCATCGGACCAGCCAACAGCTTTGAGCACTCCAAGCTCTCTTGTACGCTCATAAACTGATGTGAGCATTGTATTTATGATTCCAACCGCACCAATGACAACAGCGAGAATGGAAATAGCCAGGCTTGCTCCATTGAGCATGTCGATCATGTTTTTGACCATATCCAAATCTGACAGTGAACTTATTGTTGTAAGATTGTCTCCGTATTCATCATCTATGCGCTTTTCAACAGTTTCAACATCAGCATCCTTATCCACTTTGATATAGATTGTGCTGACCTTGCCTTCATCATCAGAGAGTTTTTGAGAATTATCAAGTGAAGTGAACCCTCCCTGGTCCTGATAGGAATTTCCGGATTCATAGATTCCTACAATATCAAATTCCTTATCATCAAGGAGGATGGTATCTCCGACTTCCTTTTCTTCATTATCTGCAGCTATCTTGCCTAAAACAATCTCATCGGTTCCGTCCTTATACATCCGACCATCAGTGATGGTCAGCTCGGCGATTTTATAATCCGAAGGATTCATGCCTATGACGGCAAAATAAGGTGAGTTCTTAGTCATTAGAAGAGTCATGTAAATAGGCACGGCCCTATCCACTCCGCTGACATTGGCCAGCTTGTCCACATAATCATCATCAAAGGAACTTGTTCCAAAACCAACCATCTGGGATGACTCCCCTTCCACCTTTCCACTAACAGTGAAATCACTGCCTCCGGCTCTAAGGGTATCATCAGCACTGGAAATCATTCCTTCAGTGATTGCTCCAAGTGCAATGATGGTTGCAATGCCGATACCTATTCCTATGATAGCCAGCAATGCTCTGCTTTTGTTTCTAAAAGGATTTTTTATTATTAAAGATAAAAATGACATGTTATCATTAATATTTAGTTAATTCAAATCATTTATACATAACTATTAATGATTTTGATTTTTAAATCGGGAAAAATCAGTTGAAGGTCAAGAATAAAAAAATTTAAAAATAATATGGAGATTAAAAAGAATTGAAATAAAAAAGATATGAAAACTAAAATTAATTGAAAACTAGAAAGATATGAAAATAAAAATGGATTGAAGACTAAAAGGATATGAAAAATAAAAAAATAGTAAGAATTCCAATGGAATTCCTAAGAAGTTTGCCTATTGAGGCATGGTGTCGTGGAATCCACAGCCTACACATTCGTGTGCAGGAATTCCCATCGCTTCTTCAGCATCGACAAGTTCCTTCTGCAATTCCTGAACCATTACTGAAATGAATGAGTAGTCAGGCTTGTCGACAATTGGAGATACACCCTTGAAGTAGCAGTGAATGTTTCCAGTAGCTGCAATATCAATAAAAATAGGCTCTGATAATTTGAAACCTAAAAAGAAATCTCTGATTTCCCCTATTTTTTCCTTAGGAGCCTTTATATTGTAAGACATCACCTTGTTGTCGCTAGGTCTGATGGATACTCCCATCATATCAACGAGTAATTCATTGCCGTATTCTTGTTTAAATGCTACGCTTTCTTCAGGACTGAGCATAATATTACCTCACATAAGTTTTAGATATTTGGAAAGTATATTTCCTTTTTAAGATATTTCAAAAGAATATTTTTCATTTTTAAAATATTCGAATATATTCTCTTATTTACTGGAGAATTTAGTTATAAAATATCATTATCCAGTTTTATAAGAAAAATTTATTTTAATTATGTCTAACTAATTTGTATTAATGTTTTATCATATATAAACTTTTCTAACAAAAAGTTAATTTAATTATAAGCTTTAAAAAAATTAATTTAGACCATTAAAAGTTAAAATTAATTTAAGACTATTAAAATTTAAAATTTATTAAAGATATTAAAAATCTAAAGCAATACTTTTATTTGATAGTTCTCCATCTCGTGAGAGCTATTCCTTTTTTGCAATTACAGAAATAATACGTGTCAAACTTCTGTGCATTCTTATCGCATATCTCTCATGCAAAACAAAGCCCACTTCATCAAGTATTGAATCTATGTCAATTGAATCAGGACTTGCCATGACCAGAAGAGCATCATCCTTCATGTTATGCTTGATAGAAATCAAAAAGCTTTTGAAAATGCCTGAAGTACCCTCTCCTGAAGTTGTTGTGGAAATTCCATAAGGAGGATCTGTTACAACAGCATCTGCAAGTTCATACATTTCCAATTCCCTGATATCAACGACATGGGTTTTGTAATCTGTTATTCCAATATAGTCCAGATTGGTGGCTGTTCCTTTCTTCATTCTCCAGTCAATATCACAGCCGACAAGACGGGCCCCTATTATTCCTGCCTCCATCAATATTCCTCCAGTTCCGCAAAACGGATCAAGGACGAGGTCTCCCTCCCTTATGCGTGATAGATTCACCATGCATCTCGCCAGCTTTGGACTCATGCAGCCTGGATGGAAAAAAGGCCTTTTATGAGGTTTCATTTCTTCAAAATACTTCTTGTTCAGCTGATACTTACCATAGCAAAGGTAAAGATCATTTTCATTGGCGATTACACGGATGAATGATTTTGGATTTGACAGATTGACTGAAATACCATCGGTGTTGGACAATATGATAGAGCCTATCTTTCTCTCGGTTGCAACGGTATCGATATCGCTGTCAATGCGCTTTACTCGAACGGCAAAGTTATCATCTATGAAACTAGACCAGTTGATGGATTCAACACCTTCCTCCATATCGCCATAGCTTATTTTTGATATTAAATGATGAACTTCGTGAGTGTATGCAAGCCTTCGAACAAGTATTCTGTAATAATCATCAAAAACATTCTCTGCAATATTCTTAAGAAGAACAATGCCTGGATGCACCTTTTCTATTTCAACATCCATCTCTTCAGTTTCCAAAACAGCATTCAACTCTGCAAGAGGCAGCTTGTTATGTTCTTGAGATTGAATCAACAATAATTCCATTTTAATCCTCTAATTTTTAATAAATAAATTTTTTCATATTTTGCTTTTAAATCATTCAAGCTCCAGATCCATGCTGACATGAGGACGATCCTCTTCAATGAATACATCTGAAACCTGCTTGAATCCTAATTTTTCATAAAATTCAATTACATAATCCTGGGAGTGAATATTTATACGTTTTGGATTGTATGCTTTCCTTGCAGTTTCTATGCCTTTCTCCATGACTAAACGACCATATCCTTTTCCCCTCTCGGTAGTCAGGACGCGACCTATTTTAACTTTTCCATTTGATTCATCTTCACATAAAATCCTCAAATACGCCTTGATTTGATTATCTTCTCTGATAAAGACATGATATGCGTCATTATCCTTGCCATCCAAGTCGTTATACGGGACTTCCTGCTCTACGACAAATACCTGAACTCTGATTCTTAAGATATCATAGAGCTCATCGAGAGTTAAATCATCATACTTTTTAACAATTACTTCCATAAAAACCAACAATTTTCACAATTCATAAATTTTAATCAATCAAATTCCAGATTCATGCTTACATGAGGCAGGGTATCCTCAATGAAGACATCTGAGACCTGTTTGAATCCAAACTTGGCGTAAAAACCCATGGCCTGTGTTTGAGAGTGAACATTGATTATCTTTGGATTATAAACCTTCCTTGCAAGTTCAATGCCTTTCTCCATGATCAAACGACCATATCCTTTTCCCCTCTCGGAAGTTAAGACACGGCCAATCTTGACCTCTCTATTTGAGTCATCCTCGCTAAAAACTCTCAGATATGCTTTGATTTCTCCATCTTCCCTTATGAAGACATGATAGGCATTCCTATCCTTGCCATCTATTTCATCACACAATGCATTCTGCTCCACGACAAATATCAGAACTCTGATTCTTAGAATATCATATAATTCATCAAGAGTCAGGTCTTCATATTTTTTAATAATTACATTCATAATAATCAATCATTTCACGCATTAAAAGACAAATTTTGGCCAAATCAAAAAACCAAAATTCACACATTCAAAAGCCAGATTTTAGCTAATTCCTTCTTATTCAATTTAGGCAAGAGAGGAAGTATCAATCCTCTTTTTAATAGCTCCTTGACAAGTATTGACTGGTCGTCCATATCCCCGTAATTTGAAATCAGATCATCTATCTTCCTTAGCTCCATGGTCTCAAGCATGTCATCCATATCATCATCACTGAATGTTGACAATGACTTCTGCACCTTTATTTGATAGGAAAACTCACTAGAGAATTTCTTATTGAACTCTTTTTGATAATTTGAAAGTATAAACAAGTCATCTTCTTCCAATGCTTCAAGAATAGTTTGGGCAGCTATTGAAACAGCTTGGAAACCTAGTAATAGTCCGCCTCCAGTAGTTGGCTTGACCTGGGATGCCGCATCGCCGATTAAAAGAATCCTGCCTTTGACAAGGTTCTTTTCATCATCATGGATAGGAATCAGTCCCTTATATTTTTCCAGAACCTCATACTCATCATATATGAAATCATTTTCCAGGAAATCATCCAGAATCTCATCCTGCTTCTTATAGTCCTTATTTGAGAACAGGCCAATTCTGAAAATATTCTTATATGCTGGAATGCACCATAAAAAGCCAGGCCATAGTTCCTCTTTAGGATAAAGGTCAACAAATGACATCTCATCTATGCCATTCACTTTAACCAGGTATTGTGATGCATTATAAGCTTTGAATTCATTGCCGATCTTTTGAGAGACAAGTGATTTCGGACCGTCGGCACCTACAATAATCTTTGATTTGATTTCCTTTATTCCCTCGGAAGTATTGAAGAATACTGTCCCTTCTTCAGGATTTATATCAATGACCTTGGAGGATAATAAAGCATCAGCACCTGCAGATTTGGCTTTTTCAAATAGATGCTGGTCGAAAGCCACCCTGTCTATTACCAAAGCCTGGGTTTCATCCTTTGAAACTTTGATTGTGTGATTTCTGCTGTGTATGTAAGCCCCTTTCGCCTGATTTAAAATCAGATTTTCTGGAATATCCTGAATATTTAAAATCCGTCTGTTTATAATTCCTGCACACTGAAGCGGCAGTCCCACCTTCTTTTTCTTGTCGATGAGAGCAACTTTGACATTGGAACTTGCCAGTTGATAAGCAAGTGCGGAACCGATAGGGCCGGCGCCTATAATAACTACATCATAATCATAATTCATATTAAACTTCCCTGATAAAAAAAATAGAATAAAAAAGATTAATGTTTTCTAAACTTTTTAGAGTGTTTTGCAAAAAGATCATCCGGATTTTTGTCATCCGCAGACTCGCCAGATTCATAACTGCTTGATTGATTATGGTTTGAACTTACATAACTGTCTTCATAATGATTTGGCTTCCTATAACTGTCTTCATAATGATTTGACTTTCTGTAACTTCCATTATGAGAACTGGAATTTCTGTAAGCTCCTCTTTGAGAGTTATATTCATTAGAACCTCTGTAACTACCCTCACGAGAACCATACCCATTAGAACCCCTGTAATTGCCCTCATGAGCATGATAACTAGAGTTCCTGTAATTGCCACTCCTACCTTCATATCGTTTTGAATTGTTATATGGTTTGGAGCTTCTGGAATTGGAGTGCTTGTAATCATCAAAGCTTTGATAATTTGAATTCCTTGCATGCTCATTTGGAGGCATCTCTTCATATTGGCGATTATCCTCATAATAAACAGGTTTTCTCACATGATCATTATGCGGATATGGACTGGAGTAGTCAAAATCATCTTCAAAACCATCAGGAGAATAGCTTTCATAATTCAAGCTGTCGTTTTGAGCATTTGGCTGGAATTTAATGCTGCCTTCCATATTCTGCATTGCCTGGTCTATCGCCTCATCAAATTCCCTGTCTGAAATGTCTTTTTCGCTTTCATTTGAATTTCCAAATAGATTGAAGCTTTTAATTCTCTCAACAGCCCCTTTGCTTTGAGGTTTTTCCTGTTTCTGATTTTGATTGCCTCCGCTGTATGATTCAGGCATGATGTAATCATCATTGGATCTGTAATCATCTCTAGACCTGCCATATCCATTATCATATGACTTGGAAGGTCTGTAAGAGCGAGTGGATGAACCTTGTCTTGGGGCTGAATAATTTGAACCACCATAAGACTGATTTTCATAATTGTCTCGAGCATCCAGATTATTTTGATGGAATTCTTCATAATTATCTGCAAAGTACTTGTCTGGATTTTGCCTGTAAGACTCTCTAATAGCTCCTGAGCCTCTGTGTGACTTGCCGTAATGAGGATTGTAATTCATATCGCGATTAGAGTTCTGCCTATAGCCAGAATTCCCCTCATAATATCCTGAGTCATAATCAGGAGCATATTGCTGATTATAGCCAGGTCCATATTTGGTATCATAACCATCTTGAGAACCATATTTTGGATGCTCTCTTCTATATTTGTTTCTTCTTGCCTGGCGTCTTATCTCCCTTTGCATCTTTTTCTGCTCTTTGGCATTGACAAGAGTCAAATCATCCAGGTCCTCCATTCGCCTGTAATGGCCAGGTTCTGCAGGAGCAAAATCATTAGAATATCCATTGTCATAATCAACAGGTGTTCTAAGATGAGTGCCTCTTAAATTCTCGAATATAAGGTCTTCAACCTTTTTAGGACTGGAAATATCCTCTATTTTTAGATTTTTTCCATCATAGGCACTGTATAATTCTATTGAACCTACTGAGAGAATTCTGCCGATGATGCTTTGAGTACGACTGACATCCTGAATGGTGTTGAAAGGCATGGAATTCTGTTTATTGAAGATTATTCCCTTTTCAACAATCACCCTGCTTTCTGTAATTGTATATTTAACTGAGGTCCATGACAGGAGCTTAATTGCAATAAATAGGAATGTAACTATTATCAAGACTAGAATAGCTATTGCAAAGTAGGTTGTCAGAGGCTGTTTAACTGAGGATATCGCATAAACCTGCATGTTGCCGATAGCTGCAACACCCTGTCCGTATAATGTAAACAGGAAGCCTAAAACAATCAAAGCCCAAAGAACGCTTGTATTATAAACAATTATATTAGGTTGTCCTTCATACAACACTTTCTCTCTAGATTTTTGATTTTTATCTTTGCCAAACATTAGTTTATATTTATGATTCTTATTTTAAATATAGTTTATGTAAAAAACGATTGAGGGACTGTCACAAATTTGGGTGATTTTTCAACAAATCAGTTTTCCATCCCAAAATCTTAATTTAAGACCAAATCGTGTCAATACTCCCTCAAAAGTTC
>OMVY01000010.1 GCA_900314635.1 uncultured Methanobrevibacter sp.
CGTACGTGGCATTTTAAAGAGAATCTACCGCAGAGATCTAATTTGGAATGAAAAAAGAAAAAATGAAAAAGCTCATCAACAAAGTTTTTGAAAGAGCCAAATAAAAACAAATAGAAAGATTTATATAGTATTAGTTATTTGTTCACTAAAATGAAAAAATTTTTTTAAGAAAGTTCAATTTGAAATTGAATATAAATTAAAATCAATAGCTAAAAATAAAAAATAGGAAATTTTCAAGTATCTTATTAAAAAATAGGATATGGATTTAATTTAAAATGAAAACTAAGATAAAATATGATAAAAATTTAGAAATTAAAACCAAAATGATAAATCTAAATTAAAAAATCAAATTTAATTCCACTAATATAAAAAAATATAATATATTATATATAATAAAAAAATCATGAAATAAAAAATCAGAATAATAAATTATTATAATAAAAAGCATGAAATAAAAAATCTGAATAATAAATTATTATAATAAAAAGCAGGAAATGAAAAAAAAAGGAAAATCAGAATAATAAATTATTATAATAAAAAATCAAGAAATAAAAAAATAGAAAAAATGAATTAAAATAAAATAATAAAAAAAAGTAAAAATAAAGAGAAAACTCTTTATTATATATTCTTATTCTTCATCAATTTTGATTTTTACATCCAAAGCACTGGATCCTTTCTCATATACAAAGATAGGATTTATATCAAGCTCGGAAATTTCAGGGAAGTCCAAAGTTAATCTGGCTACACGCTTGATAGCGTTCTTGACTTCATCAATGTCTCCAGGAGCTTCTCCTCTGAATCCTTCAAGCAATTTGGATGCCTTGGTTTCAGCAATCTGCTCATCAATCTCTTCAGAGGTCAATCCTTTAGCAAGTTTGAATGAAACATCTTCAATAAGGTTTACAAAGATTCCACCCATACCAAATCCTACCATAGGACCAAATTGGGAATCTCTAACCATACCAACAAGAACTTCAATTCCAGAGTCCATCATTTTTTGAACTTCAACACCATCTGGCACGATGTCAGGATGAGCCTTGTTAGCATTATCAAGAATTTCCTTGTATACTTCTTCAGCTTCTTCTTTAGTTTGTATGCCTACTTTTACTCCACCAATATCAGATTTGTGAAGTATCTTGTCAGATGCAATCTTAAGAACTACAGGGAATTCCATATCCTCTGCAAGCTGGCCTGCTTCCTCAGGTGAAGTAGCAAGTTTGATTGGTGCAGCTGAAATTCCATATGCTTCAGCAACAGCATAAGCTTCGCTACCAAGCAGGGTGTCTCTTCCATCTGCTTTTACTTTTGCAAAGATCTTCTCAACAGCTTCCTTGTCGACATCATCGATGTCTCCAATAGGATCATCATAGTTTCTATTGCGGACAGCTTCAAATCTTGCCAGATAGCTCATTACCTTGACTGCAGTTTCAGGGAAGACATAAGTTGGAATATTGTTTTCTCTAAGCAGGTCATTAGCTGCTTCAAAAGATGGTCCACCCATGTTTACAGCAATAACAGGCTTGTCAAAGTCTTTGGATCCCTCGACAAGAGCTTCTGCAATTCCATCAGGGTCAGCTGATGCTGTAGGACATACCATCACAATCAATCCATCTACCTCATCGGATTCCAAGATGATTTCAAGAGAATCCTTGTATCTGGATACAGGAGCGTCACCCATAACATCCACAGGGTTCTTAGCACTTCCTTCAGCAGGAATAGCTTCCTTCAATCTGGCGGTTGTCTCTTCATCGAATTGAACAAGGTTCAAGTCGAATTTTTCCATAGCATCTACGGAAAGTACTCCTCCACCACCAGCATTGGTGACAATAGCTAAGTTTCGGCCGGTAGGCAATGAACATTTGGAAAATGCAAGACCTACATCAAAGAGCTCGTCCATTGTCTCTACTCTGAATACTCCTGATTGTTTGAATGCAGTATCAAATGCGCGGTCACTTCCTGCCAATGCACCTGTGTGTGATGATGCGGCAGCTGCCCCTGCAGATGATGAACCTGATTTGAGGATTACAACAGGTTTCTTGTATGAAACTTTTCTTAAAGTTCTGATAAAGTCTTCATCATCGGTAATAGATTCAAGATAGCAGATTACAACAGCAGTTTCAGGATCATCAGATAAATATTCAATCAGTTCGATTTCTGTAGTTCCAGCCTTGTTTCCAAGGGAGATGATTTTACTGAATCCTATTCCTGATGTTAGACTCCAGTCGATAATAGCTACCATCATAGCTCCACTTTGTGAAATAAATGCGATATTTCCTTCAGGAGGCATGTGCTGTGAAAATGAAGAGTTCAATGGAGTGTGTGAATCAGTAGTTCCCAAACTGTTAGGTCCGATAACATTGATTCCGTATTCCTTTGCAATAGCTACAAGTTCAGCTTCACGTTCTGCCCCTTCACCACCGATTTCCTTGAATCCAGCAGTGATAACAACTATATTTTTAACTCCATATTCCCCGCATTCCTTTACAATGCCGTTTACACCTACGCTTGGAATTGAAATAATTACCAAATCTGGCACTTCAGGTATGTCGGAAACATTTTTATAAGCTTTCAAGCCTTGAACAATGTCATCTTTTGGGTTTACAGGATAGATATTGCCTTTAAAACCGTCATTAACAATATTATTTAAGATAATATAACCTACTTTTCCTTCTGAATTTGATGCTCCAACGACTGCAACAGAGTCTGGATTAAACATCTTATTAAGATCAGCCATAGATTTAACTCCTTTATCTTTAATTTCAAAATTTTATTATTTTGCATTACAATTAATAAATTTCACATATTTTCATAAAAATTTTCATTAATTTATAATGATAAATAATTAAGAATTATTTATGTAAAAACCTATTATAATATTTATCGGTAAAACTGTAAAATTTCAGATTTTCATTATAAATCATCAGTGAAATTATAAAATTTTTTTCCAATGAATAAAACAAAATGACAAATATTTTTCAATGCAAAATAGAAAGCAAATAGTTAAGAAAAATATTTAATTCTTTACTACTTATATTTCTAATTAACATAATATATAAAGGTTTTTTAAAAATTAAGCATGAAAATCTAAGATTATAGAAAAAAAGATTAAAATTAAGTTTTTTAAATAAAAAGAGTTCAGTTAACTAAAAAAAAATATTGAAAAAATAAAAAAAAGAAATCCTTAAAAAAAATGGATTTAAAAATAAAAAAAATGTAAAATAGTGAAAAAACACTATTTGAAAATTATTTAATCGCTGACTTCAATGCCCAGCTGAACAAGCTTGTCTCTGATATCATCAGACAGGTCATATTTCTTTTCAGCACGAAGCTTGGCTCTAACATCTGCTATTATCTCAAGCAATGCCTCATCATTAGCAGAAGTCTCATCCTTGTAATCCAGGAAATCTATTCCCAGAATTTCACTGACATCTGCAAAGAAATGCTTGACAGCAAGCATGTCTTCAATGCTTATCTTCCTTTCTTCCAAGTCCTTATTGGATTGCTTGATAAATGGGAAAATAGCTGCAATTGCCTTTGGAGTGCTGAAATCATCATCCATGCTGGTGAAGAACTGGTCAACACATTCATCAAAAGCCTCATAAGCTGTGCCATGATAATTGAATTCTAAAAGCTCCTCTCTTATTTCACTCTCATCCAGGGAAAGTATCTCAGCAATATTATCAGATACATTTCCTTTTTCATACTCTGCGGCAATAGCCTCATCGAGAGCTTCAATATAATTCTTGATTCTTGAAACATTTCTCTCAGCCTGGTGGAGGCTTACCTCGCTAAAGTCAATCGGACTTCTGTAGTGGGTTAAAAGGACAAAGAACCTGAATGTTTCAGGAGAATATTCCTTCAGCAATTCACGGATGGTTATGAAGTTTCCAAGAGACTTGGACATCTTCTCGCCTGAAACATTTAAGAAACCTGTATGCATCCAGTATTGAACAAGTGGAGACTTGCCGGAAACAGCTTCAATCTGTGCGATTTCAGCATCGTGGTGAGGGAATATCAAGTCAAGTCCGCCTCCATGTATGTCATATTGAGCTCCGAAATATTTTTCAGTGATTGCTGTATCTTCAATATGCCATCCAGGTCTTCCCTTACCCCAAGGAGAATCCCAAACAGGCTCTCCAGCAAACTCTTCACCTTCACGGTTCTTCCATAAGGCAAAATCGTTGGAGCTTCTTTTGGAATCGTCAACATCTATTCTATGGGTTTCCAGCTCTTCAATATTACGATTGGAGAGTTTTCCAAACTCATCAAACTTGGAGACCTCGAAATATACTCCTGTTTCAGTGACATAGGCGAATCCCTTGTCCACAAGTCTCTGAATCTGGTCGATTATCTCATCCATGTGGTCAGTAGCTCTTGCAAAGTAATTGACTGATGTGACATTCAATGTAGCCATGTCTTCTATAAATCTCTTCTCGTATTTTCGAGCTAATTGAGAGCTTTCGATATTTCTCTCCTTTGAGCGGTTGATGATTTTATCATCAACGTCGGTTATGTTCTGCAGATAGAAAACTGAGTATCCTTTGAACTCCAGGTATCTTTTAATCATGTCAAAGGATATGTATGTCCTTCCATGACCTATATGAGCATCATCGTAAACTGTAGGGCCGCAGACAAAAAGCTTGATCTTATCCTTGAACAAAGTCTTCAAATCCTCTTTTTCTCTTGACATAGTGCTGTAAATCTTCATTATATCTTCCTTGAATTATAAATAAAAGTAAATTATGATTTTTAAAAAATTCATTATACTACAATATTTTTATTTTAATTAGTATATAATATTATAGATTCTTAAAATTTATAACCTTAAAAAACGATTATCATAAATAAGTTAAAAATCTAAAAAAAATAAAAAAAGTATAAAGCCAATAATAAAAAATTAATGGCTAATTGAATTATAATTCCAATGCAGAACCTAAACAGGCTTTACAGTCTGCAGGAACTTGTCCATGCTCCCTATGAATTTGACATAGGATATCTTCTGTCTTGATTCTCTTGCAGATATAGCAAGTACGGCTGATAATATCTGCCTTGGTAGCAGTGCCGTCATTCAAATCATCAGCAAAATCCTGTATCAACTGCTTGACATCATCATTAAATTCAATGCCGCTGCCTCTCTTATCAGTCAGATATTGAGATACCGCAGGCTGTGTGATATCCATTAATTCAGAAATTGTTTTTTGCTTCATTCCCAACTTCAACAAGTCTTTTGCAAGTTCTGATCTAATAGCAGGTATGACATACCATACTACCATTTCACAAGGTGGTTTCATATAATACCTCCATTAATTGAAATTTATATTTATTTTCGGCTATTTTATCAATGAATTATTTTAAACTATTCCTTCTTAGAATAATTATCTAAAACTTCAAAGTTGAAATTCTTAAAGATCTCTTCAATTTGAGAATCATCTATCAATTCCTCTTTAGGAACATCAAGTTTTTCAGATAACAGGTCTATCTGTTTCTCCATAGCATCCTGACGTTCTAAAATTGTATTAATAGCTGCTGCAACAGGGTCCGGCAGATTATGGTCAAGGTCAAGTTTGTACTCCTTCTTCTCCTGAACGATTCTGCATGGAACTCCAACCGCAGTGGTTCCAGATGGAACATCGCTCAATACAACAGAGCCTGCTCCGATTTTACAATTATCCCCCAGGGTAATGTTTCCCAATACCTTGGCTCCAGAGCCTATTACCACCTTATTTCCAACTGTAGGGTGTCTTTTGCCTTTGTTTAGACTTACCCCTCCAAGAACAACTCCCTGGTAAAGCAGAACATCATCTCCGACTTCTGTAGTCTCACCGACAACAATGCCCATGCCGTGGTCTATAAAGACTCTCTTTCCGAATTTGGCTCCTGGGTGAATCTCTATTCCTGTTATGAAACGACTCAGATTGGAAACGAAACGGGCTGACAATTTATGATTATGAATCCAAAGCCAGTAGTCCAATTTGTGAAAGAGAATCGCCCATAATCCAGGGTAGCATAATAGAATCTCGGCAGTACTTCTTGCTGCGGGATCGCGCATCTTCACAGCTTCTATCTCTTCTTTAATACTTTCAAACATGTTCTTATCCAACAATATTCAATAGTTGACACAATCAAAACAATTTAAAAGTTCATACAAATACCATTAAATCATATAAACTATCAAACTACTTCAACAATGTCTTAATTAATTAATTTAAAACATGAACTTTTAAACTAATTTTCTAAATATAACATAAGTTATATATTTTAACATAGTTATATTTATTTTTTTAGTATTTAAAATTTTTTTAAAAGAAAAAATAGAGATGATAAAAATTTAAATTAAAATATAAATTTCAAAAAATAAAAAGAAAAAATATTTAATTTAAATATTTAAGAAATCATTTTCCAGATGGGAAAATAGAGTCATCGTATTGGTCGTATAACTCCTGGAATACCCATTCGGTGGATAAGTATCTCTCACCAGTATCTGGTAAAATCACCACTATTGTTTTTCCTTTATTTTCCGGACGTTTCGCAATTTCCAAACCTGCCCAAGTAGCTGCTCCTGAGGATATTCCCGCAAAAATACCTTCCTCTTTAGCTAATTTCAACAAGGTGGAAGCGGCATCATCATCATTAACAGGAACTATCTCATCAACAATTTCTGTGTCTAAAACGCCAGGCACGAATCCAGGACCGATACCCTGGATTTTATGAGGCCCTTTCACGCCTTTTCCCAGGGTCTGGCTTGTGGAAGGCTCGACAACTACTGCCTTGAAGTCAGGATTGACCTCCTTGATGGCTTGTGCAATACCAGTTATGGTACCTCCTGTTCCAGCAGCAGATACTACTATGTCAACTTTGCCGTCAGTATCCCTTAATATTTCAGGACCTGTTGTCAGCCTATGAATTTCAGAGTTTGCCTTGTTTTCAAATTGTTGTGGAATGAAAGAGTTTTCATACTTCTCTGCAAGTTCGGTGGCTTTTGCAATAGCCCCTCCCATACCCTCGCTTCCAGGAGTAAGAACAATTTCAGATCCGAATACAGCCATCAATTTTCTTCTTTCCATGGACATGGTCTCAGGCATGACAATAATTAATTTATAACCTTTAGCTGCAGCAACAAATGAAAGTCCAATACCTGTGTTTCCACTTGTCGGTTCAATAATAACTGTATCCTTGTCAATCAATCCATCCTTTTCCGCTTGTTCAATCAAATTTACTGCAACACGGTCTTTTACACTTGCAACAGGATTGAAAGACTCGAATTTAACTAGCACGTCTGCATCTACGCCTTCAGCGATTTTATTTAATCTTATTAATGGAGTATTGCCTATTGTTTCTGTAATATCGTTCGCAATACCTCTTTTTAATTTAGGAATATTAACCATTTTATCATCCTCTACAATAATTTTTTTAAATGATTTTATATTATCCCTTCTAAAATATAAAATAAATCTTAAACAATTGAATAAAAATAACAATTGTTATATTTAATTATGTTTTCTTAATATATAAAGATTTTTATATTTGGATGCAAAAATCGGCTCTTTCCAAACTTTTTGATTAATTTTTTAAATTTGAATTTCCATATCTTTTACAAAAAGTTTTTTAAATCCGCCAACGAATCAATCAGGATAATATATTTAAAACTTGAAAACATATATAATTAATAATTTATTAATGCTTTTAAAAAGAAACTAAAAAGCTAATAAAAAATGTTTAAAAATCCGATTATAACAATTTAAGAACAATTGAAATTTTAAATGATAACATGACCTTATTCAAGCATATAATCCCTGAAAGTCCTATCGGCGAGATTACTATAATTTGGAAGGACGAACCTGAATTTATCATTGAAGAGATATTCATCTCCACACCAAGCGAAAAATCAAGCACAAAGGCTTTCGAAAAGTATGAACAGAATGGAATATTGGAAGATAAGAAATCCACTAAATTAGACAAATTCCTTGATGAATTGGATAATTATCTAAATGAAAGGGAATATACGTTTTCCTTGAAATACCTAAACCTGGACAAGCTGACTCCTTTTCAAAGAAAAGTTTTAATAGAAGAGTTCAAAACCAAAAAAGGAACTGTGAACTCATACAAGCACCTTGCTAAAAAAATAGGCAATCCAAAAGCCTACAGGGCTGTTGGAAGTGCATTGTCCAAGAATCCTTATCCTATTGTAATCCCTTGCCATAGAACAGTGAAATCAGATAGAACCCTTGGAGGATATGCTGGTTTGAAAGAAGGCATTGAAACCAAGAAGACCCTGTTGGAAATTGAAGGGCTTATAATTCAAGGAAAAAAAGTAATCAGCGACAGTCCGATTATCGCACTGAATAAAAACGAACAGCAAAGATTGATTTAATGAAAAAACTTAAAAAACCTATTTATTCAAATAAAATCAATCAAATAAACCCAAAATTATTATCAAAAAAACTGAAAAGATTGATTTAATTAAAAATCAATCAATATCTATTTTTCATTATCTTCACCATCATATTGGCAAAGATCTGTCAATGGACAAATATCGCATTGAGGCCCTATAGGACGGCAGATAGTCTGACCGAATTGCACCATCAAATCATTCAAATCCACCCAGAGGTCCTTTGGAACCTTTTCCATCAAAACAAATTCGGTATCTTCCGGTTTTTTAGTATCTGCAATGCCCCAGCGATTGGATATCCTATGAACATGGGTATCCACTGGAATAGCTGCTTCTCTGAATGCAAATACAAAAACACAATTTGCTGTTTTCCTGCCTACTCCTGGAAGAGTTAAAAGCTCATCCATGTCATTGGGAACTTCTCCTCCATACTGGTCGATCAAGATTCTTGAAACCTCCTGGATTCTTCCTGCCTTGACTCTGTAGAAGCCGGCGGGCTTGATCAGTTTCTGAACCTCTTCAACAGGAGCATCAGCTACTGCATAAATATCAGGATAAACATCAAATAAGGCGTTAGCAGCCTGGTCAGTATTTTCATCCCTTGTCCTTTGAGACAATATTGTTCTAACCAGGACCTTGTAGGGATCATGGTCTAGAAAAGTTCTAACTGTGTAAACTTCATTCAATCTTTTAAAAATCTCCCTTATCTTCTCTTCTTCATTCATGATAATGCCTCTTGTAAACATCAAAAAATATTAATTTTCAGTAACTTTCAACTATTCAAGCACCAATTCAACACCGCTAATAAAAATTTTCAGTAATTCGACTATTCAAGCACCAATTCAACACCGATTTCAGCCATTGCCTCAATGAAATTAGGGAATGAAACATCAAAACACTCGCCATCTTCCACTTCAACATCATGCTTTAGTCCAAGAAGTGAAAATGCCATGGCCAGCCTGTGGTCGTTATGAGAGCTGACTGTTCCTCCGTGAATTGTATTGCCTTTGATAATCATGCCGTCGTCATTTTCTTCCAGAACACATCCCAGCTTCTCAAGTTCGCGACATGTGGTGTCTATTCTGTCTGTTTCCTTCAATCTAGCATGATGAACCCCTGTGATTTTAGTATCGCCGCAAGCACAGGCAGCTAGAACAGCTACTGTAAGCAGCAAATCAGGAGCATCGGAAAGGTCAATTTCAGATACGGCCTTGAGCTTTCCATCCGATTTTACTATCAAGTAGTCATTGAAAACGGTTATATCAACACCCATGTCCTTCAAGATGTCGATGATTAGTTTATCTCCCTGTTTGGAATCCTTGAAGAGATTTTGGACTCGAATTTCGCCACCTGCAATAGCAGCAGCCGCTAAAAGATAGGAAGCTGAAGAGTAATCCCCTTCAACAACATAATCGCAGGACATATATCTTTGAGGAGAAACTGAATAGTCCATGCCCAGGCATCGCTCTTCGCATGAAGTACATACATCATGCAGGCCTGTTTCTTCTTCATCAACCCCCACGCCAAAGGTTTTCATTATTGATATGGTCATGTCAACATAAGGTTTTGATACAAATTGTGGAAAGACTTCTAAAAAAACACCTTTTTCAGTTAAAGGAGCTGAAATCAGGATTGATGATATGAATTGAGAGCTTATGCTTCCTAAAATCTCGGATTCTCCACCATGATAGCCTGGCATGATTTTGATTGGAGCCTTGTCATTGTCATGCATTGAAACCGTTTTTACACCTAAAGGTTCTAAAGCATCTAAAAGAGCACCCATTGGACGTGTCTTAAGGGAATCATCCCCAGTAAAGACCACTTCATTGTCAGACAATGCAGCAAGACTAGTCATGATTCTGAGTGTTGTTCCTGAGTTTGCAAGATCGATCATGTCCTCAGAAGGATTTGGACTGTTATTATGCAGTTTTCCCCCAGTTCCTTGAACTTCAAGATAGTCCATTTTCACAGACTTTCCACCTTTTAGAATAATTTCTTTCTTCTTAGTGATGACAGCTCCAAGAGCTTCACAAGCCCGGATGGATGCCAATACATCCTCAGAATAAAGCACATCATATAATTTTGAAGTACCATTGGCAAGTGATGCGAGAATTACCGCCCTGTGACTGTAACTTTTTGAAGGAGGGGCTTTAACAGTCCCATTAATTTCATTAAAGTCTTTTATTTTAAGATTCATTAAATACATTCCAATTAGTTGATTAAAAAATAATAATTTGATAATATTACAATTTATTATAAAATATGATTAAGACATATTATAAAATTTTCTAATATATTAAACAAGGAGAAGATTTTAAAATCATATTGTGAAATTTTCCAAAATCAAAACCGGATAATTTTTAAAAAAGATTTGTAAAAATTTTCTAATATAATAAATGGAATATATTAAAATAATAAAAAATTTAAAAAAAAAGCATTAAAGTTTAAATAGATAAAAAAAGATGAAAATAAAAAAAATTAGAAATAATTAGGGTCCTTTTGAACTTTAAGGGTTTCAAAGCCTTCCAATACCAATCCCGCACCATCCTTGGCTCTTCCTTCCATGGATTTAGAACCTACATAGCTGTAAATGCAGCCGGAACCACTAGAAGCCAGCATCAGACCTGCAACCATTGGCTTGGTTCCTCCAGTAAAGTTTATGTGGACTATTTCCCCTTCCAGTCTGGCCATCAAATCATTGGATTTATCAAAAGCTTCGCTAAGACTTTCAGGATCATCTATTTTTACAAGAGAGTATTCTAAATCAAAACTAACATTTTCCAGAATCTCTTCTACGGTTTTAAGGGTTTCCTTGGAGTGGATAAAATAAACAAATTTTGGCTTGATCTGCTCAATAGCCACTTCAAGAGGTCTTGGAGTACCTCCAACAGTTAATATTAGTGTTTCATCATCCATCTTATCTTCCTCAATATAATTTCTGTTAATTACAGTATAAATATTTTATAATTTTTAAAATTTAATGAACAGTTAAAAAACAATCCCCGTGAAAAACTGATTTTGATATTTAAAATAAATAAAAAAATTAAAAAAAAACAAGCAATAAATAAACAAAATATTTTGATATTTAAAATAAATAAAAAAACTAAAAAAAATAAAAACAAGCAATAAATAAACAAAATAAAAAAAATCGTATAAAAAAAAGAGAAAAATAGAAAAATAAAATAAAAATTTTATTTTAAATTATGAAGGAAATACCTTGTAATACTTCAAGAAATACTTCATCATAGTATATGATTTGCCAATGGTTCCGCTGGCTATTGTCCCATGAGGAGTCTTGACCTCGCAGGTTACAGAAGTAATTCCATTAATGCAGCAATGATCCTCAAGTGCGCCAGGATACTCCAATGCTGCTTTAGAATAGATTAATTTCGCAACACCCGCCTTTTTGGAAATATAAGTGGCCAGTTGTGCACTGGAAGCCATAGGAGCATAGGTTCCCATTGCAACATTCTTTCCAGGAGTGCCGCCAGGCCTTGTACAATGGAAATCTCCTAATGCAACTGCATTTTTAGATTTTGCAAATTTGATAATCCTGTTTGGAATGGTTCCTTTTTGATTTGCAATACTATTCAAGTTCTTGCCATTGTAATATCGGGTATTTTTTGCTGTCATGCTAGGTGCGACAAATGGGAAGACATAAATTTTTCCTTTGATATTTGTCTTTTTAGCCAATTTATTTATTAACTTAATTGAAGCTGCTTGAGAAGACAGTTCATTACCATGAATACCTGAAACTACAACCACAGTTTTTCCATCACCATCTCCAAATTCAATATATGGGGTTCCCTTCTTGGCTGCTTTTATTATTGCAGTGGTGAGTGAGGATTTTACAAGTTTCTTATATAAAACTGCATTGTTTTTTATATTTCCCTTGCTTCCCCATTTGAAAATTCTTATCTTTAAATTAACTTTTAATTTGCCTGTATTCTTTGCCTTTTCATAATAGCTGGAACCTGCATAAGTGGCATTATAGGAATAATTCTTTTTTGAAGAAATTTTAACTTTGACAGAAGCCCATCCATTTGAGCCAGTTTTAGCATAATAATTCTTGCCATTGAATCTGAACTTAATCTTTTTACCTGACAATGCTTTTCCCTGATAGTTTACCAGTTTTGCCTTCAAGGTCAGAGTCTTTCTAGCATACTTGTATGTATAACTGCTTGCAGTAAGTTTTGTAGCTTTTTTATTAACTGCAACAGTTGAAGAAGCATTAGTTGAACTGCTTGAATTATCTGTCGCTAATGTGGAATCTGAACTGCTGGCTGAATCAATAGAACCAGATTCTGAATCTGCAATTGCAGGGCTTTCATCAGCAGAACTTACATCATCCAAACTGGAAGCCGCATCTCCAATTAGAGATCCATCAGCAGCATCAACATCCCCTAAAATGGAAACAGCATCCGCGCTTGAATTATCCGCTGCACTAATGGATGAAATACTAATCAAGCATAGCAATAAACATAAGCAAAATAAAAATTTACCGAGTTTAATAATAACATTCTCCTAATTAATTTTTTACCCGCCTACAATTCATAAATCTAAGAAGTTAGATTAAATATGAATTTTTTTAATCAGAATTTAATTTAAAACTCAAAATTTAATTAAAATAAGCGAATAAGGTTATAAATAAAGTTTTCTTACTTTTACTATTTAAATGTATTATTAAAATGTTTAACAATTCCTGATTAAATAGAAAAAATAACTTAAAATAAATGATTAAATTCCATATACTCCTTAATTTAGCCAGGGATTTATGAAAAAATCTGAAATTGATTCTTTAAATGAATTTGTAAAATAAAATTGTTTTCTGTCGGGATGAACCAGAGTTAAGATTTCCAGAATTTAATGAAAAATGGGAAACTTTAAAATTAGGTGATTTTCTTGAATTTATATCAACAAATTCTCTTTCAAGAGCTAAATTAAATTTAGATGATGGAAAAATTAAAAATATTCATTATGGGGATATACATACTAAATTTCCAACAATTGTAAATGTTGAAAATGAAGAAATTCCTTTTATAAATTTAGATGAAGACACTTCTAAATTTAAAAAAGAACAATTTTGTAAAGAGGGAGACCTTGTAATAGCCGATGCATCTGAAGATTATGCAGATATTGGGAAAGCAATAGAATTAGTAAATGTTAATATAGATTTAGTTGCAGGTTTGCATACTATCTTAGCAAGAGATAAATCAAATAAAACAGCTACGGGTTTTAAAGGCTATTTGTTTTTAACGGAGGATTTGAGGAAAAAAATTAAAATTAATGCTAATGGAATTTCTGTTTTAGGAATTAGTAAAAATAATATTGCTAATTTAGATGTAAAACTACCTTCTAAACAAGAACAAGAAAAAATTTCAAGTTTTCTTCATGCAATTGATAACAAAATTGAGTTATTGGAAAAGAAACTAGTTCTATACCAACAACTCGAAAAAGATGTTAGAAAGAGTATTTTTAATTTTAATGATGAAAAAATCGGATTTAATAAATTTTTATTGGGAGAAATTGCAGAAATTAAAAAAGGATTCACTCCATCAACACAAAATGAAGAATTTTGGAATGATGGCAAGTATTTATGGTTAAGTATTGCAGATATGAATAAAAAATATTTAACTGAAACAAGCAAGAAAATTACTGAAAAAGCTATAAAAAACAGAGCAATTATTCCAAAAAATACTCTTGTAATGAGTTTTAAACTAACAATTGGGAAATTAGCAATTTTAAAAGAAGATATGTTCACAAATGAGGCAATTGCAAGCTTTAATTGGAAAAATAAAAAAATATCTACAGAATATATGTATTTTTATTTGAAATCAATAAATATTAAAAAATATGGTTCACAAGCAGCAAAAGGAATAACATTGAATAATGAAACTTTAAATTCTATTCCCGTATATTTGCCTGATTTAAATAAACAAAAAGAAATAGTTGAAATATTATTATCCTTTAATAATAAAATTGAAATGCTTAAAACTCAATTAACTGCACTAAATAGATTTAAAAAAGGATTATTACAAAAAATGTTTGTTTAAATAAACATTTTTTGAAGTAGACCTTTTTTTAATAATTTAAATTCTTTATTAAAATCTTTTAAAAGATTGATTTTATTTTCTAGACTATTTAATATTAAAACAATATTTTCTTGATTAAAATCCGAAGGGATAGGTAGTTCAACTTCTTTTAAAATAGAATAATGTCTTTTATACCCTTCTGGAGAGATATTATAATTTTTTAATGCATAATACAGATATTTCATGTTTGTATTTTCTTTTCTTGATTGTAATAATTTAATACCATCACCAGCTACAATAAATGGATAATTAATATATTGCAAATGAGTAGTATGATCTCCAAATAGTATTATAGGGAATATATTACAAAGTTTAGCAGCATTATCAAAATATCCTGCTTTATCTTTTCCTTGTGTTAAAACAGGAATTTTGCCTTTATCTTTTATTTCACTATTTTTTATTTGAAATCTTTTTGAGGAGATTACTTTAAAAATTTCATTAACTGTGAAAAATTTGCTATTTAATTCAATATCTTTAAAAAGAATTTTTCTCCATTCTGCCTCGAGTTGTTGGTATAGACATATTAAATAAAGATTAGTGCAGTACTGAAATAAATTATAAATTTTTATTATAAAGACAATTTATTATGTATTATAATAAATTATTTCAAAGATTTTGTAAAGAGCGAAATATCAAAGAAAGCACTATGAAAGGATATCGCTCTACTTTAAAAAAGTATGAAGGATTTCATAAGAAAACTTTAGATGAACTAATGGAAGAAGCTATTGAAGATGAGGAAAAGGGAATTCCCCTTAAAGAAAGGAAAATAAAGAAGAGATTATTGGATTATCGAACTTACTTGCTTGATAGTGATATGTCTCCTAATACATCAAAGACATATTTCTCAAAACTAAAGACCTTTTATTTGCACTTTGAGATTGAACTACCTCATTTGCCTGATGCTAAATACAATAAAATTTATGAGACTAATTATTTGGATTTGCCAACTAAAGAACATATAACTCAAGCTATAGAAATTTCCACAATTGATTTAAAATCAGTGATTTTGTTCATGTCAAGTAGTGGAACTGCAAAAGCGGAAACCCTTTCGCTAACAGTTGAGCAATTTATCCAAGGAACTCAAGAATATCATAATGGCGGATCAATTGAGACAATCTTAGATACTCTAGAAAAACGAAAAAATGTAGTTCCTACTTTTTATTTAAAGCGTATCAAAACAGATAAATATTATTATACTTTCTGCTCTCCAGAAGCAAGCAGATATATTGTTAAATACTTGAAGACTAGGCAAAATCTGAAATTAGAAGATAAATTATTTGATTTCACTCCTTCACTTCTTTTAACTCGTTTTCAAGAAATAAACGACTACTTTAATTGGGGTTTTAAAGGAAAGTATAGATTTTTTAGATCCCACACTCTGAGGAAATTTCATGCATCAAATATTGGTTTAAGTGCTGAGTATATTGATTCTCTTCAAGGAAGAAGCAAGAATGAAGTTCATGAGACTTATATTAAAACTAATCCAAAAAGATTAAAGGAAATTTATAAGTCTGCAATGAAGAATGTGATGATTTTTGAGAGTAAACATATAAAAGAAGTGGAAAAACAGGAGTTTAATATTATAATTAATGTATTTTTATCTGGAAAAGAGTATAATATTATTTAACTAAAAAAGATGTTTAAATAAACATCTTTTGCAATAAACCTTTTTTAAAGTTAATAATCTCTTGAATTTTCATTTCCATTAAATGCTCTTTATTATCGAATTTAAGTAAAAAATCTGCAATATATTTCTGCTTTTGAATATCATAAGGTATTGCTATAGGTGTTTTTCTCAAATCTTTCATCTTAATACTTTTAAAAGTACTTCCTGTAATATTATTATTAAAATAATGTTGAATTTTATTTGATTTCATCAAACAATATAAAAATTTTGGTTCCAACAAGTTTTTATTAGCCCTTAGTGAAAATACAGATTCATTTATATTCCAATTTAATGGATCTTCTTTAATTAGATAAACTTCGCCCACACGACCTATACTTGCAAAAATTAAATCATCCTTCTTCAAATCAGACCGCTTATTAATCATATTTAATGCATCATCATCTATTTTATCACACTTTTCATCTAAAGTCAATTTTCCATTTTCAAAATTTTTAATGGTTACATAAAAATTAGTTCCCCCATCATTTAACTTAAAATTTTTTCTAGGGTTTAAACCTGTGGAAAATTTAGTTACAACATCTTCTAGAACTAATTCTGTGTATTCAATTTTTAATTTATCAAATGTTTGGATATTAAAAATTTCGGAATAATAATAATCTTTTAAATATAAAATTTTTTCATGTTTCTTTTCCAATAACCCAATTTTTTTATCAATTGTTAATAAAAAATTCGCTATCTTTTTTTGTTCATTTATATTTGGATAATATAATTCCAAATTCTTTATAATTTTAGATGAAAGATTTCCCTGACCTCCTTGCAAATATTTATGCACAATATTCTCTTTTTCTTTTAAAAAATAATTGTATTGGAATACATTATCCATTTCATTATCAATTTTTAAAACTGCTTGATTTATTGCGCCATCTAATTTTGAAATGGCCACTTCTCCACTTGTCGCTCCATAAAGAGCTAATAATAAATCTCCTTTTTTTACTAATTTAGCAGAAGAATTATTAATAGCATCTTCATTTATATATTGTTCTGTTTCTTCAGAATTTATTTCACCAGATTTGATAAATGGAATATTCCCAATATAAAAATTCTTATTTGATGTAGAAGGTGTTCCACCAGAATATGTTTTACTAATTTCACCAATTTTTTCTTTTTTCCATTTATCTTTAAACTCTGGAAATCTTAACTCGGGTTCATCCCGACAGATATTTTCTTTTTCATTGGTTTTCTCAGAAGAAACAAGTTTTTGCTGTACCATGAAACCACCTAAAATATAGGGGCTCTTATGCCCAATTCTTCACAATATTTCTTGATTTCCTTATCAATATCTTCCATTTCAATAGCTATTTTTTCAAGCTCATCACAAACTTCATCAAGATCTATCGGCTCTTCTTCCTCAAAGGTATCAACATATCTTGGAATATTGAGATTGAAATCATTCTCTTTTATTTCTTCCAAAGTGGCTTTATGAGAATACTTTTCAATTTCTTCTCTGTTTTTGTAAGTGTTGACTATTTTTTCAATATCCTCTTCTCTTAACTTGTTTTGATTTTTAACCTTTTCAAAGCCTTTGGAAGCATCAATGAATAAAACATCCTGATCTTCTTCTCTGCATTTCTTAAAGATTAAAATGCAGGTTGGAATGCTTGTACCATAGAAAATATTGGCTGGAAGACCAATAACCGCATCAAGATAATTCTTTTCATCTACAAGATATTCTCTTATTGTTCCTTCTGCAGCTCCCCTGAAAAGAACTCCATGAGGCAATACGATTCCCATAGTTCCATTTTCATCCAAATGATGAATCATGTGTTGTACAAAAGCATAGTCCGCCTTTGATTTGGGAGCCAGCCTTCCATATGCACTGAATCTTTCATCATCAAGGAATGAACTGTCAGAAGACCATTTAGCAGAGAACGGTGGATTGGCAACGATGGCTTCAAACTTCATATCCTTATGCTGAGGGTGTTCTAGAGTATCGCCTTGCTTAATATCAAAATCACTATATTTGACTCCATGGAGAATCATATTCATTCTAGCGAGGTTGTAGGTGGTTTGATTTAATTCCTGACCATAAAAATCACCAACTTCACATTCACGAGCAACCCTTAAAAGCAAGGACCCAGAACCACAAGTAGGATCATAAACAGTTTTTAACCTAGTTTTTCCTAAAGTAACAATTTTTGCTAAAATTTTAGAAACCTCTTGAGGAGTATAGAATTCCCCTGCTTTCTTACCTGCTTCTGAAGCAAATTGGCTTATTAAATATTCATAAGCATCTCCAAGAATATCAGCTTCCGCATCTTCAATCTTAAAGTCAATATCATTTAAAGTCAGAATCACTTTGGAAATTAAATTATTCTTTTCATTATTACTTGAGCCTAATTTGGAAGAGTTTAAATCCACATCCTCAAAAAGATTGCTGAAATCATCCTGGCTTTTAGTGTTCATTGAGGAATTACTGATATAATTTAATGACTTGATTAAATCATCAAGAATGAACTCACCGACCTCTGCTTTTTTTACAACAGTAGAAAACAGGTATTCTGGTTCAATGAAATAACCTAGATATCCTATGCTGTCTTCTTTTAAGTCAGGATTGTATTCATCCAATTTCCAAGCATCCTCAAATGTGATTCCATCTTCCTTTAATTCATTATCAATGTATAATTCTAATTTTTCTGACAGATAACGATAAAATATAAAACCTAAAATATAGTTCTTATATTCATTAGCATCCATATTCCCTCTTAAGAGATCTGCTATAGACCATAACTTACTTTCCAAACTATTTTGATAATTAGACATCAACCCACCTTTTTAATAATTGAATTTTTCAAATAAATCAGTTATTCTGTTCTTTATTGTTTTCACTTTGTTTTTCCTTGCCTTATATCTTAATGTGTCCTTAAATGAAGCTTTTATTAAATCATCATCAAGTTTTCCAGAGAATTCATATTTTTCAAAGAATTTACGAGCCATGGCCTCATCCAGGTTTTCCTCATCGATGATATTGCAGATTTCCGCTCTTCTTTCAGTTCTCATAAACTCTTCAAAAGCATCTCCAACAGTAGTCTGTTTAGTATCAATATTACCCAGTTTTTCATTAATAAATTTCTCAATAAGGTCAATCTTACTACGTAATTGCTGGGTTTCATTAACAAGTTTCAAGATTCTTTTCTTGTCATGTTCAAAACTAGTGCTACTGAAATCCAAGTCTTCCATCAGTTTGATAATGTAATCAACATTGATTTGATCATTTCTCAAAAGCTCAAGTTCAAAATCAATATCATCCAAAATGGAATCAGGACCCTCTCCCTCAGTAACTAAATCATCATATATTTTAAAGTAAACGCTTTTATAGTCATTGAATTCCTGTTCAGTCATGTCCAGGTTGTCAAATGTGAATTCCGTGAAAATATCTAACTTGTTCTTTATCCTTGACAATTCTCTGAAATTCAGAACAAAAGTCTCCTTATCCGTTTCACTTTGTAAATTCATTGCCTCTTCAACAGTTTCGACTAACTTATGTAGCTCTTTAACTGCTTCATTGAATTTATCTACAAAGAATTCGTAAGGAGGAATTATAATATCTTCACAATTATCTGTCATTGAGAATAAAGCAATTGCTCTGTCAGTATCCTCTTTAATGTCTCTGAAACATACAATATTTCCTTGCGATTTTCTCATATTGATTACACGATTAGTCCTTGAAAACGCTTGCAGGAGAGTATGGTATTTTAAGTCCTTATCAACATACAGAGTATTTAGCATAGGACTATCGAAACCGGTTAAAAACATGTCCACAACAAGCAACAAGTCAATTTCTCTGTTTTTCATTCTTTTGGATACATCAGCATGATATCCTTTAAAGTCATCAGTACTGAAATTAGTATCAAACATTTCATTATAGTCCTTAATATAGGAATCTAATAAATCCTGTGAAAGTTCCTTTTCAGAGGAATCCTCATTAACTTTATAAGTGAAGATTGTAGCTATTTTTAAATCGTGCTTTGCTTCTTTGAAGAGTTTGTAGTATTTATGAATTACTCCACCTCTTGATACTGTAAACATTGCATTGAATTCACGATTCTTAGTCTTAGTGCTGTAACTGTTTATCACATAATCCACAATTGGTTTTAATCTTTTATCAGATTCTAAAAATTCCTTAGTGTCGATTCCAGTGACTTCCTTGTCAGGCTTGTTTTTGATTTTTGCTCCTCCAAAGTAATCAACTGAAAATCCTAAAACGTTTCCATCTGCAATTGCATCTTTAATGACATATTCATGAAGCCTTTTTCCAAAAATGCTTTTGGTGGTTTTGAATCCATCAGAATTTACGGCAAAAATTGGAGTTCCTGTGAATCCAAAGGACAGGACATTTGTAAAGAAATCAACAATGGACTGGTGCATCTCACCAAATTGACTTCTATGGCATTCATCAAAAATAAGAATGATGTTTTTATCTTTAATGCTTTGAAGCTTTTTTTGATCTCCACGGGTTTTTACAGCCTTAGATAACTTTTGTATTGTGGTAGTCACCAATTTACCTTTTCCTTGGGTGGTTAAATTTTTTATCAAAGCTCCTGTGTGCTCTGTTACATTAACACAACCATCACAGAAACTGTTGAACTCCTTGTTTGTTTGAATGTCAAGATCTCTTCTGTCCACTACAAAAATTACTTTATATATAGATTCCTCTTCTGCAAGCAGCTGGCTTACTTTGTATGATGTTAAGGTCTTTCCACTACCTGTTGTGTGCCATACATAGCCATTTTGCTTATTTTCCAAAGCCTGTTCTATAACCGCTTCGACAGCATATTTCTGATAAGCCCTTAAGATCATCAGTTTTTTAGAGGATTCATTTAAAACCATGTATTTGGAAATCATTTTTGCAAGATTGCATTTTTCAAAAAAGGTATCTGTAAAATCTTCCAATGAGTAAATATTGTTGTTTTCCTTGTCTTTCCAGTAGAATGTGAATTCAAATTTAAGCTCGTTTGGTCTTCCATTAGCAAAATATTTGGACTCCACACCATTGCTGATTACAAAAATCTGAATGAAATTAAATAAACCTTTATAAGAGTGAAGTTTATACCTATTGATTTGATTAAATGCCTCTTTTATATTCATTCCTCTTCTCTTAAGTTCCACTTGAACAAGAGGCAATCCATTGATAAGCAAAGTTACATCATAACGATTCTTATGCAAGCCTTCCATTTTAACCTGGTTGGTAACTTGAAAAATATTCTTACACCAATCTTTCTCATTGATGAATTTGATGAAAAATGATTCTTCTTCCCTTTCAATGAAAAAATGGTCTCTTAATTTTTTAGCTTTGTCAAATATTGTTCCAGAATCCAAATATTGAAGAACCCTGTTAAATTCTTCATCAGTTAAATCACAACGATTCAACTTTTCAAGCTGCACTTTAAAATTAGCATTTAGCTCTTCTTCATTTTTAATATTGATTTTTTGATAACCGTTTTCAGATAGCCTATCAATTAATTTGGCTTCTAAAACTGCTTCACTTTCCACTGACATAAAAACCCCTAATAAATATAAAATAAGTTACATTTATTAATATAGAATTTAATCTATTTAAAATATAATAGTTTAAAATCAATATGTGGATAGTATATTTAAAAAAAAAGTAAAATCTAGAGTTTAACTTAAAAAATTTCAAAAAGTAAAATAAAAAAAAGAATAAAATAAGCTTTAAATTAAAATTAAAGCTTAAATTAAAATTATCTGATTACTTCTACGATAATTCCGAGCTCTTCGGATTGCAGGATATCAACTTTCTTACCACTTGCACCAACAATTTCCTTGGTCATCTTCAAGTGGTCTTCAGTGACAGCCTTATCTGCAATTATAATCTCGCCGTCTTGAGCAAGCTGTTGAGCAATCTCATCAGCATCATGGGACTTAATATATCCAATGACTTGTCCTGCATCCTTTTTAAACTCAGGACCGATCTTGCTCATATCAGGTTCAATCTCAATTACCTTCTCATGAACTTCAGGCTTACCTTCAGCAATCTCCAAATCTTCAATCTTCAAAGTTCCGCTGATATCCTCTGCAAAGCATTCAAGAACTTCTTTTAAATCCATTGTCTTATCATCCAGATAAACATTTGCATTAGCTACTGGAACATTAAGCGGAATCTTGGAAGCTGATTTGAATCTTCTAATCTCACTGATTAGCTCGATAGCCAGATCGCCGTCGTTAATGGATTCCTCATTATCAAGGTCATCATCAATTTTCGGCCATAGGGCATTATGAATGCTTCCTTCATTGCCGAAGTATTGGTAAACCTCCTCAGTGAAGAACGGAGCTATAGGAGCAAGCAGTATTAATGAGTTTTCTACAATAAATCTCAAAGTGTATTTTGCAGCGATTCTTGAATTTGAATCAATATCATCATTGTAAAGCCTGTATTTTACAGCCTCGATATATTCATCACAGAAGTCATGCCATACAAAATTCTCAATTGTATTTATGGCTCTTGCATAATTATAATCTGCAAATGCCTCATCAACAATCCTGTTTACCTTGTTGAATTTGGCAATGATCCATTTATCCATTGGATTCAAGTAGGATTTGATTTCCTCTTCGCCGGTATTTGCAATAGCGTTTTCAGACTCTTCATCGAAGATATGCATGCTAATGAATCTGAAAGCATTCCAGAATTTACGGATGAATTTGTAGCCATGCTTGATGTCTTTCCAGTCAAATGCCACATCAGATCCTGGAACACTGTTTGCAGCCCAGAGCCTTAAAGGATCTGCGCCGTATTTTTCCACTACTTCCTCAGGTCCGGTAACATTTCCACGGGATTTGCTCATCTTGAAGCCGTCTTCACCGAATACCATACCATTGATTACAATATCATCAAAAGGCTTCAAGCCTGTGAGAGCCAGACATCTGAGAGTTGTATAAAATGCCCAGGTCCTGATGATGTCGTGTCCCTGAGGACGGATGTTAGATGGGAAAATATCCTCCCAGCCAGGATTAGGCCAGTCAGCTACAGACAATGGAGAAATTGAACTGTCCATCCAGGTATCAAGAACATCCTCTTCGCCGATGAATTCTGTGCATCCGCATTCACAAGGTTCTAAAGGCTTGTCGACAGTCGGATCAATAGGCAGCTGGTCTTCGCTAGGCAGAATGACCTTTCCACAGTCCTTGCAGTACCATACAGGAATAGGGGTCGCAAACAATCTCTGTCTTGAAATACACCAGTCCCATTCCATGGAATCCGCCCAATTCATCAAACGGCTTTTCATATGTTCCGGAACCCAACGCATTTCATCTGTTGCCTTTTTGATATCATCAATCATCTTGGTTACTGCTACAAACCATTGTTTTTTAACAAGAATCTCAATAGGGGTCTTGCATCTCCAGCATTGACCGACATTCTGGTCCACATCCTCCTGTTTGGTGAGGTAGCCTAGTTCCTTCAAGTCATGAATGGTCTGCTCCTTTCCTTCTGCAATGGTGAGGCCTTCATATTTGCCTGCAGCAGAAGTCAGGTAGCCCTGTTCTGAAATAGCTTCGATGACATCAAGATCATACTTGTTTACCCATGCGACGTCAGTCTTGTCACCAAAGGTACAAATCATTACCGCACCGGTACCATATTCCATATCAACCTCTTCATCAGCGATGATCTTAACCTTCTGACCGGATAGCGGAACTTCCACATATTTTCCAAGCAGATGGTTGTATCGCTCATCGTCAGGGTGAACTACAACAGCTACACATGCAAACATGAGCTCAGGACGGGTGGTTGCAATCAATACTCCCGGTACAGATGAATCGGATACATCCGGACAATCTGCCACACGTATGTATGAATTGCCTTCAGTTGCATCAATCAATTCCTGAGGAACATCTGCAGGAGGGAAATTAACATAATTCAATTTGGTTGTATTGTCTGCATATTCCACTTCCGCAAATGCAATTGCAGTTTCACAGCGAGGACACCAGTTAACAGGGTGAATTCCCTGGTAGACAAGTCCCTGATCATACATTTTCAAGAAGGATAACTGAGTTCTTTTCCTGTACTGAGGAGTCATGGTAATATATTCCCTGCTCCAATCCTGGGAGAAACCTACAGAGCGCATCTGGATTCTCATTGCTTCAATGTTTTTACCAGTAAGTTCAGTGCACATTTCCCGAAACTCTGCACGGGAGACATCATTCTTCTTGATGTTGTGAGTTTCCTCGACTTTTACTTCTGTAGGAAGACCATGACAGTCCCATCCTTGAGGGAATAATACATCCATGCCTTTCTCCCTTCGGTATCTTGCATTGAAATCAATATAAGCCCAGTTCAAAATGTGGCCCATATGAAGCAATCCGGTTGGATAAGGTGGTGGAGTATCAATGACGTATCTTGGTCTTGTTCCATCTCCTATAAATTTATAAACTTCATCATCTTCCCATTTTTTTTGCCATTTTTCTTCGATTTTATGGTCATAATCTTTAGGAATTTCTTTTTTTGTCAAATATATTCTCTCCAAAAAGCGAATAGATAATAAAAATGATTTTAAATGCTTGTATAATTAGAATTAGTATCAAATCAGCCATTAAATTGAAAATAATTATTCAATAGCTGTTTTTTATAACTCCAAATCAAACATCTTATTTTAATATTTATAAAAAGTATATATTAAGTTTTATTATAAAATCATTCGGCATATGAAAAGGCAATATTAGTTTTAAAATCAGAATATTTTAAAATATGAAAAATCCTAAAAAAGTGAAAAGTGAATGATAAAAAATAAAAAATTCTGAAAAATGTAAAAAGCAATGATAAAAAAAATAAAAAATTCTGAAAAATGTAAAAAGCAATGATAAAAAAATAAAAAATTCTGAAAAAGAAAAAAAGCAATGATAAAAAATTCTCTCAAACATAAATATTTAATATAATAATAAACAAAATACAAAATATATTTTTAACTTTTATTAATTATCATAAATATGATAAAAAAAAGTATTAATAAAAATAAAATATTCTTTTAAAATAATTTACAAGAGGTGATAAAATGGAATTATTATGGTTTTATGTTGCAATTGCCCTTGCAATCAGCGACGAATTACATGGAAGAATAGTCTGGAACATAGCAAGAGATTTCTACATAGTCTTTGGAGGCCTGTTAAGCACTACATTCCATTCAGTAACGGAAACATGGATTGCCCATGAATTCATAGAAGCCGTTTTCCATTTTATACTCATATCAATTGTATTTTTATCATTCAAAATAGGATTTTTAGCTGCATTGATTCACTTTTTTATAGACATAACCCATTCTATAACCATGCCCCATCTTCCATGGCCGGTACACAGGGCATTGCACTTTACTGTTGAATCTTTATTCTTCATAGCCCTGTTTGGATTATGAATAAAAGGGGTTATTGACAAAATCAATACAAATTAATTATCATTATTAGCTAGAATCATATGAATTATCAGACAAATTAGGAGATAATATGCCAGTAATTACATTTAAATATCAAGATTTAAAAGATTTAGGAATAGATCTTGAAAAAGATGAACTTATCAATACAATACCTATGATGGCAAGTGACATCGAGGACTATGACGATGAAGAGATAAAAGTGGAATTCTTCCCGAACCGTCCGGACAATCTATCCATTGAAGGAGTAGCAAGGTCTTTTAAAGGATTTTTAGGACTTGAAACAGGACTTCCAAAATATGACATTGAAGAATCCGGAGAAAAGGTTTATGTTTCAAAGGAAGTTGAAGAAATCCGCCCACATATTCGCTTTGCAAAAATCGACAATGTCGACTTCAGCGGAGATAAGATCAAATATATAATGGACTTCCAGGAAAACCTGCACTGGGTTATTGGAAGAGACAGGAAGAAAGTAGCTATCGGAGTCCATAATGCAGACGTGGTGGAAGGTCCGTTCAACTACATAGCTACTGAAAAGACAGAAAACGCTTTTGTTCCTCTGGAAATGGGAGAAGAACTCACCCCTGAAGAGATTCTTGAGAAAAATCAAAAGGGAGAGAAATATGCTCATTTAATAGACAAGTTTGACAAATATCCTTTAATTCTCGATAAGGACAACAAGGTCCTGTCAATGCCTCCAATCATCAACGGAGAATTGACAAAACTTTCCGAAGATACAAAAAACATTATTGTGGATGTTACAGGAACCGATGAAAAAGCAGTAAATCAAGCTTTGAACATTATATGCTCATCATTTGCAGAAGTAGGAGGTAAAATCAAATCCATGGAAATCGTATACGAAGACGAAACTTTCGTATCCCCTGATTTGACTCCAAAAGAGAGAAATGTTCATGTGGATGTTGCAAATGAATTGATTGGAGGAACCGACCTTGATGCAGAAGATGTTAAAAGACTGCTTGAAGGTGCAAGGTTCGATGCTGAAATATTAAATGAAAACGAACTCAAAGTCATTATTCCTGCATACAGAATAGATATATTACATGAAGTGGATATTGTTGAAAACATTGCAATCCAATACAGAATAAACAATGTAGAAGCGAAACTTCCAAACCTTGCGACAATTGCAAATGAACACAGCTGGTTTAAATCCGAACAGACAATCCGCGAACTCATGGTCGGTTTCGGATTCCAGGAAGTCATGAGCCTGATGCTTACAAGCGAGAAAAACCACTTTGAAAAGATGAATCAAGAGGAAATAGACCATGTTCAAGTAGCAAGACCTATTTCTATCAGCGGAACAATGATCAGAACCAGTCTTCTCAACAGTTTGATGGAGTTTTTAGAAGACAACAAGCATGAGGACCTTCCTCAGAAAATCTTTGAAATCGGCGATGTTGTCTATATGGATGATGAAAACTTCAACAAGACAAGAACTGTCAAGAAACTGGCAGGTCTTATCTGCCACTCAAGTGCTAACTTCACAGAAATCAAATCCACTACATCAAGCATTGTTTCCAATTTAGGATATTCCATGGAATTATCCGACTCAGAAAACACTAGCTTTATTACAGGACGTGTGGCAGACTTTACTGGAGACTCCAAAAACGGTCAGATTAAAGGATTCTTTGGAGAAATAGCTCCTGAAGTTATTAGAAACTTCGAGCTGGAATATCCAGTCACAGCATTCGAAATTGAATTTATTCAATAATTAAATTACAAAGTATTTGATGATAAAAAAAATCAAATACTGATTTTTCTTTTTTTAAATTTTTTCTAAAATTTTGATTTTTACAGGAATTTTCTTTTTATTCCACAAGACTTAGATTTAACCTGATTTCAAGGGAGTTAATTAAATCTTTTTGAAAGTTTACTCGATTTTTTTTGTTGAATTTATTAAAGCTATTTTTTACTGACTGACATTAGCTATTTTTTTCTGACTGCCATTATCATTTAAAAACCATATTAATTTTCAATAAATATTTATACATATGGATATAAATTTTAATTAAACATAAAAATCAATACGGGGAGAAAATGAAGGAACTTCATTGCAAAGTCTGTGGAAGTGCAAATATCGAGCGTAAAGATGAAATATACATCTGCAAGTCCTGTAATAAGGAGTACAGCGCTTTAGAAATCATCCAGCTTACAGAAGATGACATCGAAACCGAGCACAAGACATTGAAGCTAAGCAGAGGTTCAATAGCTGAAAAAAGCAAGGATTTCCATAAAGTAAAACCGCTGTCTTATTATGAAAACCTTTCAAGGACCAATCCCAATGACTGGGAAGGGCAGTTCTTTGTAGTTTATCTCAAAGCCCAGAAAGCCCAGATAAATGAAATAATACCCTCCATATCAAAAATAATCAATGCAAGCCACAAATCCCTGAATTTGATAAAAGAAAACATAAAAAGCCCTGAAAAGCAATGGATGCTCTAATGGAAATATCAGGTGCTTGTCAAATCATTGCAGCAACCTTCAAGAATACAAATACAAATATGAAGACAAGCAATGAAGCGCTTATTAATAGAACCAATAAGGAATGGATTCTAAGAGTTGAACATTTGACAAGAATGTTCTATTCCTTTGGAGATGAAGTAAAAGAATTATTTGGAGAAGACTTTAACTTTATTTACCTCAATTCCTGGAAGACAGGTGTCTGGTACAATCTGGACATTGTTCCTCTCTCAGACAACAAGGATGCCCATATAAATAAAATCAAGGAATACGAGTTGAAGATTAAAAAGGAAGAAGCGGAATATGATTCCAAATTGGAATCAAAATATGGAATAGATATTGAAGAAAAAGAGAGCGATTCATTCTTTAAAAGAATTTTTAAAAAATGATTTTAAGAATATTAATATTACTTTAAAATTTCTAATTTGAAAAAAACAATAATGCAGAAAAAGGAGGAATTAAATGTACTGTCCAAAATGCGGAAGCAAAAACGAAGAAAAAAGTGAAAAGTGTGGAATATGCAGTCATGACTTAAGAAAAAAGAGGTATACTCCCCTCTTTAACACAAATCATAAGGTGCAATGTCCTGAATGTTTCAAATACAATGAAGCAGACTACCAATACTGCATCAAATGCGGCAAAGACATATCATCATTAAATCCTCCAAAAAAAGGCATAAAGATCGAACTTCTTGGAGAACCTAAGGAGATTGATGAAAAATACTGCCCTATATGCGGCAAATTAAATCCTTTGAATGCAGATACTTGTGAATGCGGATTTAACTTCAATAATATCCGAACTGTGGGAATGGATGACAGCAAAATAAAATGTCCTTACTGCGACAGCCTTAATGAACCTGATTACAACTACTGCATTAAATGTGGATATAATATATCTTCAATAAAAGTTGAAAACGGGGATATTGTAAAAGAAAACATGGGCAAAGCCATAGCCAAAGATGAGAAGTTTTGTCCTAATTGCGGAAATGCAAGCAAATGGAACAGTGAGAAATGTCCAAGCTGCGACTATGATTTTTCCAGAAAAAAACCAGGACTTAGAGTTGCTTTAAGCACCAATCCTATTTTATGTCCCTACTGTCACAGCTTTAATGAAAAAGAGAACAATTACTGCTATAAATGCGGCTACAATCTTAAAGATCTTAAAGAAAGTGAAAATGAAGTAAAGGTTAAAATAAAAATTGAATAAAAAACAATTAAAAGAGAAAACAGATATAAAAACAATGTAACTATTTTAAAAAATATAGTCAAACAAAATAAAAAAACAATAAAATATTTTAAGAAAATACAGTAAATAAAATAAAAAAAATATAAACCTTTAAAAGCACATTATTTTGTGCTTTCTTTTTTTTAATAATCTTTGAAGAGAGATATCGGAATTACTCTCCAACGACTGTTATAACAATTGTCCTGTTTGTCCTTGGGCCATCCAGTTCAACAAAGAACACTGATTGCCATGTTCCAAGTTCCATCCTGCCATTAGTAATTGGAATGGTCTCGGATGAGGATAATAGAAAAGATTTAAGGTGTGATTTTGCATTATTGTCGATGAAATCATGTTTGTACTTATCATTTGGAACTAGCTTTTCAATAAAAGTTTTAAAATCTTCTTTTAAACCAATTTCATCCTCATTTATGCAAATAGCGGTTGTGGAATGCTTAGAGAAAATACTTATAATTCCTTCTTTTATATGGGATTCATTCACTATTTCATTTATGGATTGAGTAATGTTTATAATTTGAAATTTTGATTGTGAAGTAATCTTGATTGATTTTTTAAAAACTGTCATGGGCTCACCAGATTAGTTTAATTAATTTTTTATGCATTATTATTTAAAAATCTTGTATTTTATAAAACAACATTATTTAAAATACCCTATTATATAAAACAACATTATTTAAAATAATTAAAATATGGATTTTTATAAAGATTTAAATGTTATTATGAATATATATTCAAAACATAGACTATATTTTTAATTGAAGCATTTAATATACTTACCTCTTTAAATAGTGAAAATTTACTGTTTTAAATAAAAACTTTAAATATAAAATATTACTAATGATTTAATGTAGACTATACTTGGTAATTTAAGATCTATATTAAACTTAAAAATTTAAAATATTACAAAATATAATCTATAAAAACATAGGAGAGAAAATATGCCAGAACATGGACACGGACATGGCGGAAATATGACCCCTGAACAGCAAAAAGCCATGATAGAACAAGAAATGAGGCTTTATGAGCAGATGGGAAAAGTAAAGTATAAAATCGCTGTTATGAGCGGAAAAGGCGGAGTTGGAAAATCAACTGTTGCTGCAAACCTTGCAGAGGCTTTCCAAAAGAAGGGAATGGTTACCGGAATCATGGATGTTGATATTCATGGTCCGAACATACCTAAACTATTCGGTGTGGAAGGCAAGGAAGTTATGATTGATAATGGAAAAATGGTTCCTGTATACAGCAAAAATGGAATCAAGGTAATGTCTATGGGATTTCTGATTGAAACCAATGACAAGCCGATCATTTGGAGAGGCCCTCAAAAAAGCGGAGCCATCAAGCAGTTCATGGCGGATGTTGCATGGGGAGACTTGGATGTCCTCATTATCGACAACCCTCCGGGAACTGGAGACGAGCCATTGACTGTACTTCAAACATTGCCGAATGTTGATGCGGTCGTGATGGTTACAACACCTAACAGCATTTCCCAAGAAGATGTTGTTAAATGTGTGAACATGGTTAAAATGCTCCATATCGATAAAATCGGCCTTGTTGAAAACATGGCTTATTATGTCTGCCCTCACTGCGGTGAAAAATCAGAAATTTTCGGAAAAAGCCAAGGAGATGAATTTGCAAGTCAGATGGACATAAAATTCCTTGACAGTCTCCCATTGACTGAAGAAGTGCTGAAATCAACTGAAGAGGATAGCACTGTCGTAGATAGCTATGTACAATCTGAATTAAGTGAAAAATTCATCAGCATAGCAGACAAGATAGAAAAAGAATTTTTATAAACAAATTTAAATTAAGATAATTATTATCTTAATTCTTTTTTCCTTTTTTTAAATGAATTTCTCCCAAAAGCTTTTTTTTAATAGAATCTTTAGAAAGTCAAATAATCAAAAAATGATATTAAGAGCTCTAAAAATCTATTTTTTAAAATTTATAAAAAAAGATCATAAATTTAATTTTAAAAACTTATAAAAAAGATATAATATCTAATTTTAAAAAAAATTATAAAAATAGAGCCAAGAATTCCAAAATTTAAAATTCTTAAAAAAACATAAAATTAAAAAATAGAATTAGTTAAAACTTGTTTTAAGTCTAACTAATCAATAAAAAATGAAATAAACTTCTTAACTAAAAGTAAAATTATTCACCGCTAGCTGCAGGAGCGGCATCGGAACCGCCATCAGAACCTCCACCATCAGCAGGAGTAACACTAGAAGATCCGCCATCAGAACCTCCACCATCAGCAGGGGTAACACTAGAAGATCCGCCATCAGAACCTCCACCATCAGCAGGAGTAACACTGCTTGAAGAAGAACTTGAAGATTGAGAGCTTGAAGCGGATGGAGAGTAGCTTGAACCACCTGATCCAGTACTTACTTGATAATTAGAACCAGAGCCAGAATTAAAGCTGACAGTTTCTCCTGTAAAGTTTGTTTCATTCGCAGTCATATTTGTATCATTTGTAACATTAGTAGTATTAGTAGTATTATTCACAACCACATCGGTAGTCTCTTGGGTAGTTCCCATATAAACCAAGACACAACATGCAGAAGCAATAGCTATTAAGATTAACAAAATGATAATAATTTTATCACCAGTATCCATATTATCCTCCTTAGTAATAATATAAACAATATAATATATAAATTTATTAAAGAGACAATTATATATAAAACTCAAAAATAATTTATATTTTCATCGTCTTATATTATATTTTATAAAAACAATTATATAATCATTGTTAAATAATTTTTAAAAATAACTGATATTACTAAACATCAAAAATCCAATACCGATTTTTAAAAACTCATACATTCCCAAACATCAAAAATCCAATACCGATTTTTAAAAACTCATACATTCCCAAACATCAAAAATCCAATACCGATTTTTAAAAATCCATACATTCCTAAACATCATAATCTTTTAATAACTTGCAAACCTCATTGGCTGAAAACAGGCACAGCTCAACGCAAGGAGATTTGTCTTTTCCATTATCTGAAATTTCACCGCAGGTAACCGCACCATATTCCGCTTTGAATGCATTGAATAAATCCTTGGACATTGATTTAATCATGGCATTATCTTTTCCAAGCAGGCCTAAAGCCATTACTGCCCCTGTAAGTCCTCCACAGGTTCCATCTTCAAAAGTTGCTCCGATACCTCCGGAAAATCCACTTGCTAAAAGTTCAAGAGTTTCAAGATCCAAACCTGCAACTTCACCAATTCCCATCAATGTTCCCTGGGAACAGCTTTTTCCTTCATCTTTTCTCCAGTATTTCACTCTTTCAACTACTTTTTCACTATCCAATTCCATATGAATGCCTCCAATATTTGATTTATTAAATCCAATAAATAGTTTAAACAAATTAATCAATTAAATTAAAACTAACTATGATAAATTTGATTCTATTAGGAAAGACTATGTTTTTTATAATGTCCCTCTTTAATTTAATGCAAGTTGTACATTATTCTTGAAAATAAAATTATGATTATGTACATCAGAGAATCATTTTGAAAAAACTATGAATTTTTTAAAAAATTCAAAAAAATGATTTTCAAAAATTATAATATTATATTTTAGAAATAAGATTATTAAGATTTACTAAAATTTTTAATAAAAATGGAAAAAAATAAAGCAAAAGAAAAGAAAAAGAAAAATTTCTGATAAAAATGAATAAAAATAAGAGAAAAACAATAAAAAAAAGAAGATTCTAATAAGAATTAGAATCATACCTTTAAATTAAAAACTATGCTTATTCTATTCCAAAGGATTTTTTAAGTAATTCTGCGTTTACAAATCCTTCTTTGTAGACTTTACCAGTAGTTAAATCGTTAATGACAACTTCTGCTGGTGCGAACATTCCCTTGTCAATTTGGTAGAAGTCGAATCCAGCTGCTTTGAAAGTGTCATAGAATGGAGCACCATATCCGTCAGCTGCAGAGGAAGGAACGTTTTTAGCGAGATCTTCAATGTCGTCTCCTTCTTCAGATTCAAGGTAGTAGTAAGTTCTTCCACCGAATAATACAGCGTCGTTGGTTCTGCCCATAGCTTTTAATCCGTCAGGAGTGACAGGAGCAATAGGAGCAATACCTGCAGCGTGTTTTACTTTTGTTACATCGAAACCGAGGAATTCAAGCATTTTGTAGGTTCCGTTTTCAACAACTCTTCCGGAAATCTGGATGGAACCAACAAGGGAAGAAGTAGGAGCTACGAGCAAGTATACGTTTTCAACATCCACTTTACATTCATCAGCAACATATTGAGCAACATCAGCGCCAGGAATTACATCAGCTTCTAAAGTCAAAATAGCTAAATCAGCATCATCCTTATAGCCGATTTCCTCATAGGTTTCAGCAGGGTTTAATGATAAAGCTCTTGCAGGTCCTGAACCTAATGCAAAGAAGTCACCTACAGCAACAGACCATCCTGCTTCCTGGGAACCTAAAGTTGCAATAGCTGGGTAGTCTGTTTTTACTTTTACAGAAGGAAGTGCGAATTTTTCAGATAAGTCTCCAGGAATGGAGATGCCTACATCTGCAAGACCACCGAGACAGATCTTGGTGTATAATTCACCAGCTTTGAAACTACCAGCAACATTTACACCACAATCAATAACAGTTGCGCCGTTTTCCAATTTTTCAACAGCAATGCAAAGGTCGTCAGCTTTTGCAATCATTTCATCTACAGTTTTTTTAGCTTCTACGTTTACACTAACCATATTTTTAACCTCAATTAAAATTTAAGATTATAAAATAAATATAAACTTAAAAATTTTTTATAAATTGTTTTTTACAAAGTTAAAAATTATGTAAAAAACTATTATAATATTAATTCTAATTATCTAACTATTTATAATTTTATAAAATTTTTTAAAAAGGACTTTTTTATTTTTAAGTGGAATTTCGGAAAATAAAAAGATAGTTCAAAATTAATAAAAAAGTAAAAAACAGCTAAAAAAAATGATAATGCAATCAATAAAAAAAAGTAAAAAACAGATATGGAAAAATAAAAAAGATAAATCAATGCATAAATGAAAAGCAGCTTAAAAGATATTAAATGTTAAGAATTAATCAGAAAAAATTTATTTATGCTTGGATACCATACTTCGAGCTGCTCTCATGTCATTGCTGTAAATATGTCCGGATGTTGAGTGGTAGTGAATTCCGCCAAAGCCAACTTGTTCGTTGATAAGCTCCTTGTTCAATTCCTCTCTAAGCTTAATTCCAATATAAGTGATAAAGAACATGTTTGAGTAAAAAGCACCGAAAATATCATTTGAACGGAACATGCAGTGAATAGTAAGTTCTCCATCCCTTACAAATGCTTGGAGGAACTGCAGGCATGGAATATCCTCGCGGTCGCAGTCAAGTTCAGGATCATATGTAATAGCTACCGCCCTGTTGCTTCCAAGAGCATTCAATAAGCGTTCTTTCATGACTTCAAACTGGTCAACGCCAAAATGGGCAAGAATACGATTCGGATATGAATAAACAAAACCCTGGTCTGAAGAGTCATTAAAGGATTTCACATATTCATATAATGCATCAGCTTTAATTGGATTTCCTTCCATGTCATATTTACCAGACTTGATTAACTCAAGCATCTCATCAGTAGTCATGTTTTGATACTTTGCCTTGTATTTTAAATCCAAAGGATCATCAATAACATAAAAATTACCAAGGCTTTCCTTCAAATGATGATTGCTGTCTTTATAGGTCTCTTTACCTTCATTTAATATTTTATTTACAAAATCCAGATAACATTGATTAATACTTAACATAAAAAACATTCCTTTTATAATATAATTAATTTTGTATTTATCTATATAAATATTTTAATAATCAATTATAAAAAACAAACAATTAATTTTTAAAGACAAAAATAATCAAAAAATGTTTAAGAAACAAAAACGATTAAATTAATGAAAATTAAAAATAAATTTTAAAAAAATAACGATTAAATTAATAAAAATTAAAAATAAATTTTAAATAAACAAATAGATACCCATTAAAATCTAAAAGAATCTCCTGCAGCAGCTATTATACACTTTTCACCAAATTCTTTTTTAAATTCAAAAATAGCTTCCATACCTGTACAATGAACTGGAAATATCAAACGGGGATTGTATGACTTAATTTTATCTGCAACATAATGAATTTCATCCAAATCAGCTTTGAAAAGATGCATTCCAGCTATAACAGCTACAATGGAATCATTTGGAAAAAGCTCAAAAGCATATTCCAGCACAGATCCAATGCCCTTGTGACTGCAGGCTGAAAAGACATAGACTCCTTCTTCACCATTCCTAATAGCTAAGAATTGCTCATGAGACATGTCATCCTTTTCTAATGTGCCGTCATCTTTCACCCTGAAGAATTCCTCGGTTGAATCATGATTGCCAAAATCAGGAATAGTGCCTGAGATAACTATGTCCTCATCAAGCCACAATGGACCACCGGTAAAATGCAGCCTTTTGGAAATCATATCCATTTCCACATCAGTCCATTCCAGACCACATGGATTAGAATTAATTTTTCCATTAACCGCACCATAAGTTTTTCCAAAAGCATTTTCATGCATGTATATTCCGGATTTTGAATTCACTTCACAGAACTTCGGCACGCCATTTGAGTGGTCGTAATGTCCATGGCTTATCACACATGCATCCACATCTTTCAAATCTATTCCCAGTCTTTCAGCATTGTCATAGAAGATATCTGAAGCTCCAGCATCAAATAGAATCTTCATGCAATCGGTTTCTATATAAATAGAAAGTCCGAATTCAGCTTTGATTCTGGAATTTTCGGTTTTATTCTCTGAGAGGAATGTGAAATTAATCATGAAATAATATCTCCAAAAAATTAGTATCTGCTGAAAAAAATATTATAAAAAAAGAACTAAAGAACTATTCAAGCTCTTTAGCTAAATCAGTCATTATTTTAATTTTGCGCTCTGCAATAGGAAGGTCCACTTTTCTCAAACCGCAATCAGGGTCTAAAAACATGTTTTCAACACCTATCGCATTGATGCCCCTTACAACTAAATCTCTGACTTTATCTTCTTCATCAATGCTGTTGGATGCTGAATCAAGACAGCCAAATCCTATTTTCTTATCCCCAATCAAATCGGCGTTTTCTTCCAAAAGGCCTATATTGACATTATTTCCTGCAAATTCACAGTCAAGATAATCAATATCGAATTTAAGCAGATCTTTAAAGACATCTGACAGGTTGCCGCAAACATGCATGGCCACTGGAATGTCTATGCCCTCAGATAAGATTGAGATTGCCTCTTTTGCAGTTCCAATATCCACCATGCCAGTAGATAAAAACGGCTCGTCGATTTGAATATATTTGGCGCCGGACTCGTTTATGGCTTCAATTTCCTTTCTTAAAGCATGGGCTGTGTCGATAATTGCAGGATTTCTATCCTTGTAGAAGGATTCTATTCTTGAAGAATGAACAATAGTGGAAGGACCTGTAACTATTCCTTTAACTCCTTTTTTTGCACGCTCTTCAGCTGGCAAGTTCCTCTTATCCAATTCCTTATCAAGAACAGCCATTGCATATTTCAAATCTGGAAGGACAATATATTCAAGAGGTGTTTTTATCTTATCAACAATAACAGAAGAGTTCATTTCATAGCTAAATCCAGGAATATGTGATACGAAAGATCCGACCATGTCTCCGCGAGGCTGGCCATCTCCGACAATATCAAGTCCTGCATCAAGCTGGAATTTAACAACTTCTTCAACAGCTATCTTATATGGGTCATAAAGACCTAATGCAGACTTGACTTTATCTCCAAAAGTCTCCGCTTTCTTAAGGTTGATATCAAAACTACCTACAACAGTTGTAAACAATTTAAGCACCAATATCCATTTTTCTTATACTTATCAGTTCTTCTTTCTCAACTGGAAGTTCAATAGCTGCGGTTCCGTGGCAAGGTTTTGTATAAGTGATTAAAATAGTGCCTTCAGCCTCGTTGATTCCTACAGGTATTGGTGGAAGGCCTATTAATCTGGCACCAAGAATCTTATCTCCAGGATTTACATGAATTAACTCATCTGATTCTGTTTCTATAATCTTATAGCATTCCTTTACTCCGGAATTCTTCGCAAGAACCTTATAATCATCAGATTGCTGCAAATATGTTTCTAAACAAAATGACACAATAAACACATCCTTAATATAATAATAGTCAGTATGATTGATTTAAATTTTATAATTGCCTATTCTTCAATCTCAAAGTGAATTGCCTATTCTTCAATCTCAAAGTTTTTCAATGCCTTGTCCAATTTTACTCTGATTGGAGTTGGATTATGATAGGCTTTTGCCGCTACAATTTCCGCATCAGTTGATGATGCAACCATGTCAACAAATTCCTCAACTTCAGCTCCGTCTCTTGAGAAGATTAAAGCAATGGCTTTTGTTTGCAATATATGATAATATGTTACAAAGAAAGTAGCTGCCGCATCCTTATGGACAAGTCCAAGCAGCAAATCATAGTCTCCTTCTTCCAAGTCCTCCAAAGTCCTGTCGATATCCTCTCTGTTTTTAATATAAACATGTTCAGGATCGCAAACATCCAGTAATTTTCCTGCTGCAGGATTGCTTACAATTGTGGTTTCATAACCCATTTGATTAAGCTTATATGAAGCATAAACAGCCAAAGGAGTTTGAGCAGGTGCTTCAGGACATCCAAGTAAAATCATAGCCTTCATAATATCACTCTAATAAGTTATTAAATATCATTAATTATAATTTTGATTAATTTTTAAATATACATGAATAATTTTGTTCTTAATAATATAAAAGAATTGGTATGATAATATAATCAAGTGCGAAACAAAGATTAAAAAAAACCAAATTTAAAAGATTGAAAAAACCAGATTAATTTAAAAAACAAAATTAAAATGTTTATATGTAAAAAAAAGTTAAATTTGTAATTTGAAAAAACAAAAAAGAGAAAAAATAATTAATAAAAATTAATTATTTCTGTAATTAGCTTCGAATTCCTTGATTGCATCAATGACTTCTTGTAATCCTTTATCTTCTTTTAAGTTAGTAGCTATTACCTTGACATCAGGATTAAGTGATTTAGCATCTTCAACCATTTTATCAGTGCTAGCACCGACAGCTTCAGCCAGGTCGATCTTGTTGATAACAACTAAATCAGCACTTTGGAAGATAAGAGGGTGTTTTTCCACAGTATCGTCACCTTCGGTAACGCTTACAACAACTACTCTCATATGGGATCCTAAATCGAAGTCAACAGGACAAATCAAGTTACCTACATTCTCAATAAACAGGTAGTCAATATCTTCAAGAGGCATGTCGATTAAGCCGTGCTCAACCAGGTGAGCATCCAAGTGACATTCATTGCCTGTATTTAAACCTACAACAGGCACGTTGTGCTTTTCAATCCTTCCAGCATCGAATTTGCTGATGATATCCCCTGCAATTACCCCGATCTTATCATGAGTAGCATCAATATATTTTTCGATAAGTGAGGTTTTACCAGAGCCGATAGCTCCTACAAAGTCTACACAAAAGATATCTCTTTTATCAAATCTTTCTTTGTTTTTATCAGCTAGTTTCTTATTAGCTTCCATAATATTTTTAGCAACAGTAACATCTGCAACCTTATGCATAAATTCACTTCCTAAATTTCTAAATATATAATAAGATTATTTAAAAAAGTAATACATTTTTAAAAAATCATCAAATTGCTATTAATGATTAAAAGTTTTTAAAAATAATAACAAAAAGGATAATTAAAAATTATCCCAAATATAAAATGAAATCAATCATCTTCTTTTTCAATGCTGATTGTTTTAACAGTGACATCCTTTCCGTTTAAAATCTTTATTCTAGGATTGGCGCATTCAGGACAATACACCATAGGAGCATAATGATCTTCATCATCAATATTTGCAACTCCTTTAAATCCGCATTTTTCACATTCAATTTCAACTTCCAGGTTTTCTATAACAATTTTGGCATTTTCAGCAATTGTATCCTTGCTTAAAACATCCAACATAAACTTTACCTGCTCGGGATTAAGCATTGCCAGTTTTCCGATTTCAATAACGATTTCGGTAACCTCAGTAGCGCCGTTCTGCTCAGCGGTTTCAAGAACCGCATTTAAAATCCCTTGAGCCATTGATAATTCGTGCATTTTAAATCCTCAAATAAGTATTAAATAAAAGTCATTAAATGATAAACTCATTAATTGACAATTAAAACAAATTAAATTTTTATTTTAAAGCATCTGCAATTATTCTAGCAACGGAAATATCGCTGACATCAGATTTCAAAGTATCAGTTCCAGCCACATTTCGAGCCCCGGCAGCAAAAATCTTTAAAACAGCATCATTTACAAGAACCGGATGGACGCAGCATACATCGACTGATTTTGCACCATGCTCTTTTAAGATTCCGATTGCATTGACAATGGTTCCTCCAGTAGCTATGATGTCATCGATTATGACTGCTTCCTTTCCATTTACAGAATCAATGTTGACTTTTGAATTCTTCTTGATGGAATCAAGTTCGTCGCTGGCAAAATCAGAATGGACATCTACAATTTTAGTTTCCACCTTGTCAGGTCCGAGTCTGACCTTGCTCATGTATGTGCAGCTGCAGCCAAGAATTTCAGCAATTTCTTCCGCAAATCCTAATGCACCTTTATCAGGAGCGATTATGATAGGATCCTCGGTAATCTCAGAAATATAATCTGCAATTGGAGGCATGGCTGAAATATTTGCAGTAGGAATTTCGAAAAAGTCACGAACGCTGTCTTCATGAAGATTTATTGAAATAAACTCATTAGCACCGGAACTTTCAATCAGATTGGATACTATCTGAGCTGAAACAGCTTCCCCATCCTTAAATCTTTTTTCCTGTCTGCCGTAACCTAAATAAGGAACAACTACTTTAATATGTTCAGCACCCAGGCTTTTAAGGTTTCTGATTAAAAACAGCAATTCAATCAGATTTTCATCCTGAGGAAAACCAGTAGATTGAATCACAGTAACTTCTTTATCTATTTCACCTTTAATTCTTAAATATCTTTCACCATCTGGGAATTTCTTAGTTTCTATAGGACATAAAACATCACCAAGTTCACGTGCAACATTTGCAGCAAGTTTCTGTGATGCTGAACCGCCAATTATCATTTTATCACCAAATTATTCTAAATAATCTTTTATAAAATTAATCAAACATCACCCTTTAGAAATTTTAACTTTGAAAATAATTTCACTTAAATCAATAAAAGGTAATCATATATCTTTATATAAATATTTGTAATTAAATATTACTATTTTTTTAATTTGAAAAAATCGAATTTTGAAAAAAGTATTACATATTATAAAAAATCATATAAGAAGTAATAACGAAAAAATTCATTAAAATTCTAAAAAAACAATAAAGACCATATAATTAAAAAATCATTAAAATTCTAAAAAAAAACAATAAAGACCATATAATTAAAAAATCATTAAAATTCTAAAAAAACAATAAAGACCATATAATTAAAAAATCATTAAAATTCTAAAAATAATTATGATCAAAAAAATTGAAAATAAAAAAAAGATAGATTGGCTCAAAAGAGCCATTTAGTTAAAATTTTAGTCTTAAATGAATAAGCCAGTTATTGACTTACAATCTCATTGCTGTCTCTTTGAATTGTTACTGCATGAGCCAGCACCAATGAACCAAGGAATATGAATGTTAAAAGCGCCATACCATTGATTGTTCTGTTAAATAAGAATAAACCAATTATTCCTTGAGCCATGAATGCTGTAAGAGATCCGATTAGTAAAACTTCCTTTCCTAGGTATTTCTTATTATTCTTCTCTCTTTTTTCTCTATATATGTGGAGTATTTTCAATCCGATGACAACAGTTGCCAGAATTATTAAAACAACAGCAACCAGAGTTAGATATCCGAAGTCATATGCATAACCGAAAGTTCCAGGAAGCATGTAGTCGATTACATCTTTTTTAGTAACCAGCATTCCAAAGAACAACGGAAACGGAAGACCGAACATTAGAATGAATGACATAGGAAGGCTAATGTATCCATCAGCAAATCCAGTACTTGCAGACCAATAGGATGCTGCAGGGTCATGTCCGATTAACCATGTGTTGTCTAAAACTAATTTCACACTAGCCAATGAGTTCTGGTCAAGTCTTGAAATCCTTAGCATAGGGGAGAAAATCTCAATACCTGTAATCCTTGAAACTATCTCAAGCATACCAAATGCAAGAGCGCCTAATCCTAAAAATCCTAAAATCATCTTCATTCCAGCAATGGATTTTTGTCTGAATGATTTGGAAATTATAGTGTATCCTATAAACAGACCTAGGAACCATAATAAGAGGAAAGACCTGTGCATCAATCCACCGAAGATGGTTATTGCAAGAAGCAAACCAATTACCAGCCTTCTCAATCCGGCCACATTCACACCCGATTCCTCCATCACCTTAAGCGATGACAAAGCAGTGATAATTGCTAAAAGTGCAATAGGACCAAATGGGTGAGTAAATTCATGTTGACCAAATGATAAAACCAATAGCATTAGGTCTCCACCAAATAAAAGTGCGAAACCTGCAGAAAGAAAAAGGGACAGGAAGGTCACCACACTTAAAGATAATGGAACCAAATTAATGATAAAAATCATGGAAGCAAGCATAATCAAAGATACTTCCAGAATAAGTTGAAAATGATTTTGAGCTATTAATAACATGAAATCACACTTTATTTTAAATTTTATTAAATCTTGATTTAGTCTTTTATAAGACTTTAAATTAATATGAAATAACAATAATTCATTTATTTAATTAAGTATTTAAATATTAGTAAAAATTTGAAAAATGTTTTCTTTAAAAAATAAAAAATACAATCCACATATTTAAAAAATCATAAAAAGAGATAAAAAAAATTAGAATAAAAAGAAGATTTTAAAAAATGACAATAAAAAAAAATTAATTAAATAATATGAAATCTAATATTGCCCATTAAAATATCTGGAATAATCGGCAATGGATTAACTGTTGTGATACTCATTGTCACAGCATCAGCACGAGAATTGCCTTCAACCCAGTCATGCTGGCGAATATTTTCCAATAAATCTGCACCAAAAATATGTTCGGCGGCTTGATCATTAATAATAATCAAGAGATGAGGGTCAACATTATAGGTATATTTAAATATTGCATCAACTTCTCCATAAGGGTCATCCAGCATGTAGATATTATGGAGAGTACGTCCCTGCTCATCAAATGAACTTCCAGGATATATCCAATTGAAACCACCATTGAGACTCCATAAGGCAGCCATATCTACGCCGGGGATGTTTCCTTCGGTATCATCTTGAGCTAAAATTACCACATTAGAAAACAAACTAAATACAATAAGAACAAGTAAAATTATTGCAATAATTCCAACTGCTTTTCTTGCATTCATTTTCATCACCATTTTTTTAGTAACAGAAATGTAAAAATAATATTACATTTAAAAGTTCCATTAATTAATATACAATAACCTATTAATAAATATTTCTATAAAATCAAGCATTAGAGTTAAATTAAAAATTGGAAAAAGGCAACAATTTTTAAAAAAAAAAATTAAATCAGAAAAAACAGCAAAAATATGGCCAAAAATGATAAAAAATAAAAAATAGTGTATTAGTCCATAAAAGAAAAAATAGAAAATAGTATATTATTCTATAAATAAAAAAATAGAAAAGCGACAAAATAAAAAAAATAAGAAAACAGCTAAAAGCTGTTTAATTGAAAAAATAAATTAATTGGAAACCGGTTTGGAAAATCCGGAGCTTTCAGTGGAAACCTTGCTTGCAACCCTGTTGCTGAGTTCCCTCATCTTGCTGATTAATTTATCCTTCTTGCTGCCGTTAATCAATATATTCTCTAAAACATCCTCGATTGTCTCACATGGAACAATCTCGATCATGTCTTCGTATTTTTTCTCAAGCATGACATCAGCCATGTTGGATTTAGGCAGCAATACCTTCTTGATTCCTGCTTCTGCAGCCGCTTCAATCTTGGCAGTTGCACCTCCAATAGGCATCACATCACCGCGAACACTGAGTGAGCCGGTTAAGGCAACTGTTTGATCTATAGGAATGCCTTCAACAGCTGAAATAACAGCAGAAGTTATTGAAACACTTGCACTGTCTCCTTCCACACCATCATAACTTTGCAGGAACTGAACATGAATATCATAATCTGAGATATCAACTTGAGTGTACTTCTTGATAATTGCACTTACATTCTGCACGGAATCAAGAGCGATTTCTCCAAGCTTACCTGTAACAATGATCTTTCCTTCGTTCTTGCTGCTTGCAGGAGCCATTTCTGCTGCAATAGGCATGACTATACCGCTTCTATCTCCAATAACAGCCAGTCCATTGACCATTCCGACTTTTCCACCGGTGGAGTTGAATACTGCATATTCCTTTCTTTGTGCAATAGCCCTGTCAGCCATCTGTTGCTCCAAGGTTCTGGAGAATTTCTTAGCAGTCTGAACATGCTCTGCTGTAACAAGCTCTGCGCCTTCCTCTTTGGCAACATCTCCTGATGAACGTACAAGACCTCCCAGATCTCTTAATCTAAGTGTCAAAGCATCTTTTTTACCTGAACGGCGTTTGGCTTCAAGAATAATCTCATCAATCGCATCAGGTGCGAAAGCAGGAATTCTGCCATCGTTTTTAACTTCCTGAGCTACAAATCTTGCAAGCTTTACCCTGTTTTCAGGAGTATCATCCATGCTGTCCTTCATATAAACCTCGTAACCATATCCACGAATTCTTGAACGCATTGCAATGTGCATTCCTTCAAGAACTTGGATGTTACCGGAAGCCACAAGAACAAAGTCGCATGGAACAGCTTGTGAGCGAACCATCGCACCGCTACTGTTTTCACTTTGACCAGTAATGGCATACTGCTTTTCCTGCATTGCGGATAAAAGCTCCTGTTGAGTTTTCATAGCCATTGTACCTATTTCGTCAATGTATAAAACTCCCTTGTTGGCCTTATGAATCATTCCGCTTTCCACACGTTCGTGTGCAGGAGTTCCAAGACCGCCGGACTGGTAAGGGTCGTGTCTTACATCACCAAGCAATGCACCTGCATGAGCGCCGGTAGCATCGAAGAATGGTGCAAATCTTTTATCACCATTGTTTACAAGCAATTTAGGATATTGAGCATTGCTTCTAGGTTTGATTTGCATCGCAATAAATATGATAAGCAAGCCTGCTATGATGGCTTCAAAAATTCTGTTATAAAGGATACCTAGCACGAAAATTGCAGCGATAGCAAAAGTAGCTATCATGGTTTTCTTTTCATTGTCTCCTTTGGACTCGGCTTTGGTCATCTTGACTATTTTCTTTCCTTCGCCTGCAGGCACTGTTCTAATTAAAGGATGATTCTGATCTTCTGGATTTGGATAGACAAGGACATCCTGTAAAACTTCAGGAGGCAGCAATTCAGCCATACCTTTGGCAAGCATTGATTTTCCAACACCAGGATCTCCAATAAGGAGGACATTCCTTCTCTGCTTGGCTGCCTTTTTAATTGTCTCAACTGATTCCTCATGACCTATGACCTGGTCGATAAGAAGAGGAGGAACCTCAATATCATCAGTACTGCTTATTTGAGAGTAATCAATCATATGCTTTGCCTTGTCATTGTCATCTCTGTCTATAACTTCCACTTCCACAGCTTTTTCATCAGAAGAGGATTCCTCATTTTCACTAACATCACCAGAGATGGATTCCAAGTCAGCACTTTCATCATCAGAGACTATTTCAACATTTTCATCCTCAAATGAGAGCTCTGCAACTTCAATGTCAGAGTTAGGTTCTACAGAAGAATCTTCTTTTTCCATACTTGCACCAGATTCCATTTCCTCAATTTCTGCAGATAATCTTTCATCTATTTTCATGAATAACCCCACTTAGTTTTTACTATAAATTCTTCAATTTAATTAATAATCTAAATTTTCATTAGTTTTTCTTTTATTAAATTATTTCAGTTTCTTATGTATATAATGAAAATGAATTAAAGCCTTTTTCAAGTTATTTTGCTTTTTTAACTCATTTCCAAGATTCTATTTATCAATTAATCGAGAAAATTTTCGATTAAATTTTATTATTTAGTATATAGTTTACTAAGTATAATATAGTTTTTGTTTATTATTTTATTATATAAAAACTTTTGTATTTTAGTAAATAAAAGTTATTAAAATGGTGAACTTATTTAACTTAGAAAAACAGTACAAAAATTAAGTAAAAAAATTAATAAAAAAGTAAAAAATAGAGTTATAAAAAACTTAAAATGATGATATCTTATTAGAATAAAAGAATTTCTAAAAAAGATAAGAGATAATGAAAATATTATCTCTTAAAAATTCCTTTGACTTTGTCTAAGATGCCACCAGCAATAAGGCCTGCAGCAATAGTGTAGATTTGGTCGGCTTGTGCCTCATCCACACCTAATTTTTCAGCAATCAAGTTAACAATAGTGTCCTTGTTTTTATTTCCTGCGATAAAGTTACTTTGGAAAATTTCATTAACCATACCGCCCTGGTCTTCGGACAGGTTAGCTTGTTTCATAATTTCCTGAATAAAATCTGTTTCGTTCATAATATTTTATATGTGAATTATGATATTAATATATACCCGAATAAGTGGCTCTAAAAAATTTGTTGATTTATTTTTTAATTTATATTGAAATTTAAATTTCAGGGTTTTTTCACAAAGTTTTTTAATTTGACGTTTTCATAGAATAAATTAATATAAAATAAAAAACTAAATAAAACATAATTTAAAATTTATTAAATCTTTTTAAAAATTAAATATTTAAATCTTTGAAAAAATAAAAAGGATGAAATTATGGCTAAGTGTTTAATGGTTCAAGGAACATCATCTGACGCAGGAAAAAGTCTGCTTGTTACAGCTCTTTGCAGAATTTATGCAAAAAGAGGGTACAAAGTGGCTCCATTCAAATCCCAGAACATGTCTTTAAATTCATACACAACCGAGGAGGATGGAGAAATAGCTATAGCACAGGTATTGCAGGCGAATGCAGCCAATGTCAAGCCAAGCATCCACATGAATCCGATTCTCTTAAAGCCAAAGGGAGAATTCACCTCTCAGGTTATTGTTCAGGGAAAAGCCGTTGGAGACATGGATTTCAGAGAGTACCAGACAAAATATCGTCAAAAAGCATTGGAAGCCATAAAAGAGTCACTGGACATCCTAAAAGAAGAAAACGATTTAATATTCATAGAAGGAGCAGGCTCACCTGCCGAAATAAACCTCAGAGACAAGGACATTGCAAACATGAAAATAGCTGAAATTGCAGATGCTCCTGTCCTGCTTGTTGCAGATATCTACAAGGGAGGTGTATTCGCCCAGATTGCAGGAACAATAATGCTTCTGGAAAAATCACAGCAGGAGAGAATAAAGGGAACAGTCATCAACAAATTCATAGGCAATGCAGACATACTGATGCCTGGAATCAGGGAAATCGAGGAAATCACAAGCACTCCTGTTCTTGGAATACTGCCATATGACAATAATCTCAGACTGCCTGAAGAGGATTCAGCATCCCTGATGAATCATAAATTCGATGCTGGCAAAGATATTACAATCGGAGTCATTAAACTTCCTAAAATCGCAAACTTTACAGACATAGATCCTTTCGAATACGAAGAGGATGTAGGACTTAGAATGATTGAAATTTTTGACGACATCGATTGTGAAAATCCGGATTTCGATGCCTTGATATTGCCTGGTACTCGAAGCGCTACAGGAGACATGAAGGCTCTCAAAGATTCAGGAATGGATTTGAAAATCAAAAAGCTTTCAGAAAAAATACCAATTATAGGAATCTGCGGAGGCTATCAAATACTGGGCAAAACCATAATCGATGAAGAAAACAAGGAGTCAAGTGTTGGAACCATTGAAGGATTGGGTCTTCTAGATGTATTCAGCGAATTCAAAAGAGATGAAAAAGTAGTAAAGCAAAGCATTGCAAAGATAGACTTGAATAAAAACAAAGATAGTGAATCAAGTGATGATTTAATTTATGATATTTTCAAGAATATTGATGGAGAGGAGATTACAGGATTCGAACTTCATGAAGGAACCACACAATTAAATTCTGCAAGTCCTCTGTTTAAGGTCGAAAAAGGAATAGGAAACAATGATGAAGACTCTTATGACGGCGCATATGCTGGAAACATATTCGGAAGCTATTTCCATGGGCTTTTCTACAACTACAATATAAGGCGCGAGTTCCTGAACCATATTCGAAAAGAGAAAGGATTGAAAGAATACCATGGAGAGGATCCTTATCAAGCTACCAAGGATTATTCAATAGAAAGACTTGCCAATATTGTGGAAGAGAATCTGGACATGGATTATATCGACAGCCTTCTTTTTGACAATTGAAAAAAGTCAGCGAATAATAAAATTACTTCATTTATATAAATAAGAAAAAAATAAAAAACCATGAAAAAAACAGGATTTGAAAAATTACAATATTTCAAATTCCACTTCTTTTTTTACAAATAACACTGTTTCCTGATTGAAATCATATTTAATCATTTGAAAAATTTTTTGAATGATATCCTCATCCATTTCCCCATTGCAGTAAACATAATACACCAATGTCTCAAAACTGTTGCCACCATATACTCCTGTTTCACTGCGAATGCTGTAAGATGGGAAATACTGATTGAACAAATCATCCAGTATGCTCAAATCTAGAACTATGAGCTTTTCGCCCACTCTCTTTTTTGTTGGAACATAAAATTCATAGCAATACTGTTTTGACATGCAAAAAAACCCCTAAAAATTAATTGAATATGAAAAAATAAGAAACTTTAAAAAATTAAGTTAAAAAATGTTGAAAAAAAGAAAAAAAGATAAAAAACTAAGAATTAGTTTTTATCTCTGCCAAAGATATGGACAGCACATGTACCACCGGTACCACCTACATTATGGGTCATACCGATTTCAGCACCGTCGACCTGACGCTTGTCGGCGTCTCCTCTTAACTGCCATACAATCTCGGCAGCTTGAGCAATACCAGTTGCACCAAGAGGGTGGCCTCTAGCTTTAAGACCGCCTGAAGGATTAATTGGGAAATCACCATCAATCATGGTCTGTCCCTCTTCAAGAGCGATTCCGCCCTTACCTTTCTCAGCGAAACCAAGGTCTTCGATAGCTAAAAGTCCATTGATTGAGAAACAATCGTGTACTTCAGTAACATCAACATCTTTTACAGTGATTCCAGCCATTTCATAAGCTTTGCGTGCTGCAACTTTGGTCGCATCAATAGTAGTGATGTCCCTTCTATTGTGCAGTCCAATAGTGCCTGATGATTGTGCTGAAGCTCTTACATAAATAGGGGTGTCTGTGAATTCCTTAGCCTTTTCAGCTGCACAAAGCACAACAGCAGCTGCTCCGTCGGATACAGGAGAACAGTCAAGCAGGGTCAATGGATCAGCAACAGGAGAAGAGTTCAATACCTTGTCCACTGTGATTTCATTTCTGAATTGAGCGTTAGGGTTTTTAGCACCATTCATATGGTTTACAACAGACATCATAGCCAGCTGCTCCCTTGTTGTACCATATTCATACATATGTCTTCTAGCCATCATTGCATATAATGAAGGGAAAGTAGCTCCTTGTTGAGCTTCCCATTCCTGATCTGAAGCAGTAGCGATAGCAGGAGTAGCATCCACAACATCTGTCATCTTTTCAACACCTGCAGCTACGACTACATCATGATATCCTGATGCAACAGCCATGATACCTTGTCTAAGTGCCAGACCTCCTGAAGCACATGCAGCTTCAACTCTTGTACATGGAATTGGAAGCAGACCCATGCTGTCAGCAATAAGGCTTGCAATGTGTTCCTGTTGAACAAAAAGACCTCCTGACATGTTTCCAACAAACATAGCCTCTAAGTCCTTGCCCCCAACGCCTGAATCTTCAATAGCTCCAAGACCGGCATCTGAAATTAATTGTCTAAATGAGTTGCTCCATAATTCTCCAAATTTTGTTTGAGCAACACCGATAATCGCAACATCTCTCATTTTCTCACCTTTTTAATAAAAAATCCTCGTTATCAATTCATCTCCAAATTATGCCATTCGTAATTTTCCTTTGAATTTAGCGTAAACCGCATAATCAACATACTTCTTATCTGCAATAATCTCTTCAGTTGTAGGAGCTAAATTTCTAACTTCATCAATTCTATCGTTAACAGTTAAAGTAAATCCGTCACTACCAGCACCTGAACCATAAGAAATAATGAATATCTTATCTCCAGGACTTGCATGGTCTAAGACATTGGATAATCCTAAAGGAACCGCACCAGAGTAGGTGTTTCCGATATTAGGAGTTAAAAGACCATATTTGTATTGCTCAGGAGTGAATCCCAGTCTTTTTGCCGCTCTCAAGTAGAACTTTCCATTAGGCTGGTGGAATACAGCATAATCATAATCTTCCGCTTTAGTTTCGGTTTTTTCAAACAAGCCTTCAGCTGCACTTAATACATGTCTGAAGTAAGCAGGATCTCCAGTAAATCTTCCTCCGTGACTTGGGTAAGGCTGACCTTCTCTTCTGTAGAAATCAGGAGTATCTGTAGTGAAACTGTAAGTAGTTCCAAAATCTGCAATAGTGTTTTCACTACCGACAATATAAGCAGCACCGCCAGCAGATGCTGTGTATTCCAAAGCATCTCCAGGAGCTCCTTGAGATGTGTCTGCACCAATAGCAAGACCATATTTGATCATGCCGGAATCTACAAGACCCATAGTGGCTTGAATTCCTGCAGTACCTGCCTTACAAGCAAATTCCAAATCAGCTGCAGTCATATCAGGTGTTGCCCCGATAGCTTCTGCAACAATAGTGGCAGTAGGTTTAACTGCATAAGGGTGAGATTCTGAACCAACATAAACAGCTCCAATATCTTGAGGGTCTATTTGTGCCCTTGCCAATGCATTTCTAGCAGCCATAACAGCAATGGTTGCAGTATCCTCATCAGCGGAAGGTACAGACTTTTCATTAACAACTAAACCATTAGAAATTGAAACAGGGTTATCTCCCCATACTTTTGCGATTTCTTCTACTTTTATTCTATATGAAGGCACATTTGCTCCATATCCTACAATTCCCGCCATTAAATCACGACCATTTTTAAAATTTTAGTTTAACTTCTAGGTTGAAACCTCTTTAATTCAAATCTTAACTAATTAAGATCAATAATTCATTAACATGATATGATTATAAAAAATTGAAGAATTGAAATCAATCTTTATAATAATATGATATTATACTTCAAGACATATAAACTTATTTGATAAAAAAAGGATTTTTAGTTATTATTAAGAAAAACAACCCTATTAAAATCATTTCAGAATTGAAATAAATAAAATATCAAACTTTTAAAAATAGAAACATTAAAAAAAATTAATTGATTATAATTAAATTTAAAAAAATAGTATAACATGCAGCTGCCGGGATTCGAACCCGGGTTGTAGGCTTGGAAGGCCCAAGTAATAACCAGACTATACCACAGCTGCAAAAAAAAATGCGGCGTCCGGGATTTGAACCCGGGTCTCTAACGTGGCAGGCTAGAGTCTTAACCAGGCTGGACTAACACCGCAATATAACAACATATTAAGATTTGTTTACATCATATTTAAAACTTTCTATTAATTGATTGTCTGATCTTTAAAAATGCTGGAAGAAACATGAAATAAAAACAAATTAGAAATTCTTTCTATCAAAATATCAAAAAAAGCTTTAAAAACTGATATTTACATCAGATAACGATTTTAATAAATCCTATAAAAAATTTAAATATATTAACTACATTAAATAAAAAAAGTACTATTAACCTAACAATTTAAATATAATTAAATAAAAATAATAAAGTTAGAGGTTAAAATAACAATAAAAAAAATTTTTTATTAATTGATACAAAAAATTTTTGATAATTAAAATTTATCTCAAATTTATGGTGATAAAATGTTGGGATTAACTGCAGGTTTAATTTCATTAATAATTTTTGGAAATATTGAAAACCTAATTTTAGCTTCACAAGGTGTTGTTAAAGGTGCAAATCCTGTGAAATTAGGCATATTAAGCGTAATTATCGTAATATGCTGGTTACTTATCGGTACATTCGGCACCCAGCTATTGGAATCATATGGAATGTACATCGAATTCATTGGAGGACTTGCTATATTCATTTTAGGTCTCCAATCCATGATGGCTGCTTTAAAAGGAGAATAATTAAACTGGATAAGATGATAAAATGAGATTAGATGATATCAAACCATTCTTGGGATTATTGATTTTTGGTAACATTGAAAACTTGGTTTTAAGTGCTCAAGGGGTTATTGAAGGTGCAAACCCATTAACCGTAGCCATAGCAAGTATAATTGCAGTTATAATCTGGTTCTCCATAGGCACATTCGGCACAAAAGCCGCAATGAAATATTCCAGACATATTGAATTCATTGGAGGACTTGCGATTTTCATCCTTGGTATACAATCCATGTTACCAGTTATCTTAACATTAATTTAATATTATTTTTTTAAAAAAAAAGCAGGGAGTTTTAAACTCCCACATTCTATAAAATATACAAGTACTTTTTTTATTATTTCAAAGCTATTATGCATACCCAGTCTTTTTCTTCTTCATGGAAACAGATGACATCTGAAAAACCTGCTTCTCTTAAAGCAATTTCAAATTCATCATCGGAGTAGATGTTCATCTCAATTGATTTGGAGATCTCCTTTTTATCCTCACTGAAACCATCATCAGATGACACTTCATTGCAGAGGAATATTATTCCATCATCTTTCAAGACCCTATGCACTTCTTTTAAATCATTTACCAAATCAGGCCAGAAATAAACTGTTTCAAATCCTGTGGCTATATCAAAAGTCATATCATCAAATGGCAGTTGAGATACAGATCCCTGAATAATTTCGCATCTTCCTTCATCAATTGCTTCCTGGTTTCTCAAAGTTGATTTCTCCACACTGACTTCAGAGTAATCAAGACCATAAACCTTTTCTTTAGTCAATTTAAGGAAGCGTTCAACATTCACTCCCCCGCCACATCCAATATCTATTATAACATCATCATAGGCAATATCTAAATGGCTGACACCCCATTGCGCAAGCCCCTCATGGCTTTTATTCATCCTATCCAGAAGTCTGTCCCCTAATTCTCCTTGAGGTTTGCGTGCATTTCTAAGCAGTTCTTCATCTTCACGAGCATTTCTATTTACATCTTTCACCATTTTTTCACCAAGAGAATATCTATTTTTAATTCATAAGAAATTTTATCATCAACACTTAATCAATTTGATTTTAACATAGTTCTCATCAATAGTTTATTTATTTGATTTTAGATATAAAACTTATTTAGAAAAAATCAATTCAAAATCGAAAGATGGCAAGTTTGATAAAATGAGATTCTTTTTTCCTTTGAACTGCTAAAGCGCAGATTAAAAATTGAATTTTTTTTCTACATTCAAACACCTGAAAAATTGAATTTTTTTCTACATCCAAACACCTGAAAAAAATATAAAGGATTTTAAAAATGATTTAAAATCCTAAATATTTATTGATAAAGCCTTCAACCCTTAAATCAATCAAATCAAAATCTTATAAAATTCTTCTTTTCACAAGCTCCTCATCAGATTCCATGACATCTTTAATTTTCAAATCGGCTCCATGATCTATTGCAAAGCATTTCTCCAAATTCCTTAAATTCTTAATATCCTTCAATGGGGATTTGGAGACATTGGAAATATCTAAAAATTTTACCCTGTCTTCTATTGAAGATTTGTTGCTATTTTTATAATTTTTAAACATGATTACCACCTAAATTTTTAATATTGAAATTAAATTGGAAATTTTTTCATTTTCAATCGAAACAAAATCTACAAAGCACAAAAAACCGAATTTTCATGCACAAAAATTAATAGGTTTTTATCGCTTATAAAGTCATAGAAAGAGCATTTGAAAACTAATATTAGTTATAAATAGTTTTACATAGTTTAAAGAATTATTAAAAGTATTTAAAAGTTTTGTTAATAAAAAAAAGCTTTTAAAAATAGTTTTATATAGTAAACCAAAATAGTAAAAATTAAAATTTCCCACAATTTCCCACATAATAAAAAAAAATTAAAAACAATGCCCATAAAAAACTAGCATCTAATAAAAAAAGCTAGCATCTAATAAAAAACCAATATTTAATAAAAAGATAAAATTGCAAACTATGTAAAAAAAAGTTTAAAACATTCGTATTTATTAAAACTATAAAAAATAGGATAAAAAAAGGACAGCAAAAAACTGTCCTTGAAAGTATGAAAAAGGAGTAAAACTCCTTCTCTCAAACTATTGTCTTGCCGAAGGCAAAGCCAATTTAGTTTGCTTACATCATTGGAGGCATTCCGCCCATACCTGGGTCTGGCATGTCTCCGCTGCTGGTACTGCTAGAAGCGATAACATCATCGATTCTTAAAATCATTTCAGCAGCTTCAGAAGCAGATTGAATAGCTTGTTTTTTAACTCTTTGAGGTTCTACTACTCCAGCTTCTTTCATGTCAGTGACATCGCCTGAGAAAACGTTTAATCCCATGTAAGGGGATTTTTCATGAGCAGCTCTTAAGTCTACTAAAGAGTCGATGCTGTCTAAACCTGCGTTTTCAGCAAGGGTCTTAGGAACAATTTCAAGGGATTCTGCAAATGCAGTAACAGCTAATTGTTCTCTTCCACTGATGGATTCTGCATAATCTTTTAATTTTTTAGCCATAGCTACTTCAGGAGCTCCTCCTCCAGCTACAACCTTACCGTCTTCAACAGTAGCAGCAACTACGCCTATTGCATCATCAACAGCTCTGTCGATTTCGTCTACGATGTGTTTGGTACTTCCTCTTACGAGTAAGGTTACGGATTTAGCGTCTTTGCATTCTTCTACAAAGATCATGTCATCACCGGAAATCTTCTGCTGGGTGACGGATCCTGCAAGACCTAAGTCCTCTTCGCTTAAATCATCGATATTGGTTAAGACGGTTGCACCGGTAGCTTTGGATAATTTTTCAATATCTGATTTCTTGACTCTTCTTACAGCCATGATTCCTGCTTTAGCAAGGTAGTGTTGTGCTAAGTCATCAATACCTTTCTGTGCGAATAATACGGTTGCACCGGAATCAGCAATCTTGTTAACCATGTCTTTGACCATTTGCTCTTCTTGTTCGATGAATGCCTGCATTTGAGCAGGGTCGGTGATTCTGATTTCAGCGTCTACTTCAGTTTCCTTGACTTCTAAAGGAGAGTTGATTAAAGCTACTTTAGCATCTTTCAATTCAGAAGGCATACCAGGGTGTACTTTTTCCTTGTCTACAATTACACCTTGAACTAATCTGGATTCTTCGACAACAGCGCCGTCTTTCTTCTCGATCTTAATGTGGTCTGTGTCTACTACGCCGTTTTCTTCAACTTGTTGTACAGCATCAACAATTAAGTTTGCTAAAGGTTCACGAGCTTTTTCGGTTCCTTTACCAGTCATAGCAGTCATTGCTACTTTAATTAACATTTCACGGGAAATGTCGTCAATGGAAATCTCATCTAAGATTTCTTGCGCTTTTTCAGCAGCTTGTCTGTAACCTAATGCAATGATAGTTGGGTGAATGTCCATATCGAGTAAGGTTTCGGATTTTTTGAGTAATTCTCCTGCAATGATTACAGCAGTAGTGGTTCCGTCTCCTACTTCATCTTCTTGGGTTTTAGCTACTTCTACAAGCATTTTAGCTGCAGGGTGTTCGATATCCATTTCCTTAAGGATAGTTACACCGTCGTTGGTAACTACAATGTCTCCGAGTCCATCTACTAACATCTTGTCCATACCTTTTGGACCGAGAGTGGTTCTTACAGTTTCAGCAAGTGCTTTACCAGCTAAAATGTTATTTCTTTGCGCATCTCTACCGAGGAGTCTGTTGGTTCCTTCAGGTAAGATAAAAATTGGTTGACCTTGTGCCATCTTTACACCTCTATTTTTTTAAAATAAATTTTTTAATAGATAATAATAAATTATATTCAAAGCTATCTAACTATTTTAACAAGTTTTTTAAAATCACAGTTTAACAATTATAAAATTATTATTCTATAATACAACTGGGTTTAAAGTAATATATAAACCTTTCTATTTTTTAAGAATTTTAAAAAAAATTATTTTTTGAACAGAATATTAAAAAATTTATAAAATTTGAATATAATTTATAGAATAAAAGATATTTTTTAAACATTTTAATATTAAAGAAATTTAGTAACCTAAATTTATTAAAATAATAGGTTCCTTTAAGGTATACATTTTTATCCATAAATCTCTTTTAAGAATAATTTGCAAATCAATATTTAAATCATTTGAAAAAAGACTGATTAAAAAATATTCAATTATTTTATATTCAATAAATTATAAAGAAAAGTGTAAGGTGTAAAAATGAGTTTTATAGATTTGAGCCACACTTTAAAAAATGATTTTAAATCATATCCTGGAGATCCTGAGTTTTCTCTAAAAGAGATATTTGAGGAAGAGGAGTTTTACTTGTCCAAACTTGAATGCAGCCTCCATACAGGAACCCATATCGATGCTGCGATGCATTACATCAAAAGTGGAAATACCGTCAACGATATACAATTAGACAGCTTAATCGGCCCATGTGACGTTTTAAGATTAAAATGCGGCTTGAATGACGACTCATCAACACAAGATAACACAAATTTAAAAAATATTTTAAAAAATATGGAAATAAAAATCGAAAATCTTGAAATTCCACAAAAGGGTCTTGAAAAAATCATCATTTTAAAGACAAGATGGTGCGATTATTTTGATAGTGACGACTACTTCCATAATAATCCTTACCTTTCAATGGAATTTGCTAAATTCATTATTGAAAATGGAGTGGAAACTCTGGCTCTAGACACACCATCTCCCGATAAATTTGGAAATTCTGAAATTCATAAGATTCTGCTTGAAAACGATGTCAACATCATTGAAAATCTGACCAATACAAGGCTTTTGACTAAAAACAAATACAATGCTTATTTTATACCTTTAAAAATTGAATCAGAAGCCTCTTTTGTTAGAGCTTTCCTATCTGATAATGAAATTCACACAACAGACAATGAAAAGATAAGAAAATCAGTTGACAAGCAGATTCTATATGATAATCTGGACAAGATCCATACAACTCCAATGGGTGAAGGGAGAATCAAAAGGAATCTTGATGTGGACACTGATGATGTGTTGAAATATTGCATGGAAAAAATCAAAGACTCTAATTCAACAGCTTATAAAAAAGGTAAAAATTACTATGTTGAAATAGATGATATGAGCTTCACAATCAACTCAAGTTCATTCACCATAATCACAGCACATAAAAATTAAATATAAAATCCATTAACCACAATCACAACACATAAAATTTAAATATCAAATTCATGGTTAAAATTAGAAAATAAGCATAATTACATTACATGTAAAGAAAAAAAATTTTCATGTAAGAAAAAATTTCTTAATTAAAAAATAAAAAAAGGTTTGTTCAAACTTAAATAAGTCTGAACTGTACTGCTTAAATTTTCTAAGCAGCAATTTTAAAAAGTTTTAATTTTCAACTTCAATTTTCTTCCAGTAGGAGACATTGTCCTCTGTTTTTGTAACCTCGACATAGCCTTTGCGCTCAAGGCTCTTTAATATGTTCTTGATGTTACCAAAGGAAACGTTCTTGAATGCGACTTCATTGATATAATTCTTAACAGCCAAGGTGTCCATTTCCTCATCAGGAAGCAATTGATAGATTTGGGATTGGATGGAATTCAAATTCTTAAGCTGAGGAGCTGTAAGCTTTTCATAAAGATCCTTGATTTTCTCAAACTCTTCCATGGAATCCTTGTATTCATTGATCTCGGCTCTCAAGTCATCAACTTCAGTATTGTTCTTAAGCGCTTCGATTTCAGCCTTCAAATCAGTTAATTCCTTGTTAAGCTCTGCATTGTCAGCTTTCATTGATTCCAAAGCTTCATCCTTTTCCTTAAGCTCGTCATCTTTTGAGGAAGCTTCGACATTTATTATGCCATCATCATCCTCATCATCTGTATCCTCGACAACCTTGAAGCGAACCTTGTTTTCTTTTGCAAGCTCCAGCTCCCTTTTAATCTCATTCAATTCATCCAGTGACTTGTTGTCAAGAGATGTAGGGTTAAGCTTCTCTTCTGGGGATCCCTTAATCTCTGAGGCAATGGCTTCGGTTCCGGATATTTCAAAGAAGAGATCCTTGACTTCATTCAAACGCTGGATTTGCTCTTCCTTCTTATCCAATTCATCTTGAATACGTGAGAATTCCTCTCTGGAAACAGACTTGTCCTTGAGCATCTTGATTTCAAAGTCCTTCTCTCTGATTGTGACGTTTTTGGAATCAATCTCCCTCTGCAATGCTACAAGATTGTCCTTGTTGACTATGTTGTTCTTCAAGTCAAGGATTGTTTCCTTTTGAGATACTACAAGATCATTCAATTCCTTGATTTCAGCATTCTTCTCATCCACGGCAGTCAGTGCATCGGACAATTTCAAATTCGCATCATCATAGTCTGACTGGGAAGCTGCAAGTTGAAGCTTCAAGCTGTCTGATTCCTGTTTGAGCTCCTTGTTCTCGCTTTTAATTGAGAGGATTTCATTATCCTTTGCAAGAAGGTCGTTTTCCTTGGAAGCTGATTCATTCAATGCATTCTGCAATTTAAGATTTACTTCACTGAGTTCCAATGATTTGAATCTTTCAAGTTCGTGGTCAAATGACTCTTTCAATCCAGATAATGATTCATTGAGATCTGTAAGTTCTGAAACCTTGTTTTCAAGACGCTCTATCTTCTCATCCTTGGAATTTAAAAGCTCCTTGGATCTGGTCAAAACTTCGATATTGTGATTTACAGAAGTGGTCAGTTGAAGGATTTCACGTTCCTTGGAACTTAATTCACTATCATGCTTAGCCTTCAAGCTTGCTATTTCATCATCCTTTGATTTTATATCCGCATCGAATTTAGTGAGGAAATCGCTGAGCTCGCGGCTTTTGGATTTCAAATCCTCGTCATATTTAAGTTCCAAATCGCTTATTTTCTTATCCTTGGATTCTGCTTCCGCCTTCAATTTCAATATTTCATTATCCTTCTCAAGAAGAGACTCCTGATTTCTAATGGATTCCTGAAGCTTGATTCTTAAATCTGAAATCTCATCATCCTTGATTTGAATGGTCTTTTCTGATTCTTCCCTTACAGCAGACAATTCATTATCCTTTGCAAGGAGGGATTCGCGGGCTTCGCTTTTTATGGTGGAAACCTCTTCATCCTTTATTTTCAAGGTTTCTTCAGTTTTTGATTTCAAATTAAAAATTTCAAGGTCTTTTTCATTCAAGGCTTCTTCAGATTCCTCTTTCAACCTATCGTAATCTTCACGCTCAACTAAAAAGTTCTGCTTTTCCTTTAATTGGATGATTTCCATCTTTAACTTGTTGATTTCAAGCAATGAAGATTTAACTAACTTCTGTAGTCTTTCGCTATCATCTTGATTGTCAAATGCCATTTTATCACTAACTATTAATTAAAGTAGAATTAGATAAAATTAGCTTAAAATATAATATAACTAATTTTTTAACTAGGAAAATTAATTTAAATTCTAAGAATCGAATCTTTATCTAAAATAATTCTTATAATTTACTAAAATATTAACTAATTCTTTACTTTAATGATTCATTAAATTTAAAAGTCAATTTGTAAATATTTAATGATTTAATTTATAAATTTTAAACTATTTAAAGTTTAACCTAATTTAAGCTAGAATTAAATTTTTTAATACTGATTTTTAAGTTTTTAAAATAAAAAAAGTGAAAAAATAGTGGAAAATAAAAGATTCAACTTAAAAAATTAAAAAAATAAAAAAAACAACTTCAAAAAATTAAAAAAATAAAAAAATTAGAACTAAAAAACAATAAAAAGATACAACTTAGAAAAAAATGAAAAAAATAGAAATTAAAAAACAGAATATGATAATTCTGATTTTTAAAAATATGACTAAATTTAGAGTATCTGTTTATTGATCAACTCTGCATTCAATATAGAAGCTCCTGCCGCACCTCTAATAGTATTGTGTCCAACAAGAACATATTTTAAACTGTTTTCCATTGCAGCATCCTTTCTGAGTCTTCCAACAGTAGCAGCCATTCCTCCGCTGGCATTTCTATCCATTCTAGGCTGAGGCCTGTCATCTTCCTCTCTGACAATGACTGGATGTTCAGGAGCGGAATACAAGCCTAATTCCTGAGGAAGGCCTTTGAATTCGCTCATGACCTTTTTAACCTTTTCAATGTCAACATCTTCATCAAGTTCCAGGAATACTGCTTCGGTATGACCATCGACAACAGCCACTCTATGACAGGAAGCACTTACAGGGAAATCTGCAGGTTTAACCTCATCGCCGTCAAGAGATCCAAGAAGATAAAGAGTCTCGGATTCCATTTTTTCCTCTTCACCGCCAATGTATGGAATGATGTTGTCCAATATTCCCATAGAAGGAACACCATTATATCCTGCTCCAGAAATAGCCTGCATGGTTGAAACATAAAGCCTGTTGATGTTGAAGTTATCAAAGATAGGCTTTAAAGTCAGAGTCATTGCAATAGTGGAACAATTAGGGTTTGTTACAATGAAACCGTCCCAGTTGTTGTGTTTCTGCTGAGCATCAATCATGTCAAGGAACTGAGGGTTGACTTCAGGAATTACTAAAGGAATGTCCTTCTTCATCCTCATTGCACTTGCATTGGAAGCTACAACAAAGTCTTTCGCATATGCTTTTTCAACTTTAGCTGCAAATTCTGTAGGAAGGGATGAAAATACGATTTCCACATCCTTGTCCATTTTTGCAGGGTCTGTTTCAATTACTTCAATGTCTTTTACCTCTTCAGGCATTGCATCATTCAAATACCAGGTGGTAGCATCCTCATATCTTTTGCCTGCTGATTTTCCGGAAGCCGCAAGAGCAGCGATTTCGAAATCAGGATGTCCTGCAAGCAGAGAGATGAATCTCTGACCTACCATACCTGTTGCACCAAGTACACCTACTTTTACCATTTTATCATATCCTTAATACGTGTTAAAAATAATCATCAATTATAAAACAATTTATTTATTCATTAAAACCTAAAACATCAGACATGTCGCTGATTTTTCCGCTTTCAGCGGAATTGATGTATCTTAAAGCTCTGATTACACCGGAAATGAATACGGTTCTAGTATGAGCCCTGTGATTGATTTCCAATCTTTCACCATCACCGACATAAATAACGGAATGGTCTCCAACTATGTCTCCACCGCGGATTGCATGGACACCGATTTCCTCTTTTGTTCTTTTACCAACATGTCCTTGTCTGCCGTATACTCCAACCTCTGCAGGGTCTCTCTCAAGAGCTTCAGCGATTACATTGAAGGCAGTCATTGCAGTTCCAGAAGGAGCATCCTCCTTTTGATTGTGGTGAGCTTCGATAATCTCGATGTCATAATCATCAAGGATAGGAGTCAGATCCTTCAATACTTTGAAGAACACATTTACTCCGATTGAGAAGTTTGAAGTTATTACAGCTTTGACATTGTTTTCCTTGATTACAGCGGCATTTCCTGCAGCCTGTTCATCTGAGAATCCGGTAGTACCAACTACAAGGTTTACTCCGCATGCAGCAGCGGTTTTAATGGTTTCAACAGCTGCAAAAGCAATAGTGAAGTCAACAAGCACTTCAGCTCCTGATTCCTTTAAAGCTTTCTCCAAATCTTCAGAGCCTACAATAGGAACGCCAATAGGACCGATTCCTGCTTGTTCACCTGCATCTTTTCCTGCTAAAGGAGTGTTTGGCATTTCAATAGCAGCTACAACTTCCATGTCATCTTGTTCAGTAATTTTTCTTATAATACCGGAGCCCATTCTTCCAGCAGCTCCAGTTACAGCAACTTTTAACATAATATCCTCTTTAATAAAATTTTGTATTCTGAAAAGTCAAATTGTGAAAATAAAAAATAATTTACAAGTTTTCAGTAAATTAAAACAATATCTATGGTCTGAATCCTATAAAATATCAATTAAAGATATGCAGACATTATTTCCAATAATTACTTAGATAATATCATACTGTTCCAATACAGCTTTTAATTCTGCTCTGTGCTCGTCAAGTAATGGAACCAAAGGCAGTCTTAAAGGACCTGCAGGAAGACCCATCATTGTCATGGCCTCTTTTGCAGGAACAGGGCTGGTTTCGATGAACAATGCTTTGATAATATCGAATAACTCAAAATGGATGTCTCTTGCAGCATCGAAATTGCCGTCAAGGGCATAATTTACCATATTAACCATTCTGACAGGATCAATATTTGCTGATGCGCTGATTACACCTCTTGCACCTATTGACATGAGAGGCAGAGTCAGCTCATCGTTTCCGGATAATAAAACAAACTCGTCGTCGAGTCCTTCATCTCTTAAGAGTTTCATAGTTTTATTGGATTTGTCAACATCAGAGTCAGCTTCTTTAATTGCAGTTATCGCATCGATTTTTGCAAGCTCGACAATGGTTTCACTTGTCAGGTTAAGACCTGTACGGGATGGAACATTGTATGCAATCATGTCAATGTCGGTTGCATCAGCAATAGCTTGATAGTGTGCAATGACACCATGTTGCTGAGGTTTGTTGTAATATGGGGTGATAAGGAGAGTCATGTCTGCTCCATAATCCTCAGCTGCTTTTGTCAAGCTTATGGCTTCATCAGTTGCATTGCTTCCAGTTCCGGCGATTGTAGTCACTCTTCCATCAACCTCGTCAACAAGTATCTTGATTACTTCCTGATGTTCCGGATGTGATAAAGTAGCAGACTCACCAGTAGTAGGAGCAGCAACCAATCCATCAACATCTCTTTCAATCAGCCAGTTAATATTTTGCCTGAAACCTTCTTCATCTATAGAGCCATCTTTCAAGAATGGAGTTACCATAGCAACAGCAGTACCTTCAAATATCATTTTCAACACCTATTTATAAAATATTAAATTAATTATCATTTGAAAATCTTTTAAAACATATTTATTCTTTAAAAATATTTAAAACGTTAAATTAATAATTTAAATTCAAATTTTAATTTTTTAATTTTTCAAGATTTGATAGAAATTATAAAAAAATTTGCTTATTTTAAAATCTTGAATTCATAAGATTCATAAAAAAATTCATCAGCTAATAAATTTTTAATCCATACCTGTATTAAAAATCTATGCAATAATAAACCGCAAATCCAGTTTAACTTAAATTTAATTTCTAAAAAAATAAAGCAATCTTAAATTTAATTAAACAAAAAATAAGACTTACAATTTACCAATGACCAGAAAAAAATAAAGAATGCGGAAGTTATAAAACTTCCTTTATTAAATTGTAAGCTTTCTTACCATCTTCCCAATCAACGAATACAACAACAGCAGTTTGGGATGAGGAAATTTCAACAATGTTCAGGTTGTTTTCCTTAAGAGGAGTGGTAATGATTGAAATAATACCAGGAGTGTCAATGAATTCCGGACTGTTCATAATCAGCATTGCAATGTCTCTTCCAAGGGAAATAGAACTTAAGCTTTCCTCTTCGATAACCAACTTGTGAAGCAGGTGGTATGCTTCATCAGCATCATCCTTGTCAAGGAATGCTGTAATTGAGTTCTGACCTGCGGAAATTCCATATATGTTGATTCCTGCATTGTAGATTACGGTAGTGATCTTGGAAAGCAGACCGACTTGATTGAGCATGTTTTCTCCAACAACAGCCACTACAGAAATAGGCTCCGGATGCATGGTAACGGATTTATGCATGGAGTCCTCAAACGGGCCTACGATAGTTGTTCCAGGGTCTGACAAATCACCTTTTTCAAAACTGATTATTTTGGCGTTTATATTAGGGTCTTTGTAAATCAAAGCGTGAGGATGCAGCACTTGAGCTCCATGAGTAGCCAGATCCCTCATTTCCTCCACGGAAATATAATCCAGCTTTTCAGCTTCCTTTATTTTATTAGGGTCTGTAGACATTACTCCGTTAACATCTGTGACAATGATTACATTGTCTGCTTCGAGGCAGTGCCCTAAAAGGAATGCAGTTACATCACTGCCGCCTCTTCCAAGAGTGGTGATTTCTCCATCCTCGGTTTTTCCTAAAAATCCGCAAACAATAGGAATTATTCCTTCATCTAAAAGCTTCATGAGACCTTGGGCTTTTTCTTCGGTTATCTCATAGTCGATCTTTGCCTTGGCATAGTTGTTATCAGTAATTACAGGCCATAATTCATGAGTTGGATCAATGAATTCTGATTTTACGCCCAAGGATTCGACAACTGAAGAAAAGACTCTTATGCTGGTCCTTTCACCCATTGATAAAATTTCCGCCAATTGCTTTTCGGTGATTTCCTTTCCAACGGACTCATCAGCAATAGCTATTAAGTCATCAGTAGTCTTGTTAATAGCTGATACTACAACGACTATCTTGTTGCCCTTCATATATTCATTCACAACAGACTGCGCCGCCATTCTAATTCTCTGTCCGTTTCCGATTGAAGTACCACCAAATTTGGCCACTATTAATTCCATTTGTTTACACACCTTTTCATGAATAAAATTTATAAACTGAATAATTTTAAAATTAAGTTAATCGATTATTGCTTATTAACTCAGATTCCCATTATAAATTATAAGTATTATACATTCAATAATTTTATTTAAAGATATTTATATAGTTATTTATTTAATCGACATATCGAATAAGAAATCCGAACAAACAAGCAATCAATCAAAAACCTGGCACTATCTTTAAAATTAAATAAAATTAAAAAATAGCGATAAAAATAGTTGGTTAAAAATATGTTAAAAACAAGCAAAAATTAATAAATAAACATATTTAGCTATTTAAATAATTAAACAACTAAATATCGAAAAGCAAAAATTAAACTATTTAAGCTTGGTTGGCTTGTTGTTTAACTAATCTAGTAATGTAACCAGCAATTTTGTTTCTTAAGTGCTTGGTGCTGACAGTGGAATATTCAGCGACTAATTTTTTGTTTTCTTCAAAATCAGTAGTAAATTTACCTTGGTGAGTTTCAATTAATTCTTTTGATATACGTTTTACGAATGAGGTTCTAATATTTCCCATAATCATTCCTCCAAAATTTCTTTCTGTTTATTTTTATTTAAAATTGTTAGCATATTCATGATTTCACTAAGAATATCCGGATCGATTCCTTTTTCAATAGCCATTTCAACTGTTTTAGCATGAATTGTATCTTCTCTTGACTTGTCATAGATTTCCATGCCTAAAAATAGTTTTGAATATATGATATCCCTAGCTAGCAGAGTTCTTTCATAAATTAAGTCAACTAAATCATTATCAATTTCATCGATTCTTTTTCTAGATTCCATGAGAGTTTTGCAAGCATCATCCTTGTTTTCAAACAATTGCTCAATCTCATTTTCATCCACAAAAATTTCTCCATAGTTTTGATAATAATTATACTTTAGTTATCATATTATTTAAATATAATTGAAAATTGGAAAAAATTCACATTTTTAACTGATATGTCAAATAGTTTTTTCATACTATTTTAAATATGGCATTAAATAAATTAAATAAAAAGAATTTTTCACATTTTAAAACAAACCCCTAAAATGAAAAAATAAGGTAAAGTTTAAAATGCAATGGAGTGAAAACATGCACTATATTAAAGCAAAAAGCATCCTATCCCCAAATGGAGGCATGAACCTTTATAGAGGCTGCAGTCATGGCTGCATCTACTGCGATTCAAGAAGCAGAATCTATAACATGGACCATGACTTTGAAGACATTGCAGTCAAGGAAAACGCTATCGAGCTGCTTCAAAAGACCCTGAAGGGAAAAAGGGAGAAGTGCATGATTGGAACAGGATCCATGACAGACCCCTACATTCCCCTTGAAAACGACCTGAACTATATCAAAAAGTCATTGGAACTAATCTACAGATACGGATTTGGATTCACATGCATAACCAAGTCCGACCTGGTCTTAAGAGACCTGGAACTTATTAAAAAAATCAATGAAAAAACCAAGGCGGTTATTCAGATGACCCTGACAACCTACGATGAGGATTTGTGCAGAAAGCTCGAACCGAATGTTGCAGGCACATTCAAGAGATTTGAAGTTCTAAAAAAACTGAATGACAACAATATTCCAACAATCGTCTGGCTATGTCCGATTCTGCCTTTCATCAATGATACCGAAGGCAATATCAATGGAATCATTGATTACTGCATCGATGCGAATGTGAAGGGAATAATCTGCTTTGGTATGGGAACAACCTTGAGAGAAGGAAACAGGGAGTATTTTTATAAAAAGCTGGATGAGGATTTTCCAGGTCTTAAGGACAAATATATTAAAACATATGGAAACAGCTATGGGCTGGAAAGCCCGAACAGCAGGAGATTAATGAGGATATTTAAAAAAAGAACAGAAGAGCATGGCATAATGAATAATCCCGATGAAATATTCAAATATCTGCATGAATTTCCTAAAAAAGAAAGCACAAGGCAAACCACCTTGTTTTAATAAAAAACTTAAAAAATAATTAAAAAATAGCTTTGAAACAAATAAAACAAGCCACCGCAACTAAATAAAAAAATTAGGAACTAAATAAAACAAGCCACTACAACGAAATAATAAAAAATTAGGAACTAAATAAAACAAGTTCCTTCATTGTTTGCTTTTGTTTCTATAACATTGCCATCAAATTGAGCCCATGCATCCTTGATATCATCGATTCTTTCTTCTTTTGCAATTGCAACAAATGATGAGCCGGTTCCTGACAATCCAGAGGCCAATGCACCAGCATCAAGGGCTTCAATAGCTATGTTATTGTCAAAATTTAAAACTGAACCATACAACAGACCGTTCAATGTCAAAGCCTTGTAATATTCCTTACTTCTGGCCTTTTCAAATGCCATTTCAACAAGAGGGGCAATGAGCTTCATTCGGGAGACATCTGAAGAGCCGCTTAAGGATTCCTTATCCGGCATGAACACAAGAATGTTCTCATCATCCAGGGTATCGCGGGCCAAAAGCTTTCGATTGGAGTTATCGGTTATTGTAATTCCTCCAAAATAGGAGGCAGAGGCATCATCAAAAGCTCCAGTAATGGTTACTCCTGCTTCAAGTGAGCTTTCAATACCTAGATTGATCAGTTCCATATCGCTTAATGGCTTGAGATTGAAATTGCTCTCTATTAATGAGGATGCAGCCTTTACCACCGCATTGGATAAGGCGCTGCTGCTGGATAGACCTGACCCCAGAGGCAGATTGGATTCTGTTTTAATTTCTATGCCTTCACCTGTTCCAAAATCCAGATTTGTGATAGAATCCTCCAATGAATTGTCAGCTGAAATATCATAATGATTTAAAACATTTTTAACGCAAATATTCATTAATTTGGGGTCCGCGCCTAAATCAGAACTGCAATGGATCCCAGGCTTTCCAAGCCGGGCCTCTGCGATTATGCTTAAGTCAATTCCAAATGCGGAACCATATCCAGTAGCTATTGCATTGATTATAGTAGCAGATCCTGGAGATTTAACAATTTTTACCAAAACAACCACCTATAAATAATTAGAATAAATTTTTAAAAAGAATTCATTTTCTTAATTAATTTTGTACTCAATTTTGTACTCAATTTTGTACTTAATTTTGTACTTAATTTTGTACTTTATTAAATAAAAAATTAGCGAAAATTGAACTTTTTAGAAAAATCAATCCCAATGTTCTAAATTTTTTAACAATATACTATATCTTGATGCCTTAAAATTAAACATTTTGCATTTATTTGTAAAAAATGACCATTAATTTTTGAAATTCATTTGAAAGAATACAAATATTTATATATTATCGAACAAATAATATTATTGAATAAATTATAATAATTCAAATTTATTAAAAAAACAAAGGAGAGATAAAATGGCAACAAAAGTAGAAGTATTTACATCCCCAACATGTCCACACTGCCCTGCAGCAGTACAAGTTGTAGACGAAGCAAAAGCAAAACTAGGCGACGCCATTGATGTTGAGCTTAAAAGCATTGCAGATGAAGAAGGGAGACAGGCAGCTATTAATTATGGAATCATGGCAGTCCCTGCAATAGCTATTAATAATGAAATCCAATTCATAGGCGCTCCAAGTTTAGAAGAATTACTTGAAAAATTAGAATAATTCTAATTTTTTCTTTTTTTAATTTAAATCTTTAATTACTTTTTTAACTAAAAATATCTTATTTTAACTAAACACCATATTAACTAAAAATATCTTTTTTTAACCATAAATACATTATTTTAACTAAAAAAAACTTATTTTAATTAAAAAAAAACTTATTCCAGTGCTTTTTTTTAAATTTCTGCATCCTTTTATAGTTTTAACTAGTAAAAAGCTTTGAACTCTTTTTGAAAATCGTTTCTCATTTTAAAATTACAAACCTATTTTTTGATTTCAAAAATCCAATAAAATATATAGAATTAAATTAAAATTATTAATAGAATAAAAATTTTGATTTTTATGAATAGAATTAAAAATTTTGATTTGAAATTTTATATGAATGAGGTAATTTTATGGCTGAAAAAGAATTTACACACTTGACAGATAGTGGAGTACACATGGTTGAAGTTGGAGAGAAGCCTCAGCAAAGAAGGCTTGCAATAGCAAGCGGGGAGATTTATCTTCAAAAAGAAACCATTGCAATGATTGAAAATGCTGAAATTAAAAAGGGAAATGTACTGACAACAGCACAGATAGCTGGAATTCAAGCGGTAAAGAAAACCTCAGATTTAATACCTCTTTGCCATCCATTAAACCTTACAGGAATTGAAGTTGAATTCGAAGTGGAAGATGAAAAAATCATTGCAACATGCTCATGCAAGCTGGCTGGACAAACTGGTGTTGAAATGGAAGCAATTACAGGCGTCAGTGTAGCTCTTCTTACAATCTGGGACATGGTCAAGGCAGTTGAAAAGGATGAGAACGGACAATACCCTGATACTAGAATCAGCAATATAAAAGTCTTGAAAAAAGAAAAGATCTAAATCCCTGGCTTTAAACAATATATTAATCAAAAAATAAACAATTTTAAAAAATATCTAAAGTTCCAGTCTGAAAAAACTAAGACTCCTATTAATTCTTATGAATAGATAAAATCTAATTTTACTATTTAAAACCATATATAAATATTAGTTTTCAAACGGTCTTAGGAAATTGCTTTATTTAATTAAACACAACATAAAATTACTTATAATAAATATCAATGAATTATTAATCAAAAGTTTATATAAAATTCGAATCGAAACACGTTGAAAACAAATCTTTAAAAAAAACAAACCATACAGAACTGATTATTATGAATAACTTACCTCAAGATATTAAATCAATTATAAATGATTGTTATCCATACATTAAAGAATTCAACCCCGCTCAAAAAGCAGTGATAGAATCAGGATACCTTGAAAAGAGAGGTAATTGGGTAATCGCCATTCCAACTGCAAGCGGAAAAACCGTACTTGGAATAATGGCTGCCCTTAAAGCAATACTGGAAGGTGGAAAAGCAGTTTATGCAGCCCCTCTCATTTCTATCCAAAACGAAAAGGTGAAGGAATTTAAAAAATTTGAAGAACACGGCATCTCTGTTGGAAAACATCCTGGATCCGCTGACTTATCAGTAATGGTTTTTGAATCATTCGATGCTCTGACTCGTTTTTCATGGGATACCCTAAGGGAAGTGGATACAATCATCATAGATGAGTTCCATATGATTGGTGAATTCTCCAGAGGCCCTACAATCGAATGTGCGATAACAAGAGCCAAGATAATCAATCCAAACCTCAGAGTCATTGCATTGTCAGCAACTTTGGAGAACATGGATGAAATAGAGAACTGGCTGGATGCAACTGTTGTTGAACATGATTACAGACCGGTCCCACTTACAAAAAACGTTTTAAATACTGAAATGTTCTCTACTAAAAACAAGAACGATGTTATTGTAAAGATATTGGAGAAAGCAATGAGTGAGAATTCACAAGCATTAAGCTTTGTATCCACAAGACGGTTTACTGAAAGCCTGGCTACTTATGTTGCTTCAAAATTGAAAAACAAAACAAGCGCTGAGCAAAAGGCAAGATTCAAGGAAGTCGCTCGAAAACTTCTCGAGGTTCCTGAGAAAAAAGGATCAAGACCAACTACAACCTGTCTGAAATTAGCTGAAGCTTGTGAGAATGGAGCTGTTTTCCACCATGCTGGCCTGTTTTCCGAACAAAAGGAAATCATTGAGGATGAATTTAGAAACGGCAACATTCTGATGATTGCAGCAACTCCGAGCTTAATGTATGGAGTCAATCTGCCTTCAAAATATGTGATTATTAGAGACTACACCAGATGGACATCCCAAGGTCCACAGGCCATTCCAGTATTCGATTACGAGCAGATGTCTGGAAGAGCTGGAAGGCCCCAATATGATTCAAGCGGATATTCCTATCTGATAGCCAAATCAATGGATGAGGCTGCAAGTCTTGAAGAGAGATATGTCTATGGACAAGTGGAACCTACCAATTCCAAATTAATAGAAAACAAGGATGCAATTTTCAAGCAAATCATTGCTCAAGTAGCTTCCACACTTGCAAGAACTCCTGAAGACTTGCAGGATTTCTTCAAGAAAACATTTTATGGATATCAGATGACAGCAAATCAGTCAATGAGCTTCTTTGCTGAAGAGAGCTTGAAATATGAGATTGAAAATGCAATAAGCTTCCTGCTTCAAAACGGAATACTGCAGGTTACTCCTGAAGGATTGAAGACTACAGCATTCGGCAATCTGATTGCGAAATCAAATTATGCTGTTGAAACAGCAGTTAAAATCAGGGAGTATTCCTCACATATTGATGAATTCAATGAGTACGAGCTTATTTACCAACTCTGTCAAACTCCGGACATGCCTCTTATTTCATTTAAAGGAAGAAAATCAAAAGATCCTGTTCGAGAAAAACTTTCAAGCTGCGGACTGTTCTCAATTGACATAGCAAACCCTGAAGCAACTGCGGTTTCACTTATCGAATGGATTAACGAAAGAAACGAGTATGAAATAGAAAATGCATACCATGTCTATTCCTCATCCACAAGACGTTCCGCATATGAAGCTTCCATGCTGGTGAGATTCACTAAAAACACATTAGAGGTTCTAGGCAAGTACAACTATTCAAAAGACCTGGATTACTTGTCTGCAAGGCTTTATTATGGTGTCAAGGAAGATATCATCCCTCTTGTCATTGGAGTGAAACGATTAGGCAGAAAACGTGCAAGAGCATTGGTAGATGCATTTGGTGATGATTTAAGACCTGTTTCCGAAAGAGAACTTCAAAAAGTCGATGGAATTGGTCCGAAACTAGCTAAAAGCATAAAAAATTTTGCAGATAATTATTAAAATGAGAATTTCTTAAAAAATTATAAAAAATTCAAAAGAGCCCAAAACTCTAAATTAAAAAAAGCTTAAAAATCTGTAAATTAAAAAAAAAGCCAATAAACTCAAAAATTAAAAAAAAGAAATGAAAGTTTAATCATTAGATTAAACTTACTATTTTTTTAAAAAATTTAAAAAAGGTTTTCAAACAATAGTTTGAATTAACCTCCGCCTTCACAACCTTGTATGTCATTAAGGCCTTCGGTTATGTCTGTTAAACCGTCTTTCAAGTCTTTGACCTTTTCAAGGGTGTCTCTATCTTCATTTTCAAAACTATTGATGTCGCTTTCATCAATAACTTCCAAAGTGTCTGCAGCATACCATAAGGAAGGCTCTTCGAGCTTTACCCATTGCTTGTTGTCTTCTTCCTTCAAGTCGACAACCTGGCTTACAGTTCCAGTTCCTGCATAACGGATATAAGCACCCAAATCAATTGTTTCACCACGAAGATCACAAAAACTCATATTATCACCCAAACTTAAAGTTTGATTAATTTTGTGAAATTATTCGACAGTAATTTCTACAGCTTCTTCTTTTTCTTCTGCTTCTTCTGCTTCTTCTTCAGCAGCTTCCTCTTCTGCTTCTTCTTCAGCAACTTCTTCTTTTGCTTCTTTTTCTTTGATAATTGCTTCCTTGTCAATGTCAATATTTAATAAAACATAGTCTCCAATGCTTTTAATATCATCAAAGTCCACTTCAATTACACTGCTTGAGAGAATATTTTTTCTAAGGCTTATGCCAATTTTGGTTAATTTGCCAGTTTCCTTATCAAATTCAGCGTCAACAATCTTACCTACTTCATTTGCATTAGAGTCTAAAACTAACATTCCTAAAAATTCTTTAATTTTCATTTTTAAACCTCGATATTTTTTAAGTAGTTATAAAAGATTTTATATAAACCAAATTATAATTAATTTATTATATAGATTTAAAATATATAAATATATCTAAATACTAAAATTATAGTATTGTAATGAATAATTTAAAACTTATTTAAAGAGAATATGAAGAAATAAAGCTTATAGAATTATATTTACCAAAAGGAGATTGAAAATGGATACTGCATGTCGAATAATAATAGATGATATTATTAGTGGAAAAATAACAACTCGACGTGAATTGGAAGTTGAAAAAAGACAGTTATGCAGAGATAGAAATCTGAAAAAATTTATGAGCAACTCACAGATACTGGCTCATGCCAGTTTGGAAGAAAAAAAACTGGTATCAAACATTCTCAAGAAAAAACCTACCAGAACCATATCCGGAGTGGCTATTGTAGCTGTGATGTGCCATCCCCACAAATGCCCTCACGGCAGATGCCTTTATTGCCCGGAAAGCAGTACTGCCCCTCCAAGCTATACAGGAGAGGAGCCTGCCGCCCTTAGAGGCAGAATGTTTGAGTTTCACCCTTATGTACAGTGCTTCAATCGCTTGAAGCAATTACACAAGGTAGGGCACAACATAGACAAAGTTGAATTAATCATAATGGGAGGAACATTCCCTTCCAGAGACTTATCTTATCAGGAGTGGTTTGTATCCCAATGCCTGAAGGCAATGACCGATTTCGGTTTGATACTTGAGCATATTGAGGAAATAGGAGATATTGAATCAATCGAAGCACAGGATTTATTGAAATATCCTCCATACAGCACAGGAGAACTGAAATCCTACCCTCCAAACAATTATGTGATTTTGGAAGACATCCAGAAGGCAAATGAGAATTCCAAGGTCAGATGTATTGGAATGACATTTGAAACACGCCCAGATTACTCTAAAGAAACTCATGTGGATAGAATGTTGAAAATGGGAGTAACAAGAGTGGAGCTTGGAGTCCAAAACATCAATGACCATATTTATGAAAAAATCAAAAGAGGGCACAAGGTTGAAGATGTTATTGAAGCAAACAGGATCCTTAGAGATAGCGGAGTGAAAGTTGCGATGCATGTAATGCCTGGATTATTCCCTCTTGAGAGGGAGAACCTCATCAGCGAACAATGTCCTCGAAAAGATCTGGAAATGTTTAAAACCATTTTTACAGATGAAAATTTCAAGCCGGACATGCTCAAGGTCTATCCATGTCTGGTTACTGAAGGAAGCGAACTCCACGACCTTTGGAAGGATGGAAAATACAGGCCGTATACTGATGAGGAAGCGGTTGACCTTATTGTTCAGGTCAAGAAGATACTGCCTAAATGGGTTAGAACCATGAGAATACAAAGAGATATTCCATCTACCCTCATTGAAGCAGGAGTAAAGAAATCCAATCTTGGAGAATTGGTTTACAATCGTCTGGAAGAGGAGGATATCAACTGCAAATGCATAAGATGCCGTGAAATCGGCCATAAAAAGACTAAAGAAGAGTATTCAATTGACGATTTCAAATTATTTGAAGAGGATTACACAGCTGTTCAAGGCCAGGAGCATTTCCTATCCATTGAAGATAAGAACGAGGAAAGCCTGGCAGGATTTTTAAGACTTAGAATGCCATCTGAAAAGGCATATAGAAGTGAAATAACTGATTCAACTGCAATCGTTAGAGAACTGCATGTTTATGGAAACATGATTAAAATCGGAGATAAGAACAATTCAATAGGTCAGCACACAGGTTTCGGCGAGAGATTATTATCCAGAGCTGAGGAAATCTGCATCGACCAGGGAAAAGAAGAGCTTTTAATCATAAGTGGAATCGGAGCAAGGAATTACTATCGTAAATTTGGATACGAACGTAAAGGACCTTATATGGCTAAGAAACTGATTTAAAATTTTAAAAAAGTTTTTATAATCTAAAATTGGTTTTAGATTTAAAAAAAGTTGTTAAAGCAAAAAATAAATTTTAGAAAAATTTCCAAATTAAAAAATTGTTTTAATATTTTTATAGAAAATCCAAACAATCAAACAAGACAAAAGTATTAAATAGTTTTAAGTATAACTAACTATTAATGATGTATAAAACAAATTTTATACTATAAAACCCATATTAAATAATGACTATTATTTAAAATAATTGACACGAGGAGATAAATATGATCAATACAGGAGAAGAACTGGCACAATACATTGAATTTACCAACTTGGATAATACTGCTACAGAAGATATGATGCTGGATTTCTTTGAAAAAGCAAAAGAATACAAGTTTCATTCAGTTGTAGTCCATCCATATTATGTTAAATTAGCTAAAGAAACATTGGAAGGTACTGGCATCAAGGTCATTACAGTTGCTGATTTCCCATTAGGAGCAGGAAATACAGAAGGAAAAATTGCAGAAGCAAAAAAAGCAATAGCTGACGGTGCAGATGAAATCGACATGATGGCCAAGATTTCAGCCATTAAGAATCACGAATATCATGATGTAAGAGATGATATTAAAGCTGTAAAGGAAGCTATTGGAGATACAGTTCTCAAAGTCATCATCGAATGTCCTGTTTTAACCATGGACGAGATCGCTGCTGCTGCGGCAATGTGTGAAGACGCTGGAGCGGATTATGTGAAAACAGCAAGTGGATTTAATGGAAACCAGGATTTTTATTCATTAATGGAATCATTAAGAGTAATCAAGAAGAATGCTCCTCATTGTAAAATGAAAGCAGCTGGTGGAATCAATAATTACAAGCTAACCACAAATATCATTGCGGCAGGGGTTGAGAAAATAGGAAGTTCAAACCCTCTTCCAATTATTGATGAATTAAACCATGTTGCTGGAAATCAAAAAGTAGCTCCAGGAACTGTAAAAGGTCCTAGACTTATTTAAAAACTATAAATTTTTAAAACACGAATAATTTATCAATTAAACCATAATTTTTAAAACACAAATAATTTAATTAATTTTAAATTATTTCTATTTCTTTTTTTAAAATAAAACTTCAAACTTCTTCTTTTCAAATATCGATAAACTGATTCTTTTAAATAAAAACCAAGTCAACAAAGAAAAAATAACTTATTTTAAAAAAATACAATAAAAAATTTCTTTATTCAAAATCAATTAAAAACGAGCAAATTGTCTAAAAAAAATTAAATGAATAAAAAAGGAAAAAAATAGAGAGTGCCATGTGCCGGACTTGAACCAGCGACATCCAGATCTTCAGTCTGGCGTTCTCCCAACTGAACTAACATGGCAAATAAATGGTCCAGACGAGATTTGAACTCGTGGTCACCTCCACGTCAAGGAGGTATCATACCCCTAGACCACTGGACCTTTCACTTACTAAACTATGTCAATTGTAATATATAAATGTTTCTAATAAATGAAAAGTAAACATGTTCTAAAAAATCCAGTATTTAAATACTGAATTTACAAATATCCAAAGGCATGAAATAATTATTAAACCAATTATATTATGTAATTTCTCATTTATAAAATTATTGTAAGAATAAAATAAAAAGGATTGGCCAAAAGAATCTGGCCAATAGTACAACAGTTAAAAACTAATGAGCAAACTTATTTGATTGCTAACTTGATGTCTTCAGCTTTTACAGTTTTTCTACCAGCGTGGCGTGCGAAGTTAACAGCTTTTTTAGCTAATTCGTCACCTTTTTCTTCTAAAGCTTCAGCCAATGCAACTTTTGCATCATCGCTAACTCTTGGAGCGCCAGCATTTTTTAAAATACGGCCGACTGGTGCGATTGGTAATTCACTCATGTTTTCACCTCCAATTGAATGTTGTACCACATAGTATTTAAATGTTTTCAATATATAATGGATTAAATTCCTTATTATTGAATATAAAAATTAATTAATATAGGAATTTAAAAAACAATGAAAATTAATAGAATATTAAAAAATATAGTAAAAAATAACCAATAAAATAGATATTCCACGGCTCTAAAGTCTTAAAAAATAAACCTCTTAAAAAGTCTTAAATTAGCAAATAAAGAATAAAAATTAGTCAATTACCAAAACAAGAGATAAAATAAAGTGATAAAATCTGAATAAAAAAATCTTTTCTAATTTTAAAATTAAAAGATAAACTATGCTTTAAAACTAAAATACAATAGAAATAAAGCCCTAATTTGAGAAACAATCCAATAAAAACTCTTATTAAAATTATTTTAAGAAACTAAAAAAATAAAAAAAAATTAGATGAATATGCAATGAATAAAGGTTACAAAAAACTAAACCTCATGACCAATCAAATAAGTGCCTGTAGTCTCATCAATATGGACTTTGATAAAACTTCCCAGTTCAACATCATGAACTATGATTGGAATATAAGAATCTGATTTAGCTATAAATCCTCCTTTAGGACCTTTTTCAACAACCAAAGCATTCATTTCACTATCTTGCAGAATCTTGTTCTCATCTTCAAGCAATTTGAACTTGACATCAGACAGCCTTTTAGATCTTCTCTTCATCACTTCAAATGGAATATCCTTTAAAGATGAGGAAATAGCTCCTTCCCTATGCTGATATTTGGAAATATGAATAATGTTGAATTTAACCTCTTCAACAAGTTCCACTGTTTGCTCAAAATCCTCTTCAGTTTCTGTCGGATATCCAACAATGATATCTGTCGCCAGAGTCAAACCAGGAATCTCATTTTTAAACCGGTAGACAATATCCTTGTACTCTTGAACAGTATGATGACGTCTCATATGCTTTAAAACCGCATCGCTTCCTGACTGAATAGGCACATGAAGGAATTTATAAACATTCGGCATGTTGACCGCATCTATCAAATCATCCAAGTCATCACCAATATTATTCGGATGCATCATTCCTATTCGAACTCTGAAATCTCCATCCAAGCCGGCAACTTCCTTGATCAAATCTGATAATTTCTCACCGCTGTCATGGCCGAAAGCAGCAGTATCCTGAGCAGTAAGTTCAATTTCAACACAGCCATCTTCAATAGCCTTTTGAGCTTCGGCCTTGATATCTGCAATAGGATAACTGTTAAGTCCACCTCTTGCAAATCTGGTGCAGCAATAGCTGCAAGAACCTAAACAGCCTTCACATATTTGGATAACATGAATATACGGATCCTTGCGTATTTTAGGCACACAAACCTTTGAATCCTTTGAAAAACCTGTGACTCTTGAAACCTCGCCGCCGCATGCGGATTTAACAACATCAGCTACCTTGTTTAAATGATGCGGTCCAATCCATGAGCAATTAGGCCCTATTCTCTCAAGCTTCTCCGGATCCACTTCGACCATGCATCCTCCAACGATGACCTGCTTATCAGGGTAGGCCTCCTGAAGGCCTTTGATCCTATTGATAACCTTGCTTTCGGTAGGGAGCTTGACATAGCATGTATTAACAATGATGGCATCTGCATCTACAACATCGTCAACAAGTTCCATGCCCTCTTTTGCTAAAATTCCAGCCATGATCTCGGAATCCGCTTGATTGAATGTACATCCGTAAGTTTCTATAAAAACTTTCATATTATCCTCTTAAATTATAAAAATTTCATTAAAAAAAATTAATTGAAAAAATATAAGTTTATTCAGGCTTTTTAGAAGATACAACATAACTGGTTAAATCATAATCATAATGATTGAACTTAACCGGTTTTGCATAAACTCTTTTAATAACTCTTCCTTTTGCAAAACCTTTAATAAGCTTGCGTTCTTCTGTTTTGATAACATGAACGCGTGCAATATACTTGCCTATTTTAATAATGTCATCAACAGCTATCTCATACTCGCGTTCGGTTTCCACCTTGAATGATGCAACTTTTCCATGCAAATCGATGGAAACACCAAAACGAGCAGGAATCTCTTCAGATGAAGCCCAGATGGTTTTTACATCTCGAGCAATAGCTTTTTCCACACGTCTTTCCTCAAGTTCTAAAGCAGTGATTTTCACTTTGCCTAGTTCACATATCAAGAAATCTCCTACACGAAGCTCCTCTTCAGGGAACAAGTCAATCATAAGCTTGTGAGTTTCTTCATGAGCGCTTACAATCAACCTAAACGGCTTAGGTTTTTCCTGAGTGATTCTCTCTTTGTAAACAGAACCGCATTCCTCACATTTCAATAACAGTTCTCTTATATCCTTACTTTTAGCATTGATAATCTTGTTTTTTAATACAACAGCATCACTAGATCCACATACTGGGCATGCCATTTTAACACCTCTATGATTTAATAAAAAATCTTATTTAAACGCATTAATCAGTTTAATCATATAAATCTATAAAATAAGCGATTAAATAATAAATAAAGTTTTATAAATAGATTAGAAAGTCAAATCGGATAATTCCAATTTGATAATAAAAAAAATTTTTTATAAAATATTATAATGTATATTTAAAAATCTACATATTTAAAAGTTATTGTTGAATCTATAAAAATCATCAAATAGAAGAAAAAAATTAAGTGATTGTTGAATCTATAAAAATCATCAAACATGAAAAAAAAGGAAATTTTTATTCAATTAAAATGAAATAATCATTTATTAAAAATAGTTTAATATATTAAACCCAAATTTTAATCAATGCTGAAATTATTTAAATTAGAGGAACTTTGTGAATAGAATCTTCGAAACAAACCCATCTACATAAACACATTGATTTTATAGAAAGCAATTGAAAAATGTTTCAAGACACTTTGAATAACAATTGAAAATATTCAAAAATGTCCCTGAACAATAAATTGAAAATATTATAAAATACAATAATTAAAAAATTGAAAAGAAAAGATTTCAAAAATATTATTCCTTATTCTTAAGGTAATGTTCTACAATACCGCCATCGGATAATATTTCAAACATGAAATCATTAAAAGGTTGAATTTCAACTTGAGTGCTCTTTGTTTGGTTTTCAATAATTCCCTCTTCAAGGTCTACTGATAAAATATCTCCATCATCTGCTTCGATATCTGCGGTAACTACTGGAAGGCCGATGTTTATAGCATTTCTATAAAATATTCGTGCAAATGACTTTGCAATGATTACATCCACTCCAGCTGCTTTAATTGCAACTGCTGCCTGCACTCTAGAAGATCCACAGCCGAAATTATCACCTGCAAGTATTATGTCTCCTTTTTGAACACCCTTGGTAAAATCAGCTCTTTCACCTTCAAGAACATGAACAGCCAGTTCATTCTCATCAAATGTCCTCAAATATCTTCCAGGAATAATAACATCAGTATCAATATTATCCCCGAAATTCCAGACTTTTCCTTTAATTTCACTCATAATATACACTTAAAAATTTGATTGATAAATTATTGTAAATTTTAAAAAATTTAACTAATAAAAATTTAGTTCAAACATATATAAAATAATTTCTATGAAAAAACACAGTTAAAATTCTCAAAAAAATAAAAACATGAAAAATCCTAAAAAAGTATGCAAAATCAATTTAAATATCAGTAACTTGTTGAAAAAAAGATCCCCTTTTAAAAAAAAATGAATATAATAATTAGCTTGAAAAGCTAAAAATTATAAATATATTCAAATGACTAGTGGTTGATAAAAATCAACCAATAAAATATTCTATTCCCTCACAAAAATTGTGAAAGTCACTTCTCTGCAAAATGCAAAGATTTATTTTTCCAAGACATAACCGTGATTTTGAGCTTTAGTAACAAAAACGTTGTCTTCTCCGACAATCTCTTTTGTAGCATCGACTATGTCCTTGTTTTCTTCATCGAAAAATGTATATACCGCAGGGCCAAAGGAGCTAATTCCAACGCCATAGGCACCAGCTTCTTCAATAGCCTTCATAGTCGGCAGAATGTGAGGTTCTAAACTGTGTTCAAGATTGTTAAAACCATATTTTTGAAGCTGTGAAACTGACCATCCTACGTTTTTAATGTCTTTTTCAAGCATGAAAGGCAACAAGTTCATTAAAACTATGTGGGAAACTTTTTCCACTTCGTCTTGAGGAATCGGACAGTAAGTTTGGAAAATATTTACCTCTTCTTGACCATTGACATAATAATCAATATCAGGCATTGCTACAAGGATATCCCATTCCTCTGGGAAGTCATATCTTGCAATTAATGGAGGCGGGCTGGCTTTAGATGCTCCTGATGGCAGGAATCCCGGTTTTTCTTTTAAACTGTGACCACCATCGACAATAAGTCCACCTAACTCATTAACATAAGTTCCAATACCTGAAGTTCCACCTCTTCCAACGATAGTACTTAATTCCTTGCCTTCAACACCACTAATGCCAACTGATTCTGTAATCAATTTAGCAGTAGCCAAAGCGATTTGAGTACCAGAACCTAAACCTGAGTGAGGGTGGTATGTTGAATGGACAGTGAAATGGAAACCAGTATCAATAGAAAAATGTTCTATTGTTCTTTTAGCAGCTGCAGGAATCTTTTCACTACATTCTGCAATAGCTTCTTCATCACTAAGCTTACTATCAAAGTCAAAAGTGACTCCTTTTTCTGTCTCTTCACATTCTAAAACAAATTGTGGATCTTGAAGAGCAAGGCCTATGCCTCCGTCAATTCTCTTATAAGAACCATTCATATCAAAAAGAGACATGTGCAACCTTGAAGGTGTCCTAATAATCATATTATTCACTCCATATAATTATCAACTTGATACACACTAATTGCATAACAAATTTTTAAAATATTTAATTTTATTGTTTGAGTAAATAAAATACTTTAACTTTTATTTAAAACTAAATATCCAATATTAATATATAATTTTTTTATATTTAAACTTATTGAAAAAAAGACATAAAAAATGCATGATTTTTAAAAAAAACTATAAAAAATTAGAGAAAAAATATATACTAAACTAATAATTGTTAGAATATTTTGATATGACTTTTACTTTTGTTTTGAAAAATTTAAACAAAAATCAATAATTTAAAAAATATTTGAAAATAAAAAATCTTACTAAAAAATATAAAAAAGCTTTTTGAAAATAAAAAAAACTTACTAAAAAATATAAAAAAGCTTTTTGAAAATAAAAAAAAACTTACTAAAAATATAAAAAAAAGAAAAAATTAAGATAAATTATCTTAATTTAACATATCTTCCTGTTGGCTCTTCTTCCCCAGTTTCAGAATTAAATTCTTTTAACTCTTTTTTAAGAGGAGTGGAAAATTCTGCTTCAATAGCTTGCCTGTATATAGAGTTCATTGTACAGAATGGAATGATACGTCCATCAGGAACTGCATAATGAATTACACAGTTTCTAACACGGTCTGAATCGAAATTGAAAGGATCCATGAAGTGCATGCATGATACAAGCAAGGAATTTACACTGAAATCACCTAAAGCTTCGTAAGACTGGTCTCTGAATATTCCAAGCAGAAGTTTTTTAATATCGATATTGGAAGGCGCATTTTCCTCATTAAGGACTTTAGGAATATTCTTAGTAGCACTTGCTAAAACCCTGGATTTAATTGCGAAACCGCCGTTCTCCAATTTTTCAGTATATCTGTCCAGATAGTTCAGGAACTTGTCAACATCAATGAAACGGGTGATTGGAATGATCTTGTCTCCGTCTTTGAATACATAGGTTGCAGAACCGCAGTGCTGGTGACAGTTTAAAGTTACAGGAGGCAAAGACCCCTGCAAAGCTCCGATGAATTTACTTACAGGCTGTACGGAAGTAGCTGAATAGAAATCCTGAACAGCAATTTCACCATGGGTCTGTTCATCAACTAATTTTAAAAAGTCAGGAATTGTTACTCTCTGGCTTTCCACTTCATCAGCAGGAGTTCTTCCGGAGAATGAAACCGGCTGGAAGTTTACGCCATGAATAATGTCCACGTTGTCAAGGGCGAATCTGATAATATCACCTATTTGGTCATCATTTACACCATGAACAACTGTAGGTACGATTACAACACCAAGACCTGCTTCTCTACATTTTTCAATAGCCTGCAGCTTGATATCCAATAAATCCTTGTTTCTAGCAATCAAATAAGGCTCTTTAGTCAAACCATCAAATTGCAGGTATACTGTATTAAGCCCTGCTTCTTTTAATTCTTTTGCATAACCTTCTTTTTTAGCTATTCTAATACCATTAGTAGCTATTTGAGTGTGTGAAAATCCTTCTTCCTTGGCAAGCTTGATTAATTCAGGCAAGTCCTTACGTACTGTAGGCTCTCCACCAGCATACTGAATAGCTACAGCAGGAATTGGTTTTTCATTTCTTAAATTTACAAGCATCTGACGAATTTCTTCAAAAGTAGGCTCGTATAATGTACCTGATGCCGCTGCATTAGCAAAACAAATAGGGCATCTTAAATTGCATCTGTTTGTAACATCAATCAATCCTAAAACAGTAGAGGACTCATGCTCTCCGCATAATCCACAATTGGAAGGACATCCATCACTAACATTCATCATAGGATTGTCCAATGCAGTACTGACAGGGTCATATGCATCCACCATGTTATAAATCTCTGCATCGCTCCAATAAGTATTTTTAAACTCGCCGTGATCAGGGCATTCTTTTTTAATCCAGACCTTGCCGTCTTCTTCAAAAACCTCGGCTTCAAGAGGTTTAAGACAAGTAGGACATAAACTCTTAGTCTTCTTAATAAACATTCTCTCACCTCATTAAAAAATTATGCAATAAATATAAACAAGATATTAAGGAATTCCTCAGATAATCGTTAAATTATAAAATAAACATAATTCATTTAGTAATCCATTCATAAAAAATAATCCATAACAAAATGAATGGGAATAAAGTATATATACAATATAATTATACTAACTTAAATATTAGTTTTTATGCTATTTAAATTATATGGTATGCTCCACTAGACTTATGAAATTTCCCTTTTTAAAATATGTGAATTCTTTAAAATAAAATAAATAAATAAAAAACCAATAAATAGAAGATTAAAAAATAAAAATAATAGGAATACTTAAAATTAACTTAATAATTTAAATATATGCAAAATAGAAAGTATTTTTTAAAAATACTGAATTTCAATCAATACCAAACATCCTTCATGCCAATCAGATATGCAAATGTGTTGCTGCCTAAATGAAGAACTATGCTGATTGCCATAATAAGCAGAACAAAATCAAGGGATAAAGGAACAACGAGCAAACTGAAAACAAGAGCTCCGCAGACAAAATCCAATTGATCAAGGAAAGGTGCCGGATCTCCACTTTGAAGGCCTAATCTTCTTTTTAAAAAGCTTCCTGCAGCATCTCCTGCCAAAGCTCCAAAAGCCATCAAAAACCCAAGTCCGAAACCTGCAATAATAGATCCATAAGCATGAATTCCTATAACACCATAAGTCAATTGGGTTAAATCTCCAAAAATAGTCCCAATAAAACCAAGCAAGCCTCCAACAAATGTTCCTACAACAGTTCCACAGAAAGTACCTCTCCAAGTTACACCGTTTCCAATGAAACGCCTGTCATCTGTAAAATGACCTTTATGCTTGCTGTATTCGGAAAAGTTCTTACCCGCATCTATAGGTTCGCCTCCTCCAAAAACAAGACCACTGAGATTAGCCACATATGCAGGCAGCATGAAATATATCGCTCCTGCACAAGCAATCAATAATGATGTTAATTCAAATGCCATTCTTTGCCTCGATAATTTATAGTAAATTTACTATTTTTATTTTATTAAAACTCATTTATATATCTAATTATAAATTCAAAAATCAATTGTTTCCAATCAAATGATTATAACTGGATTCCAATAGCTGATAAGTATGACGCAAGGATGAAAGTCTGCGGTCATTTTCTGGAATTTCATAAACAAAGACTCTGGAACCAGTATCCACAATAGGATTATCCACCTTGAGAATTGAACTGCTTTGAGTCGGTGCACTTTTGTTTCTAGTGTAATGGCTAAAGCCTATTTCAGTTGTAACAACTCTTGCAAGCTCAACAGAAGGGTCATCCATGGTTGGAGTGGCAATGTAATAACCTTCGCCGTAACCATCCTCATGGTCGTGCCCTATGATTACAAGGTCCAAGTCTGATTTTTCCACATCACTAACCACATAATCATGCACAAGGGATTCCCCATTGGCTCTTCCACTGTAAAAGTCTTCAGAATCTTTTGTTACATTGACTTGGTAATTGATTATTTCCGCATCATGATTTAACGCAAAAGCCCAGCAGACAATAGGAATTGCAAACTGATGAAGCTTTTCACGGGAATGCATTCCAGACACCAGCCCTATTTTTACTTGTGGATTGTTGCTGTGAGTGAAATCCACTCTCTCAACGCTTCCAAGCTCGTTTTGACCGATTAATTCTCCATCTCCATGAGCAAATATGATAAATGCTCCACCTGCTGCAATGATTAAAATCAAAAATAAAACAAAAATATGTCTTTTTTTCATAAAATCGCCTAAATGAATTTAAAGAACCGTTTAATTTTCAAAATAATTTTTAACCATTATCGCAGTACCTATAGCCGGAGCTACTACACATTCCTCATCTGTGTAATAATCTCCCATGGATTTAACTTCCAAGCCAAGCAATCGGGCAGCTTCAGCACATAAAATATCCTTGCCCAAACCTGTAACAACAACTGTGTCCAATCCTTCCCTTTCAGATACATCCTTGAGGCCGCAAGCAATTTGCCTTACTTGCTGCTTGTGAATGTAATCAGCCATTTCCAAGACTTCTTCATGACTTAGAATATCTAAATCAGCACAGACAACTCTGGATAATCTTCTTTCAGATTCGACTTTTGTCTTGCCTGAGCCATCTGCTGTTGCGCATACATAATCCTCTTTCTTAATCAAGCCAAGGGCATTGTAGACATCTGCAGTAATCGCAAAAAGCTCTGATGCCACTCTGTATGTCTTGTCTCCAATAGGAATTGAATCGACAAAACTGGTCACATTGGTACGGAGAGTGCCTGTATAGACGAGTTCTCCAGTAGCTGAACGTTCAAAATCTGTTCTGCCTACTGCACATTCCTTTCCATCCTTTATAGGAATAATATCAGTAGTTGTGCTTCCAGTATCAATGAAAATGCAGTTCGGTTCGATTTCTGCAACAATCTGAGAGGTGGCTATCCAATTGGCAGCCGCGACTTCTAGAGGGTTTTGAACCAAATCGCTGATTGATAAGACATTATCAACTCCAATATAAGCAACTGGAACATCAAACAGCTTCTCGCAAGTGGTGGCGATGTCCAGAACTCCTTCGGCTTTTGTATTGAAAGCATCAACAAGCTCGGCAGTCATGGATATGCCTACAGCATCAATCTGCTCAACGGGAAGGTTTCTTTCAATCAAATCGATTAAAACGCTTTCCAATCTGTCATTTTGTGACCACATTGGAAGATATTCAAAATCGACTATGATCTTTTTTATCTCACCGTCTTCAAAGTCAATAATTGCTAAGTCGGTATTTGCACCACCGATATCAAAACCTGCTATCTTCATCTCATTCCTCCCAATAATTTATTATTTTTACTTAAATGATTTTTTATTCAATAAACAATATAAAAAAATTCCTTATTTTTCCAATTAATAACTAGAATTCAATTCTCATCCGTTAATATAAAAAATGCCTTATTTTTCCAATTAATAACTAGAATTCAATTCTCATCCGTTAATATAAAAAAATTCCTTATTTTTCCAATTAATAACTAGAATTCAATTCTCATCCGTTAATATAAAAAAATTCCTTATTTTTCCACTTTAATATCTAAAATTCCATTCTCATCCTTTAAAAAACTTACCTTGCCATCATATGATACCCTTTTCTCAAGATCTTCGATTGTAATCTTTTTATCAAGCAAATCGATTAGTGATTTGGCTATATTGAAATCAGCTATCTTCTGCATTCCAACATAAGAGGTAGTAAATCTGGAGTTGAGTTCTATAAGATAAACCTTCTCCTCCTCATTATTGATTATCAAATCAACACCAACGAATCCTTGAAGTCCTGGAAGCATTTCACAAGCTTTTTTAGCTATCTTAAAAGCTTCTTCTTTAAGAGGGTGCTCGAATGGAATATATCCTCCAACATACTGGCCGCCGTTTTCATTGATTTCCACTATCTGCTTGTTAAAACTAATAGGAAGTGCTTTACGACCATTGCTAATTAAACTTACACTGCATACATCGCCTTCGATGAATTCCTGAACAACAAATCTGGAGCCCGGCTCGTAGATTTCCTCAAGCTCATCTATATTGCGTTTGGTTTCAATGATTTTAAGGTTTTCACAGTCCACTCCAAAACGAGGCTTGGCTATCAGTTTATGCTCTTTGACAACATCCATATCACTCTCATCCACTACAGGAACATCTTTAGGCCTTTTGAATAAGGGAATATCATATTCACTGGATTCATTATCATAATCTCCGTTGATACCATCGAAGAATAACTGAATGGCTCTTTTCCAGTAGGTCTTCGGATTGATGAGAATATTATAGGTTTTTGGCTGTGGAACTCTTTTATTCAAGTAATCGAAGGTTTCAAACTTATCAGATGCAAGTTTTACAGCATAGGATGAGGAAGTGTATAATTTAACCTGCTTGGACTCAAGCAGTTTTGTCAATCTGTACAGGTTCATATCATTTTCAGAAGAGACAAACAGGGCTCTATTGAAAACAGAAGCATTCATTTCCAGCCATTCGTATAATCCTCCATCTATTGCAATGATTTTAATATCAAAGTCAAAATCATCAAAGATGTGTTCGAACTGTTTTGATACTAAAACACAGATATCCTCATCTTTTAAGTCCAATACAATTGATCTTACAATCTCTTCAGCTTCGGATATTATCGCAGGATCGTCAGTTCCAGAGGCTGTGTAATATTCAAAAATCAAGATTGTATCATCACCAACTTCAACATCAAACATATTTTTATTCTCCTATTAAGCTTTAACTCAAACCAAAGACATCTTCATTTAAATTAAAATTCATTTCTCAATGGAAAAATCAACAAATTAAAAGCAAATCCCCATCACAATGAAAAAATCAACAAATTGAATTAATTATTATAATCTTCAAGTATAATAGTTTTGCCCTTCAAGTTCAAATCATCAAATGGGAATTTTACATCTTCTCCTTCAAAGGCAATCTTGATTAAGGCATTATTTTTATCCTCATATTCCTTAACACTTATATCCTCATCTATAACCTTCATCTTGCGTGTGAAACTTGCCATAACCTCATCAGGGGCAACCAGTTTCAAAGAATCGGCGGCATCGGCATCTTCTATGATTTTTATCATCAATTCAGCCGCATTTCCCATGCCGTAAGGGTTTTTGGCATTTTTCATGCTGTTTCTAAACTCTTCATCGTCAAGAATCTTTCTTGCATACTTTAAAATAGCCTCCTTATCAGAACCTACCAGGATGTTGCCTCCTGCAGTGACTGTTTCAGGACGTTCAGTATTGTATCTCAATGTAAGAGCCGGAACATCCAGGGTAATCGCCTCTTCCTGCAATCCTCCGGAATCTGTAAGTATGAGAGTTGATTTTGATGTGAGCAATAGGAAATCCAGATATCCCACAGGCTTGATTATGTGAACATGACTCAGGTCATTGAGCCTGTCAAACAAACCAAAGTTTTCCATTGTCTTTTTGGTTCTAGGGTGCATAGGGAAAATGATGTTTGTATCATCCAGCTCCTCCAATGCCTCTATGATATTAAGCAGCCTGTCTTTAAAATCAACGTTTTCAGCTCTGTGCATTGTCAATGTAACTATATTCTCCATATTGTCAATGTCCAGGTCTGCAAGAGATTTTTCATACTCTCCAACATCCCTTTCTTCGGAAATCTTGAGGTTTCTAAAACAGGCATCAACCACAGTGTTTCCGGTTACGAAAATACGCTTTCTGGAAATGCCTTCCATTGCAAGGTTTATTGCAGATTCCTCAGTTGGAACAAAATATAATTTTGAGCTGACATCGGCAGCCAAACGGTTAATTTCCTCAGGCATTGTTTCATCAAATGACCGAAGTCCCGCTTCCACATGTCCCACTGGAATATGCAATTTGACAGCTACAAGAGCCCCTGCAAGAACTGCATTGGTATCCCCTTGAACAAGAACGATGTCAGGTTTTTCATCCAGCAAAACCTCTTCGATTCCTTCCATCATTTTTCCAGTCTGTTTTCCATGAGAACCTGAGCCTACATGGATGTTATAATTAGGTTTTGGTAATTTCAAGTCTAAAAAGAAGTTTTCAGACATTTCCTTGTCGTAATGCTGTCCTGTATGAATAAGAAGCAGTTCATGCCCCTTGTTTTGAATTTCATCCATAACGGAAGCCATTTTAATGATTTCCGGCCTTGTTCCAAGTACAATAGCTATTTTCATTTAAACACCTTCAATAGTCATTTGATAATTTGAATAATCTTCACAAATCTAATAAATTATATCAATTCGAATAATCTTCACAAATCTAATAAATTATATCAATTCGAATAATCTTCACAAATCTAATAAATTATATTATTTTATATTTATTATTTTCAATCAATATAAGTTTTAATAAAAAGAGAGTGAAAAAAGATTAATTTAAAGGAAATATTTAAAAAAGCCAGATAATCAAAAACTGCAATACATATAAAAAAAAAGAGTTTAAAAAATAAAAAAAGTAAAAAAATAGCTAAAAGCTATTTAATTATAACTTTGAAGCGGTTTCAGTCATTATAGGAACCACTTGTTTCTTACGGGAGACAACACCTTCTAAAAGAGCGTGATTGTCTTCTAAAGTAACATCATATGCCACTTCAACAAGTGATGCCTGGCTTCCTAAAACCAGAACTTCAGAATTGCTGTTTACGATATCAGTAATGAGAAGCATGAAAATATCCAGATCCTCATCATCGATGATTTTCTGAATTCCATCTTCAAGGTCTTCCTGCATTTCAAGAACATCAGGAATGCTTGCAGTATTTACCTGATTGACAATGGACTTGACATCTCCAAAGTCGATTTGCTTTGCATCAAGATCCAATATCTCTTCAATTGAAAAGTCTGATAAGTCTGTTCCTGCTTTCAACATCTCAAGACCATAGGATTCATAATCAATTTCAGCGATTTCAGCAAGCTCTTTTACGGCTTCAACATCATCTTCAGTAGTTGTAGGTGATTTTAAAAGCAGAGTATCTGATATAATTGCAGACAACATCAAGCTGGCGATTTCCTTGGTGACTTCAACACCATTTTCCTTATATAGCTTGAATAAGACTGTTTCAGTACATCCAACAGGTTCCGCCCTGTAGAATAAAGGATAAGAAGTTTCTAAAGCGAGTTTGTGGTGGTCTACAACCTTAAGGATTTTAGCGTTTTCCAAATTGTCAACAGATTCGCTTGGGCTGTTGTGATCCACTAAGATAACTTGAGCGTCATCTTCAACATCATCAATAAGTTCAGGTGCTTCAATATCAAAATAATTCAATACGTATTCTGTTTCCTTGTTCAAGCCTCCAAGCCTGCAGGCTACAGCATCGGCATTGCCTAAAGCCTTTTCCAAATTAGCCATTACAAGACTGGAAGTTATTGTATCGGTATCAGGACTTTTATGTCCGAAAATATAAGTTTTTGCCATATTATCACACATTATTTTTATAATTATAATTGGTTAAATTGAAAAATAGTTTGCAACTATTAATATTAGATTATAACTTATTCAATATAAAATATTTGCTTGAAAATTTTTTTATTATTCCAAACATAAAGGAAAACTGTAAATATTTGCTTTAAAACAGCACGAGAATTTCAATTTAAAAAAAAATAAGAAAAAATTTTTATTTGCTTGAGAAATCAACTTGATTGAAGCGGAAGGATTCCTTCAAATACTCAAACAACATATCGTCTCTGTAGTCAATCACATAAGCATAATCAGAGCCTTCAAAGAATGCAACAGCTATTTTGGAATTGGAGCCTACAGCAGCAAATCCGTCAAGATTTCCAATCCTGCTTTTCTCAGCATCCCTGAAACCATTTTGCTTCAAAAAGTTCAAAACATCCCCTGATTCTATTTGAGACCCATATCCACTGAGAGAATAAGTGATATTCAAACAGTTCCTACCTTTTTCATCATGCAATTCATATTTTGGAACAGAGCGACCATTATCCAATTTGAGATTAGATTCAAACATCTTGAAATCACTCGGAGCTTTAAAATAGAATCCAAGACCTTTAAACTCCCTGCTTAAACTCTCATCAATAAATCCATGAAGCTTGGAACTCAAAACTATGCTTAACCTCTGCTGAATGATTTCATTGTCGCTTTCATATTCAAGATATTTCCCATATGCCTCTATGGCCTCTTCAAAATGATTTGAATTCTCATAGCTCAATCCTAGCTGAGCCCATACTCCATATCGTGTCGGGTCAAGCTTCAATGCCTTTTCAAAGTATGGAATGGCTTCCTCATAATGCTCACTATCCCCTAAACACACACCGACATTGATTAGTGCAAGAACATCATGTGAGTCGATTCTTAAAACTTCTTTGTAGGAGTCTGCAGCCTCACTCAAGCGGCCAAGCTCCCTTAATGACTCCCCTTTGTTATACCATGCGTCATCATGCTCATTGTCAAGAGCCAGCACCTCATCAAAGATGTCTATGGCATCCAAATATCTTTCACTTTCAAAATAGGCATATCCCTTGTTGTATAATACTTCAATGCTTTCTGGATTGAACTTCAATATTTCGTCATAGCAGGAAACTGCCTCATCGAATCGTCTTAATGTTCTAAGGGTGTTTCCCTTGTTGAATAAGGCATTCTCATATTTAGGATTCAATTCGATAGCCTTGTCGTAGGATTCAATAGCTTCCTCAAAACGTCCGAGGCTCGCTAAATGAACACCCCTATCCTGCCATATCATCTCGGCATATGGATAAATCTCGAGACCTTTATCATAAACTTGAACTGCCTCTTCCAAACGGTTTAAAATAGCTAGAAGAGATCCTTTCATAAAGAGGAAATTAGGATTTTCCCCGTCGATTTCCAGAATCTCATCCATCACTTCAAGAGCCTCTTCAAAATATCCTCTGTTAACCAGATTTTCTGCCCTTTCCACCTTCTCATCCAAATCCCTTGAGTTTACAGCCAATGTGTTTCCACAATTCATGCATATTGATGCAGAATCCGGATTTTCACTGCCACACTTTAAACAACGCATTATTACACCTTGAATTATATATGTTCCTTATAGTATAAAAATGAAAATGAGCATTCAATTCCAGATTTATTTACCAAAAAAATAATCTGATATTTGCAAATTATTATTTTGTTTAAAAATTTGTTATTTTTTTTAAAAAAATTTAATTTTTTATAATTTTTTTAGAAATTTTAGGCATACCTAAAAAAAATTTTAGTAAATTGTTTAATTCTAAACAAAAAGTTTATATAGTATAAAACTAAAATTATTATTACCTATAAATAGGTCTGCCTTTTTTTTGAAATTTTATAATGCCAATTTCATTTTTGAAATAATGGAACATATTAAAACCGTTTTTAAATCATTCGATTAATTATTTCACTCATAATTTATTTAACAAAATATCAACTATGCCGTAATTCCTTTCCTTGGGTTTAATAAATTGTTGCCATTATTTTAAAAAAATGAGATTTGTGTTTAATTTGTTTTATTATTGGATTTAAGCAATAATCTTTTACAAAGCAAAATTATTACTTCCCAAATACCAATTCCATATTTATCATAAAAACCTCAATTGTTTAAAAAACAGTTTTGCTTATCTCCAAATAATAAAACAAAGATTTTACTATTTTTAGAATTAAAAAAAAATTGGATGAAATTAAAAGAAACTTATTTTAAATCATCCAGGCAGTTTAAAAGACATTCGTTAACTGCATAATTCTTTTGAAAATCAAGCAGGGACTCCACAAGTGTTTTTCTAAACCTGTGGCATGCATATTCGTCATACTTAAATTTAATGCCGTCGTATCGTGTGTCCATCAAAATAAGGTTCTCTGCATCAACCACCCGTATATATGCCCTCGGCGCATCTTCCGGAGGGTTTAAAAGATCCCTCACATCATCCAAAGACAATTTGCCGCAATTCACATCAAGGAAAACCCGAATCATCTTCCTAACCATGTTCCACAGGAAACTTTCGCCGTAAATATCTATGAAAGTAGGCTGGTAATCGTTTAAATGAGCCCAGTTGCTGTTTTTATTATGGGGGTTCTCCTCTATGTCCACTTGAGTTATCCTAATATCATCTATTGTCCTGGTGGTTGTCTTCTGTTTGCGTTTTGTGAAATTTGTAAAATTATGGGTTCCCTTGAAAATATCAGCCACTTGGTTCATCAAATCAATATCCAGGTCTTTTTCAAACAATATATACCTATACCAGCGCATTTCAGCATACCTTGGCTTGAATCCAAATCTTACAGGGGCTTGTGCAATGATTTGAATATCATCAGGCAGGCTGTGGTTTATCTGATTTATGCGAACCTCCTTCTCGCTTTGAAAGCTGATGACATTGCCCAATGCATGAACTCCTGCATCTGTTCTGCCGGCGATTCGGAATCTGGAATCCTTTAAATCATCTATGTACTCGAGTTTTCGAAGATGATAAATCAGCTCCTCTTCCACGGTTCTCACATTAGGCTGGCGTTGAAATCCATGAAAATGAGTTCCAACATAAGCTATTTTCAAGGCAGTTCTCTTCATGTTCATCACAAAAATGAATTATTTTTTAAAATAAATAAAAAATAGAATTAATTTCTAAATACATTTTTTAACTAAATCTTATATAAATATTTAGTAGAAAAAATAAAAAAGATGGCAATGAATTATTAACCAATATGAAAAATAATTTATAAGTGCAAAAATGAAAATAAACCCACTTACTGGGACTAAAAGAGCTAAAACAATGAACAATGATGAGATTTTAGAAAAGGACAGATTCTGGGATGAAAAGTTGAATATATTCACTAGCGTGTCAGACCACAGCGAAGAGGATGACTCCAATTATGGATATGACCCGACTCCATATATTGTTCTGGAGGAAATCCTTAAAAGCGACCTGCTTGGAAAGGATGATGTTTTGGTGGATTACGGATGTGGAAAAGGCAGGCTTGGATTTTTCTTTCACAATCAAACAGGCTGCAAGGTCATTGGCCTCGACCACAGCAAAAGGATGATTAAAAAGGCAAATAAAAACCTAAAAAACTATGGAAGCAGTGATGAGATATGCTTTATTCACACAAAAGCCGAAGAGTACGTCCCAGTCGATGATGCGAATCGTTTTTACTTCTTTAATCCGTTTTCATCCAAAATATTTGCAAAGGTTTTAGAAAAAATCCAGCAGTCACATGACAAGAATCCTAGGGAGATAATTGTTTTCTTTTATTATTCAACTATAGAATACAAGTTATATCTGAAAACAGAACCTCGTCTGGAGCTTGTTGATTCCATGGAATTTGATGGAAAGCTTGTTGCAGATGAGGGCACAGCATACTTGGACATCTTCAGATTCAAACCAAAATAACCCCCATTCTAACTCCTTAATACAAACCAAAATGATTATAAGGTTAAATACCTTAACTAACAATATTCAATATTGAAAAAATCTATTTTTAAAAAGGATTATTATGGCTGAAAATAAAAACATAGAACTTATTAGAGGAGATCCCAAAGTAGCTATCCGCAAATTATCCGTTCCAACCACAATAGCCATGCTGATTGTGATGGTTTATAATTTAACAGACAGCATATGGATTGCTGGAATCGGAGCGAATGCAATAGCTGCTACTGGTTTTACTGCTCCTTTATACATGTTTATTGGAGGAGTGGGAAATGCAATAGGTTCAGGAGGCAATTCGCTAATTGCAAGAGCTATCGGTGCAAAGGACAAAGAGCTTGCAGACAATGCAGGATGCCATACAGTCCTGATTACCATGATTCTCACCGTAATATTTACTATTTTTACTGTTGGCCTGCTCAGACCCATGCTTGAGATAATGCAAGCTGGAGATGCCATGGAATATGCAATGACCTACGGTACAATTTCATTCAGCTTTACAGCATTCCTATTATTCTCATCAGTATTAGCAGCTATTTTCCGTTCAGAAGGAGATGTGAAAAGAGCAATGTATGTGATGGTGGGAACAAGCGTTATAAACCTCATTCTGGATCCTGTTTTCATTTATGCCTTGAATTTGGGAATTGCAGGAGCGGCATATGCCACAGCGTTGTCTGGAGCCATTGCCTGCGCGGTCATGGCTTATTGGATCTGGATTAAAAAGGACACATACCTCAGCATAAACTTAAAAAACTTCAAATTTGACATGGGCATATTGAAAGACATTTTAAATGTCTCACTGCCTAACCTGGTGGAGAACTTCCTCATAGCACTTCAGATTTTTGCAATAAACTCAATGCTTACAATGGTTGCAGGCACAATGGCGGTAGGAGCATACACCTCTGGAAAAAGAGTCAATATGATGGCAAATGTTCCCCTGATGGGAATTGGAACCTCTGTTTTAACAGTTTCCGGAGCGGCATTTGGAGCGCGAAGCTTGAAAAAATTAAGAGAGACCTACAGTTACTCAATGAAAATAGCTCATGTAATAGCTATTATCCTAGCGAGCATAATGTTCTTTGGAGCGGAGTACATATCACTTCTATTCACATACAGCCCAGAGAGCATTGCAATGAGGCCTATGCTTGTCTTTACAATTCAGGCATTGTCATTCTTCCTCCTTGCGTATCCTGCAGGAAACATTTCTTCAATGATGTTCCAGTCAGTTGGAAAGGGAATGACCTCTCTCATCATAACTCTTTTCAGAACCTTGATTTTCCAAGTAGCATTGGCGTATTTATTTGGAATACTGCTTGGATATGGAATGCTTGGAGTTTATATTGGAGTTATCGGAGGATGTGGATTGGGAAGCATTATGGCTTACTTATTAAGCGAGCATTATATCCGAGGTTTAAAGAAGGATTCCAGATTTGATAGCATGGCATAATTTATTTTAAAAAGTGAATAAAAAAAATAAATCCCATGCAAATTAAGCTTTAAAAACTAAATAAAAAAAGAAAAATAAAGCTACAAGCTAACTATACTTTAAAAACTAAATAAAAAAAAGAAAAAAATAGGAAAAAATAATTTCCTAATTAATTAAAGCCCATCGTTTTTGGTTTCAATCTTGTCAACAGCCTTCTGTCCTTCAATTGCCATTTCACTAAATGCATTAATAGTCTCCTGCATTTTAGGAAGGGCTTCCTGTTTGAATGTGCTTACATCCTGTATTGCAACCAAAGCATCATTGAATGACTGTTTTAAAACTTCAGGAGAAATCATTGTTTCTGTGCTTGATTTTTGAATTTCCTGGCCTTGCTGTTTCAAGATTTGAGAAGTGGAGCTTATGATATCTTCTGTAGTGGCATTTAAAGCCTTGATCTTGTCCATAGCTATTTTTTGATTGTACAAAGCGCTAGCAACCATCACACCAGTTCTAAGTGCTGTTACAGTTACTGTCTCTGCTCTGTTGATTCCACGAATAAGCTCTTTGTTATTGCGTCTTACAACATTCAATGAAACAATTCCCTGCTGGTTTACAACAATCATCTGCTGCATATCCATGATTCTCTGTCTGAGAGGGAAGAGAATTTCTTCTTTGACATAATCGATTTTAGCCTGTTCAACACCTTGAATCTCAGCATTGCGGATTTGCGCTTCTATTGAAGCATCCATCTGCTTACCCAGCTCAATGTCAGACATCAGCTTCTTGGTAAGCTGCCTAAGGTAGTCTTCTTCGCTGAGGAGAGTGGTGTTGTCATTTTGTAAAACCTTGCTGCTCTGGTCCAGGGAATCAATGATATTTGCAATTACCGCTTCTGCTTTTTCATACTTTTCAAAGTATCTTTTAACAGGATTGACCAGTTTTCCGAGAATGCCTTCATCTACAAAATTAATGCCGCTTGGATCCAGACTTTTTACCTGCCTGTTCAACTCGTTCAACTTGTTTCCAATGTTTTCAGATTCTGAACCTCCTTTGGAAATGTCCTTGAACCGTGTGCTTAACAAGCTGTTTTTCTGAGCGGATCTGTTGATTGCAGGAAGACCAAACTCTTCCAATGGTTTTGTAATGCTTTCTCTTTCTGCAACATTATCCAAATCAGTCTCAAAGATAGCTATTGCATTTTCATCAGCCTGCTCCTTGATTTGTTCATTAGGCAAACTGGATTTTTCCTCTTCAAGACTTTTTTCAACATCTTTTTCAATACCTGGTACATCTAGTGTAAATTCAGCCATAATATCACCTTTACATAAGTTCTGATTAATTAAAAAATTTTGATTTTTGTATAAACTTAAATCCAATAATGGTTACTGATAGTCTTACTCATACTTCTTAACGGAATCAATCAAATCATCCATATCCTTGAACAAGTTTTGGATTTCATCATCTGACTTTTTAGAATCCTTTGAACTGATAATAAGTTCATTAATCAAATCATTTAATTTTTCAATGATTGTCTCTAAATCCTTTATCTTTTCTTCTAATTCCTTAATTACCTTCTCGCTTGGAGAATCAATCAATTCAACAATATCATAGGCGGACTCTGCTTCCTTATAAAAAACCACTCTGCAATTGTCAATCTCGCCGATGAATTTATTATAAGTAATCTGTGGAGGTGCAAACCGTTTATTTACTAAATCAAGAGCCTCGGATTCCTTTAACTCATATTTTCTTTTTAAATCATCGAGAGATCTTTTATAACTGGAAAGGGAAGAGGAAGATCCATACCATTTTTCAGCTTCTATTTTCACCCCGCAGTTAGGACAATAAAAGTCATCATCACGTAATTTAAAACCGCAATATACACAAAACTTAGGTTTTTTCATGCTAATCCTCAAATCAATAAATCGTTATGCTAATATTTATGTACTTAACATCAAATAACTTTTTATATTTTAGTCTAATTGAGGGTTAATAATAGCAGCTATTGATAATGCTTCACAGAATCAATCAAGCCTTCAATAGAAACTATTGATAATGCTTCACAGAATCAATCAAGCCTTCAATAGAAACTATTGATAATGCTTCACAGAATCAATCAAGCCTTCCATGTCATCAGCTAGGAATTGCAAATGCTCATCTGCCTGTTTGTCTTCATTAATGCTAATAATCAGCTCTGCAATCAAATCATCCATCTTCTTGTTGATGGATTCGAGTACGCCGATATTCTTGACTATCTCCTTTTCAACCTTCAAGCTCGGATTTTTAGTCAATTCAATCATGTTCTTTGCAGAATCAGCCTGCTGATAAAACTGCTTGTGGGATGAGCCAACAATTGTCATGAAACGGTCATGAGTGATTGTTGAAGCTTGGAAACGCTCATTTATCAACTTTGTTACATGTTCCTCCTTATTATCAAATTGACTTTTCAAACCATCGATTTGAGATTCATATTTATCAAATCTGACCCAGTCCTTGATTTTGTCATTGGAGCCACTTAAATCATAATGATTGACTCTTGCTGAATCTGATTTTGAATTGCTCCCTCCAGCAGCCGCATTTGAAGCTTCGCTGAATTCAGCATCCTTAATGCCTTTGGCTTGGTTTGAATTGATCTTGGCATTGGTATTAGCAGTATGGGATAATTTCTCATTGGTGAAATTAATCTGCATGAATCTGATTTGAGATACAAAGGTTAAAAGAATTGCAATTGTTGCAACAATGCTGTTTCCCAAGAATAATATCAATAAAAACCATGGAATCTCATAAATGATTCCCTCAATCATCAAACGCTTGTTTGATATCTTGTTTCCAAGATAAATAAAACTGAGTCCATTAAAGTAAGGTAGGACAGAGCAAACAGCAGATGCAATGCTGAAGGGTACATTAAGAGATTTCTGATAAGGCTCGTTGTTATCAAGGATGTTTTGATACTCCTTGTTGACCATGAGAGACCGGGCAAATGCTACGATTGAAAAGACAAGCCCAGCACCTGCAGCTGCAAAGGCAAATGCAAAATGATGCAATGGAATAGAGAGGACCATTGCAATCCACGGAATTTCATAAACTATTCCCTCTAAAAACCAGTTGCCTCTAAAAGTTTTAGATCCAACATATAAAAATCCAAGACCATTTATGAATGGAAAAAAGGAGAGCAAAACCCACAGAGAACTAATTATCCTATCAATACCTGAACGTTTTTTAATATTTGAAGCAGACATGATCCACCTCCGTTTAATAATTTGAAATTGTGATTTTTAATTTCTGAAATTTTTATCAATTTTTGATTTTTTAATATAAAAAATAATTTTCTAATATTAATATTCCCATTATAATATATAAATGTAACTAAAATATTAAATTAATTTAATTCATCATACAATGATTATATACCATATGTTACTAATTATTTTGTTTAAAAAACGATTAAATAAACTTTTATAAGTAAAAAATCTGTAAAAAATTGTTTAAAGAATTTAAATTAATTTAAAAAAATGATGATTTTCACTTAATATCTAAAAAAATTAAAAAAAAGCCTAAATAAAAAATAAAATTCTAAAAAATCATAAGAAAGAAACTGAAACAAAACAGAAATGAAAAAATATTCTAAAAAAACCTAAAGAAAGAAACATTTTACAAATTACCAAAAAAAATCCCTAACTAAATAAATATATATTAATAAAATGACAAATAGATTCATATGAAATTCATGGAAATATCAAATGGATTAAGCATTTACGAGCACTATAAATTAGATGCCGAAGAGGAAAACACCCCTCAAAAATATTTTTTTATTTTTAATGAAAAGGACCTTTTGCTGATTGACAATGAAGTTCCTCTATTAAACAGCTTGATGGATATTGGAATTGAAGAGGAAGACATAAAAAACAATATCTTCATGGGCCAGTTCCATGATAAAGACACATATGTAATAGGCCTTGATTTAGATGAAGAGTCTAAAATGAAGTTTATTGAATCACATGAAGGTTTTGAATTCGTATTCCTAGCCAAGGTATTCGACATAAACGAAGAGATCTATCTTCTTGGAGGAAGAGCCACACAACTAATAGATTGGGACAACAACCACAAATATTGTGGAAAATGCGGAGCAGAAACCATATACTCAGAAACTGAAAAAGGAGCCAAGCTTTGTCCAGAATGCGGATTTACAAGTTTTACAAGAATTTCACCTGCAATTATAACATCAATCATCAAAGAAGAAGTAAACCAAGAGGGAAAAGTGGAAAACAAGCTTCTCATGGCAAGGCATTCATACTACGAAAACATCAGATACTCTTTGATTGCAGGATTCATGGAAGCTGGAGAAACCATTGAGGAAGCGTTGAAAAGAGAAGTGAAAGAAGAAGTTGGAATCAATGTCAAAGACCTTGAATACTTCGGCAGCCAATCCTGGCCGTTTCCAAACTCATTGATGATTGGAATCATCTGCAAATATGACTCTGGTGAGGTCAAAGTGGATGGAAATGAAATTACCAAAGCCGAATGGTTTAAAAAAGAGGATATTGAATTTGACGGCTATCAGTTATCCATAGCTTATAAATTAATCCAAAACTTCATTGACAATTATTAATTTATTAGGATAATCGGTTTATTCAAAGATTCTTGTGAAAACCACTTCTAATTAAAAAAATAATTCTTTTTTTATTAATTAAATAAATATATTTATTAGTTTGTTTAAATAAAAATAAATCATTATAACGATATAATTTTAGGTATTTATTGATATTAATTCAAGGTGTTTAAATGTCATTTCAAGAAAACAAGATGCTTATCATGCCTGCAGTGGACATAAAAAATGGAAAATGCGTTCAACTAGTTCAAGGAGAACCTGGAACCGAGCAAGTAGTGATTGAAAATCCTGAAAAAGTGGCTGCAAAATGGGAGGATGCAGGTGCCGAGGTTGTTCATGTAATAGATCTCGATGGCGCTCTTGAAAGCGTTACAAACATTGAAACCATTAAAAAGATATTAGATGAGGTTTCCGTTCCAATCCAGCTGGGAGGAGGCATAAGAAGCATTGAATATGCCAAAGAGCTTCTGGATTTGGATATCGACAGGCTGATTATCGGAACCATGGGAATAAAAAACCCTCAGACAATCACCGAATTGTCTGATGAGTATGGATCCGAACGCATTATGATTTCTCTTGACAGCAAGGACAATAAAGTCGTGATTAAAGGCTGGCAGGAAAAAATCGACAAGTCTGCAACTGAGATAAGCAAGGAATTCCAGGATTTAGGTGCTGGAAGCATTTTGTTTACGAATGTGGATGTAGAAGGCCTTCTCGGAGGATTTTACACAGACCCTGTAGTTGATCTGGTCAATTCCGTTGACATTCCAGTAGTCTACTCAGGAGGAGTAACCACACTTGATGATTTGAAGCAGCTGCAATCAACAGGTGCAAAAGGAGTGGTGATTGGTTCTGCATTATATAAAGACAAGATAAAACTTGAAGATGCTTTAAAATATCAGGATATTAAATAGTCTAAAAAACCGCGAATTAAAAAAAAACTGTTAAATTTTACTTAAATTTATTATATATTTTAATGGAGACTGAATATGAAAGTTATGGCAACAGGAGCATTTGACCTATTGCACCCAGGACATGGGCTCTACCTTGAAAAGGCAAAAGAATTAGGTGGAGAAGATGCTGTCCTTGTAGTTGTAATAGCAAGAGATTCAACTGTTAAAAAGAAAAAGAGAATTCCTGTTATTGATGAAAATCAAAGATTAGAAATGATTAAATATTTAAAACCTGTTGATGAAGCTTACATAGGTTATGATGGCGATATGTTTAAAATTGTGGAGGAAATTAAACCAGACATAATAGCTATTGGCAGCGATCAGAACCATGATATTGCAAAGCTTCAAGAAGAATTAGATAAAAGAGGAATCAAAGCTGTGGCTAAAAGAGTTAAAGAGTACAGAACAGGAGACCTTGACAGTACCTGTAAAATAATCAACAGAATTAAACATTCTGAATTGGAAGAGAAAAACTTGGATTGCAGTAATGTAATTAATGATGAATGATTCCAAAAATAAAATAAATTACTAAATTAATGATAAATGATTCCAAAAATAAAATAAATTTCTAAAAAAAATTATTATGCTTAAAAATTTCAATATAAAAATGGTGTAAACATGGTAAATGTAGCAATTGTAGGTGCAAGCGGATATACTGGTGGAGAATTACTTAGAATTCTATTAAACCACCCTGAAGTAGAAGTTACAGATGTAAGTTCAAGAAAATATGATGGAACTCCAATCGAAAAGGTACATCCTCATTTAAGAGATACCGGACTAGTATTTAAAAATATCAATCCAAGTGATTTTGATGCTGATGTGATTTTTACAGCAACACCACACGGAGCTTCAATGAAAATTGTTCCAGACCTTTTGGAAACTGGTGCAAAAGTGATTGACTTAAGTGGCGATTACAGATTCAATGATATTGAAGTTTATGAAAAATGGTATGGAATAGAGCACACTTCAGATGTTAAGGGAGTATTCGGACTTCCAGAACTTCACAGGGAGGAAATCAAAAAAGCACAGCTTATTGCAAATCCAGGATGCTTTGTAACTGGAGCTATTTTATCAGGAATTCCATTATCCAAAGCCAAACTTGTGGACAGGATGATTTTCGATTCCAAAACAGGTGTAAGCGGTGCAGGAATCAGCCCTACAACCTCAACCCATTATCCAAATATCGGAGACAATGTAAATCCATACAAGCCTACAAGTCACAGGCACATGCCTGAGATCCAACAGGAGCTTGGAGCTTTTTCAGATGTTAGAATATCCTTTACTCCACACCTTGTTCCAGTAAACAGAGGTATTTTAACTACAAATCATTCATTCTTAACTCCTGAAAACGAAGGCATGACTAGTGAAGAAGTGCTTGAGCTTTACAAGGAAAACTACAAGGGCGAGCCTTTCATAAAGATCCTGGAAGATGGTGAGATTCCTCGCTTGAGCAGTGTTCGCGGATCCAACTTTGCACATATCGGATGCTTTGAGATTGATGAGACCGGACGTCTGGTTGTCATATCAGCTATTGACAACCTTGTCAAGGGAGCATCAGGCCAGGCAGTCCATAACATGAACATCATGTGCGGATTTGATGAAACCACAGGTTTGAAGATGTATGGAATGCATCCTTAAATCATAATTTCCATATTGGGACTTCATATCTTTAAAGGAAAATAATAAATAGTGAAAAAGATAGTAATTAAAATAAAATTATTAAAAAATCTAAGGAGGCAGATTTATGAAAACCATTATCATATATTATTCACAAACAGAAAGCACTAGAAAAGTTGCTGAAACATTAGCTCTCAGCTTGAAAGCAGACATATGTGAAGTAAAGGATTTGAAAGAACGCGATGGTTTAAAAAATAGATTCGGCTCCTTGGTTGATGCCTTTAGAGAAAATAAAACCGAAATATATCCTCCGGTTTTAAATCTTGAAGAGTATGGAACCGTTTACTTTGGCACTCCAACATGGGCGAACAATGCAGCTCCAGCAATTATAACAATGATTGACAGATGCGATTTGTTTGGAAAAGATGTTGTCTTGTTTGCAACAATGAGCAACTCCGGCGGAGACTCTGCAATTGAAAAGATGGAGAAAAAAGTAAAAGCAAGGGGAGCCCGTGTTATTGAGCAATTTACAATAAAAACCAAAGACAAAAGCCTGTCCCAACTGGAGAAAGACAGCGAAAGCATAGCTCAGGTTTTAGATTTGGATATTTACAAATAAGTTTTTAATAACTTATTTTTTCTTTTTTTAGTTTTTACAAACAACCTTTTATCATTAAACCCAAACAAACCACATTTCAAATCCATGAAAACTTGATTTTACTGGGATTTTATTTCTATTTTTCAAAGAATTTTGCTAAACTCATTGTAAAATAAATGCTTTAAAAGATGATAAATAATATGGATTTTAGAAAATATTTAATAAAATAAAATATAAAAGTATTAATGTATAATTTTAGTATTTAAAAAAATTATGCTGAAATTTTGCTTTATTCATAGAAAATGAATAAAAATTAGTCTAATAACTATTTAATAATAAATATAGGTGCAAATAAAAATGTTTGAAAAAATGATGGATTCATATAAAACATTGATTATTATACCAATTATTATTACACTTTTAGCATTGGCTTGTATAACCATTAATGGTTTGGATCAAGGCGTTGAACTTAAGGGAGGTTCTCAGGCAGTATTGCAGTTAAATGACAACATAAGTTCAATTGACCTTCAAAACCAACTCTCACATGATTTAGGTACAAGCGATGTAAAAGTAACCAACAATGGAGACAATCAGGTTACAGTTGATTTGGAAAGCAGTGTAAATTCAACCACTTTTGCAAATGCAATCAAGGGGGAAGGCAAGGTTATTAGCTTTAACTCCATCGGACCTGTTTTAAGCGAAGAAGCAATGGGTCAGATTTATGTTGCAATGATTTTCGCATTCCTCTTCATGGCAGTAACCGTTTTCATTGTATTTAGAGAATTTGTACCATCAATAGGTGTTATTCTAGCAGCATTATGCGATATCATAATAGCTGTCGGAGGAATGTCCCTTTTTAACATTCCATTGTCCATAGCATCTGTAGGTGCACTTTTAATGCTTATCGGTTACAGTGTGGATACTGATATCCTGCTTACAACAAGACTCTTGAAAAGAAAAGAAGGAACTGTTGTTTCAAGGGCTAAAAATGCTATGGAAACCGGTTTAACAATGTCCTTTGCTGCAATAGCCGCTATGGCGATTCTGTTCATAGTCACAACAATCATAATGCCTGAAGCAACTACATTAAGTAGCATTGCAGGAGTATTGGTGATTGGATTATGTGGAGACATATTCACCACATGGTTTATGAACCTCGCAATATTGAGAAGATATATTGAATGGAAACATGAAAGAAAGATGAGAAAATACGGTATCAAGCAATCTGATGATGATTCAAGTTCCGAAGAAAGCAAAAAGGAAACCACACCTAGCCAAGGCAAAAATAAAAATAATAATCAATCCAATAAAAACAAGAACAAAAAACCAAAATCAAGCAAAAAATCTAACAAGCGCAAGAATAAGAAATCTAAAAACAAAAAGGGAGGGAAATAATTATGGCAAGCAAAATATCTGAATTTTTCAGAGACAGAAGAGTGATCTTACTTGTTATTTTCCTTTTAATAAGTGTTGTTAGTATTTCAACCCTTGGCATAGAGCAAGGACTTGATTTAAAAGGTGGATCTTCCATACAATTGCAACTGGAAGAGCCTGTTAATGAAAGTACAATGGATGTTGTTACTTCAGTATTGGATAAAAGGCTTAACATATATGGTGTTAGCGATGTTAAGGTAAGGTCAAGCGGTGACCAGATGGTTATCGTTGAAATGGCTGGAAAAAGTCCTGAAGAAGTGGAAAGGCTTATTGGAAATCCGGGTATTTTCGAAGCCAAGATAGACAATAAGACAGTTCTTACTGGAAGCGATGTAGCATCTGTTGAATCTCCTGTTGTTGGAGAATCCGGTCAATGGCAAGTGCCATTCAAATTAACCACAGATGGTGCCAAGAAATTTGCAGAACTTGCCAAAGGAAAAGGTGGACACGAAGTGGTATTCTACCTGGATGGAAAGCAGATTGACAACCATCCGCCGCAATTATCCGATGAACTAGCCAGTGGAGAGCCTGTAACAGATGTAGAAGTTACAGGAGGCGCTGAAGATGTGGGTAAGGCACAAGAAGAATCCAATACAATATTTACTGTATTGAAAACAGGTTCACTCCCTGTTAAAATCCACACAGTAGGTTCCAATACAGTATCTCCGGAATTAGGTCAGCAATTCGCACAAGGTGCATTAATAGCTGGATTTTTAGCAATCTTAGGTATTGCAGCAGTTGTATTCATCAGATATAGAAAAGCTATTCTTGCAGTTCCAATTTTAATAACCACATTATCCGAGGTAATTATTATCCTGGGTATAGCATCTATTATCCATTGGAATATTGACCTTGCAGCTATTGCAGGTTTGATTGCATCCGTCGGTACTGGTGTAGACGACCAGATCATCATTACAGATGAGGTATTGCACCACGACAGCGATGAAACAAGACACAGAAGAACCAGAACACAAATGAATGTGAAAAACGCATTGTTCATCATCTTTGCATCTGCAGGTACTTTGATTGCAGCAATGCTGCCTCTTGCATATGTTGGATTCCAAAGAGGAAGCAGCGGTATCGGTACAATCGCAGGTTTCGCATTTACCACTATTATCGGTGTTTTAATCGGTGTATTCATTACCAGACCTGCTTATGCTAAGTTTATTGAAATGTTTGTATCTTAATTTTTCAATTTTGAGAATAGATTTAATCTATTCCTTTTTTCTTTTTTATTTTAAGAATTAAGAAATACTCTTTTTTATTTAAAAATATCGCAAAACCTTTGATTTAAAAAGCTATTAAAAAAATCCGAAAAACTTTTTTTATTTGAAAATTTTAGAAAAAACTCTTTGATTTAAAAAACTATAAGGAAAGAAAATAAAAAAAATATAACAATTGTTAAATATTTATATTATAAAGTTTAAAATAATATATAATACATAAAGACAAGTGTATTTTAAGAAAATTATGGAGAATAAAAAATGGTTATTGTTATAGGTACTGGTGCTGGAGGAGCAATAATAGCTATGGAACTTGCAAAAGCTAATATTCCAGTAACCATACTAGAAAGAGGCCCATACATAGAAAGCAAAGATTCATTTGAATATTATGACATGAAATACTATGACAAGAGATTTGAAAATACAAATAGCCTGGATTTATTGAAGACCACTTGTATTGGAGGATCCACAATAGTAGCTGCAGGAAATGGTGTAAGAGTTCTCGAAGATGAATTCAAGGAATTGGGAATAGACTTGAGTGAAGAATACAACGAGATTGAGGAACTGCTTGGAATTCACCAAATGGACGATGCGCATATCGGCAAAGGTACTCAGAAATTCATCGATTGTGCAAATGAACTTGGTTTTGATGCTATAAAAATGCCTAAATTCATCAGGGATGAAGACTGCAAACCTTGTGGAAAATGCTCATTTGGATGTCCAAGAGATGCAAAATGGAGCAGCAAGGATTTTGTAGACATTGCAGTTGAAAATGGAGCAGAACTCATTACCGGTGCGGAAGTTATAAAAATCGCAACAGCCAACAAGTCCATCAAATCAGTTGAATATATCAAAGATGGCAAAGATAAATCAATTGAATCAGACCTGGTCATCCTTGCTGCAGGAGCTATTGACAGCGCAGTGATATTGCAGAAGTCTGGAATCGATGCTGGAAACAAACTGTTCTTTGATCCATTTGTCAGCGTTGGAGGAGTGTTGAAGGACATCAACTTCAATAGTGAAACTCAGATGAATGGGTTGGCAGTTGGTAAAGAGTATATCCTTGCACCACATTTCTCATCTTTCATAGCAAAATACATTAAGGAAACTGATCCTGAAATTGAAGACAAGGATATTTTAAGCATTATGGTCAAGGTGCCTGACGATATGGTAGGTACTGTGGACAGCGAGGGAAACGTATTTAAATTCAATACAATAGATGATATCAGAAGGCTGGCTCAAGGTTCAGCAGCTGCTGGAGCAATACTTGAAAAAGCTGGAGTCGATCCTACAACCATGACTTCAACAGTATTCAGAGGAGCCCACCCAGGAGGCACTGCTGCTATCGGCGAAGTAGTTGATAAGAATTTAAAAACTGAAATCGACGGCCTTTATGTCTCAGACGCAAGTGTCATACCGGTTTCACCTGGAAAACCACCAATATTGCTTATTTTAGCATTAGCTTTAAGACTAGCTAATCATTTAAAAGAAGAAGTTATTAATTAACTTCTTTACTTTTTTTTATTTAACAAAATCGTAATGAAAACTTTTTTTATCGCAGCAATTTAAAAAATAGCTAAAAATAATTAATTTTAAAAAAAATAGCTAAAAAGAAATAATTAAAAAATTAGAAGCATAAACCCAAATTAAAAGTTAAATTTTAAAAAATTAATTTAAAATTGTTTAGATAACTCTTCCGCTTGAATCAAACGTTCACAATAATGGCATCGAACAGTTATCGGATTTGTTTCAACAAGATAAAATCTGCTCTCAACAGGTTCTTCAGTATTTGTAATGCATTTTGGATTAGTGCATTTAATCAGGCCATTAAGTTCTGATACCGCATTCACCTGACCTTTGTGTACTATTTCAAAATCCTTGACAATGTTGATTGTAGCATCAGGAGCAATAAGGAAAATCTTATCAAGTTCACTGGATTCAAGCTCCCTGTCTTCTATCTTTACAATATCCTTCAAGCCCAGGCGTGACGGCACATTCATGGCTATTGTAACATTGGTTCCCTCTTCAGGAAGCCCTAAAATCTTTAAAACTTGAAGAGCCTTGTTTGCTGTGATATGGTCAATAACAGTTCCATTTTCAATAGGTTTTACTTTTAATTCTGGTTTACTCATGATTATAAATATCTCCTAATTTTTATTTAAAACTTATTATTAAAATAAATCATTAGATTATAAAAATTGTCAAATTCAATAATTTCATCCTGCAAAAAATACTAAAAAAGCTCAAAATAATACTTATCCATGACAAACAATTTATATAAAAACGAACTATATTAAATAGTAAATATAAAAAAATATATGAAAATATAAACTTTTAAGAATCAACTATAAAAGAGAGATAAAATGGAAGAACACATAGATTTATTTCAAAAAATAATTACTAAAATCCAAGATAAAGTTGATTATGCAGATATTATATCTTTAAAAGGAAACTCCAACAGCATATTAATGAAAGATAATAAATTCCAAAACATCGACTCAGGAATAACTACTGGTGCAAGAATCAGAGTTCTTAAAAACGGTGCTTGGGGATTTGCATACACAAACGATATTTCCAAGCTCGAGGAAATTACAGAAAACGCAATTAAAATATCAAACTCCCTTTCTGGAGAAGTAGAACTTGCAGAAGCAGATATTATTGAAGATAAGGTTAAAGCAAATTCTAAAATTAAGGCATCAGACATTGACATAGATGAGAAAAAGGAATTAATTGAAGATGCAAACAAGGCAAGCAATGTAGGTTCTGTAGTAAGCACTACTGCAAGCTATTTAGATGTTGAAAGCGAGGATTTCTTTATAAATACAGAAGGAAGCCAGATTCTAAATGAAAGTTCCAGAATAATGCTATCCCTAAATGCTGTTGCTTCCAATGGAGAAATTATGCAATTTTCCCATGACAGCCTGGGAGGAACAAAAGGTTATGAAATCTTAAAAAATGCGGACATTGAAACTTTCGGTCGAAAAATAGGTGAAAAAGCAACAGATTTATTAGATGCCACACCTGCGCCTTCTGGAAGATTTGATATTATCGCAGACAATCTCCTCACTGGAGTTTTCATCCACGAAGCTGTTGGTCATGCAACTGAAGCAGATTTAATGCTTATAGATGATTCTGTACTGAAAGACAAGATGAACACCAAAATAGGTTCAGACATTGTAAATATTTTTGATGATGCTAGCAACAAGGATGCATTCGGATATTATCCTTATGATATTGAGGGGGTCAAGACTTCCAAAAATCAACTTGTTAAAAACGGAGAACTCGTTTCCATGCTTTCATCAAGAGAAACCGCAGCTAAATTCGGTAGAAGATCATCTGGAAACGCACGTTCAGCTATCAGCGACCAACCTATTGTGAGAATGAGCAATACATATCTTGCACCTGGAGACATGAGCTTTGAGGAATTGTTGGAAGACATCAAGGACGGAATATACCTTAAAGGCTCTAGAGGAGGACAAGTGGATACTGGAAAGGGCAATTTCCAATTCAATGCAACAGAAGCTTACAAAATCGAAAATGGAGAATTGAAAGACCATTACAGAGATGTTTCATTATCTGGAAACATTCTTGAGACATTAATGGGCGTTGATGCAATTGGATCTGATTTCAAACTTAGTGTTGGATTCTGTGGAAAAGATGGCCAAACCGCACCTGTAGGTGATGGAGGACCTCACACTAAAATATTAAATGCCATGGTTGGAGGAAGCAGCTAAGCAATATTAAAAAATTTTTTTGATGAATTAATAGTTTAATATCATAAACTCATTAAAAAAAATGTAATGAATTAAAACAATTATGAATAGTTTAATACCATAAACGCATTGAAAAAATTTTTTGATGAATTAAAACAATTACGAATAGTTTAATATCGTAAACACAAATAGGAAATGCCATTTTAATGAAGCGTTCATTTAATTAGAACGAATGCCTTGGATAAATTTTCAAATCGAATTAATGAGATGTAGACTACCCATTTGAAATTATGCATTTTAATTAAAAATTAAACAGGACAAATAAGGTGATGATTATGTTAAGTGAAGAAGATGGAAAATATTTACTCAAAATTGCTAAAGAGGCAATTGAAACATATGTATGTGAAAACAGGAAAATAGATGTTCCTTCAGACTGTCCTGACTATTTAAAAGAAGAACTTGGAGTATTTGTAACATTGAACAAGAACCATTATCTAAGAGGATGCATTGGCTATCCTGAACCTGTCTTTCCATTAATAAATGCAACAATTGACTCCGCGATTTCAGCAGCTACAAGAGATCCCCGCTTTCCAGAAGTGGATGAAAATGAGCTTGGCGATTTGGAATATGAGATAACAGTTCTTACCAAACCTGTCTTGATTGAAGTTAGCGAGCCAATGGAATATTTAGACAATATAATTATTGGCGATGACGGCCTTATTGTGGAAAAAGGATTCTACAGAGGATTGCTTCTACCACAGGTTGCACCTGAAAACAATATGGACAAAGTTGAGTTTTTATCCCATACCTGCATGAAAGCCGGATTAAGCCCAAATTCATGGAGAGAAGGGAATATAAAAGTCTTCAAATTCCAAGGCCAGATTTTCAAATAAAATTCAAATGTCATATTTCAAATAATTTTTATTTTATTTTTCTAATTTTTTAAAAAATCATCACGAAAGTCTTTTAAAAAAAATATATCTTAAAAAACTATTTCCCCTTTTCGAAAAAAACTTTTATAAAATTTTAAACTAAAAACCATTTCCAGATATCCCAAAAAACTTTTTTAAAATCTAAACTAAAAAACCAAAATTAATAGAAAATTCTTAAAATTTCAAGATATATTCTAAAAACCTTTATAAAGAATAAAATATTAATGTATATATAATAACTTTTTTAATAATTAAATTTGTTTTTTAAAAAAGAATTCTAACTGGAATTTAACTTATTTTAATTTTTATTTCAATTATAATAGCTTATTCTATAATTAAAAAATTATCAATATTACGAGGTTATCAAATGAAATTACCAACTATCCCAACTCCTGAAGAATTACTTGACAAAGGATTCAAAAGGGGAAAGAAAGCGGCAGATTTGAAAAGAAGCGAAAGAATGCCAAAGCACATAAAAGGAAAGAAAGTGGAAGAAGTCAGGGTTGTTACATCATGCCAGGTCATAAAGGCGAAACTCAAAAGCATTATAGACAGCACTCCTGAAATTGAAGAGCTTCCAATGTTTTATCAAGATTACATAGATATTACAGTTGGAGTAGATGATTTCAAACAGGCTCTTGGAGCATTGAACTGGGCTTTCGGAATTATCACCCAGCTTGAAAAGGATTATTCTGCAAGAATTAGAAAATCTCCTTCTGAAAAGGCAGCAGGCCTTAGAAAAGAGGCATATGGAAGAATTTCCTCTGTTGTTAAAAAGATATCCAAGGATTTGGACTTTCTGGACTTTGCAAAGAATAATTTAAGAAACATGCCGACAATCGACTTTGATGCGACTAGCATTGTCATTGCAGGATTCCCAAATGTTGGAAAATCCACTTTGTTAAGCAAGATCACCGATGCAGAGCCTCAAGTAGCTGATTACCCATTTACAACAAAAGGAATTCAGATAGGTCACTTTGAAAAAAGATGGAGGCATTACCAAATCATCGACACTCCAGGGCTTCTCGACAGGCCTGTAGGAGAAATGAATGATATTGAATTGAATGCTATGGTGGCACTTGAAGACCTTGCAGATGCAATTCTGTTCATATTCGATGCATCTGAAACTTGCGGATACGGTCTTCCAAACCAGTTCAATCTTTTAGAAGAAATCAAGCAGATTTTCGACACCCCTATTGTTTATCTATTCAATAAGATGGATATTGCAGATTACGATGGTGCAAGACATGATTACATCCAGGAATATATAGACAAAACCGAGGATCCATTACTCATATCCGCATTGGAAGGTGAAGGAGTCGAGGAGATTGTCAGATTGATTACAAGAGTGAAAAAAATAGACAGAATCCTTGATGTGGAAGTCGAAGAGGAAGATGATGAACATTACTTCGATTTAACTTAAAAACCATTTATTTTTAGATTTTTATCTAAAAATATCTTTTCTTTTTTTAAAATATTTCAAAAAATTCTCTTTTTCTAAAAACTATTGGCAATAAATTAAAAATGCTTTTTTTAAATATTAGACAATAAATTAAAATCTCCTTTTTTTAAATTTTTTATCAGAATTGATAATTTTTTAAAAATTTGATAAAAACTTACAATAGACATTATTTGATAAAAAAACAAAATTATTCAAAAATAGCTTGTTTAAAAACAAAATTATATAAAAATAGCTGTTAAAAAAAAACTTATTCAAAAACAGCCGGTTTAGAAACAAAATTATATAAAAATAGCTGTTAAAAAAAAACTTATTCAAAACTAGCTTGTTTAAAAAAAAATAAAAAAGAGTAAAAATTATGGTAAAAATACCATAATTCCAAATATGAGTTTATTAATAGATTCTAAAAAGACCTATTCAATATCAACTTTTGCTTTAGGTGTGCTGATTTTTGGAATTGTAACGAATAAAATTCCATTGTCATATTTAGCAGAAACTTGCTCGATATCAATGTCTTCAGCTAATTTGATTGTTCTAGCAGCTTCTCCTTTCTTACCTGCAGTGATAACGAATTTTGGTTTGGAATCTTCAGGACAGTTGATTTTTTCAAAGATGTTTGCAAATTTGACTTTAAGAGTGATTGAGTTTTTAGTTGCTTCAATGTCAATATCCTCTTTTGCAACTCCAGCAAGGTATGCTTGCATGTAGTAGAAACCTTCAGCATCAATCAGGTCAACATCGATCTTGTTAGTAGCGGATGTTTCTCTGTATTCCTGGTATTTAGCATCAACATCTTTTTGGAAAGCTTTTAAAGCGACGATTGTATCATCAAAGGTTTTGCTTAAGTTCTCACTTACCTTTTCAGCTACATCCTTGCCCTTATCAATGTTTTCATCTAACTTTTCTTTTCTTCTTCTAGAATCTTCTTTGAATCTTTCAGCACTCTCTTTAGCCTCAGATTTTACTTTTTCCTTGCCTTTGCTGGCTTCTTCTTTGAGGTGATCAGCTGTATCTTTTAAATCATCCTTAATTTTATTAGCTGCTTCTTTAGTGTTAGGAATTTCTTCTTCAGCTTCTTCATTAGCTTCAACATTAATTTCCTCATCAGCTACTTCTTCAACTTTTTCTTCTTCAATAGGTTCTACATCAATGATATCATCTTTAGCCATAATATCAACTCCTTTATAAAATTTTATCAACTCATTTTTATCAAAAACGATTGAAATATCAATTCAATCCAAATATTTGATAAAATTCTCCAGCATACCAATCTTTAAACTTTGAATATTCCTTGAAAGTGGAATTTTACAAAGAAAAACTTTTAGTATACTTTGGTTACTTTAATTATATAGTTATAAAAACTAGTATTTAAACCTTTCTAATAGTTAAAAGAAGATTTCAAAATTAAATAAAAAAACAGATTTTAATTAAATATAATATTATTTAAAAAAAGTCTTAAAAAAATAAAAAAAGATTCAAAAAAATGAACAATAAAACTTCTTTTAAAGAAGAATTAATCAAAAAATAAAATTAATAATTACCCCTTAAAGAAGAATTAACCTCCTTAAGAAGAATTACCACTATAAAAAGAATTAAGCTCTAGAAGTGAATTAATATCTTACTTTACCGATATGCCTTGTACTTCCAGGATCCTCGCCATTGAAGTGAGCCAGATAGTAAACAAACCATTCCAAAGGCACAACAAGCACAAATGGAGCGAGCAATTCATTGACATCAGCATAATCTCCAAGCTTGTATATGATTGTTTTGGCTTCAAGCTCATCTTGAGCGGTAGCAATAGCCCTTTTGGTGATTTCATCAGATTCCAAATCGGCATCAAGGAAAATTAAAGGAACATCTTTCTCAGCCCTTTCAATAAGGCCGTGTCTGAACTCAGCAGCATACAATGGGCAGGCATGCTTGATAGCTCCTTCCATAAGCATGGTCATAGCCAGCTTATATGCAAGGCCAAAGTTCACACCGCTTCCCAGGCAATAAAAGATATCTTCATCTTTTAATTCACAAGCAAGTTTCTTATTTTCCTCTTCAGTTGTTTTTAAAAGGTCTTCTATCAAATCAGGCATTCCCGCAAGTTGTTCTAAGACCTCATCGGAGTTATCATAGTCGGATGCCTTGAATAAGATTTGATAAAGACAGGCAAGTTGAGCCATATAAGTTTTAGTTCCGAGAATAGCTGTTTCTGTATCCCCTAATGTAATAACTGGATAATCAGCCTCTTTTATCATGCTGCTTTGAGGCTCATTGGAAATGGAGACTGTTTTAATATCATATTCTTTGGCTCTTCTTAAAGCGGCCAGTGTATCTGCAGTTTCACCTGACTGGGATGTGGAAATGACAATGGAATTCTCACCATTGATTAATTTTTTATTATAAACAAATTCATAACCGGTAAATACTTCAATATTTAAAGTAGAAACAGATGCTAATGCATCACGAACAGAATAACAAGTAGAAATTGAACTTCCACAACCAATCAAATAGATGCTGTCCACTGATTCAATTATTTTAGAAATATTGGCCATATTATCCAATTCAGCATCGAATGTTTTTCTAATGGCTTCAGGTTGTTCCATCATTTCATCATACATTTTATATCTCATAATGTCACCTGTTTTTAATAGTTAAATTGTTTTAGATAAATATTCTTTTAGGACAATGCATTATTTTTAAAAATAATACAAGAATATCAATATTATATATTATACTATAATTTATATATTATACTATAAAAAAGTTATTTATTTTTATCTTTTTAAGCAAATAAGTAATTTAAATTATTTAAATAGAAAATAAGATAAAAAAATAAATAATATATTTTATGAAAAATTAATAAAATGTAATTTTTAAAAAAGAATTAAGAAAAAAGTCCATGCTTAAAAAAGCATGAAAAAATAAAAACACTGTATTAAAAAAAATAAAAAGGCTATCTTAAAAAAATAAAAACACTAACTTAAAAAAATAAAAATGCTATCTTAAAAAAATTAAAAAAATAAAAATAAAAAGAATTAACCTTTAAAAGGAATTAAATAAATTATCTGATAGCAAATCAATGAATTTGAATTTATTCACATCAAATAAACCCTTATCACTTATTTTAAAACTTGGAATAACCAGCAGTGACATGAATGAAAGTGTCATAAATGGAGAAGTCAATGTGCATCCCAAATGATGAGCTTCCTGTTGCAATTCAGTTAATTTGTATGAAACATATTCAAGATCCCTGTCAGACATCAATCCAGCTATCGGCAATTCAAGAATATCCTTGAAATCATCTTCTCCAGATACTACAGCAATTCCTCCCTTGTTTTCACGAATCAGATTAACAGCATCAGCCATATCCTGTGAGTTTGTTCCAACAACAATGACATTATGAGAGTCATGAGATACAGTTGATGCAATAGCTCCTTTTTTGAGATTGAATCCCTTGATAAATCCATTGCATATATCGCCTGTACCGTAACGGTTTAAAACAGCTACTTTAATAACATCCTTGTTTAAATCGCACTGGACAACATTATCCTTAAGCAGAAGTGTTGCATGACCTTTTTTAGTGCTTATCTTACCATCAAATATCTTAATCACATTGACATTGACTGTCTGGTCCATCATGTCATTGAAAGGCAGTTCAATGAAAGTGTCAAAGTCTTCAGGACTAACTTCATCAAGGTTGAAATTATTTACCAGATTAGGGCTTTGAGGTGTGAACAAGGTTTTTCCATCTTCAGCTACAAGTTCTCCATGTACCCAGACCTTTTGAACATTCAAATCCCTTAAATTGTCGACCAATGCAAAATTAGCCACCTTGTCAATCTCTATTTCACCACAGTTCAACCCATAATGCTCTGCAGGATTAAGAGTAACCATTTTTATTGCTTCTTTAGGATTGATCTTCAAGGAAATAGCCTTTTTAACCAAATTATCCATATGTCCATTGGACAAATCATTTGCATCGATGTCATCGGTTACCAGAAAATCAAAGGGACTTTCTGAAATACTCTCATCTATGGTGCTGACTTCAATATTGCCCTTCATTTCCTCTTCTATGACATGATTGATCCTATCATCGACATTTAAAAGACTATCCATGTCTTTTGCAGATGAGCCTTCTCGAACCATGATCTTCATGCCCAGGTTCTTCTTCTCTATTGCTTCCCGGAAATCACCTGACTCATGGTCTGTTGAGATATTATAGGATGCATATTTCTTCAAGTCCTCTCCACTTAAACATGGAGCATGGCCATCAATCGGCTTGGACAGGCCGTTGGAAATTTCCAATTTCCTGATAACTTCCTCATCTTCTCCTATGACTCCTTTAAAATTCATCATTTCTCCTAAAGCAACAATTTCCTCACGTTTCAACAGCTCTTCAATATCTTCGCTATCTAAAGTAGCTCCGCTACCTTCAAATGAAGTGGCTGGCACACAGGAAGGAGCTGTAAAGTAAAAATCAAAAGGAGCGTTCTTTCCATCTTCAACCATGAAATTCACTCCATCGATTCCTAGAACATTAGCTATTTCATGAGAATCAGCAATAACTGAAGTTGTTCCATGAGGCAGAACAGCTTTAGCAAAATTAGATGGAGAAAGCTTTGAACTTTCAATGTGTATGTGTGAATCTATGAATCCTGGAATCAATACCCCGTCATAATCCAAGTCAAGCTGACTGTCATCATCAGAGATAATAGGGATGACATCCTTGAACTTTCCATCTTCTATTGTTATTATTGCAGGATATACCTCGCCGAACCTGACATTGAGATACTTGCAGCTTATGACCAGATCACCAGTAGGCTCTTCTCCCTCTTCAATGGTTATATCAAAGGGAATGGAACCATCTTCAATATCAAAGTCCAAATCATCATCGTCAACGGATATGATTATTTCATTTCCAGAATCATCTACAAATCTTTTTTCAACCAACTTAATACCCCGTTTTAATTGAATAATAAATAATTAATAAGAAAAATAATAGCCTGACAAAAGCCCAGCCAAGAAATTTAAAAAATAATAGCAAGACTAAAAAGTCAAGCATAATTAAAAAAATTAGCCTGACAAAAGCCAAGCCATGAAATTTAAAAAAAATAATTTAAAAATACAACTTAATTATGAAATAAGCCAAAAATAGCTTAATTTAAGAAAATAGCCAAATAGCTTAACTTAATAATCAAGTCTGAAATATAATCAATCGTCTTCATGTAATGCATTGTATAAAACCGGCAGGAATGCTCCTACATCAGTTACAATACCTAAAGCTTGTGCGGTTCCCCTGTCTGCCAGCTTGGTTACAGTAGACGGGTTGATGTCGACACAAATGGTTTTCACCCTTGAAGGCAGCAGGTTTCCAGTAGCAATAGAATGCAGCATGGTTGCAATCATAATCACCATGTCGATTTCCTGAGTATATTTGCGCATCAGTGTTTGGGATTCAACAGTATCTGTAATAACATCTGGAAGAGGTCCGTCGTCTCGAATAGAGCCTGCTAATACAAATGGAACATCATTCTTCACACATTCATACATGATTCCGCTTTTCAAGGTTCCATCTTCAACAGCATCCTTAATAGATCCTGAACGATTTATTCTGTTGATTGCTCTCATATGATGTGTGTGTCCATGAGCCACAACTTCGCCTGTTTTCACATTCACACCAAGGGAAGTTCCGAACTGGTCCACTTCAATATCGTGGGTAGCCAATGCATTTCCAGCGAAAATCACATCGATTATGCCTTCTCTAATCAAATCTGCTATGATTCCAGTTGAGCCAGTATGGGCAATGGCAGGTCCTCCAACAAGTGCGATTTTTCCGCCTTTTGCTTTGACTTCCTTGATTTCAGACGCAATTTGATGGATAAGGTGCATTAATGGCTTTTCAGAAGAGACATCACTGTTCATGAATTCAAAGACCCCTTTCTTTCCTCTAGGTTTTGAAGGAGGGGTGATCTTGATTCCATCTCTTCCCATTACAATCAAATCGCCTGCTTTAAGATTAGCTATTGGCTTGCAAACAGCTTCACCAGTTTCCTCATCCACAACGATTAAACAATCCATTTCAATTTCTTTAACCAGAATCCATTCTCCCTTGTAGTAAATATGGGTTACATGGTGACTGGTTGAATAAAAACCTTCAGGAGCTACTTTATCTTTTGGCGCAGGTTCTAAAATTACCTCACTAGTCTCGGCAATTGATACTCCCATTGGAGCAAGTTCGTCCAGAATACTGTCTAAAAGCTCTTCGGATTCTGCATGAATCCTTAATCTAGCATGACTGGTATCCTTCTTATGCTTTCCTATTTCAAATTCAAGCACATCAAAGTCTCCGCCTTTTTCCATGATCAAATCCATGGTATTTCCAAGGGTATGAGAATCTATGATGTGGCCTTCCAGTTTAATTTCCTTCTCTACCATAGATAACCTCCTTAAGTTTTTAATAATTTAATAAATTTTAATCTTATAAACTACTAAAAAAATAAGTCATTCTTGATTAATAATAAAATATTATAATACAATATTGATTAAAGTAATATTTAAAATCTTGGATAACAAATAATTTTCTCACCCAAATGCTAAGAAATTTTAAAAAAAGACTTCACACTATCAAAAAACAAGAAAAAATATTAAAAAACAATCAATCACACAATAAAAAAGAGAAATTAAAAAATAGTAATCACACTATCAAAAAGAGAAATTAAAAAATAGCAATCACACTATCAAAAACGACATGTGATTATTAAAAAATCATGCAAACAATGTTAAAAAGTCATAAATGATTTTTGCAGCAAGGACTGCTGTAATATCTCCCAGCTTGTCTGTTGCTACCTCAACTAAGTCAAATCCGATTATATCCACGTGAGGATTCTCATACAGAAGAGCAAATATTTTCTCAATATCACCAACGATCAAGCCTCCAGGAGTTGGATTTCCAACAGAAGGAGCCACTGATGGATCCATCACATCCATATCAATTGAAATATAGACTTTTCCTTTCAGTGTTGCTAATTTCTGCATCAAATATCCGAATCCATCACCATTGAAAAGGTGTTTTGTCTCGAAGCTGGTTATGTTTTCATTATTCTCTACAAAAACAGCCTCCTCAAGGGAGAAAGATCTTATGCCTATTTGAATGAGCTCTTTGGGATTTAAATCATGAACCCTTTTCATGATAGTCGCATGGGAATTCTTCTCTCCGATATACTCATCAATAATGTCCCGGTGGGCATCCAGATGGATAATTGTAATGTCGGACAAGTCTCCCTCAGGCTCTCTGTTCGCCAATGCCTTGATTGATCCTATGCTTATGCTGTGTTCTCCACCAATCAATATTGGCTTGATGTTTGCATCAATCAGCTCCCCTGCAGCATCTTCAACAAATCCACAGGTTCTTTCGCAGTTTCCATGAACAATGTTTAAATCGCCGCAATCGAAGAATTCGCCGTCAAGTGACCTGCCAAATCGGGAATTGAAATTTTCAAAGCCGAATGAAGCTTCCCTGATTACAGTAGGTCCATATCTTGAACCATTATGATATGAGCAGGTGCTGTCGAAAGGAACTCCTATTATTCCCCATTTTTTGGATTTTAAAAAGTCTATTGGGGAGTTGGATTCATCATTTTGAATCTGAGCCCTCAAATCATCCAGATCAATATCTTCACTTGCAAATGCAAATTTTCCAGGTTGAAAAGTATTGAAAAGCATTGAATCACTAGTAAATTTTTTAAAAAATAATCTTATTTATAAAGACTTATATAAAAATAAAAAAAGTTTTTGAGAAAGTAAAATAAATAAATTAGTGATTTTTAAAAAATCACTGAAAAATAAGATAAAACAACTAAAAAGATTATACTTTTTTAGTTCTCATGATTTTCATGTTGCCCATTGCAACGATGTATTCTACACCTAAATCGGTACCTACAGCACCACGAATGTCATCTGCAAATTCATCAGGGATAGCGAGCTCCATGGTTTCGTAAGTTTCAAGGTCCATGATTTGAACTTGGTCGCCCATGATAGCTAAAATCTGACCGATTCTTTTGTCGAGAATTGGTACTTCAACTTTAGTATCTACAGGTTTTACCAGGCTTCTTTTTTGTCCATCGAAAATTCCAACAGCTTCTAATCTTGCTTTTGCAGCTCCGTGCTTACCCGGAGATGATGTAGTTAAACTAGTTACTTTGGAAGCTTCACCATCTAATACAATGTATTTTCCTACTTTTACAGTTTTAAGCTCTACAACTTTTGTTGACATTAAAATAACCTCACAATAAATATAAATAATAATTTCACTTAAATTAAAGTCTTAACTAATTTAAGGACTTAAGAAGATTTATTTTTGTTAAATCCATGCTAAATAATCTTAAGGTTTAATCAATAATCTAGAAAATTAGATTAATATTATATTACTTTAATTTATTATATAAACTTTCGTATGAGGGACTGTCACAAATTTGAGTGATTTTTTAACAAACCATTTTCCTATCCCAAAATCTTAATTTAAGACCAAAACGTGCCAATACTCCATTAAAAGTTC
>OMVY01000001.1 GCA_900314635.1 uncultured Methanobrevibacter sp.
GAACTTTTAATGGAGTATTGGCACGTTTTGGTCTTAAATTAAGATTTTGGGATAGGAAAATGGTTTGTTAAAAAATCACTCAAATTTGTGACAGTCCCGTTAATTAAATATTATATATTAGTAAATTTAAATATAAATATAATGTAAAATTATCTTGTAATTTATCACATCTTGAGAATGGAAAGAGGAGAAATTAAATGATTCCAAAAGTAATGATAATTCTTGGAAGTGCTTCCGATAAGGAAATAGCTATTAAATCAATAAAGATATTGGAAAAACTTCAAATCCCATATAGCTTAAAAGTGGCTTCTGCACATAGAACCCATGATAAGGTTAAAAGACTCGTTATGGATGCAACTAACCTAGGAGTGGAAGTCTTCATAGGGATTGCAGGTCTCGCTGCTCACTTGCCTGGAGCAATAGCTGCATATACACACAGGCCAGTTATTGGAGTTCCTGTTGACGGTGCAGTTGGAGGACTTGATGCATTGTATGCATGTGTGCAAATGCCTTTCCCTACAGCGGTTACAACAGTTGGAATAAACAGGGGAGACAATGCTGCAATACTTGCTGGAGAAATCATAGCAAGCTATGATAAGGAAGTTGCAGAAAGAATCTCTGCATTGCGTGTAGAATATCAGGAAAAGGTAGAATCTGGTGAAAAGGAGCTTATTGAAAGTCTTGAAGGGGAACACTTCCAAAAAGACTTTTTGGCTGAAGAAAATTATGAAAAGATTGATTTTGAAGAGTTAGATGACACTCCAGATGTAATGATACTTGCAGGAAGCTATTCTGATATGGAAATAGCTAAAAATGTAGCTATTTTACTTGAAAGAATGCAAATTGAATATAAATTAGATTACATTTCTCCAATCAGACATGCAAAAGACTTTGAATCCTATATGAGCAAAAGAAACAATGCTAAATTATTCATTGCCATAAGCGGTTTGTCTGCACTTGTGGCAGGATCTGTTGTTGCATTAACTGAAAAACCTGTTATTGGAGTGCCATGTTCCAAAAAGCTAGATGGCCAAGACGCTCTCTTGACTATGGCAAATATGCCTCCAGGAGTGCCTGTTGGAACAGTTGGAATAGACAATGGAAGAAATGCAGCAATCGTAGCAGGAGAAATCCTTGCAATATCAAATAAGCAAATTGAAGAAAACTTAAAATGGATTAAATACAAAAATGCTGACTTATAATGAATTTAATGAAATCATATAAATTAATTAAAACAAAACACTGACTAAAATTTTGAGATGAGTGATTTTTATGACTAAAGATATTATTAACGTGATTCAAATTGATGAGGAACTTGATGCGGAGTATGAAGCTGCAAAAGTACTTCGTAAATATCCTAAAGACACTGTAATGTTAAACAACATTAAAGGTTATGACATTCCAGTAGTCTCTGGAATCTGTAATACAAGAGAAAAAATAGCCCAATCTCTTGGCTGCCAAGTTGATGAAATCCTATATAAGATAATTGATGGAATGAACAATCCAACTCCTGTAAGCAAGTTTATAGACTTGGTGGATGAATACGATAGCAAAAGAGTGGATTTAGGCAAGATTCCAATCCTTACCCATTACAAGCGTGACGGTGGAGCATACATTACTGCAGGTGTTGTATTTGCAAGAGACCCTGAAACAGGCATTCAAAATGCTTCTATTCACAGAATGCTGGTTCTTGACAAGAACAAATTGGCTATCCGTATCGTGCCAAGAAACCTATACACCTATTTCCAAAAGGCAAAGGATATGGGAAAGGATTTGGATATTTCAATAGCTATTGGAATGGAACCTGCCATTCTTCTTGCATGTACCACATCAATACCAATAGATGCAGATGAGATGGAAGTGGCTAACAGATTTAAAAACGGCGAATTGGAATTATTTACCTGTAAAAATGGAATCAATGTGCCTGAAGCTGACATAATATTTGAAGGTAAAATATTGATTGATGAAACTGCTCCTGAAGGTCCATTCGTGGATTTGACAGACACTTATGATTATGTAAGGGAAGAACCTGTAATAAAACTCTCAAAAATGTACATCAAAAAGGAAAATCCAATGTACCATGCAATTTTGCCAGCTGGATTTGAACATAAATTGCTTCAGGGCATGCCACAGGAACCAAGAATATTCAGTGCAGTGAAAAATACTGTGCCTACTGTACAGAATGTGGTTCTCACAGAGGGAGGTTGCTGTTGGTTGCATGCAGCCGTTTCAATTAAAAAGCAAACTGAAGGTGATGGTAAAAATATCATTATGGCTGCACTTGCTGCACATCCATCATTGAAGCATGTGGTTGTAGTGGATGATGACGTGGATATCTTTGACCCACAAGACATTGAATATGCAATAGCAACACGTGTAAAAGGTGATGATGATATAATCATTGTGCCTAAAGCAAGAGGTTCTTCATTAGATCCTAAAGCTTCTGAAATTGATGGAACAACCACTAAAGTAGGTGTAGATGCTACTAAATCAATTTTAGAGCCTGAAAAATTTGAGAGAGTTAGCTTTAGTGAATAAAGATGAAATAAATATTATTGATATTTTTTAGGTGATTTTATGGATAATGTGGGTATTATAGGAGCAGGAAGCCTAGGGACAGCTTTAGCTCAAATAGTAGCTCAAAATGCAGATAATGTATTTCTTTTTCTTAGAAGGGAAGAATTGGCCGATACAATTAATTCAACCGGCATTAATAACGAATACTATCCCAATGTCAAATTGGAAAAAAATATAATTGCTACTGTCGATTATAATGATTTGAAAGGATGTAAAATAATATTTTTATCCATTCCTTCATCTGCATTTAGAACAACATTGTCTGAAATAAGAGATTATATAGATGAAGATGCAATTCTTGTCTCTACCGCAAAAGGTATTGAATATCCCTCATTGAAAACTATGGGAAACTTAATTGAAGAATACTTTAACGATGAATATGTTTCATTATCTGGACCTAACTTTGCATCAGAAATTGTTTTAAATCTTGCAACTGTTTCTAACATCGCATCAAAAAACAAAGAAAATGCAATGAAAGTAAAAGAGGTTTTGTCAACCCCACAATTTAAAGTAAAGATTTTAGACGATGTTATTGGTCTTGAAATATGCGGGGTTATAAAAAATATCAATGCAATAGCTAATGGAATATGTGAAGGAATGAACATTAATGAAAATGCAAGATATGCTGTTTTGACAAAAGGATTTGAAGAAACTAGAAAAATAATTGAAAGTGTTGGAGGAAATCCTTCTACATCTGGAGAGTACTGTGGATTTGGAGATCTTGTGCTTACTTCTACTTCTAGTGAAAGCAGAAACCATACACTTGGAATGTTATATGGGCAAAGGATAATTGTTGATGAAAAGGCAAGTGGAATTGTATTTGAAGGGAAAAACTCAATTATGGCCATAAAAGACATTTGTAAAAAAACTAATACAAAAAGCGTGATAGTTGACTTTGTATATGATATAATTGTTAATCAAATCCCTCCTAAAATAGCTTTCAAGGATTTATGGGAGAATATTGAGAATTAAAATCAACGGACTTGCATTGAATTGAAAAAATGAAAATGAGGCTTACTATCAATCATTTACTAAAAGAGGTTTTACTATGAAAAAAATTATTACCTATGGTACATTCGACATGTTTCACCAAGGACATTATAATATTTTGAAAAGAGCAAAAGATTATGGAGATTATCTAATTGTTGGTGTCACTGGAGAAAACTATGATATTGGAAGAGGAAAACTAAGCGTTCATGATACTCTTGCAACAAGAATTGAAAATGTAAAAAATACCGGATTGGTAGACGAAATCATAGTTGAAGAATATCTTGGACAGAAAATTGGAGACATCATCAAATATGACATAGATTCTTTTGTAATAGGAGATGATTGGGTTGGTAAATTCGATCATTTGTCTAGATATTGCAATATGGTCTATTTAGAAAGAACAAAAGGCATTTCAAGTACAAAACTTAGAGAAGAAACATTTGAAAAATATGACATAGGTATAATCACTGATGAAATAGATGATAATGAATTAGTGAAAGAAGCAAAATTGGTAAATGGATTTGAAGTGAAAAATGTTTATTGTGACAGTGAAAAGACCTTGAACGGTTTCCAGGAAAAGTATAACGTTGAAAATGTTTTTGATGATTATGGTAAAATGATTGAAGCCTCAGATATTGTTTTCGTTCGTTGCAGCATTGAAAAAAGATTCAATTATATTCGCCAAGCATTAGAATCCGGAAAACATGTTATTTATGACTCCCCTGCAACATTTAAATCTAGTGAATTAGAGGAATTGCTAGATTTATCAAAAGAAAAAAACGTTATCCTAATGGAAAACATAAAAATGGTTCATATTTATGTATTTAATCAATTATTGTGGATGACACAAGGGGGATTGATTGGAGATATCTTGAGTTTCAATTGTTCCATTTCAAAAAATGATGAAAGCCGTTCCAACTTATTCTATGATTTAAGTGCATTAAGTCTACTTCCTATGTTAAAAATCATGGGTCAAAACTATGAAAAAGCTGATTTCAAAGTTACAAAAGATGGTGAAGAAATTGAATTTGCTTCAATGAACTTTGTATACCCAAATGGAAGAGCTGTAATTAATGTAGGAAATGTAGTCCGTGTAGATAACCAATTAGAAATTATTGGAACAAAAGGAACTATCCGTATGAGAGGAAATTGGTGGAGAAGTAAAAACTTCAGTCTTCACAAGCCTGGAGAAATCGATGCGGAATTATATAATACAAACTTTGAAGGAAACGGATTTAAATATTTGATTAAAGCAATGTCAACTATGTTAAAAAATAATAGTATTGATTCAATGGGTGTATTTGAAGACGAATCCTTAAAAATTGTTGAAATTTTAGAACAGGTTAAAAAGACTGATGATAATACCTTATAATTCCTTAAAAATTGTTGAAAAAATAAAATAACTTAAAAAAACTGATGGTAATACCTTTTAATGAATCATTAGAATTATAAAAAATAAAGGAAATTTAAAAATTTAAATCATGACATTGATGATTGTTTAAATAGGAGAAATTATTGATGAATGCTTTACATGAAAACTTGTTTAAGCTCTTGATTGAGTTAGATGATATTTGCAGCGAAAATGATATCGATTATTGTCTAGCTGGAGGAACAGCATTAGGAGCAATTAGAAATCAATGCTTCCTACCATGGGATGATGATATAGATTTATACATTACACGGGATAATTGGATTAAATTACGTGATTTGGTTAGTGAAAATCCAGAAATATTACCTGAAAACAGAAATTTAGTATGTATAGAAAATGCTCCATATCATAGAAATCCAATTGTTCGTTATGTTGATACAACCAAAACAACAATTTATCCAGCACAATCAATATCTGCGAAAACATGTGGTGATCAAATTGAATTCTTTATATTAGATCCAATTCCAAATCCTGAAGATGGGCAGAAAGAGCATTTGAATCAAATGAGAGCATTTTTAGAAATTCTTTCACCTTACTTTATGGTTTGTAAAAGCCTTCCATTAGAAGAATATGCAGCCCATAGAGATTTAGTTTTAAGCTATTACAAAAAAATTGATAAAAAAGGGTATTCAGAAGTAATGGGCAAATTATACGATGAATTATATAATTACCCTATAGAAAAAGCAGACACTCTCTGTTTACGTTGGGGTATTCGTACATTGCTTCATAAAACAAAATTTTATAGAGAAAAACGTTATGAGGAATTGGAAGGGAGGAAATTCCCAGTAGCTTATGAATTGGAACATGCATTAAGGACAGATTATGGGGACACTTGGATGTATATTCCGGAAGGTGAAAGAAAATTATCTCATAATCCATTAGTGGAAGACCCAAATCGTTCATTTGAAGATTTTACAAGTATTTATCTTCAATTCATCAATCAAGATAAAGTGGTTCATGCTTATGAAATGAATAAGCGCAACAATTTAAAATTGTGGATTCCTAGAAGAAAAGTTGAACTGGAAAAAGCTAGAATGAAGGGAATCATAGCGAAAAAGGAAATAGATAAAAAAATTGAATTCAATGATTATGATTTAAATCAGCTATTAAAAGATGAGGAATATGAAATATTGAATGATCTTTTTGGCAGTTATTATTCAATTCAATTAAATCAAAACTGTAGAAAATATAATTTTCTAATAGATATTGATAAAGAGCTGATTAAAATAGCTCTCCTAAATAAAATTAAGCAAGGGCAATATTATACAGCAAGGAATATAATAAATATTCTTGAAGTGAATTTCGAACTTGATGATGATTTCAAGCATTTGAAAGAAATGTGTATATTTTGCAAAAAATTATCCATTGCAATCTATGACGATTATGATATTGATGCAATAGAAAACTTATTGAATGATGTTGTAGAGGATTGTGAAAACCTAGTTGATACATATAGAGCAAGATTATGGTTAAATATTAAAAAAGCAGAAAATAATACGGATTATGAAAAGGTTATCTCAAAAGGAAGTGAAATGCTAATAGACTATCCAAAAGATGGTGAGATAATGGCTTATATAGCTGAAGCGTATTATCATTTAGGTAATGTGGAAAAAGCAACAGAAATCTATGATGAAGCAGTACACCATACAAGAAATGGATTTGTTTGGCAATATGCAAAACGATATGTTGGTATTGATAGAATGGCGGAGGAAGAAATTGATGTTGACTAGACGAGAGATACAAATCAAATTACTTCGTAAACTCAATGAACTTTGTGAAAAAGCGGATGTTAAATATGTATTGCACGGTCATGGAGCGTTTCTAGCATATTTTGGAGAGCCAATTGAAAATTTAGCATCATTAGAAGTGATGATGTGTCAAGGAGATGCTGAAAAAGTAGCTGATTTGCTGGATGATGATGATTTCTATTTTGAAGATTTCAGAACAAATCCTAAGTTTGACAAACACTTTATGATGTTAGGATATAAAGACTCATTAGACTTGAAAGGAAAAGAAGTTGATTTTAGAAAGTCCAGACATATTGAAAACAATTGTATTCATATCAATATTCGTTTTATAGAACATCCCGCTCGAAAAGGAACCGGTAAAAAACTGAAATTTAAACGTAGATTATGGAAACTCAGATATTTGGATTTGGAAACAAATCACCTATGGTATTTGAACTACAGCAAAAAAGCGTTGAATGGATTTTATCATATTACCGGAAACAAACGTTCCATTAATAGAAGATATAATGTTAAAAAAGAAAATTTTTCAATTTGGACATGGGATGAAATAAAAAATTATCCTCTTGTGAAAATGGCTGGAACAAAAGCTATAGACTCTAATTTATTTGATAAAATAATCAAAAAAGATATAGAAGGTATTCCAGCATATATTTTTGAAGATTTTAATCGTTACGCTGAATTTTATTACGGAAAAGAATGGCGTGATAAAAAATGGAAAGGACCCACAGGATTTACAAGCAGCATAATTAATTGGGAAGAATTTTCAAATGATCCTGAAATTCAAGAGTCTTTAGATAAGATGCAAATGCTTTATGAGGAAATTTATTCCAGAAGCCCAATAGCAAAAAGACATAAAACCGTTATTAGAGACATGAAAAGGCATGTTAAACAAAGTGGACGAGTTATCCATACACGTGAAGAGTTTATCGGGCAAAAAGAAGATATCTTGAAACTATATGATAATAAAAACATTGAAAAATTAACCTTAATTTTAAAACCATTAATGGAAGCACAAGAACATGGAATCCGTGTAGGATATACTTTTTCAGTTGATGAAGACATTGATGAGATTCTAGATTGGTATTTGAGAGAAACTGACAGAAAAGAATTAGCTGATAAAATTAAAAAACAGAGGATTGATATTTAATTTAATTATCTGATTAACTAATTTCCTAAATTAATTAATTATTAAAATTTAATTAATTAATAGCTAAAATTGAATAGAATTAATAAATTTAATAAAATAAGCAAGGGCATTAATCTGTAGGAGGAATTGTATGTATTATATAAATAAAAATGTGGAGGATTTATTTAGAATTTTTGATCAAAATTCAAGAGATGGATATATTCGTATGGACTTAAACGAAAATCCTGTTGGATTATCACAAGAGTTTATTGATGAAGTCCTTTCAAAAGTTACACCAGAGTTCGTTGCAAAATATCCTGAACAACTGGAATTCACTACAAAACTAGCAGAATTCATAGGTGTTGAAATAGAAAACATTTGTTTAGTGAATGGTTCTGCTGAAGGTATTCGTTATGTTATTCAAGCATATAGTAGACCTGGAGGAAAAGTCCTATCAGTCACCCCATCATATGCAATGTATGATGTCTACTGTGAAATGTATGGAAGAGAAAGTGTTCATGTTGAGTATGACGAAAATTTAAATATGGATGTTGATGATATCATCAATGCAATAAGCGATGATATTGATTTGGTGATCATATTAAACCCAAATAATCCAGTTGGCGATGTCTACTCCTATGAAGAAGCAGATAGAATATTAGAAGCTTGTAAAAAACATGAATGTACCTTATTGATTGATGAAGCATATTTCTACTTCTATCCAAATTCATTTATCAAATATGCATTGGAAAATGATCACGTATTATTAACAAGAACATTTTCAAAGGTATTTTCCTTAGCAGGTGGCCGTTTAGGATATGTTGTTGGTCAGCCAAAAGAAATAGCTACTGTACAAAAATTATGCACTCCTCATAATGTGAATGCATTTGGAATGTTATTTGCTCAATCAATTATGGAAAAAGAAGGTATGATTGATGAATTGGTAGAAAAGCAATTAACCGGTAAACAACATTTAATTGATACCTTAATTGAAAAAGGATATACTGTAAGTGCTAAGGAAGGAAACTTTATATTTATTAAACCCAAAAAAGTGGATGCTTCTGAAATCGTTGAAAGAATGAAAGAAGAAAAGAAAATTTTAATAAAAGTATACAAGGATGTTCCTGACTTAGGAGATTGCTTACGTGTTTCTATTGGAGAAAGTGAGGTTATGGACATATTCATTGAAGCATTAGAAGATATTGATCAATAAAAATATATAATTTAATTTACAATTCTATTTAGAAAATACAAGAATGTTTACGATTCAAATTAAAAATAATTAATGTTTAATATTCAATTAAAACTAAGTGAATTATCAAATTATTTTCTGTTAAATTAAAAAAAGGGATAAAAGGAATGATTTAAATGAAGATTTGTATTGTCGGAGCAGGTAATATTGGTTTAGTATTAGCTAGTACAATAGCTCTACTTAAAAAACATGAAGTTGTAATATACACTCATAAGGAATTTGATGTTTCTAAATTAGTATTTGAAGATGTTGAAAATGGAAAAAAATATACAAATCTTGATATTAAAATAGAAACTGATCTTAAAAAAGCTTTAGATAATGCAAGTTACGTATTCTGCACATATCCAGCATTCTTAAGAAAAGACTTTATTAAAGAAAGTAAGGAATTCTATCCAAAAGGATGTAAACTAGGTTTCTTGCCAGGATATGGTGGAGCAGAATATATGTGTAAAGAACTAGTTGAAGATGGCATTAGTGTATTTGGCTTACAGCGCGTTCCTTTTGTTGCAAGACAATCCAATAAGGAAATAGCTAGTTGCCTATCAAGAAAAACAAATTTATACCTTGCATCAATTCCTAAAAATAAATCAGAAGAAATTTGTAAAGAGATTGAGGAATTGATTTCCATTCCTACCATCCCATTGAATGAATACTTGGCAGTGACATTAGCTCCATCCAACCCATTATTACACTTATCAGGAGTATATAATGTATTTAAGGATTATAACGAGGGAGATTCATACGATAGACAATTAATGTTCTATGAAGAATGGAATGATGAAACTTCCAAATTATTGTTAAAATACGATGAAGAACTTCAAGAAATATGCAATCGTATGAAGCCATTAAACCTAGAAGAGGTAGTTTCATTAAAAATTTATTATGAATCACCTACTGCAGAGGCAATGACTAAAAAATTAAAAAGCATAAAAGCATTTGAAGTTGTTCAGGTCCCATTGATTGAAAAAGAAGGAAAATTCTATCCTGATTTCAATTCAAGAATGTTTTTAGAAGATTTCCCATATGGAATTGCAATTATTAAATACTTCGCAATATTAACTGATGTTGAAACTCCAGCAATAGACACAATTTTAAAATTCTATGAAGATAAGCAAGGAATTTGCTATTTCAATGAAGATGGTAGTCCAGGAAAAGACTTTGAAAACTCTGGAATTCCAGCAAATTACGGTTTAGATAGTTTAGAGTCTATTATAAATTATTATAGAATATAATTATTAAAAAAATAAGAAATCATACAAATTCAAAAATATGTCTTAATAAAGAGGCTAACTATATTTAAGTGAAAAAGTGATATGATGAAAAATCCTAAAATTTCAGTTATTGTACCTATTTATAATATTGAAGAGTATCTAGAAGATGCCCTAGATTGTCTGACAAAACAAAGTTTTATAGAAAATATGGAAGTTTTAATGATTGATGATGGGAGCACTGATAATTCTAGATACATTATAGAAAAATATGCACTAGACTTTGATAATTTTTTTGCATACCATAAAGAAAATGAAGGACCTACAGTAGCTAGAAATTATGCAATAGAATTTGCTAAAGGAGAGTATATTACTTTTTTTGATGGTGATGATCATATAAATAGAGATATTTATGAAAAACTTTACAATATGGCTAAAAAAAATGATTCAGATATATCTATTGCTAATAGTATAAGATTAAGAAGGTATAATTTGGTTGATAGCTTATTTTTTAAAAAGAGTTTTGAGAACATTGACAAAGATATAGATTGCACAAATTTAGAAGAAACCCCTGATTTATTATGGGATCTATTTTTATGGAATAAATTATTTAAAAGAGAATTGATTTTAGATAATAATATTAGGTTTATTGACGAAAAATGTTATTATGCTGATGCTCCATTTACCCTAAAAGCGTATGCTTATGCAAAGAGGATATCTGTATCAAAAGATATTTTTTATTACTGGAGATACAGAGAAAATAAAAATTTATCTATTACTCAAAAAAGTTCATCCATAAATAATTTTTATGACAGAATAAAAATAATAGATTTGTGTTTTGATGTAATAAAAACTGGTCTATTGAACGAAAGTTTAATCAAAGATTTATATTCAAAAATATTAAATCATGATTTACATGTTCATTTAAAAAAATTTTATCAATACGATGAAGTATATTACCCAGATATAGTAGAGAAGGTTTCTAAAATAATTAGTATCATTCCTAATGAAATAAAAGACGATTTAAACTCTTTTAAGAAAATAATATACAAAATGGTAGAAAATAAAGATTACGATGGATTATACAATTTCTCATCACTATACTTAGAGTTAATGAAAAATCCACACATTCCTAAAGATTTAGATGAAAAATACATTAAATTTATTGATTTTGAAAAAGATGCAATAGATGAAGAATTAATTGTTAAAAAGGAAAATATCTATTATGATAATGAAAACATTTACATCGATTTTACTGAAAAAATAAATTATCTAAAAGATGATACCATTCATAAAACAAACGCGTACATTATTTCTAATGACGATGAGAAATATAAATTAGAATTAAATGATTTAAGCAATATAGATAAAGATGAGGTAGAAGAGGATGAACCTGAAAGAAAATCCAAACAGATTAGAATTCCTATCAATTTTATCTCAAATAAAAAACATATGCGAATAAAAGTTGAATACATAGGTAAAAAATTAAAAAAAGAAGCATTTTTAAGAAATTCAAAACGAGAGGTGTTGAGTTTTAAAAATTTTGATGCAGAAATAGGAATTGGAATTAACAGAATACTTTATATAGATATAAGACCGACTAATGACTTAAAGATTAAAATTAAAAATGTCGAATTTGTAGATGAGGTATTAGAGTTTTATGGAATTTCTGATAATAAAATAGATAATGTTTATATTGAAAATGTAGTTACTTTTGAAAAAATCAAATATCCCGTTTTAAACTATGAAAAAGAAAATAAATACACATTCAAGTTTTCAATACCCTATAATGAAATCCTGGAAAGGCCAATTAGAAAATGGGAATTAAAAACTGAAAGAACATTTAAAACTATAGAATTAGATAAAAAATTTGAATTTTATACTCTAAGAAATAAGATAAGAGTATTGAACACTAGAAATAAAATTTTAATTTCAGACGACTTTTATAATTCGAATAAAACATTAGAAGAAGATTTTGATGAAATATTAAGATTAAAAAATGAGAAAAGTAAACTAAAACAAATGAATAAAAAGTTAAAAAAAGAAAATAAACATTTGAAAGAAGAAAATAAAGCATTAGAAAAAACTATAGAAAAATATAAGTCTAGATTTGTTGTAAAAACAACTGATAAAATCAAAAAGATATTATAAAAATCTTAAAACATTAAAAACCAAAAAATTATAATATCTGAAAAAATATTAAAAATCTGTTTTAACATTACAGAAAGTATGAGAAATATCAAAATAGTGATAAAATGATTGGTGTGATATTGGCCGCAGGAATGGGTACTAGACTAATGCCTCTAACTAAAGAAATTCCTAAAGCATTGCTTGAAATAAATGAAATGACATTGCTTGAGAGAATGATTAAAAACTGTATAAATGCAGATATAAAAAAATTTATTGTTGTTGTAGGATACAATAAAGAAAAAGTAATGGGTTTATGCCCCTTAATAGCTGAAAAGTATGATATAGAAATAAAAACTATTGTAAATGAAAAATATGATGTGACAAACACTTCCGTGTCAACTTATCTTGCCAGTAAATTCATTGAGGAAAATGATTTGGATGATTTTATTTTAGTAAATGGAGATAATGTTGTAGATCCGGAAATCATTTCTAAATTAGTTGCTTCTAAAAATACTGGAATGATAATAGACAATTTTAAAGAACTGAATGAAGAATCATTCAAACTTATAATTGATGATGAATCATTAAATGATGAGAAAACAATAGCTAATGGTAAAATTAATTCAATAGGCAAACAATTGGATATTCCATCATCCAGCGGAGAATTTATTGGAGTATCAAAAGTACTTTATGATGATGTGGCAGAATTCAATAGAATTTTAGAGGGATTAATAGAAGATGATCCTCAAAACTATTATGATTTTGCATATAAAGATTTAAGCATTATTAAAACAATTGATTTTGTTTTAACAAATGGTTTAAAATGGACTGAAATAGATGACCATAACGACTGGAAAAATGCCAAGGCACTAATAAAAGAATTAGAAGGATAATAAGGATATAAGGGATAATATGGCCGTAATAATTAATAAAATAAAAAAAATTGTTTTAAATATAGGCAAACATTTAGTCAGAGGACTATACATTATCGGATCATATATTATTCCTGTTAATGATAAGATTATTCTCTTTGAATCAAGTAATGGCCGAAATTTTACTGGAAATCCTAAATCCATCTATGAAGAAATATTAAATCAGGGATTAGACAATGAATTCAAATGTGTATGGGTATTTACAGATACAAATACTAAAACAAATGGAAATCCAATAAAAGTTAAAAAATCATTTTTTAAATTTCTATATTACACCCTTAGAAGCGGAACTTGGGTTTTCGATTCAAGGCATTTATACTACCTTAGGAAAAATAAGAAAACAAAGTATATTCAAACATGGCATGGAACACCCCTTAAAAAACTAGCACTGGACATGGATTACATAGATATGAGCGGCAATCAAGACATAAGCCAGTACCATGATGACTTTAAGAAAAATACTGCATTGTGGGAGTATCTGATTTCACAAAACAGCTATTCCTCTGAGATTTTCAAAAGAGCTTTCGATTTTAAGGGTGAGATGCTGGAAATTGGATATCCGCGTAATGACATTCTAATAAACAAAAACAAGCCGGAAGACATTGAGGAGATAAAAACCAGATTGAATATTCCTAAAGATAAAAAGATTATTCTTTATGCTCCTACCTGGAGAGACAATGAGTATTATGCAAAAGGAGAATACAAATTCGCTACAGAAATGGATTTCGACAAAATGTATAAGGAATTGAAGGATGATTACATTTTAATCGTTAAATTCCATTATTTAGTAAAAGAAAACATTGATTGGAGCAAATATGATGATTTTGTAATTGAATGCGATGCTGATTGGGATATTCAGGAATTATACTTGATTTCAGATATGATGATAACAGATTACTCATCAGTGATGTTTGATTATTCCATTTTAAAAAGGCCTATGATATTCTTCACATATGACTTGGAAAATTATAAAAACAATTTAAGAGATTTCTATTTCGATATGGTTGCAGAAGTCCCCGGGCCTATATGCGAAACCAATGATGAAATGATTGATTTCATAAAAAATTACACCGAAGAGGATTATGCATCAGAATTCGGTGAAAAATATAAGAAATGGAATGAAAAGTTCAATCCATTTGACGATGGAAACGCATCTAAAAAGATCATTGAATTAATTAGAACTAAAAAATAAACCTAAAAAAATAAATCAAGAATAAAATTTATTAAAACTAAAAAAAAATAAATTTAAAAAAATTATTCAAAAATTAAATTTATTAAAACTAAAAAAAATAAATTTAAAAAAATTATTCAAAAATTAAATTGATTTTATGGCCACAATTAATGCAATGGCCATCCTTTATTCTATTTTTATCGCTGTTGCAATATCTTTCCCTTGCTATCAAAAGCTCACCGCAATTAGGGCAATAGGTATTGTTGTCAGCAGGCATGTTTCCCAAATAAACATATTCCATTCCCATATCAATGGCTATTTCCTTAGCTCTTAAAAGATAATCTATTTTTGTTGGACTCTCATCACTCATCTTATGCATTGGGAAAAACCTTGAAAAGTGAATGGGAACCTCTTCTCCCAATTCCTCCAATATGAAATTGCAGATTGATCTTATGTGGTCCTCATCTGTATTCAAGTCATTGATCAAAAGAGTGGTTATTTCCAAATGAGTACCATATTTATTTTTCGCCTCATAAATGATTTTTAGATTGTCAAGAACAATGCCCAATTTACCGCCGCAAATTTCCCTATAGAGCCTGTCATCAAAGAACTTCAAGTCAATGTTAAAGGCATCGATAAATTTCACTGTTTCCTCTAATGATTCCTCACTCATATACCCATTTGAAACATATGCATTTTTAAGATTTTCTCTATGTGAAATCAAAGAGGTTTCACGGGCGAAGTCAAAGTATAGCGTAGGTTCATTATAGGTCCAAGAAATCGATAGGCAATTGTCATTAATAGCATTTTTAACGATGGTTTCTGGTAGTATTTGAGTTGAGTTGAATTCATCATAAGAATTCATTGAAAGCATATAGTTCTGACAGTTCAAACATGAGAAATTACACCCAAAACCACCTATTGAGTATGTTGAAGAGCCTGGCAAGAAGTGATACAAAGGCTTCTTTTCAATAGGATCTGTATGGCATGAAGCCATTCTATGATAATTTAAAGAATATAATTTTCCATCGATGTTTTTTTGAGTGTTGCAGAATCCTAAACCTTCATTGGATATCTTACACATCCTTCCGCATAGATTGCATTTGACTGGTTTTTCACTTGACGAATTCCCTTCATATAATTTAGTGTAAAAGCTGGATTCCTTCATCATAAAAACACCTGAGATAATTGTTTAGAAATAATAATGATTGATATAAATTCAATTAATCAAACTAGGTTAAGCATTGTCTATTTGAGATGTTGATAACCTCTTGAGCTTATTTTTTGAATTTGACCATTTGAGAGTAGTATTTCAACTGTATTATTGTCAGTGATTTCACCTATAGCATAATAATGCATTTCTCTTGACAATTGATCCTCTAATTCTTTGTTTATAGTAAACAAAAATTCAAAATCCTCTCCTACATGCAGGAATAGGTCAAGGTAATTCAAGCCTAAAATATCAGCTATTTCCTTGAATTCATCCTCAACAGGAAGCTTTTCCTCATAGATTCTTATTCCTTTGGAATAGGAATTTGATGAAATGCTGTCATTAAGCTTAATATACTTCTTGTCAGAATTCAATATTTCATAAAATTCGCTTGCAAGGCCATCTGTAATGTCTGTTGCAGATATTCTGTTGTTGGCTGTATTATGTTCCCTTAAAATATGGCCTTCATCATATTTCGCTTCTGGCTTTAATGCCTTTAGAAGAGCCAAATCAATGATTGTAGAATCTATTTCCTTGATTTCATCGATCTTTTCCTGATATAGATTCGGATCTTTTTCCTTAAGAGACAATAATTCAAATCCAAGTGCAGCATATCCCAATTCATCACTTATGCAAACCATGTCTCCCTTTTCAAATCCATATTTCATCAATGCCTTGTCCTTGTCAACCTGGCCAATTGCTGTTCCTGAAATTATTATCTCATTTGCCTCATTGGTGTCGCCACCTATGAGGGGAATCTTGTAATTGTCACAGGCCCTAATGACCCCACATATCAAATCGTCAAAGTCATCAAGCAGCATATCCTTTGGAATAGCTATGTTCAATAGAAATCCAATATTCTCTGCACCCATGCTTGCAAGGTCGCTTACATTGACCACTACTGATTTGTATCCCATCTGAAAATAAGTCATGCCTTTTGGGAAGTGGCTTGATTGAATAAGCATGTCTGTAGAAGTGACCAAATAGCTATTGTCATCCATATTAACGTTTGTCAGTGCAGAGTCGTCTCCGATTGATGTTGCAAAGTTAGAAAAATCAGTGTGAATGTCAAATCCGCAAGAGGAACATGTTCTGGATTTTTCTATGATTCTTTCAATAAGGCCTTTCTCACCAATTTCAGAGACTTTGATTTGGCTTGATTTCATATGAAATTATTTGATTTTTTTAATATAAAAAATATTCTTAAATAAAAAAATTAAAAAAAAGAGTAAAATAATCTTAGGATAAATAGGATTCGATTAGAAAATCATGGATTTGAACTGTTTTTTCATGCATATGCACAAATCGTCTCCTTCAAATATACCGAAATTATCAACTATCTCATAATCCAATTTCCTATATAGATTGATGGCTGCTTCGTTGTCACGGCCTGTTTCGATAACAGAGTACTTGAAATTCTCTTCCATTGCCAATTTTTCAAGCTGCTTTATAAGCTTATATGCAATCCCTTTTCTTCTGTATCTCTTCTTGACATACACCCTTCTGATTTCAATTGTGTCCTTGTCAATCAATCTGAAACTGGCGCAGGCAATCGGCTTTCCCCAATTCAAGGCAAGAATAACAATATGAGGATCTGTCAATGCATTGTAGTCAAGATATCTTTCAACTACATCCCCAAGCTTGAAAAAGTATTCATTGTCCAACTGCCTTGTAAGTTCAATGAACCTTTCATCCTTTTCATTTGTAATGACTGATTCCATATTCTCACTTCATTCATTTCTTTAGCTCTGTAGTGTTTCCTACCTTTGCAAGCTCATGCTCCCAAATTCCTGGGTTTTCCATTACGAACTTTTCAAATAGCTCCTTGCATCTTGAATCGTTTAAAACGATGATTTCTACATCATTGTCCTTCAAGAGACTTTCGGCTCCCATCAATGTTGTGTTGTCACCTATTACCACTCTTGGAATATTGTATAGGAGCACTGCTCCAGAACACATTGGACAAGGTGAAAGTGTTGTGTAAAGGGTGCATTTTCTATAATCCTCATAATTAAGGCCCTTTGCATTTTCAATTGCATCCATTTCACCATGAAGAATCACAGAATTGTTTTGAATAAGTCTATTATGGCCTCTGGAAATTATTTCATTATCCTTTACAAGAACTGCACCGATAGGTATTCCACCTTCTGACAATGATATTTCGGCCTCTTTGATTGCTTCATCCATAAATTTCTTATGCATAAAATACCCCATAATCGAGTTTGTTATTTTTAATATTATATTTAAAAAAAGACTAATAATAATTTTACTAAACAAGAATAGAAATTAAAAAAAGATAAAAAAGACAAGAGTATTGAAAACAATACAGCATGTTAAAAAAAAAGAAAATAAGGAATTAGAAAGGATTATTCTAATGCCTCTTTAACTATGTCTTCAAGGATTTCAATTAGGATGTCATCATCACAGATTGGGTCTGGGTATAATATTTCCCCGTCAAATTCCATTTTGACATCATCATGTCCATGATGATGGTGATGATGTCCATGAGAATGACTATGGCCATGATCATGGTCGTGGTCATGACTGTGTTCATGGTCATGGGAGTGAGAATGTCCATGGTCGTGATGATGGTGATGGTGATGGCCAGTTCCATCATCTTCAATGAATCCTAAAATGGTTGGAATATCCCTTGTAGTGTGTGCTCCAGGAGCAATGAATACAGGTACAACAACCAATCTGTCCACTTCGTTTTCACTTACAAGCTTGTTGATGGAAGTAGGAATGTTAGGATCTACAAGTTCCATGAATCCAAAGTCACATGGATAATCAGTTTGTGCTTCAAATTGTCCGAATAAGTCTGTGATAAATTCCTTGCTGTAATTCAATCTGCTTCCATGTACAACAAGCAAGACACCGGTTTTTGCATCTGCGTCAAGTTCTGATTCTTCAAGTGCGCCGCTTATTTTGCTGTTGATAATTTTCAATAGCTTTGGATTAGGGCCAATAGGACCTAATAAGTCAATTTCTCCATCGAAATCAACCTCTTCGAGGCCGTATAAATAATGTCCTTCAGGATAGATTCCATCTGGTTGTCTTGGATCTGTTTCCTTAGGTTCAAGACCAAGTATGATTGGTATGTCAATGTTAGTGTGAATTCCAGCAGCTAAAAATACTGGAGTAGCTATAATGCGTTTTAAGTTAGGATTGCGTTCTTTTAAAATGTTAATGGCTTCAGGTAAGTTTGGACGAGCCACTTTCATGTATCCTACTTCAGCATCGAATTCTGTCTTTGCCTTAAACTTAGCGCATATCTTTTTAAAAACTTCCTCTGCATAGGGAAGAGTACTTCCATGGCTTAACAATAATACAGCAGTGTCTTCATAAGTCATAATATCACAGTTTTACGTATTTTTAAACACATATCTAAATAAATTTTAATATTTGATAATAATAAGAAAGTATTACTTTATAATAATAATTTGAAAAAAAGTATTACTCAAGGTTTATAAAAAAATAAATAGCTAAAAAGCTATTTAAAAAATTATTTTACAATTTTAAATTTGAATCCGTATGAAATTACACCATCAGGGCCGTCTTCACGGATTTTTCTAAAGACCATTTCTACAGGGTCTCCGATTTGAATATCATCAACATCTGCGTCAACGATTTGTGCAGTTACTTTAGCACATTCTTCAAGTTCAATGATAGCTACAGCATAAGGAGCTATTTTCTTAAAGTCAGAAGTAGGTGTTCTAATTACAGAATAGGTAAATATTTTTCCTTTTCCTGAAAATTGAATATCTTCAATGTTTCCTTTTCTTCTACAATCAGGACAGATTACTCTAGATGGGAAATAAACTTTTCCACAAGTGTTACATTTGGTTCCAACAAGATTGTATCTCTGCTGGATATGACGCCATGTTCTTACAATATCAGACATTAAATTCCTCCATTATATAATAAAAATGATTAATGAATTTAAAAAATCAATTTTTTGATTTATAATATTACTTTATTTATACTTCATATCTAATAAATCTTTAAGGTTTTTTAAAAAATTTAAAAAATAAAGCATTGAAAAAAGGCTATTTTTTTAATATGAGAAAATAAAATTGTTTTAAAAATAAAACCTTCTAAAGGAAAATTTTAATAAAAACTTGTTAAATTGCTCCAAATTTGAAAAATTTTATAAAATTATAATATTATCATCTAATTAACAAAATAATAAGAGTATATTAAATTTACATTGATTTAATAAAATTGTATCAAAAATAAGTCAGTTTTAAATAGTTAAAATACAAAATAAACTTAATGAAATCAAAAAACAATAAAAACAGCTATTTTAAAAAGCTTAAAAAACATCATGTAAAGAAGATAAAACTCTACAAGAAAGCCTGGAAGGATTCCAAAGGAAATATTTCAATAGTAGCTGCGGCCCTGATTCTAATTTCATTTTTAATCCTGTCAATAATAATCCTAAATGTCTCTTTGGATGAAATTCACTCAAATGAAGAAGCCATATCCTCCAATCAGTATGAATACATACTTAACGACTACAGGCGCAATCTTCCCTTGCTTGAGAGGGAGGCTTTAGAGGAATTATCCGAAGAAGTTATAAAGAAAAAAACACCCTGCACCGATTCAAAAGAGGATTTGAAGAAGATAATTGATGAAAAATTGAAAGCGGAAAATGATGAGTACTATAAGGATTACGGCATCAGAATCGAATCTCACGTTTCAAGCATAGAAAACAGCTCGAACCCTTTTGCAGTAAAAATCAAGACCTATATTTCAAGTGTAAAAGGGGATTTAAGCTACAAAAATGTACTGGAGGATGATGTTAGTGTAGAAGGCCTTAGAGACCCTGTTCCCATTTTAATATGTGGAAAAGATCCATCATTCAAATACAATGAAACTATTGTGGAATATGGATATTCCCTTTCAAACTATTTGAAAGATAATGGAGTTGCAAACTATTCATGTTATATCAATGCCACAGTTCCAAACATAGTTAAAAAATGTCCATATGACCCCTACAAACACCATGGAGATGGATATGCCATGAAGAACTGCAGAGATAACGGATACTACCATGAAAGCAGAGACGGAGCCTGTTACATGTGCCGCCTTGAGGCAAAGGCCGGATGCGAACATTACGGATTTGAAACATTCATCATTCCCCACCCTACAAATGAGACAAATCTGACCTCGGCATGCGGATCTGACCATGTCATCTTCAGCGATGATATCTATCCGGGAGTAGAGGTTTCCTATTATAGTGAAAATGGCATGAATGAGATTTTATTCCTGGATCCAAACGGCCACAGGGTGAAATATGGAATGACTAATCATACAATATGACTCTAAAATTTTAAATATAAGATTCAAGGAGCTTAGAATGAATTTAAAACAAAGATTTGAAAAAGACAATTACGGCCTTGTTTACTCAACTGAACTCCTGTTAAGCATTATAATATTGTTCGTTATTATAGCAATGGTTATCAATTTATCTGGAGTTTTGAATGAAAAGACATTGAGCGTGGAAGAACTGTCAAACCTTGAAAAAATAAGTGTTGAATCATCAGAGCTTCTTTTAAACAATCCAGGAGTTCCAGAGGATTGGGAAAATATCATTGAAGATGATGCAAGCAAAAACATTATACCAGGTCTTGCACTAAAGACAAAGAATGTTAGAAATGGAGAATTTAGAGATGAAAGCGCAGAAAGCGAAGAACTTGTGCCAAACATCATCTCTTATAGAAAATTATTGAAACTGAGCAGCTGTTATGATGATTTAGTAAATAAAAACCTCTTCAACAATAGCTATAAAAGCTCAATAGCTGTTTATCCTTTAAATCCAAAATTGGATTCCATTGTCATGGGAGATGATTTATCGAGGACAGGTAAAGATGTGATTGTAATAAACAGAACCGTGAAATGCGATTATCTCTCTGGTTTTGTCATTTACAGCTTCAACGACTTTGAACTTGAAGGGGAAAACTATGTTAAAACTGAATCCTGCAATCATGACAATGTATGGAATCTGACAAGCCATGAATGCGATAATAATGATTTCTGGCTTTGCAGAAGCTTTAGAATTTATAAAAAATCACTTGAGAATTATGATTTCTATTTATTAAGCCCTGATATGATTAAAACCGCAGATGTCTATTACACGATAGAAAATCTAAACAAGGCTTCAGACAAAGTTTACAGACTTGATGATGAGGTTTTGGAACTTGATGATTTTTTCCTAAATGATTTGGAGAATGCTTCAAGCAGTATTTACACAATCCATTTCAAAGTTCCAAAAAGAAGTGCTGATGAATTTAAAAGTGCTTTAGTAGCTGTTCCAACTAATATGAGTGAAGATTTGAAAAACAGGAATCAGCTGGATTATGAATATTTCACAATCCAGGATGTTAATTTTGTCATGAAGACATCTTATAAGTAGTAGTTTTAAGGCAGCACGGCCATTAACTCCTAAAAAATAAAATAGCTATAAGGCCGTGGATACGGCCGTATTATAATGCCAATATGATTAAGGAAACCACAACCAGAACAAGAGTTGAAATTGAGTCTGTCAGGCTTGTGGAAAGCGGAATAACAATATTATCAGGATCCAGTCCCTTTCTATATGAGATTGTTGAAATATAGAATACTATTAAAAGCATGACCCCGACTACAATCATTCCTGCAATCAGGCTGATTAGAATCGCATTAAGATAATTCACTCCGGCATTTCCCAGCACTGTTGTGGAAGCCTCTGCTAAAAATCCGATTACCGGAAACATGATCAAAGACAGGAAAAGGACTATGCTGAAATTTTCCAAAGTGACCTTTCCAGGCTTGAGCTCGGCTTCAATAAGACCAGAATGGAGACCTGATGAAAGCCTTGCACTTAAAACGCTGACCAATCCTCCACTTTCACCTGAGAAAAGAGGTACCAGGGTAAGCAATGTCTGGCTTTTAAGAAGAGTTGTGATGGAGCCGTTCAATATTCCACCTGCAAGGGTTCCCAGAATGGAACATACAAAGAGCACTGGAGTGGACTGCCTTACAATGTTTCTTATTTCCTTGTCTGAAGTATAGCCTGCCACAAGGGCCAGTAATGTGGAAATGATAACCAAAGCAAACAATATCTTTTCAACTATCGGCACTATTTTTACAAAGTGTACGATATGAATAGCTGCGATAATGGCCGGCAGTGTGAAGAAATCGCCGAATGCTGCAATCAAAGGTGTTGTGATATTATCAGGATCCCAGCCGTTTTCAAAACTCTTCAAGGAAATGAACATTGTGATTGGAAGCATTACAATGCTTGAAATCAATCCTGCAATAAAGGAAATCAATACAAAATCGAAAAGGCTTATGCTTGGGAAATTAAATATGATGCAGACCGCCTTTGCAATTATTCCAAGCAAGACTGACAAGACCATGGTGAGGATTATTGAAGAGGTAATATTCTCAGTCAGGATGTCTGAACGCTTGAATTCTGGAGACAATGTACCAATATGGAGGTGTGTGCTCAATCTGGAACCGAAGGATCCGAAAATGTTTCCCCTCATTCCAATAGCTCCAGGAATGATTACCATGAGCCCTGGGAATGTTTCCAGGTAAAATTCCATGTTTCCAAGTATTATTCCTGTAAAGAGGCATCCGAAAGCGCATATTAAAAGAGATATCAGGCTTTCTGTGATTACAGAGTTGGTATCCTCTAAAAAAGACCTTAAAGTAGCTGCCAATAGGGATGGAAGCTCTATTATCTTCCTTATAATGTTAAATAAAAACAGTATGAAGTTGACAACAAGCATGACGGTGGAGTGTCCAAATTGACGAATCATCTTCATTAGATTTCTCAATTGGCTCACCTCCCATCATATTATCATCATCCCCATTAATTTTGTAAATTATATCAATAAATAATATTTTCCTATTTTCTAAAAAATTTCAATAAATTAAATTTCATTAATATTTCTTAAATTTCATAATTAATTTAAATTTCATTAATATTTCTTAAATTTTATAAAAATTTAAATTTCATTAATATTTCATGAAATAATCCTTTCTTAAAGGATTAAATAAATTTTGAATTGACGCTTAATCGTCTTCATCAATGAATTCTTCCACATTAGCCAGATCGTCCAATCTGATTTCTCCGCTGACTAGTTTTTCTAAAATCTCAGTTCCTGTTTCAGTTCCTTTCGCAATCAGGAAATCGTCTGCTAAAATCACAGTATTCTTGTCAGGGCCGTAAATCCAGGATTCTCCGCGTCTAATTGAAATAATTCTCATACCGGTACGGTTTAATAATAATAAATCTCCCAGAGACTCGTTAGCCAGATCTGATTCTTCTTTAACTTTCAAACGTATGATATTCCTTTCACTTTCTTCCATAACCGCCCTGAATACAGGGTGAGGCTCGAAGCCCTTTAAAGTTAAATCAGCCAGGTCCTTTGCCGCATTTCCCATTGATTCTGCTGCTTCTGCAATTTCAAGAAGTGTGGTTAGTTTTTCCGCATCTTCAAGAGAACGGGCAGCTACTAGAGATTGTTTTTTAATCTCGTAATTCATGCTGTTGAGTCTGTTTTCAAGAGTCAGAACTTCTTCTGCAGCATCTTTGTTATTAAATAAAACTGCAGAATAAGCTAAATCCACCATTAATTCCGACATGTCTTTCATTTCTATTAAAATATCCTTAACACTTGGCAATTTAATAACCTTCTAATAATAAATTTAATTAAATATCTAAAAGCAAAAAATTTTAATCAATTTTATAAGTAAAAAAACTCAATTCTTCTAACTAAGATAAAAACTTTAATATTTTGCCTAATAAACTGAAAACTTAATATTCACTCTAATTTTACGTTTAACAAGCATTCTCGTCTTATTTTCAACAGCTCTTCATGCTTGTTTTTCACATCATCCACTTCGTTTAAAATGCTGTCAATCCTCGGCCTGATGAATTCAACCACTTCCTTGCGGTGCACCCAGTCGCAGGCCATGCAGCTCCAAACATTTTTCTCTTTTATCCAGACACCACCAGTCAGGTTGTCAGCACAGGGATAGAAAGGACAATAGCAATAATCGCAAGTCTCCAGAATCTCATGGCATGGTAAAAACTCGCATTCCTCGTCGATGCCCCGAGGGCTTTCTCCATTCATGTACTTTTCATAGAATTCACGAGAGCTTTGCATGAATGGATTTTCCAAAAGATACTCGCATCCTGTAACCATGTATCCTTCTGTCAAATGAGTCATGCTGTTTCCAACAACAAGCAGGGAGTCTTCTTGAACCATGTCTTCATTTAAATCGGCTAATTGAATTATTTTAAAGTCAGCATCGCTGTTTACAACAGCTACTAGAGTGGTATCTCCCCTGATGTTTTTGAATATGTCCTTAAACAGATTAAAACGTTCAAATTCAATATCCTCATCCACAACTCCCACAGGACTGTAAAGAGCCAACACAAGATTGGATTTAGCTGTTGTTTCAAGCTTGTTCTCAATTTCAGACAATGGACTTAGAGGATTGTTCAACTTGATTACAGCATAATCATCAAAAGGAGCTCCCAATATGGAAGCTGCAAAGTCAACTGATGAAATGGCCGGATAAATCTTCAATTCCACATCTTTGAATTTTGAGCTTACATTAATTAAAAGATTGGATAAATGAACATTGGAATAATCGGCACTTAAAAAAGCTATGTTTTTACCTTCTCTAGACGCTGAAACAGCTAATTCGATTTTAGAAGTATTATCGCCCAAATCATCTCCGATTACCTCTTTCACCATTATGTAATCAAACATGAATGCTGACGGCTTGAAATTCACATCCTTTATTATGACATCTGCATCTTTAATAGCTTTAAGTGCATTAAAACTTATATTTCCCTCATCTACTCCAATACCTATAAGACTAATCATTTAACTCACCTGCAAGATAAATAACTAATAAACAGCTATAAAAAGCAAAAGCTAATATTATACTGACTAGAATTAGCTAAAGCCAAATAATTACCGACTATGGCTAAAGCCAAATAATTCCGACTAGAAAATTGATTAAAGTCAATTTAAAAAACTGATTAATTTAAAGCAAATAACGGCCTTAATAAATCCATTGTAATCTCCAATCCACTGCCGGAACTTCCACCAGAACTGCTTGAACCTCCAGAACCACTGGAACCACCAGAACTGCTTGAACCTCCAGAACTGCTTGAAGAGGAATCAGTTGAAGACGCTGAACCGCTGGAACTGCCAGAACTTCCAGAGCTACTTGAACTGCTGGAACTGCTTGAAGATGAGCTGTAACTATTGGACTTATAGCCTGAATAACTGGAAGTATTATTTCCCATGCTTAAAGAATTGCTGTCGTCAGTATTTTGCAATTTTAAAATTGACTCTATTTCAATTGAGTCAAGATCAACCATGATACCATTGACACCATTTACAGCCTTGGCTTTTGCAATGATTTTGTAATTTGGCTCTCCACTTATAACAATTGTAGTGGAACTGCTTTTTGGTGAAGCATAACCATAAGCGGTAATTTCCACAGTGAAATTTCCTTCATTTATATCATCGGCTGTTGTGACTGTGAAATTATCCAAATTGACCCCGTCAACCTGGGCCTTTTCTGAAAGGGCATCCGCCAATTCATATTTATTAGTTACATTCAATTCATTAGGGTCTTTAATAAGTACGCTGCCTACATTTTCTGGAGAAAAGATAGAAGTAATTGTATTTACCTGCATGTCTATCAATTCCTGGATATCTGGAACTTCTGATGTCACTATTGTATAGGATGAGAAGATTCCAATCTCAAAAAATGCAATAAAAAGTATTATAATAAGTATAATTCTTGATACCTTCATTTTATCCCTTTTTTGAATTAATAATTATAAATAAACAAACCTAGGCTATTTATGATAAATAGCTATAAAAGGCATAACTTTATAATAATATCATTATATTATTTATATATAATAAAATTATCGAAAATCAGAAAAATTTATCTTATAGATAATTTTTATTAAGTAAAAAAAAGATAATATATGAATAGATAATTCATTTTAAAAATGATTGATTTCAGGACTAGAATTAATATAAAAACAATATATCAACACTTTATTAAAAACGATAACATGACTAATAAGATTATTACAAAATTTGCAAAAAAAGGAATCAACTTATCTCCTGACGCTTATTTTATCATTAAAAATTCAAAAAGGCCTGTTGATCTCTCTTCAAATATCATCATAAAATTAAAGAGCGGAAAATACTCAGATGATGATTTGATTTCAGTCGATGAGAAAATAGTCAAGGAGATAATGCATGATTTGGGCATGGATATTGCTGGTGCAAAAGATTTAAAACAAGAAAACCGGGATAAAATTGTTTCTAAAGCTTCTGAAGGAAAACCCGCTGTTGAAAACAAAACAACCCAAAGACCTATGCACAAGCCTGCTGAATCTCAAACTCAAAGCAAACCCCTAGATGCAAAGCCGGAAGTAGAAGCAAAACCAACAAATATTTCAAAGCCTGCTGAAATAAAACCTTCTACTACTCCAAAACCAGCAGAAATACAAGCCACAACAACTCCAAAACCAGCAGAAATACAAGCCACAACAACTCCAAAACCAGCAGAAATACAAGCCACAACAACTCCAAAACCAGCGGAAAATAAATCTGCTACTGCTCCAAAACCAGCAGAAATAAAACATACTCTAGGTCCAAACAAGGCGGATAAGGAACTCACTCTCGAGCAAAATCCTTCCTATCCAAGCGAACATGTGGTAACAATCGAGCAGAAGGAAGCAAGCGAAGAAGAAAAGCATCATTACGTTCGAAATGATATGGAAATAACAGCCAATTTCGACAATTTCAAAATTATAAAAGACACAAGCAACAAATCCTACACAAACGGAGACATAGGAAACCTCATTGAATATTTCCAAAGCAGATACAACAAATTATCAGGAATCCTGTCTAAAAGGCCGGAGCTTAGGACATTCCAGAAAATCAATGAATTAAATGAAGACCAGACAGATTTAAATCTCATATTGATGATTACAGAGATAAGAACCACTAAAAACGGCCATTATCTCTTGGAATGCGAGGACGATACAGGCTCCATCACACTTCTCATAAGCAAGGACAATGCGGAACTCATGGAATCCGCTGTCAAGCTCATGAAAGATGAAGTCATCGGCGTTATTGCAGAGCGCCGAAAAGGAAACGACCTCGCCATTTGCCAAAGAATTATAGATCCTGGAGTTCCTAGAATGCCTAAAAAGGATATGGACTTTGGAGTGGTCTTTACTTCAGACATTCACATTGGAAGCACAACATTTCTGGATGATGCCTATTCAAGATTCATAAAATGGATCAACGGAGATTTTGGAAACGAGGAACAGATGGAAATGGCCAACAATGTCAAGTACATGATTGTGGGTGGAGATATAGTAGACGGCATCGGAGTTTATCCAAACCAGGATGCAGAACTTGCTATAAAAGACATCACAGCCCAGTATGATGAAGCTGCAAGGTTCCTCGGAGACGTCAGAAGCGATGTAAAAATCATCATCACTCCAGGAAACCACGATGCCTCCAGAGTGGCTGAACCACAGCCGGCGGTGCCTGAAAAATATGCAAAATCACTGTACGAACTTAAAAACACAGAATTCATTTCAAACCCAGGTGTTGTAAGCCTGGATGGAATCAATGTGCTTATCTATCATGGAAGAGGCATAGATGACATGGTAATGGGTCCGAATGAATTTTCACACGAGAGAAACGACCTGGTAATGAAGGAGTTCCTTAATAAAAGACATCTTGCTCCTTTATATGGTGAGAGAACACCTCTTGCATCAGAACTTGAAGACCATTTGGTAATAGACCAGGTTCCAGACGTCCTGCACACCGGCCATGTTCATATTAATACTTATACCAATTACAAAGGCATTCACTGCATAAATTCAGGGACTTTCCAGACTCAAACAGAGTTCCAGAAGATCCACAACATCATGCCGACACCTGCAGAAGTGCCTATTTTAAACAATGGAGTTTACAAACAGCTTAAATTTATTTAAATTAAAAAAAATAATTTAATATTTTTTAAAATTCCGCAAACTAATTAAAAAAAAATTAATTTAATTTTTATTAAAATTATCCTAAAATTAACTAAAAATTATTAATTTATTAAAATATCCAAAAACTAATAAAAAATTATTCTTATAGATGATAAAATGAAGGAAATTGTAAAATCAGTCGTTGAAGTGTCCAAATACATATTTAAAAGAGGATTAGTTCCAGGCAAGGCTGGAAATGTAAGTGCCAGAATAAATGGCGAAGATGGATTCATAATTGCAATCACACCTACATTAGTGTCTTTGCAGGACTTGAATGAAGATGACATAGTCCTAGTCAAGGACAATGGTGAAATATTATCCAAGGGAAAGCCTTCTTCTGAAGTCAACATGCATCTGGCTATCTACAGAGAAAAGCCAGAGATTAATGGAATAGTCCATGCCCATTCTCCATATGCTACAGGTTTTGCATTCTCAAACAAGAAGCTGAAACGCCTGGAAGGATTTGGAGCCATAAAATCAGAATATATAGCAGAAGTGCCATATGAAAAACCAGGATCCATTGAACTGGCTCAAAAAGCTGCACAAGCCTTAAAGGAAGAAGATTTGGTTATTTTAAAAAATCATGGTGTAATAGCCACAGGCGAGACAATTGAAGAGGCATCCGGCCTTATTGAATTTGCTGAAGGAATAGCTAAAACCCAGTTTGTAACCCACATGTTAAATTCTATTTAATTTAAATAAGGATTTTTTAAAGCGCTTGTTTTAAAACATTTTTAAAAGCTGATTTTTTTAATAAAAAAAGATTAATTTTTCTTTTTTTCTCTTTATTTAATTTTTAATAATTTAAAACTTCAAAATAATGTTTTTCTTGATTAAAAAAAGTTCTATTAATAAATAAATATATATAGTTTGAAAATTATAATTAATAATTGTTATATATTTACTATTTTTTGGAGATTATCTTGTAATTTAATTCAAAAGATTGATAAATAAGGAGGAATAAACATGAGCGATGAATCATTTGATGAAGTATCAGAAATCTTAAAATACATTATGGAAAACCCTAGTGTACCACGTAATATCAGAAGAGCTGCAGATGAATCCTATAATACTTTAAATGACGACAGCGAGGATTCTACAGTAAGAGCAAGCGCAGTTATATTAAAATTAGATGAAATCAGCAATGACCCAAATATTCCTATCCATGCAAGAACCTTGATTTGGGAAATTCTAAGTAAGCTGGAAGCTAGATCTGTAATTTAATTTTTATTATTTTTCTTTATTTTATACTCTTTTTTTAATATTTCATACTTTTTAAATTATTAAACTATTTTCAACTATAATTCACTTTTTTAACTAAAAAACTAAAATTAAACTATTTTCAACTATAATTCACTGTTTTTAACTAAAAAACTAAAATTAAACTATTTTCAACTATAATTCACTGTTTTTAACTAAAAAACTAAAATTAAACTATTTTCAACTAAAAATTCACTTTTTTAACTAAAAAACTAAAATTAAACTATTTTCAACTAAAAATTTCAAAGTGTTACTATAAATCTCAAACAGTTTAACTAAAAATCTAAAAAGCATTATATCATATTTTATTAAAAAATAGAAAAATATTGATTATTTAAATCAATATCAATAGTATGTCAAGCAATACAGCGACAAGGAACAAAGTAGCTAGAAATATGGTAAATCGTGTTATGTCTATTGCCTTTTCAATGCATTCTGTTTCAATCTTGTGAACAGGATCGCCTAATGTATAAACATTCTCCTTTTCAAGCTGGATATTCAAGGCTCCTGCAACAGCAGACATTGTGTATCCTGAATTCGGACTAGGGCCTGCCCTGGCATCACGCCTCATTATAAAATAGCTGTTTCTCCAATTCAAGCCCATGGCAAGTGATGCGACAACAATCAAAGCGCCACTGAAGCGTGCTGGAATATAATTGACAATATCATCAAGTTTTGCCGGAACATAACCTATATTAATCAGCTCATCGGTTTCATATCCGACCATTGAGTCAAGAGTGTCTATTATTCTATGGATGAATGCAGCCAGAATTGCTATTATTACCGCATCAAAATCATTAAATCCTATAAAGTATGCAATCACTCCAAAGAGGACATAATAAAACATTGTGGAAACATAAGAATCAGGTATGTTTTCAGTTAATGTCTCAATGGTTGCTGATATGACATGCTCCTTGCTCAATTCACTTGTTTTACGGCTTACCAGATAGGAGACACGCTCTCTTGCGACTTTAAGGTTTCCTCTCTTCAAATCATCCTCAACCTCACATGCTGAACTGAGCAGAAGTTTCACTGAAAAACAGCTTGATAAGAGCAGCAATGCAACAAGCTTGAATACATATTCCGTCATATCATTGATTATAAACATTCTAAATATTAGAAGAGGAACAAGGATTATCAATGATCCAAATGCAATGACGCATATGGTTAGAAACAGTCCTGCAGTCCTGCTGTTGTATTTTATCAACCTGTCTTTAAAAAAGCTGATTATTCCGCCTACCAAGACCACAGGGTGAATCCGGGCCGGAAATTCACCTATTAAAAGGTCAAAGGCAAGTGAAAAGATCATTATTGTTAAAAGCATATAGATTGCATTTGCATATAGTTCAATTATCATTAGAATTACTTTATATGATAAATATTATATATTTTATGAAAAAAGGAAAATTAATAATGACAGCTTAGAAAAATGAATACAAAATTTTAAAAAATGAATCATTTAAACATATTGAAAATATGTATTAATAATAAAAAAAAGTTTTATTAATTAATAAAAATAAATATAAGTCTGTTTATAAATTACTAGGAATAATAACATGATAGATGAAAAACAAATTCAAGACTGGCTGGTAGAAGAAGGGATATTCAGACAAAAGATACCAGATGACAATTCAAATTTTCATTTTTTAATAAATTATCCAAACAACAATGCATTGGATGTTATCTGTCCAAAGGGTAAGGATGATCAAATAATAATCGGCTGTGCCACAGAAGTGTCACAACAGGAACAGGCTTTAATCCACAACACAAAAAAAGCCGTAAACCAGGAGTTTATCTGGAATATCAGATTTGCACTAAACAGTTTCATGCTTGACTTTGAACTTGAACATCCAAATGATGAATTGAAGCGTTTCATCATAACAGACTTCATATTTGAAGATGGATTGACAAAAGACCGATTGATTTCAACCATTAAAAAAATATTCAAAGGCAAATTGCATTGCATTTGGCTTTTAGGTAAAACATACGGCCATGTAAATCCTAATTCAGAAGCCCCTGCTTCACGCGACAGCATGTTTGTATAATAATTTATTTTTATTTATTTTTTATTTTATAATTATTAAAAAACTATTTTTATTAAATTTATTTTTTATTTTTAATTAGCTATTTTGAATCAATATATGATTAATAATTGATTTCAATAATTAGTTGCTATTATGATGAAAATTTTTTTTATTGATTTTAGAGAGTGAGAGGTGCGTTTCAAGTGAAACGTAAACGAGGGTCCTGAAAAATTTAAGAGGTATATTTCATCTGTAAAAAAATTGAAATAAACCTCTCTTTGACTTTTGAAATTTTTTAAAAAATAAAGATTTTTACGACTTGTTTTTTGATTTTAACTCATAAACACAATTTTTAATTTTTAGCTATTGAATTTTTACACTTGAAACATATCTCTTCATTTTGGCTTCCTGCATGATAATGCTTTCACTTGAAATAAACCTCTCTCACTATATTGAAATTGATAGAAATTCCCATCATTTCCATATGTTTTTTTAAAATTTTAAAAGATTTAAAAATCTTTAATTTTCTTAATTTTTCAAAATATCTAATAATTTTATAATTTAATATGAATATTTTAATTCAATATCATTTTTAGCATGATTTTTTAAAATAATTTCAATTTGTAAAAATTCCATTAATTAATAACAAGAAAAAAAATATATTTCAAATGTATTTTTTAATTTAAAAAATTTTAATTGCTTTTTTACACTTGAAACAGTACTCTAAATTTTCCAATTTTCACGATTTTTTTTAAAAAAATCAGCTATTTAAAAAATCTAAAACTTTAAATATGAAATCTTATAAATCATATTAATACAGTTGAAGTTGTACTTTTTCAAATGAAACTATTTTTAATATAATTTGTTTAAATTAAGAAAAAACTTCAAATTGAGCTTTAATTATTTATTTAAATATTCATTATTTTATTATAAAGAAGGGATTATGTGGAAAATATTTTTGATAATTTAGAAGGTAGAAAAACAATATTCAAAGACAAGAAGTCTTTGGATCACAGGTTCTTGCCGGAACACCTGCCTCACAGGAGTGAGCAGATAACTTCCATTGCAAAATACTGGGTGGAAGCATTGAACAACATCACTCCGTCCAATATTACAATTTATGGAAAAACAGGAACAGGTAAAACCGCAGCAGCAAAATTTGCAAAGGAGCAGCTGCTGGAAGCATCTGAAGACAAGAATGTTTTCATCAGAGTGGAATATATCAGATGCACTGATTTTACAACAGAGTATCAGGTCATAGCACACTTATGTCAAAAGCTGGGCCGTGATGTTCCAAACAGAGGATGGACAAAGGCGGAAATCATAAAAGCCTTTGATGACATATTCAAAAGAACAGTCTTCGGCAAGAAATTGATTTTGATAGTAATTCTCGATGAAGTGGACATATTGCTTTCCAAGGATGGAGATGGTATTTTATACACTCTTTCAAGAACACCTAATGTATCCATTCTCTCCATCAGCAATTACCTGGACTTCAAACAGTTCATCAAATCCAGAGTATCTTCATCACTTTCGGATAAGGAGATAGTATTCCCTCCATATGATGCTGAACAATTGGCCGACATCCTCAACGAGCGTTCCAAACTGTCATTCAAAGAAGGAGTTCTTGAAGACAGCGTCATTCCTCTATGTGCTGCAATGGCCGCAAAGGAGGAAGGTGATGCGAGATATGCTTTAGATTTACTTCAAACAGCTGGTGAGATTGCTGATGACAAGGAATCAGACATGATTTACGGATCATATGTCAAGGAAGCTAAAAACATAATTGAATATAACAAGGTCAATGAAGTAATCATGACACTTCCAACCCAACAGCAAAGGCTTCTTGCATCTATTTTAAAGCTTACCGAGGACAAGGAGGAAATCACTTCAGGAAAGCTGTATGAAGTTTATTCCGAAATTTCAAAAGGAGATGCTGTGACTTACAGAAGGATATTTGACTTTATCAACGAGCTTGAGCTGCTTGGAATCATCTCTACAAACACTGTTTCCCGCGGTCGTGCAAAGGGAAGAACAAATATCATCACACTTCAGTGTGATACAGAACTTCTGGAAGAGAATTTAGCTCATATTTTATATTAAATTCTCTACCTTTTTTTTTAAAAAAAATAGTTGTATTAAAAGCTAAAAATCTAAAAATTTAAAAAATAAGAATTACAACTATTTATTCAAATTGTTGCTTAAAAGAGAATAATAGCTGTTTATTCGAATTGCTATAAAAAGAGAATAACAGCTAATTCAAATTAATATAAAGAGAGAATAACAGCTAATTCAAATTAATATAAAGAGAGAATAACAGCTAATTCAAATTAATATAAAAAAAAGAAAGCTATTAATTATATAATTATACAATTTTCACATGGTTCGTTGAGGCCCATTTTTGCATTTTAGTATAAAACGAAACGCCTAATTTTTTTAATCATGCACTTAGAAAATGATAAATAACCAATAATATTTTTTACGCTTATAATTGGATTTTCATAAGTTTTATAATCTGAAGAATACTCCAACACTCTTGAAACTCTTTAAGGATTTCAAATTTTAGTGATAATAATATTTAATATAATTTAAAGATAAGTAATCTATTAATTGAGTATTTTTTCTAATTTTTCAATGAAATATTTAAATGAATTATTCCTTTTGGTTGCCAAATCAAAATCATATGATTTAGAAATTTCTTTCATTAAATCAATACGAGAATCAAAACGACTATTGTCCAACATGTCATTAAACATTTCCTTTGTTATACCTTCAGTATCATCAGGTACGTTAAATTCAGCAAATATCTCCAAATCAGTATTCATACCTGCTAAAAACCAGCTTTCAATCTCATCTTTGACAATGAAAATAACATCCTTATTTAAATGATTAAAATCATCTATTAAATCCTCTTTTTTCAAAGTAATACAGTCATCCGAAGAATCATAATCCCCCAATAGAATATACTTATGATTTTTTGCATCTAATTTTTGAATTGTTTTATCAACATCAACTTTTCTTTCTTCAGCATATTTAATTGTTAAAATCATCGAAGGTTTAATTTTTGAAATATATGGGCGGATAACATTATCGATGAATCTTTGATCATCATTTCCTTCAAGCAATATTCTCAAACTACTCATCTTCCCACTCCAGATAATTGTCTATGAATATTTTATCAATACCCAATTCTTCAATGAATGGAACAACAGTCTCATTATTTATTGGTTTGGAAATTTTTGAAAATCCTTCCCTGTCCTTTGAAATAAACAGAACATCATTCAAATTCATATATTTTAAAATCTCTGGACTATGAGTAGTTACAAAAATTTGTTTATTATTTGAAGCTTCACCAATCATATCTACAACTTTAGAAAGTAGGGAAGGGTGAATATTCCTTTCAGGTTCTTCTATAAATAAATATCTGGAATCATTAAAATATAATGATACTATTAATGAAATAACATTACTGGTTCCATCAGAAATGAAAAATGAAGGAATTTCAATCATATTATTCACTTCAGTAATTGAATACATCATTTGGTTATCATTTAATTGATTTATTCGAATATCCTCAATGTATGGAAGTAAATCATTAACTAAATTCAGGAATTTACGCTTATTATCCTCATCTTTAAATATTTTATTTAAAATGGCTGCTAAATTCTCACCATATTTCGCTAAATTATTGTCTCCATTAATTTCACTAACTCCTTTGGAAAATTGCGGATTGAAATTATAACATTCAATATCTTTAAAAGTGAATTCTAATGGAATAGGAAATGAAGATAATGGAGAGTTAATTAATGGGATTTTTCTCAGTTTAAAATTATTTTTCACTACATCCAACATTGCTTCGGGAATAAGATTAGTTATTGTGAAATATTCCTCTTCTTTTTTTAATTCAGCTGTAAATTCCCCATGAATATTGTTTATATAAAGAGTATTTTGAGAAATAATTTCAAAATCCCCTTCACTAAATTTGTATACATCAAAATTATACACTAATTTTTCAGATAGGATTTCATAATCCAATTCTTTGAAATTAACACATATTTCATAGAAGAAATCTTTAAACTGTAGAGTGATGCTTTCATTTTCATTTAATTCTTTTTGAAGGTCTGACAAACCTAAACCAATACCTCCAAATTCTTTATCGTCAAATGAAATTTTCAAACATGTTGGATTGTCATCTGAGTTTAAATTAAGATTTTTTAAGTATGGTCCACCATGTTTTCTATATGCTTTATCAAAATCCTGTGATAAGTCTTTTAAAAAATCAAAAATTTCAACAAAATTGGATTTACCTGCAGCACAAGATCCTATTAACAGATTAGATTTATTAAATTCTACAGATACATCTTTAAAAGTTTTAAAATTTTTAACTTCAATATTTGACAATCTCATGAAAATCACAACAACTTTTTTTGTAAATTTAAAATAATTTATGATTATGAATGTATATAAACATAATCATTATATAAAGAATTCGTTGAAAAATCTTTTTTAAATGCCCATTAGACAGCCTAGCTAAAAAATAACTGATTGTATGGCGTGAAACTAAATTTTTCAAAGGATTGTTAATTAAAATTTCTCAATGCCCATCAGATTTACAACCAAAATAGGTTAACCCTGTTGATATTATCTATAGTGTAAACTGTGTTGACAACTTTTATATCAGACATATAGAAGACAAATCCAAAGCATACCAATAAATTTAACATCAATATCAAAAGATTAATTATGAATATCAAAAATAAATCATACATGAAAAAAGATTTCAAAGGCCCGGTAAGTATCAGATAATTCAGATGCTACTATTAAAATAGCTATTTTTTTGCTTGTTTTTAATCATTCATATCTATGAGTAATCAAATTCCTCAAGATAGCCATTCTGACAGGAATAGCATTAGCTGCCTGTTCGAAATACTTGTTGTATTCTGTATTGTCAACATCATAGTCTATCTCATCAACCCTAGGCAGAGGGTGCATAACAATCAGTTCCCTGCCATGAAGAAGATCCTTGTTAATCAGATATGCTCCTTTTATTTTTTCATACTCTTCAATGTCCGGGAAACGCTCTTTTTGAATTCTGGTTACATATAATACATCCACATGATCGATGACTTCCTTTAAATCATCGGTTTCAGTATATTTGATATTGTTATTTTCAAGGTCGTGCAATGTTTCTTTAGGCATTCTAAGTTCCTTTGGAGATATGAATGTCATTTTAACATCATACATACCCAGCGCATATGCAAGAGAGTGTACAGTACGGCCGTATTTCAAATCCCCGATAAGCGCTATGTTCAATCCATCGATTTTTCCGAAATGCTTCCTTATTGTGTACAAGTCGAGCAGTGTCTGTGTTGGATGCTGGCCTGCACCATCTCCTGCGTTAATTACAGGAATATCCACGATGTCTGTTATGAAACGGGAGACCCCTTCCAGATCATGTCTTATTACAAGGGCGTCGCAGTATGCTTCAAACATTTTAGCAGTATCCGCTATGCTTTCACCTTTTGCAACGGATGAGCTTGTGGCAGGTCCAAGACTTATGCATTCTCCTCCAAGTCTCTTCATAGAGGTTTCAAAGGATAGTCTTGTTCTTGTAGACGGTTCAAAAAAGAGCAATCCGAGTATTTTGCCTTCAAGTTCAAGAGATTTCTCGCGAGAATTTGCAATATCTTCGAGTTTGCTTGCTTCATCTAAAATAAACTCGATATCATCTTTTGTGAAGTCTTTTAATGATATTACATTATTAAGTTTGAAAATAATTACACTCCCTTAAAATTTCTTTCTATCTTTTTATTTATTCATATTGTTTAATAAATTTAATTAAAATTTTTAAAGCAAGCTTTTTTTTTAAAAAAGAATTTTTCATATAATGAAATATTTTTTTATATTGAGCCAATATCTTCCCTTATTTTATTAAATTTATGTTTTTTGAAATTTAGTTTAAGTGGTTTTTTTTAAGTGGATTTTTCTTTATTTTTTTTTAAGCGCCTATTTCTTTATTTTATTATTTATTTCATTTGTAAAATGTTCAATGCGTTCCATTTTTATTTCAGGAATCCTGTCCTTGTTTTTCCATTTTTTAATGATCCTTTTTGTCTTCTGGCGAGTTATGTAACTGCCTTCATTAGGATTCAGTTCTCCTCCAAATGTATCTGCAATGAATGCCGCTTCCACAATATCCTCTCCAAAGGAATTCATCAGATATTTTTCACCCTTGGTTTCACTCAAGCAGGATAAGTAAAGGCCGTAATTGATTCCTTTCAATGTCTTTGAGTTTCGTGATACATAGGATTTGATTGAGGACTGTATCCTGCCGCTGTGAATGGATCCTCCGATAATGATGAAATCGTACTTTAAAAGGCAGGCGTCCTTTGCTTTGGATATAGGTATTGTTATGACTTCGCCTTTGAGTTTGGAAGCTATTATTTTAGCTATTTTACGGCTTGTTCCTGTAGTAGTTCCATATATTATCGCGGTTTTCATGTTTTCACATATTAAATAGCAGATGCTTTTTAAATATTTGGTGGTTTTTTAGAATATCATGTCGTTTTTTAAAGCTCTAGTGGTTTTTTAGAATATCTGCTGGTTTTTTTAAATATCTAGTAGTTTTTTTAAATCACTTCTTAACACTTTAGTAAAAAAAAGAATCAATCTTCCCTTATCAATTTATTAGACAATGTTCCAATGCCTTCTATTTTTATATCAACAGTTCCATCTGCAGTTATTGGCCCAACTCCTGGAGGAGTTCCAGTAGCTATCACATCACCTGCTTTTAATGTCATGACATTTGACATGTAGCTTAGAAGCTCGAATGGTGAGAAGATCATGTTTGAAATATTGGAATCCTGTCTTCTTTCACCATTTACAAATGATTGGATCTTCTTATCCTCTGGAATAAATTCATTTTCGATAACCGGCCCTATCGGACAGAAGGTATCATAGCTTTTTGATCTTGTCCACTGGTCATCGTATTCCTGAAGGTCTCTTGCTGTTATATCATTCACGATTGTATAGCCGAATATGTAATCTGCGGCTTCATCAACTGAAACTCTCCTGCAGTCCTTTCCAATCACAACTCCAAGCTCCGCTTCGTAATCAACCTGTTTTGATTCAGGAGGATTGACAATGTTTTCATCAGGGCCGATGACAGCTGACGGCGGCTTTATGAATATGATTGGATGGTCTGGAAGAGTCATTTCCAGCTCATCTGCATGGTCTTTGTAATTAAGGCCGACACAGACTACTTTTGATGGATCGACAGGCTTTGTTATTTCAATATCATCTACTGGGTGAGATTTGACAGTATCCTCCTCGATTTTATCATTGTCTGCATTGAAATAGTCCAGGATGTCTCCTTGAAGTTCAATAACCTTCTCTTCACTCAGATATCCCGTTTTTATTTCATCATTGTGTTTAAATCTTAAAAATTTCATGTTTCGGCCTTTTTTTAGATTATATAAAAGTTCATATTTTTAAAAAGAATATAATTAAATAATCCTCTCTATTGGAACTATTAAAATATCTCGAGCTCCAGCATTCTTCAGTCTGTTTACAAGCTCGAATACCTCCTCTTCATCAACCACAGCCTGAACGGCAACAGTCGCTTCGGATGAAAGCACTTCAGATACTGTAGGTCCGCTCATCGCTGGCATTACCTTTTGAACATCGCAGAGTTTATCCTTTGCAACATTCATCATTACCAGCTTCTTCCTGTCAGCTTCAATAACCCCTTCGATGCTTGTGTTTACCGCTTCAACAAGATTTGTCTTGGTTTTCAATGAATCCTTGTTTGAAATAAGCTTGATTGAGCTTTCAAGTATCACATCAACCACTTTCAAATGATTCATGTTCAATGTGGTTCCTGTGCTGGTCAAATCAGTTATGGCATCAGCTATTCCAATGAATGGAGCTATTTCTGTTGAACCTGTCAATTTGACTATTTTTATATTCAGGCCATTCTCTTTGAGGTATTTTCTTGTCAGATTTGGAAATTCAGTAGCTATTGTCATTCCATCCTTCAAATCCTCTTTGGAATTTATTTTTGAATCCTCTGGAGATGCAAGCACGAGTTTGGTATGGCCGAATTCCAAGTCTGAAAGTATTTCAACTTCCGCATCGGCTTCCCGAATCAGGTCAAGGCCTGAAATTCCCATATCGCATACTCCTTCTTCAACGAATTCTGGAATGTCTGCTGCACGGGCAAACATCACATCTATGTTCTTGTTGTAAGTGGAAGCGAACAGTTTTCTATTGGTCGCATTTTTAAGTCCAAGTCCGGCTTTTTCCAATATATTCACAGCCGGATCACTGATTCTGCCTTTTGAAGGTACGGCAATTGTAAGTTTCATGTTATCACGTTATAAATGTTAAATTTTAATTTTTAAAAGATGATTATACTATTTTATTATATTTGATTTAATATAAAACATTTGTTTAATATGATTTTAAAATTCTTTAAATAAATCGACAATTATCAATGATTATTTTTCACAAGAATATCTGCTTAAAACACTCCATTTATCCCAATACTTGATTAAATTTTTAGGTATAACTAAATTAGATTTTATAATTCTTATTTTTATTATTAACAAGTATTTTTTATTATTTTTAATAAATAAAAGAGTATTACTATTATACATTATAAACAATGATAAATATTACTTAATAATTTATTTAATTGATTTTAATCGATTTTCATAGAAAAGTTTAAATATTAATTATTTATTAAATAATAATACTTATAGATAAGTTTATTCGACGATTCAATCTTTGATTAAAAACCTTGATTGATTAAATCGTTTTGAATATTTATTTTAATAAAACCTTAATTTTAGTTATATTCTATAAGATAATTTAATGGAGAATTGATAATCATGGCAAGAATACCTATTGCTCCTGTTGGAAGAATCATAAAGGAATCCGGTGCTGAGAGAGTAAGTGAAGATGCTAAGGTGGCTTTGGAAGCATACTTGGAAGAAAAGGCTGAAGAAGTATCCAGAGAATCTATCAAATTGGCAGCTCTTGCAAAACGCAAAACCGTAAAAGCTGAAGATATTGAACTTGCTATTAAAAACTTATAATTTATATTTAAATTATTTCCATTGTTTTAAATTAGAAATTAAATAATTTCTTTTTAAAACTTCTTTTTACTTGTTAATTAGTATTACCCTATTTTAAATATCTGATTTTCACACTTTTTTAAAATTAAAAATTTTCACTATTTTTTTACACAATATTTAAATTAATTCAATTAAAATATAATATTGTAATGCTTATAAATCAAAAACTATTTAATACTTGATTGATTGGTGATTAAATGCAGGAAGACATATTAATTAAAAATGCAAAAATTTTAAATCCTTTGGGAAATGGTCAATGCGAAGAGAAAAAAGCTTCAGTTTTAATCAGCGAAGGCAAGATAGCTGAAATTTCAGAAGATATTGAAAATGCTGATGCAGAAAAAATCATTGACGCACAAGACAAGATCCTGATGCCTGGACTTGTAAACACTCACACTCATATTTCAATGTCACTCTTCAGGGGACTGGCTGACGATCTGGCTCTTGACAGCTGGCTGAATGACCACATATGGCCGATGGAGGCTCACCTTACAAAGGAATACACATATATTGGAGCTCTTCTCGGTGCGATTGAAATGATTAAATCAGGAACCACCACTTTTTCCGACATGTACTTCTACATGGATGGAGTAGCTCAAGCTGTGGAGGAATCCGGTATCAGATCAGTTCTTTCATATGGAATGATTGATTTTGGAGACGCCGAGAAGCGTGAAAACGAGTTCAAGGAAAACATTTCCCTGATTAAGAATTTCAACAACACCGCTGATGGCAGAATAACCACAATGTTCGGTCCACACTCAGTCTACACAGCATCAGTTGACCTCCTTGAGAGAGTCAGAAAGGAAGCAGATAAATACAATGTTGGAATCCATATTCATATGAACGAAACCCAGAAGGAAATTAATGACTGCATGGAAGAACATGATAATAAAAGACCCTTCGAGCTATTAGATAGCATCGACTTCTTAGGCGATGATGTTGTTGCCGCTCACGGTGTATGGTTAGGGGAAAATGAGATAAACTTGATAAAAGAGAATGATGTCAAGATTTCACACAACCCATGCAGTAACATGAAGCTGGCTTCAGGTGCTGCTCCAACAGGTAAATTATTATCTGAAGGAATATGTGTCGGACTTGGTACCGACGGCGCCTCTTCCAACAACAACCTCGATATGTTTGATGAGATGAAATTTGCAGCCCTTCTTGCGAAGGTTTCCAGTTTGAATCCTGAGCTTTTAAGCGCAAACGAGGTAATAAACATGGCAACATTCAACGGTGCAAAGGCTTTGGGAATCAATGCAGGATCCATTGAAGTTGGAAAGGCAGCTGATTTGATATTAGTTGATGCGAAAGCTCCAAATATGACTCCTCAAAGCGGAATACTTGCATCCAACCTTGTCTATGCAGCTAATGGTTCAAATGTGGATACTACAATTGTAAATGGTCAGGTACTGATGGAAAACAGAGAGCTCACCCTTTTAGATGAGGAAGAAGTTCTTGAGAAGGCCGTTCAAGCAATTGGTGAAATGAAAGAGCTCAGAGCCCAGGATGTTGAATAGTTTTTGTTTTAAATAGCTTTTTAGCTATTATTTTTTCTATTTCTTTTAATTATTTTTAGCTATTATTTTTTTATTTTTTTGCTTTTTTTATTATTTAGATTATATAACTATTTTAAGAGTTGAATCTATAATTATTCAAAAATCACTTTAATAAAAATAGTATTCATAGTATTAAAATTATTTATTTCAAATCCAGTTAAATCTTGAAATTAATAATGTTTTTTAAGGTCAGATTTTTGATTGCATAGTATTATAAATATGTGGTCAGATTTTAAAGCTATGTAAAAAAAGGATGGAAAAATAAGTTTTATTGTAAAGGATTGTTAAAATACATGGAGATTACTTTTATTCTAAAAAAATAAACACCAAATTATACCGGTTATTATATTAATAATAACATTTCTTTTAATTCTGGAAGTTCTTCGGTTATAGTATGCCATAACACTTCAAATTCAATATGTTCATATTGGTGAGCAGCAAAGTTTCTCATGCCTTTGATTTTTCTCCATGGAATGTTGTCATGGCTTTCCTTAAATTCATCAGACAATCTAGAAACATATTCTCCAATTTGAAGAATGCACATGCTTGTAGATAACTGAAAAGATTTGGATGATTTGAATAGTAAATAATCCCTTTCATATTCATCTAATAAACTCTCAGCAATGTCGCAGTATTCAATAATCTTTTGAATATATAGGGCATCATTGTTTTTCATAAATTAGAACTCCATCTTTTTTAATTATTGCTAAAAAGGATTTATCTTCAATTCCTGTTGATACAACATCAACATGGCAGTGAAAAATATCTTCCAGGTCTTGAACAAATCCAATGTAATCCAATAATCCTTTTATATCTCCACGATCGATGAAAAAATCTAAATCACTATCCTCGCTTGCTTCACCACGAGCATAAGATCCGAATAGGCTCATGCTATCAACGCCATACTCCTGGGCAATTGGAATAGCTTTCTGTTTAATTTCTTCAATGGTATAAATCATGAAAATCACCTATAGTAATAATTATTATTATATTCATCTATAATAAATCCTTTGAAAATTCTAAAAATATTATTCACACAAATAGATTATTCTAACTACTAATACATTAGTTGCTCGTTTCAATCCATCATTATATTTTTAAAGCAAGAATGGTTTCTTAATATTATTAATAATTTTTAATAGTTGTCATAGTAAACATTATATATTTTGAGATTCAAAATTTATTTTATAATAATAGAACTAGATTATTAATAAATGCTTAGATTTAGCTATTTACTTATTAATATGATATTTTTATTTTAGAGATGGATATAATTTTTGAGAGAGGAGATTGACATGACTAGAATAGCATTTGGAATGATGAGACTGCCACTTTTTGATGAGGAAGATCAAACAAGCGTTGATTTTAAACACGTGGACAGGATGGTCGAGCTCTGTATGGAAAAAGGAGTGAACTTCTTTGACAGCGCCTACCCATACCACTTCGGTGAAAGTGAAAAAGCCATAAAAAGAGCTGTTGTGGAAAGATACCCACGAGATTCATACATAGTATCAGATAAATTCCCTACAATGATCATTCAGGAAGAATCACAACTTCAGCCTATTTTTGACGAACAATTGGAGAGAACAGGACTTGACTACTTCGACTACTATATGGTTCACAATGTAAGCGAGTTTTCACAGCACGGCTGGAAGGACATTGATTCATTTTCATTCTGCAAAAGGATGAAGGATGAAGGCAAGATTAAAAAACTGGGACTCTCTTCACATGCACAACCTAAGGAGCTGGATGAGATTTTAAATGACCACCCTGAGATGGAGTTCATACTGCTTCAGCTCAACTATCTCGACTGGGAGAATGAAAGCATACAATCCAAAGGCGTATACGAAGTCGCACGCAAGCACAATCTTCCTATTTTTGTAATGGAGCCTTTAAAAGGAGGTATTCTGGCAAATGTGCCTCCTGAAGCTGAAAAGCTCATGAGAGACTGCAACGGTCAGTCTCCTGTTGTATGGGCCCTTAGATATTTCATGGGTCTTGAAGGTGTTGAAGTTGTTTTAAGCGGTGCAAGCACATACGAGCAGCTGGAAGAGAATATTGGAATATTTGAAACTGCAGAGCCTTTGAACGATGAGGAGATGGAGGTAATAAAACAGGTCGTTGAAATCATCAACAACAACATAGCTGTAGACTGCACAAAATGCAATTACTGTCTTGACTACTGCCCTACCGATATAAACATTCCTAAACTGTTTGAGTTTTACAACAGCGACAATATCATCGGAGTTGAGGACTGGACACCTGTTGGAAATGCATACATAAACTATGCAAGGACAGGCCATCCTATTGCATCAGACTGCATTGAATGCGAGGCTTGTGTGAATGAATGTCCACAGCACCTGCCTATTCCTGACCTGCTTCAGGATGTTGCAAAACACTTTGAAACTCCAAACAACGGATTTTAAATTTAATGCTTTTTTTAAGAGGAAACAATTTTTGTTTCCATTTATTTTTCATTTACATTTTTTTAACTATTTTTCTCGAATTTTTAAAATTTTAAAATTTTTCACATCTTGTTTTCTGCACTTTGGCACTCGATTTTCGCATCTTGGTAAAAGTCATGATTAGCCATTTATATGTATTTTAACCAAGTAATATTATCTGACAAGTAAAATTCAAAAAATAATTGGTGATTATCATGAGCGAATATATTTATGAAAAAGCAGAAAAAAGAGCAAATGAGAAAATTGATTTTTTCAAGCATTTATACAGTTATCTGGTGGTAAACTTCATTCTTTTTGCACTCAATTTCCTGACATCTCCAAATGACTGGTGGTTCATGTGGGTATCATTTTTCTGGGGCATAGGTCTCTTTTCCCATTTTGTAAGAGTCTTCATAATTGATGATAAACTTTTAAAGAGCTACCGCGAAAGAATGGTTGAAAAAGAGGTGGAAAACATTAGAAAAAATTATTAGATTCTTTTCATATAGTTTTAATCAAGTTAATAATCTTATGTTTAGTTTGATTTGTTTTTTAATTATGACAAGGTTGTTTTTATGAAGGTTCAGTTGTTTGTATCAAAGGATCTAGAAGAATCCCATGCTGAAATTTACACGGATATATTGACAGACAATATTCAAAAGGCCATGGTTCTTCTTGAAGACGAAGATATGGAAGGAAATATAGATGGTAAGAACTCTATTTTAGCTGTAAAAAAAGGCAAGGATATTGTTATTTTGGAATTTGATGATATTTACATGTTCAGAGTAGAAGACAAGCAATTAAAGGTTTTCACTGAAAAAAGCGAATATCTGCTTAAAAAACCTTTATATCAAATCGAAGATGATCTGGATTCAAATTTTGTCCGCATCTCCAAGTCAACTATTGTAAATATGAGAAAAATAGAGCGTGTCGCCCCAAGCTTGAAGGGAATGATGTTTATCAGCTTGAAAAACGGCTTGAAGGACAATATTTCAAGAAAATATCTGCCGGATTTTAAAAATGCTTTGGGGTTATAGGAAATTTGCTTGAATGTTTAGAAAATTTATTGAGATATTTTGTTGTTTAATTAGTAAGAAATTGATATAATTTTATTGGTTTTGTTTAAAAAGGTGGTTTTATGGATTTAAAAGATATTATTGAAAGTCTGGCTTTAGGAGCTTTTGTAGGCTGCTTTATACTATGCCTGGTTGAAATCATGATTTCATTGATTGCAGGGCCGGAGAACATTAGCTTTTCAGGTACTGATATTATCAATGGAGTATTAGGGTCAATTGTAGCAGGATTTGGATTTTCCCTGCCTTCATTTATTTATGAAAGAGAAGATATTCCCCTTCCTATTCAAGTCTTGTTCCAGATGGGAATTGGAATGGTGGTACTCTTTGCAATAGCTATCTATCTTGGATGGATGACTATAACCATGGGAATCGGCCCTATCTTAGAATGGGTTGTCATAGCATTTATTTTTGGTGCGATATTCTGGATAGGATTTTACTTGTACTATTCCTATGAGGCAAAAGAGATAAATAAAAAACTGAAAGATTTTTCAGATTAAATATTTAAAAAAAGTTAAAATTTAATTATAGCTTTTGTTTAAATTATAAAAAAAGAAAAAACAGCTATTTAAAATAGCTATTTAAAAATTTTATTGTTCTTCGTCTATGTCATCTAAAAACTTGGCATAGACTTCTTCTTTTAAGTCTTTTTCTTCACTATCACTATCATAGTCGATGTATACATCATCCTGGCTATAATATTCATCCAGAGCTTCAGGATCGTATTCAGCCTCATTATGTATTGGAATGATCCAGTCGTCGGAGTCGTCTATGTAGACATATTCGCCATCGTCATAGTCTGTTTCATATTCAGGATAGTATTCATCTTCATAGTAATGGTCATCAGCTCTTGAGGTGGCATTTTCAAGACTCATGGCACGGTTTCTAAATCTTTGCGCCTTGTCATCTTCGTAAAGTTCCTCACGGCCGTATGCTTCAGGATAGGCATCATCTTCGTAAAGTTCTTTACGGCGGTGTGCCTCTTCGTTGTATCGCTCTTTATAAGCGTATTTTTCAGGTTTGTTTATCACATCTTCGATAATGCGACCGTCACGGATTTTAATAGTCCTGTTTGCCATTGCAGCTACTTCCGGATCGTGGGTTACGATAATCAAGGTCACATTATTGTTTTCCTGAATGTTTCTTAGAAGATCAAGGATTCTAGCTCCTGTTTTAGTGTCAAGGGAACCTGTAGGCTCATCTGCTAGAATAATGGATGGATTGTTCACCAAGGCTCTTGCAATAGCTATTCTTTGTCTTTGACCGCCTGAAAGCTTGTTAGGCTTCTGCTTCATTCTATCTCCAAGGCCGACGGCTTCAAGAAGATATTTGGCCCTTTGCTTCATTTCCTTTTCCTTCATGCCTGTACCGATAAGCGGAATCTCCACATTGTCCAAGGCATTCAGATTAGGTATCAGATTGTGCAATTGGAAGATGAAACCTACTTTAGCGCTTCTCAGTTCGCTTAGGTCCTTTTCCTTGGTTATGTCCACGCCGTCTATTATCACTGTTCCTGATGTTGGCTTGTCAAGACCTCCAAGCATGTTTAAAAGGGTGGATTTGCCTGAACCTGACGGACCTATGATTGAGACGAAATCTCCTCGTTCTATAACAAGATTAACTCCATCCAAAGCTTTGATGGATCCTTTCTCATAGCTTTTTGTCAGATTTTCTGTAAAAATCACCGGGAAATCATCATTCATTTAAATTACCCCTCTAAATGTTTTACACTTGAAACTTAAGTTTTTTGAGTCATTGTTTGTTAAAGACATAATCTCACCTACTCATACCTTAAAGCTTCTGTTGGAGCGAGCTTGCTTGCCTTGTATGCCGGATATATTCCGCCGAGAACGCCGACTATGATGGCAACTGCAAATGCTGTAATAAAGGTTTCAGGATGATATGCAAGTGAGAATGCATTGTTTGCATTGCCGATAAGCCTTATTCCTATTTCACTTATGGCTATTCCCCCTATTATTCCAACAATTGCTGACAAGGTGGTCAATACCAGGGTTTCTCCAATTATCATCATCAATATTCTTCTGCTTTTCCATCCTACAGCCCTGAGTACTCCTATTTCCTTTGTACGTTCATATACAGCCATGATCATGGTGTTGATTATTCCTATTCCTCCAATGATAATTGCCAGTGCTGAAATCGCATAAGTGACAAGGTCCAGGATGGAAGTGATCTGGCTCATCATTTGAACCTGCTCTTCTGTTGTGAATGTTAAAAGATCCTCTCCGTACTTGTCTTCGATTTCATCAGCTATTTTGGTATCGTTCACATTCTCATTGGTTTTAATCAGGATTTGAGTCAAGTGGTCCTTGCCTGTTATTTCCTGAAGTTTCTCTTTAGACACGTAAAGACTGTTGTCGCTTAAAAGGCTTCCTGTTTCAAACTCCCCAACTATCTTGAATTCATGGCCTTGAATAGTTATAGTGTCTCCAATTGTTTTGTTTCTAGTTTCTGCAAAGGATTTTCCCATAATAGCTTCTGAAGAGTTTTCCTCAAAGAGCGATCCATTCACATCCTCGATTCCGACAAGGTCCAGCTTGTCTCTGTCTATTCCATAAGCGGTAATGCTTGTCCGCTCTCCGTTCATCATTTCTTTAAGATTTATTTCTTGTATCCGCAGCAGCCCTGCCGTTTCATTCACCCCGCTTATATTCGCCAGCGTGTCCAGATAAGATGTGTTGATATCCTTGGTATTTGCTTCACTATCAATAGCTCCAGTGACTGTGATTTCTGCTCCTCCACTGTTTAAAGTGGTTTGAATTGATTCATCCAATCCGTCTGTGATAAGGCCAAGAGCTACAATGGTGGCTATTCCAATAGCTATCCCTAAAACAGACAATGCAGTTCTTGTCTTGTTTCTAAACGGATTTTTTAAAATCAGAGTTATATATCTCATTTTATCACTCGAATTTTCATAAGATTTAAAATTTTCAGGGTTATTTACTTGTTTTTCATATGAGTATTTTTTAATAGCTATGTGTTCATCATATGATTTATTTTTTAATAGTTTATCTGCTTGATTTTCAAGGTTTAATTTTCAAGGGTTTAATTAATTTTTACAAGTTCTATTAAACTTAATTTTTACAAGTTCTATTAAACTTAATTTTTACAAGTTCTATTAAACTAAATTTTTTTTTAAAAATTCAAGTTTTAATCATGATAAACAATTTTAAACAAGTTTTATATATTAATATTATTTATAATAAACCTTTGGATTAAAATTTCAAAATTCTCTAAAAGCGATGATATTTGGTTGTTTTAATAAATATTATGGAAAGAGTACTTTTATTATTAATCCAAATATATAATCAAGTGATATTATGTTTGCAGATTCCGCCCTAATAATCAAAAGCTATGAAAAATACTCTTACAAAGAACTGCTGAAGGTCCGCGACGACCTGGTTGAAGATATGAGAAATTTTGAAAATGACAGGTTTCCACCAGATTTGTGGCAATCCGATGCAAAGCCGGATGAGGCATATGAAATTACTGCGGAAATACTTATGGGCATTTTGAAATTAATGATGGAGAAGTTTTGTGAAGATGATTATCCCCCATCATATCATGGAACAGATAGTATTCCAAACAGCATTGTTATAAAAAGAGAAGATGAAGAGGGGGCATTGTTAAGTGTGGAAGAATATATGAAGCAGTTTGAACATGCTTCAGGCGATATTATAGAGCAGGAAATCAATGGATTATTGGATTCGATTCGGGATTTGGAGGACAATATTTCAAAAACAGATGATAAGGAAAATTCAAAGGAATATGACCAGTATATGCACTATCAAGCATATTTAAGCGAGCTTGAAAATTTATTTTATCAAATGAATTAATATTCTAAGGAACAAAGGTTAGAGGAAATCGAATGTCAGGAACAGAAGAGAAGATAATATTGAAAAAATTAAGAGAGATTACAAAGGACAAGGATCATTGGAGCGAATCAATTGCTTATGTTGGAGAGAAGCTTGATGAAAAGTATTCAGTTGAAGTAAGGGCGAAGGCATTATGGCTTCTTGGTGAGATGGGTCTGAATTATCCCATGCAGGTGAATCCATATCTTGAAGACATTGCCGATTATATGGATGATAATCATCCTAAATTAAGGGAGAGGTCTCTCAATGCATTGGGAAGAATAGGAAGAGCTGATAAGAATTTAATTCTCCCATATTTCGATGAATTTATGACTATGGGAAATGATGAGTCTGATGATGTTCGTCTTGCTTTTATCTGGGCTTGTGAAAACATTGCCACAAATGCTCCGGAGCTATTTTGCGAAAGTCTGGGCATATTTTATGAATTGCTGTTCGACTCTGGAGAAAGAGTTCGCATGGAAGCGCCTGAAATGTTTAGAGTCATGGGAAAAAGAAAGAGCGAATGTGTGATGCCTTATCTTGAAAAACTCGAATGGATCAGTGAAAATGATGAACACCGAGTTGTTCGCATTCACAGCGCAGGGGCTGTGAGAGTTACTAAAAGGGCATTGGAGAAATCAAATAAAAATAGTTAAAATTGTGTAATTAAAAATATAAATTTTAACAAGAATTATTTTAAAAATATAAAAAGTTTTAAGAATGAATTTTTTTTAAAAAATAGTACTGTTATCTAGTTGTACTAGATAACTTATTCAATATTGAATTTAGAGTTTAGCCCTGTTTAAGGGACTAGAAAATTATTCAATATCATATTCTCGTTTTAAGAATTTGACTCTGTTTTTGCCCATGACAATGCTCTTTTTCCAAGTGTCATCGGACTGTGGGAAGTCTTCCCTGTAGTGGGCTCCACGACTTTCACGTCTTAAAATAGCTGATTTTACAATCAAAATACATATATCAACCATATTTGTGACTTCAAGAGCGGTTATCAAGGATTCATTATACTGTTTAACATTTTTCACATCGAGGTCCTTCAATTCTTCACGCATCTTCATGAGCCTTTTAAGAGCATGCCTCAGCTTGAATTCGTTTCTAACAATTGATACATTGTCCCACATCAACTGCTGAATCTCCTTCTTCATGTCCTGAGGCTTTATAGAGCCTTCCTTTATCATGGACTTGATGCGGTTTTCCTCTTCTTCAATGTCTGGAATATTGAATTCATAGTCTGAAATGTCACATGCAAGAGCCGCTGTAAATCCAGCGCGCTTTCCAAAGACCTGTGTGTCAGCCAATGCATTTCCGCCGAGACGGTTTCCTCCATGGACTCCTCCGCATACCTCTCCACATGCAAAGAGGTTTTCAATTGTAGTACGGCCGTCTTCATCGATTCTAACTCCGCCCATGTGGTGGTGTGCTGTCGGAGCCACCTCCATAGGTTCGGTTTTAATATCTACTCCTGCATCTTCAAACTGGATAACCATGGTTTCAAGTTTTTCATCGATGTAGTCAGAATCGAGGTGGGCTACTGTCAGATATACTCCTCCATGTTCGCTTCCACGGCCTTCCTGGATTTCGTTGTATATGGCCCTGGCTACAACATCACGGCTTGCAAGCTCCATCCTATCATCATAATTGCTCATGAAGCGCTCTCCTTCGCTGTTTATGAGCCTTCCACCTTCTGCTCTCACAGCTTCGGTTACAAGCACTCCTTTTTTGGATTCGGGATGAACCATTCCAGTCGGGTGGAACTGTATTTCTTCCATGTCAAGAAGTTCAGCTCCGGCTCTGTAAGCAAGCGCGAAGCCATCTCCGTTTTTCTGGGTGGTATTTGAAGTTACCGGGAACAGCTGTCCTGCCCCTCCGGTTGCAAGTATCACAGCTTTGGATTGGAAATAAATGGTTTCGGATGTCTTGAGGTCGACGCCGATTGCTCCAATGACTTTAGGCATCAGTGCATCCCTGTCGTTCAGGATGAGGGAGGTAATCATTACCTCGTCGATGGTTTTGATTCCTCTTTTGACTATTTCCTCTTTCAGAGCGGTCATGATTTCATGCCCGGTTCTGTCTCCCTGGAAGCATGTTCTTCTATAGGTCTGTGCGCCGAATGGCCTTTGATTGAGCTCTCCGGATTCCTGTCTGTCGAACAATGCTCCATACTCTTCAAGGTCATGCAGTCTCTCTGGAGATTCCCGTGTGAGAATATTTACTAAATCAGGGTCATTCAAATAGCTTCCGCCTTTTATTGTATCCTTGTAATGAGCTTCAAAACTGTCATCAGGGTCAACCAGTTTCAACACGGCATTGTATCCTCCTTCGGCCATGCCGGTGCATCCGGACCTGAATGACAGTCCCTTTGACACTATAAGCGGCTCTTTTCCTTCATTGGATACTTCTATGGCGGCTCTGCAGCCGGATCCACCGGAACCAATAATCAAAACCTCTGATTTAATAATTCTGCTTTCCATTTCAATCACTCTAAGCTGTTATTTAATTTTCAAAGCCAAAAACATGGCTCTATGGATAAGTTTATATTTACAAGTTGTTGTCTTTTCTGTATTTTATTATGTCTTCAATTGTAACAACAGGCATGTCATGCTCTTTTGAAAACTCGATGACATCAGGCATTCTGGCCATTGTTCCATTAGGCAGTGTGACTTCACATAAGACTCCAGCAGGATTCAATCCTGCAAGTTTCATGAGATCGATTGTCGCCTCTGTATGGCCGTCCCTTTCAAGCACTCCTCCTGCTTTTGCTCTAAGAGGGAATACATGGCCTGGATGGCTTAAATCCTCAGGCTTTGCATCAGGATTTGCAGCTGCTTTTACAGTGGTTACCCTGTCGGCGGCTGATACGCCAGTGGTTACTCCTTCTGCCGCTTCGATTGATATTGTAAATCCGGTTCCATATGCGCTTGTATTGTTTTCGACCATCATTGGAAGCTCCAATTCATCGCACTTTTCCGGAGTAAGGCAGAGGCAGACGATTCCGCTTCCTTCTCTAATTAAAAGGGCCATCTGTTTTTCAGTCAGGTTTTCAGCTGAGAAGATCATGTCTCCTTCGTTTTCTCTATCTTCATTATCTGTAACAAGAACTCCGTTTCCTTCTTTTATAGCATTCAAAGCTATTTCCACACGTTCTTCGGAAGTTCCTTTAAGCAAGTTTTCTTGATTCATAGCAGTGTCTCCTAAAATAAAAAAATGTCTTGATTTAACTAGAATCAGGGCAAAAAAAGGATATTTTTAAATTAAGCAATTAAATTCAAATAGTTATAATCATCAAATGCCTTCCATGGCAGAAATAATTTTTTTCTTATAGCTATTTAGATATTTTCTAAAATACTTAATATCTGATATTCTCTTTCATCCGGACTGTCACCGTCGGTTTTGGACTTTCACCAAATCAACGCTTGTAGCGCTCGCGGACTTATCTAATTTAGAATCACCACCGGTGGAGAATTTCACTCCGCCCTGAGAACATATATTTATTATATATACTAACTAATTAAAATACTTTTATATATGAATTGAGTTTTCACTCAACTGAAATCTTTTTTGATTTTTGCTTGTAGTTTTCAGTCAACTGAAATCTTTTTTGATTTTTGCTTGTAGTTTTCAGTCAACTGAAATCTTTTTTGATTTTTGCTTGTAGTTTTCAGTCAACTGAAAACTTTATATGAATGTTTCTATAAAGTAATAATTGACACGGTGGTTTCATGATTATTAAAAGAGAGGAATATATAGATAAAATCAAGCCTTTTATGGATAAACACATTATTAAAGTTTTAATAGGTATCAGGCGTTCAGGTAAATCCACAATATTAAAACAAATAATTGACTCGTTAATTGATGATGGAATTCCTCCTGAGAATATTGTATGGATAAATTTTGAGCTCAGTGATTATTTTGAATTAAACACTATTGAAAAACTCGAGGAATTCATTTCAAGCAAAGTGGAGGGTGTAGAGGGAAAAATCTATTTATTTTTTGATGAGATACAGGTTGTTCCCAAATGGGAGAAGCTGATTAATTCATATTTTGCAAAAGGTGGCTACGATATATACATAACAGGCTCCAACTCAAAATTGTTGTCCGGAGAATTTGCAAGCTACTTGTCTGGCCGATATGTGGAATTAAACATCTACCCATTCTCATTTAAGGAATATTTAAAGTATCATGAGGTTTCACAAGACTTCAAACAATATTTTTACAAGTATCTTGATGACGGTGGAATGCCTTCCACATTTGATTACGAAGGAGACAACAGGAAATTAATAATCAGGGATTTATACAACTCAATAGTTCTAAAAGACATAATCCAAAGAAACAATGTACAAAATGCCGACCTGCTGGACCGCATCATGAGATTTGTAATGTATAATATCGGCCAGCCCTTCTCAGCAAACAAAATCCATAACAGATTAAAGCAGGACATGGTGAATGTATCAGTAAACACAATCTACAACTATTTGAGGTTCTTTGAAAACGCATGCCTGATTTATCAAGCCAAACGCGAGGACCTTAAAGGCAAAAAAATATTAAAGCACGATGAAAAATATTACCTCTGCGATTTGGGATTTCGCCAGTCAATAATAGGCAACAATCAAAGAGACATTACAAGGGCAATGGAAAACATGGTTTACATGGAGCTGTTGAGAAGGGGATATGAAATCACAATAGGAAAAGTAGATAGTCTGGAAGTTGATTTCGTATGTAGAAAGCAGTCAAGGCCTATTTACATTCAGGTTTCATATTTGCTTGCAAGCGAAGAGACTATTGAAAGGGAATTCAAGCCACTGAAAAACATAAATGACAACTATCCAAAATATGTGATAACAATGGATGAAGCCGACATGTCTCATGATGGAATTGAACACTTGAATTTAATAGACTTCCTATTGGATGATGAAAATATCTAGCATAATATCTTCAGTTTCCAATTTTTATATTTAAAGATGGAATTAATTAAAAAGAGCAAAAAATCAAAATCCAAGGGATTTTAATTTTTTTAATTATTAAAAACGAGTAATAATAAAATTCAAGAGATTTTAATTTTTTTAATTATAAAAAAAGAGTAAAACAATAAAATCCAAGGGGATTTTAAAGTTTTTTTAAAAACCTAATAATAGACCTTTACGGCCTCGTCGCAATCGTCATACAATCCAAGTGCGGCAAGAGCGCCTACTTTGCCCTGCTCGCCTGTGACTGCAATCAAAGGAATGCCCAATTCATCAGCTACTTTTTCAGCTGTTTCAACATCCATCATTCCGGTTTTTGTAGCCATTGCATATTCCCTAAGCTTTTGCGGAATGCCAATGCCTTCCAGAATGGCTATTGCGGTCTTGTCTGACAAAGTGTCATGCTTCAGGATTTCAATAAGCCTTTCTATGAGCCTTTCCTTGTCCTCTTCTAAAACAGCGAATGTCAATGCAATTGAAACGCAGTTCTGTGTCTTGTGAGGGTTGTGAGGATATAATTGACAGATAATATGGTCAAGATATTCAAATCCTTCATCCTTCAGCTGGCTGCCTATATTGTGGGCCATTGTCCAGGTAGCTCCTGCATCCTTTACATCGGTGTCGTCTATGCCTATAACAAGTTTTTCATATTTTGGGGTTACAACAGTGGCTTTTCCTTCTTTTGAGCCTCCTCCTACTTCGAGAAGTTCTACGTACTTTACGCCTTCACCCATTCCTCTGCACATTCCAGCTCCAACTCCTGCTCCTGCAAGTCCGCCGTGAGTGACTTTGACTTCGTTCTTCTCATCATCCACAACAATCTCCTCGATTCCTGCGGCGTTTATGCTTGCCTTGAGGTCGATTGGCTTGCGGCCGGTTTTGCACATGTAAACATGCTTGTTGCCATCCCTTCTTGCACTCATGATAAGCTCGCTGCTGTGCTGGTACTGGTATAAGAGCCAGTGGGAGCCTGAAGGACATGGGTGGTATTCTATAAGCTCCACAGTATCTCCATCAACCATTGTTATGACTTTTTCATATGGTGCAATCCAAGGATCTGAAAATTTTTCTTTTAATTCTTCAGGTTTTAAAATTTCCATAAATATCACTAGATATAAAAATAATGAGTATTGAAAACAATTGATTTTTGAACTTTTACATTATTGTCGAAAAACTTTTTTCAAGGTTTATAGAATAAACTTATTTTATAAGATTATAAAATTATAAACTTTATTCAAATAGCTAAAAACAGTTTTTTAATAAAATAAAAGCTTAAAATAATTTTTTAAAAAATAAAAAATAAATAGAATTTATTAATTCTATTCGTCAAGTTCTTTTAATCTATCGCACATCTTGATAGCTGCTTCAACTGCGCTTTTACCGTAGGTTACTCTTCTATGAGCATCTAAACGGGTCATGCCAGGGCCGGAAATTCCAAGTGCCACAGGCTTTTCATATTGCACAGACAAATCAGTGATTAAACGGGAAGCATGGGATGCTACGATTTGATCGTGGTCTGTTGCACCTTCGATAACACTGCCCAAGGTGATGACAGCATCGATATCATCCTTTTGGATTAATTTCTTAATGGCAAGAGGCATGTCAAATACTCCAGGTACCATTACAACACGGGTTACTTCACAATCACGATTCTTAGCTTCGGATTTTGCAAGTTCCAACATCATTTGATTAATGTCAAAGTTAAATTCTGCGACAACTGCGCCTATTCTGTATTTCACCATTTTTAATTTCTCCATATGTTTGTAATTTAAAAATTTTCATCGCTTACATTACATAGGTAATAAAGGTTGCAACACCGCTTAATACCATAATAAGTATAATAAATATAGCTGCTGCTTTTGCAACATTCATTTTAGCAACTCCATTTTTTGTTAATATAATATGTTAATATATTTGAATAATAACTTATAAAGTTTATTTTTTTTCAAGCAATATGCAATTTTTTAAAAATAGTTCAAGCTTGAGTGGGAATTAACTAATTAAAATAGATGGATTTAAAAAATAGTGACTTCAGACAAATCAAAGAAGCCAATATTCCTCCCAAGACGCCATAAAACATGAATCCTAAAAGAAAGGGAAAGGCTTCTTTAAATTTGCCGCATAAAATATTTTATGTTTGTTTTAATAAATTTTCTGATGATTCAAAATTTATTACGTGTTTAAAAATTTTATTGTTCTTTGCTTTTGTTTAAAAATATAAAGTGTATAAACACTTTACAATTAATAATATAACATTATAATATTTAAATCTTTTTGAGTCTAGTTAATTTCGTTTAAAATCTTTTTTAATTTTAGCATTAATATGATATTTATTTTTTAGTTTTTTACGGCATTTTTTAGGTAGTATAATCCTTTAACAATAGTTATTAAATAATTTTAAGACTTTTACAATCGTTTTTTTCAAAAAACAAGACATATTTGCATTTTAAATTATGATTTCACTTAATAAATATTGTCATTGAACTCTTTGAATTCACTGTAGCTATTTGATTTTAAAATATCAAGGAAGAATTTCCTCTTTTTAGGACCCAGGTTGTCTAGGAAATCCTCATAGTACTCGCTTTTTTTGATAATCTCGTAGTCTTCCTTTATCAAATCAAACAAGTCATCTCTATAATCATCTACAATGCTTGCAAGAGCCATTCTAGGCCCGTTTATTTTATATGCAATAAGATCGAACTTGTAGTCTTCGTAAAATCCGCATTCGATGAATCTCTTGAACAATTCCTGACCTGCCGGCACGGTATCCAGGAATTTGGCATCTATCTCTTCTGTTATTGAATTGTCATGCTTTCTTCTGATATAGAGATGTTTTCTGATTATGTTTATTCTCTTGGCATTCAGGAACACATGGTAGAAAAACGGCATGTCTTCGAAATAGATTCCTTCTGGAAAGCTTGCATTTATTGATTTTAAAAAGCGGTTCCTGTAGATTTTCTGACAGGCGCTCACTGATGAATCGAAGAGAACGTCATGAGCTTCGCTTGGGGTAAAAACCCTGTTGTCAAAGTTTTCATCAAAGTTTTTCAAGTTGAACCAGTCGCTTTCATGAAATGTTTTCGAATAATCATCAAAGCTGATTATCTGAAACATGGTCATGTCGGTGTCGTTCTCTTTTGCGCTGTTGTAGCTTGTCTGGCACATCTTCTCATCCAGCCAGTCATCGGCATCGAGAAATGCTATGTATTCTCCCTCTGCAAGACTCATTGCCCTGTTCCGGCTTGCTCCAAGCCCCATGTTTTCCTGAGTGAATATTCTGATTCTCTCATCGCTGTAGCTATTTAGAATTTCAAGAGTGGAGTCTGTGGAACCATCATCGATTACTATTATTTCTATATCCTCGAGGGTTTGAGCTATTGCGCTGTCTATGGCGTCTTTGATGTATTCTTCTCCATTGTAAACGCATATGAGAATGGATATTTTCACTTTGCTTGTCATGTTGATCTTTAAAAGGTTTTTGTGAAATTGCAAAATTCGGATTTATTAGTTTTAATGAATTACGACCATTAGGTAAATTTGTGAGTTTTTTATGAATTACGGCCATATTAGAGTTTATTATGTATTACGGCCGTATTGAATTGTAAAATTTTAAAGGTTCATATGATAATTACGGCCGTAAATATGATTATAAAGCATTTTTAACCGCTTCAGTCACTTCCATGGTTGATGCTTCTCCTCCTAGGTCGGGAGTAAGTGTTTTGGCTTCTTCAAGGACTTTCACTACGGCGCTGCTTAGTTTTTGGGCGCTTTCATGCTCATGAAGGAAATCCAGCATCATAGCTGCTGAGAGAATCATTGCAAATGGATTAGCTATTCCCTGACCTGCAATATCCGGTGCTGAACCGTGCACAGGTTCAAACAGTCCGGTATCTTCGCCGATGTTTCCTGATGGAATCATTCCAAGGCCGCCTACAAGACCGGCGCCTTCATCTGAAAGGATGTCTCCAAAGAGATTGGTTGTTACAATGACTTCAAAGCTTTGAGGCCTTGTAATGAGATACATTGCAGTTGCATCCACATAGAAATCCTCTACATCTATGTCATCGTATCTTGATGCGACTTCATATAATGCCTCTTTGAACAGTCCGTCGGTTTTCTTAAGCACATTTGCCTTGTGAACCCCTGTGACCTTGGACCTGTTTGTATTTCTTGCATACTGGAATGCATAGTCGATGATGCGCTCGGATGCTGATTTTGTTATGATTCTTTTAGCTACTGCTCCTTCTTCTGTGTACTCTTCCTCTTTTGCAATATACATTCCTTCTGTGTTTTCCCTTACAATCATGAAATCAAGGCCGTCGAACAATGCGTTTGTATTAGGATAGGATTTGACAGGCCTCAGGTTTGCAAAGAGCCTGAGCTCCTGGCGAAGTCTTACTATAACATCTGCAGCTGTTTCACCAACTGCGCCAAAGAGACAGGCGTCTGAGTTTTTTGCAAGCTCGATTGTTTCATCAGGAAGAGCTGTTCCTGTTTTTGAAAGGCATTCATCACCTGCTTCGGCAAATGTAAAATTAAATTCAATATCCGGAAGAGCTTTCAAAACTGTTAAAGCAGCTTCCATAACCTCTTTTCCAATTCCATCTCCAGGAATTACAGCTATTTCATACATTTTCACACCTTTAAATTCTATATTTTTTCATTTTTTAATAATTTTCAGCGAAAGTGTTTTTGGATTTTTAAATTTCAAATTTTAATTTATTGCGGCTCGATATTCGGATTTTTCTTTAGATAATTAATAAGTCCCCCTTCTTCAAGTATTCCCATCATGAAAGGAGGCAGTTTCTTAAACTCGATTCTGTTTTCTCCTGCAATAATTACTCCAGTATCCATGTCGATTTGGATTTTGTCTCCTTCTTTCACATATTGGCTGATTCCAGGGGCTTCAATGAGTGTCAGCCCGACATTTGTTGAGTTTCTATAAAAGATTCTTGCAAATGATTCAGCTATTACCGCACGGATTCCACACCCTTTAATAGCTATTGGGGCATGTTCTCTGCTGGATCCGCATCCGAAGTTCTTTCCTGCGACTATGAAATCTCCATTATCCACCTTGTTTGGAAATTCTGAATCCAGCCCTTCCATGCAATGCTGGCTGAGGCGCTCCTCATCGGTATAAATCAGGTATCTTCCAGGCAATATGATATCTGTGTCAATATCATCTCCGAATTTCCATACTTTTCCTTCCATCATTTCAATATCTCCCATGATATTTTAATTAAATCAGTTTTTATAATATTTATTAAATTCATTTAAATTCGAGTCAAAATTTGTTTTTAAAACGATTAAAGCTCAGGCACGCTTATCCTGCCTTCAATAGCTGATTTTGCAGCTACTTTTGCTGAGCAAAGATATACCTCACCTTCAGGGCTTCCCTGACGGCCTTTGAAGTTTCTATTGGATGTGGAAAGGCTTGTCTCTCCAGGACCTATGATTCCTGTATGTCCTCCAAGACATGGACCGCAGCATGGTGCGGAAACAAGTGCTCCAGCTTCAACAAAGATTTTAATCAGTCCTTCATCCAATGCCTTCATATAAGTTTCGCGTGAAGCTGGAATAACAAGCATTCTAGTTGAATCAGCTATTGTCTCGCCTTTCAATATTCGAGCGGCATCCCTCAGGTCTTCGATTCTGCCGTTTGTACAGGAGCCTAGGAATACCTGGTCTATTTCAACATCCACTTCGCTGGCAGGTTTCACATTATCAACATTGTGGGGACATGATAGGAGAGGCTCCAGCTCATCCACATCAATGTCCCGGATTTCCAGTGATGGAGATTCCAGATCTGTGATGAATCTCTTTTGTTCGGCCTTCAATCGGTTGATTGTGGACTTTCCACCTTTCACTCTGCCTTCAAGGTACTGATAGGTCTTTTCATCACTCTCCACCATTCCGGTCTTTCCACCCATTTCAATAGCCATGTTGGAGAGGACCATTCTATCAGATATACTCATCTTTTCAACGGTTTCTCCTGCATATTCACAAGCCTTGTATGTTGCGCCGTCAGCGCCGGTTTCACCTAGTATGTGGAGAATGACATCCTTGGCGGAGACGTTTGAGGCCAGTTCTCCAGTGATGTTGAATCTGATTGTCTCAGGAACCTTGAACCATAATTTGCCTGTGGCGAAGACCATTGCCATGTCTGTTGAACCTATTCCTGTTGCAAATGCTCCAAGCGCGCCATGTGTGCAGGTATGGGAGTCCGCACCTACTATGACTGTTCCAGGCAGAACATGGCCGAGTTCAGGAAGTATCTGGTGGCATACGCCCTGCTTCACATCATAGAAATTCTCTATTTTCTGACTTCTAACGAATTCTCTCATTAGAATATGATTGTTTGCTGAATCAAGGCTGTCAGCTGGAACCTGGTGGTCGAAGGGAATGACTATCTTGCTTGGATCCCATACCTTTCCAGTTCCTATTTTCTCAAATGACTCAACGGCAAGAGGGCCGGTTAAGTCATGGGTCATGGCTATGTCGATATCAGCAATAATGATGTCCCCTGCTTCCACTTTATCTTTTTTAGAAGCCTTTGCTAGTATTTTTTCTGCTTTTGTCATTTTAATCACCAGATGATTAAATAAAAGTTGAATAGTAATTGTAGTTAAAGGAATAATTGTGAATTTTTTAGTTTTTCACACTTTTTCAAAACAAAGTAAAAATAGGATGATTTTATAAATAAAAGGGAATAGTTATAAAATTTGTATTTTCACTTGATTTTTTAAGATGATAATTATTATTTCTTAAAGTTTTTCTTAAGAGAATAATTTATTAAAGTTTTTTTTTTTAAAATGCTATTCAATAATTAAATTTGATATAAATTACCGTAATTGAATAATTCAATCTCTTCCGGACAGTTTTTAATTATATTCTTGGTATCGAATATTATAGGGTTTTTCATCTTTGAAAGGACCAGATCATAGTCCAGCTCTTTGAATTCATTATGGTCTGCTAGAATAAGAGCTATTGAAGCGGACTCAAGAGCTTCCTCAAGACCCACATAATGATTGTTTTTTATGTGAGGGTCGTGGATGGCTATTTCATAGCCGTTTGACTCGAGGCGCTGGATGATTTCAAATGCCGGAGATTCTCTTGCATCTCCTGTATTTCCCTTGTATGCAACTCCTAGAACAGCTATTTTTGGCTTGTACATGCTGGTATGGTTTTTAATTATTTCACGGGTTTTTTCCGCAACGAATTTCGGCATGCTGTTGTTTGTATCCCTTGCAAGCTTGATGATCCTTGCAGTATCCGGAGCTTCGGAATATATGAAGTATGGGTCTATTGCAAGGCAATGTCCTCCTACTCCCGGTCCCGGAGTGTGTATGTTTACTCTAGGGTGCTTGTTGGCCATTTCTATTACATCAAGGGCGTTTACTCCGATTTCAGCGCATATTTTTGCAAGCTCGTTTGCAAGTGCGATATTGACGTCTCTAAAGGTATTTTCCATACATTTGCTCATTTCAGCTGTTTTAGCTTCTGTTTTCATCAGCTTGCCTTTTACAAATGTTGCATAGACTTCAGCCGCCTTGTCGCTGCATTCCGGAGTGATTCCTCCAATGATTCTGTCGTTGTGTATAAGCTCCTCTATTATCTTTCCAGGCAGGACCCTTTCAGGGCAGTGTGCAAGATACAAGTCTGTTCCGATTTTAAAGCCAGCCTCTTCAAATATAGGCTTTATCTGATTGTCGGTTGACATCGGAGCTATTGTTGATTCTATAATGACCACGTTTCCCTTCTTTAAAAATGGAACAATGGACCTGCAGCCGTTTACAACATAGCTCAAGTCGCAGCTCAAGTCATCTGCTATGAATGGTGTCGGAACTGTTATTATGAACACATCAGCTTCCTCAGGCTTTAGTGAGGCATGATAGCTTCCGGATTTTGCCGCCTTGTTTATAATCTGCTGGATTCCAGGCTCTTCGATATGGATTTTGCCTTCATTTAATGTCCTGATTATATCTTCATTGATGTCCACTCCAACCACTTCACATCCATTGTCAGCGAAGAGCGCTGCGGTAGGAAGACCGATATAACCCTGACCTATTATACAAATTTTCATAATTTCCCTCTATTTAAATGATTATCAATAGTAATTATCTTTCTTATTCTATATATTAGTTTATTATTTTTAAATCCCCAATTAAATAGAATCAAATATCTATTCACGATGTTGAAAGAAATTCTCATCCATATAACGATATTTTTCAATTCTTATTGAACTTGATTTTAAAATTTTAACAATATTTATTATTTATAAATTATAAACCTAATATCAATATAAATTTTAAATTATCAATTTTATTTTTTTACAGGTGCTTATATGAAAATTTTAATAACCGGTGCTTATGGAATGCTGGGCTCTGATTTGAGGGATGTTCTCTCATCCCATGATGTAATAGCTGCTGGAAGCAAGGACTTAGATATCACCGACCGTGAAAAGGTTCTGGAATTTGTTAAGGAAAATTTTCCGGATATTGTTATTAATGCAGCGGCATATACTGCTGTGGATGATTGTGAAACCAATTTTGATGAAGCCTATCAAGTAAATGCAATAGGCCCTCGAAATCTTGCCATTGCATGCAGGGAAATAGATTCTCCTTTGGTCCACATCAGCACAGATTATGTCTTTGACGGCAGCAAGAAAACTCCTTTGGTGGAGGATGATCCAATCGGACCCAAGAGCGCTTACGGAAAGACCAAGCTTGAAGGGGAGAAGTTCATTGAAGAGATATTGGATAAATATTTCATTCTCAGGACAGCCTGGCTCTACGGCCTTAACGGCCCTAATTTCGTAAAGACAATGCTGGCCTTGACAGAAAGTTATGACGAGGTCACTGTCGTCTATGACCAGGTTGGCAGTCCGACTTATACTCACGATCTGGCTCTGGCTATTTCAGAACTCCTTGAAAGTGATAAATATGGAATTTATCATCTCACAAATGCTGGAGAATGCTCATGGTATGAATATTGCATGGAATTCTATGCACTGGCAGGAAAGGAAACCAAAGTAAGGCCTGTAACAACCGAGGAGTTTCCAAGGCCTGCACCACGGCCGCATTACTCCGTTTTAAGCAATGAAAAATGGATAAAAGCAGGATTCACACCTATGAGAAGCTATAAAGAAGCTTTAGAGGATTATTTAAATTTGATATTGTGAAAGTTTAGAAGCTAAATATTTTATTATGGAAATTTGTCCGATTTACGTTTATTAAATTATTAATAAAAAAAATGAGATGTGATTTTATGAAAGGAATTGTACTAGCAGGAGGCTCTGGAACTCGTTTGTATCCGATTACAAAAGCAGTGTCCAAGCAATTGCTGCCCCTGTATGACAAGCCGATGATTTATTATCCTATTTCCGTGCTTATGCTTGCCGGAATCAAGGAAATCCTAATCATTTCAACTCCAAGAGATTTGCCTATGTATAAGGAACTTCTTGGAGACGGCAGCGATTTGGGCATCAGTTTTGAATATGTCGAACAGTATAATCCAAACGGATTGGCTGAAGCATTCATAATCGGCGAGGATTTCATCGGCGATGACAATGTGGCTCTTATCTTAGGAGACAATGTCTTCCACGGACATAGATTTACTGAAATCCTGGAAAAAGCCACTCAGCTTGAAGAAGGGGCAATTGTATTCGGTTATTACACAAACAACCCCGAAGCCTTTGGAGTAGTTGAATTTGACGATGAATGGAATGTATTGTCAATTGAGGAAAAGCCTGAGCATCCTAAATCAAATTATATTGTGCCTGGCTTGTATTTCTACGACAACGATGTTATTGAAATAGCCAAGAATGTAGAGCCTTCCGACAGGGGAGAGCTTGAAATAACTTCTATTAATGAGGAATATCTTAGAAGAGGCAAGATCAAGGTCGAGCTCCTTGGTAGGGGAATGGCCTGGCTTGATACAGGAACCCATGACGGTTTGCTTGATGCTGCAAACTTCATAGAAACCGTGCAGAAAAGACAAAGCCTCTATATCGCATGTTTAGAGGAAATAGCTTATTTGAAAGGCTATATAGACAGGGAAAAACTTTTGGAATTGGCAGAAGAACTTAAAAAGACTGATTACGGCCAATATTTATTTAATTTAGCTAATAGAGGATTTTAAATGGGAAAATTCAAGTTTACATATACAGAAATTGAAGGAGTCTTTATTGCAGAGCCTGCAGTATTTCCAGATGAAAGGGGATACTTCATGGAAACCTACAACGAGAATGACTTCAAGGAGGAAGGCATTGATTTGACATTTGTTCAGGACAATCAGTCAAAATCATCTAAAGGAGTGCTTAGAGGCCTTCATTTTCAAAAAACCCAGCCTCAAGGCAAACTGGTGCGAGTAATCAGCGGAGAAGTTTTTGATGTGGCTGTTGATTTGAGAAAGGCTTCCAGGACTTATGGAAAATGGATAGGCGTGAGATTGTCTGCTGAGAACAAGAAGCAGTTATTTATTCCAAAAGGATTTGCACATGGCTTTGTTGTATTGTCAGATGAAGCGGAATTCGTTTACAAATGCACTGACTTCTACAAGGGGGATGACGAAGGAGGAATTCTTTGGAACGACCCTGATATTGGCATAGAATGGCCGATAGAAGACATAGGCGAGGAAAACATCTTGTTATCTGAAAAAGACAAGTTATGGAAGCCATTGAAAGACACAGATGTTGATTTCTAGATATGCATGTTTGGGAAGTGTATTGCAGAAGACTAAATAGACACAGATGTTGATTTCTAGCTATTTACACAATAGAATATTATGATTATTAAGTGATTTTTATGACTAAAGTTTTAGTAACCGGCGGAGCGGGATTCATAGGAAGCAATTTCGTTCATTACATGCTTGATAAGTATCCTGATTACGAGATAGTCAATCTGGATGCTCTTACTTATTGCGGAAACCTTGAAAATCTTGAAGGGGTTGAAGATAATCCTAATTACACATTTGTCAAGGGAGATATCCGCGACCACGAGCTTGTTGATGAAATAGCACGGGATGTTGACTACATTGTTCATTTTGCAGCTGAAAGCCATGTGGACAGAAGCATCGAAGATCCTGAGATATTCATCAAATCCAATATTCTCGGAACACAGGTCCTGCTTGATGCGGCAAAGAAATATGAGATTAAAAAGTACTTGCAGGTTTCCACCGACGAGGTTTACGGAACCCTTGGAGCCGAAGGCTATTTTACAGAGGAAACTCCCCTTCAGCCTAACAGCCCTTATTCAGCCTCAAAGGCGGGGGCGGATTTGATGGTGAGAGCATACTATGAGACATTCGGCCTTCCTGTAAACATCACACGATGCTCCAACAACTACGGCCCTTACCAGTTCCCTGAGAAGCTGATTCCCCTAATGATTAGCAACGCTCTTGAAGACAAGGAACTGCCTGTTTACGGCGACGGCAAGAACATCCGTGACTGGCTGCATGTCTATGACCACTGCTCAGCCATTGATCTTGTTCTTCACAAGGGAAGAATAGGCGAGGTCTACAATATCGGCGGACATAATGAAAAGCAGAACATAGAGATTGTAAAGCTCATATTGAAGGAGCTCGGCAAGAGTGAATCCCTCATCAAGTTTGTAACCGACAGGCTCGGCCATGACAGAAGATATGCTATCGATTCTACAAAAATAAGCGAGGAATTAGGCTGGAAGCCTAAATATACCTTTGAAACAGGTATTGTAGAGACAATTCAATGGTATTTGGACAACCAGGACTGGACAAACAAGATCCGTTCAGGTGAATATCAGGAATATTATGAAAAGATGTATGGAAACAGGTAGGTCTTTGGTTTAATAATTATGTAAATATGATTATCTCGTCTTTAATTGGTAATCAAGTAGTTGACTTAATAAATGTTCAAGTGATTTAATGAAAGTTTCTGTAGTGACTCCAAATTATAATGGCTTGAAGTTCCTTAAAGCCTATTTTGACAGCCTGGCTCTTCAAGCGGAATTTATAGAGGAAATCGTTATTGTGGATAACGGATCTGAGGATGGAAGCGTTGAATTCATAGAATCCTTGAATGAAAATTATCCGGTTGATATAAAGCTCATAAAAAATAAGGAAAACCTCGGATTCGCTCCTGCAGTCAATCAGGGTATTCGAGCATCAAAATCCGAGTATGTCTACTCATTGAACAATGATGTTGAGCTTGAGAAAGATACAGTTGAAATGATAGTCCGGGATATGGATGATTCAATTGCAATGGGTGAGAATCCATTTTCATTCTCTTCAAAAATGATTCAATTCAACAATCGCAACTTGATTGATGATGCTGGAGACGAGTACACAATTCTTGGATGGACTCGAAAGGCAGGCGACGGCAAGCCCCTTGGGAAATATGGTGAAAAGAGGGAGATATTTTCAAGTTGTGGCGGCGCGGCTCTCTACAGGCGCTCCGTACTTGATGAGATAGGAATGTTTGATGATAATTTCTTCGCCTATCTTGAAGACATAGATTTAAGCTACAGAGCCCAGATTAATGGTTATAAGAACTTTTTCTCCCCTCGCTCAATTGTTTATCACAAGGGAAGCGGAACAAGCGGAAGCAGATATAATGAGTTCAAGGTAAGAATTTCTGCAAGAAACAATCTCTGGCTTGCTTATAAGAACCTGGTTCTTCCTCAAAAGATTTTGAATTTCATCTTTCTCTTTATTGGCTTTTTCATAAAATATGTCTTCTTTTTAAGAAAGGGATTCGGCCATGTTTACCTTGATGGGCTTAAGGAAGGCTTTAAAACAAGAAAGAAATTGGACAGGGTTGAGTTCAAGAGGGCTAATTGGAAAAACTACTTTAAAATCGAGTGGAAATTAATAAAGAATACTATAAATTACTTGAGGATATAGGAAACTAGGGAATTATTTAAAATTGATTTTTTTAATAATTGGAATAAGGAATATAATTAAAATTTTTAAAATATGGATTTAACGGGGAATAAAATGACTAATATAAGTTTATCAATTATTATTGTGAATTACAACACCTTCAAGCTTACAAGAGATACAATAAACTCCTGCATCTCAGAGCCTACCCGTTATACTTATGAAATATTCCTTGTTGACAATAAATCCACTGATGACAGCTTATTTCAGCTAAAGAAGTATTTTGAAAGTGAAATAAGTCGCGGATTAATCAAAGTAATCGAAAATGATGAAAACAAGGGTTTTGCAAATGCCAATAATCTAGCTATTGAAAAAGCTTCAGGAGATTTCATCCTGCTTTTGAATTCAGACACCCTCGTTGAACAGAACACCATCGACAAGTGCATGGATTATATGACTAGAGCAGTGAATGCGGATGTCGGCGCTTTGGGATGCAAGGTCTCCCTTGCGGATGGAAGCCTTGACAAGGCATGCAAGAGAAGTTTTCCAAATCCTGCAAACTCTTTTTATAAACTGTTCAATATCAATACAGGTTCATCAAAAGCGGATTACAATATCACCGGCCTGGATGACAATGGAGTTTATGAAATCGACTGCCTGACAGGCGCTTTCATGCTGGTTAGAAAAACCACGATAGAGGATATCGGCCTTCTTGATGACACATTTTTCATGTACGGCGAGGATATAGACTGGTGCTACAGGATAAAGAAGGCCGGATGGAAGATAATCTACTTCGGCGAAGCGGGAATTGTCCATTATAAAGGGGCAAGCAGCGAGGATAAAAAGACAAAAAGGCGGAATCCCAAGTTGGTTTATGAATTCTACAGGGCCATGTATGTCTTTTATAGAAAACATTACACTAAAAAGTATAACTTCTTGCTGAATATTGCCGTTTATATCGGCATTTTTGTCTTGCTGGTCAAGAATTTAATATCTAATGAGTTGAAGCGGTTTTAATCTTTTTGGTAATTTACTAGCTATTGAGTTGAGGCGGTTTTATCTTTTTGGTAATTTATTAGATAAATGAGCGGCTTTTAGTTTTTAATTAATTTTATGAGTCTGGTGAAATAATGGTTGAGAAAAATGAAAGGATTCTATGGTTGGATATTGCAAGAGCTATTGCAATCATACTTGTAGTCTGCGGCCATTGTGACAATTTCACTACCTGGAGCATTCAAAGCTTTTCAGGTCTGTTTTTCATGCCTCTTTTCATTTTCATCAGCGGTTATCTCTTCAAAGACAGGGTCATAGACTCTTTCTCTGATTTGACAGCATTCTTGAAAAGAAGGGTAGTTCCGATTTACAAATACTATCTTACTTATGACTGGTGTTCTACTTTTTAAAGAACTTCTTCTTCCAAATAGGTTTTTACAGCTCCTCAGTGCTATATGGCGACAAGATAATTCATCCTGTAAGCTCCCTAGGCACAGTTGCCACAGATGTTATAAAAATAATATTGTGCATGGGAAGGGAGCCTTTCTGTGGTGCGTTCTGGTTTTTCATAGCTTTAATATTCGTAACAATAGCCTATGCTTTCATAAGATTCATTGGAAGGAAATTGAATAATATCATCGATGAAAACATAACAGTCAATGCAGGGGTTCTTTTATGCTTCATTCTAGGCTGCATCATGAGGTATACAGTCAATATTCCTAGATTTTCACCTTCATTGACTCTCATACTGTTCTACCATCTGGGAAACATTTATTTTGTAAACAGGGACAGGATTCGCTTTGACAATGGATTGGTCTGTATGTTATCATTCCTCCTCTTGCTGATTCTAAACAGCTATGGATATGTTTCAATGAACCAAAACATGTTTACAGATCCGATTTTCCTGATTGTCTCATCATTTTTAGGAATTTACATGGTATTCTACATATCCAAGGTTCTTGATGGAAGATTAGACAAGGCAAGGGATGTGCTGGTTTATATCGGTCAGAACACTCTGCCTATAATCGCATTCCACCTCTTCTGTTTCAAATTCGTGATGCTGGCTCAGCTATTTACAGGATATATCAGCTTCGATCAGCTGGCTATTTTAAATGGTGCAAACAATAACAATCTATGGTACATAGCATATGTTTTATGCGGCGTTTTCGGTCCTCTGGCCATATACTGGCTTATAAGCAATTCCAAGGATAAAATCAGGCATTTGTTGGGAACCAGTTAATTCAATAAATCAAGCATTTGTTGGGAACCAGTTAATTAAATTGTTTCCAAATTATTTTTTTATCATTTACATTTGTTTTTAATAACTGTTCATTCATTTCTTTTTTTAAAATGGCACTATAAATTCAACGTTTTGAAAAATTCTTCACACTTCAAATTGATTATTATATAAATATTTAAATCATATTAAAAACATAATAATATTATAATAATTTTTAGTTGCAATTATTTGGCGGAATTTTTTCATGATTCATTAAAAAATTATTTAAATAAGTGAATTTCTAAAAGAGGGAGCGGTACGAATGATTAAGGAAAATCAAAGATTTTTAAATGGGGTATTGGTTTTAATTGATACCTTGGTTATCCTTTTTTCCCTGTTTCTTGCCTATCATATAAGATTTAAAACCACTATGTTCGGCCCTATTGGGGGAACTCTTCCTCTGTGGAATTATGCATTGTTCACTCTATTCGCCGTTCTGCCTACTTACTTGTTGCTTTATTATTTCTTTGGCCTCTACAAGCCATTTAGAAACCAGTCTTCTATTTTTTCCGGAACTACAAAAATCATCCGATCCTCGGTTGTGGCTTTTGTCGTGCTTGTTGCGGTCTTGTTTGTCATAGACCAGCCTAACTTCTCAAGAATCATGCTGATGCTTTTAAGCATATTCGTCATAGTTTTTGCAAGTCTGGAAAGGGCTGCTGTAATATTTGCGCTTAGAATGCTGCGTTCAACCAATCACAACCTGAAGCATATCCTCATCATAGGGGACAATGAGCTGGCATTCACATTCGCCCGCAAAATCAAGTCAAAAACCTATCTGGGATATAATGTCGCAGGATTTTTAGGAAGAAAGGAGCATCTGGGCAAATATTTCGAAGGCAGCAGGTTCATTGGAACCTTCCTTGATCTGGAAAAGGTTTTGGAAGAGAAGAAATTCGACAGAGTCGTAATAGCCATTCCTCTTAAGTACTATTATCACTTGAATGAAATAGTGGACACATGCGAGAATGCTGGAATCAAGGCGGAGATCATTCCCGATTATTACAAGTACATTCCTGCAAAGCCTTCAGTGGAGCTCTTGGATGATCTGCCAATCATCAATATCCGTTATGTTCCTTTGGATGATGCATTCAACGGTTTCATCAAGACATTATCCGATATTGTAATTTCCCTAATAGCCATTGTCATAACATCACCGATTATGATTTTAACTGCGATAGCTATTAAGCTGGAGTCTCCAGGCCCTATCATATTCAAGCAGGAAAGGATAGGATACAATGGCAAGCCATTCATGATGTACAAGTTCAGAAGCATGCGTGTTCAAGACGAGGATGAGGAGAAGTCCCAATGGACCACAAAGGATGATCCTAGAAAGACCAGAGTGGGGGAATTCATCAGAAAGCACAGCATTGACGAGCTGCCCCAATTCTTCAATGTTTTAAAGAGGGACATGAGCGTTGTCGGACCTCGTCCGGAACGTCCTTACTTTGTAGAGGAATTTAGAAAGGAGATTCCTAAATACATGGTCAAGCACCAGGTCAAGCCGGGTCTTACAGGACTTGCCCAGGTAAACGGCTACAGGGGAAACACATCCATTAAAAAACGTATCGAGTATGACATTCAATATGTAGAAAACTGGACTTTCAGCCTGGATATAAAAATCATGTTCCAGACAGCATTCGGCAGAGGAGCTAATGCTTACTGATATTTTAAAATACTTTTCTTAAGAGTATCTTATATTAATCGGTTTATTATGAAGAAATTTTTTTCAAAATCCAGTCTCATGCTTAATTTTATAAAGTAGGAATTTAATATTTTTATTACGTAACAATTTTTGATTAATTTAATTTTTTTAATTTTAGTTTTTCATAAATTTAAAAATTAAATTAATTGATTTAAAATGATTATTTTCTAATTTAAAGCGTTTTAGATAGTTTTTTAAAATTTTGAATTTCTTTTAAAAATGTCACTATTTTAAAATCCAGTTTCAAAAACAAATTAAAAATTCAGTTTCAATACAAATTAAATTTATTGTATTCAATAAAAAATCATAAATTACTATAAAAGGGGTTAAATATGGAAAGAGAAGATTTTAACGGAATGAATTTAAATGAGGATATAAGCGATGAGGATTTCAACAAAATAGTTGGAATCTATGAGCAGATAAAGGATAAGATTTCAAAGGAAGAATTTATTTCAGTTTTTAATGAAAACAAGGAACTAAATAAGGATTTTTCATTTTATACAGATTTATACTGTGCAAAGAGAATTTTAGACAATTTAGGACCTGCGGAAAACGAAATTCTTGATGAAGTTTCTGGAAATGTTCTTAAAATAAGCGATGTTGAAGTTGGAAACGAGAATTTCGATATTGTCGCACGTGTCATGTCCATTTCCAACTCAAGGGCTTTCGTATCCGGAAAGGGCAGGGATGGAAAGCTTTGCAATATTGAGGTTGCAGATAATACCGGCCGTGTCAGAGTTGTTCTCTGGACTCAAAACGTCAAGCATGTAAAGTTTATCAGCGAAGGAGACATTGTAAGAATAGGAGATATCGAGTGCAGGGAAGGCTATCAAGGCGGAAAGGAATTCACACTCAATCCAAGGTCTTCAATTAAAAGGCTTGAGGAAGGAAGCCGTGATTATCCTAATGATATTGACTCATATCCAGACTATTTTGAAGAGTTTACAGCTATTTCCGAGCTCAGGCCAAATGAACAGGCAAACATAAGAGGAAGGCTTATAAGATATCCTAGCCCTCATAAGTTCAACAGCAACGGCAGAGAGGGAAGGGTTGTATCACTTGAAATTCAGGATGAAAGCGGAAAGATAGCTTATACAATCTGGAATCCTGTTCCTGATGATTTGGATATTGAAGTTGGAGATGTCGTCAAAGTCATCAATGAAGAGCCTAGGGAGAGAAACGGCGAGATTTCATTTTCAAGTTTCTCAGGCAGAATAGTCAGGGATGACAGCGGATATGAGGTTCCTGAATTTACAGACAGGATTTATAAAATTCAGGAAGCTATTGATGGCGAAATCAAGGATGTAACCTTGTTTGGTAAGGTCACAAAGGTTCAATCCCCTAACGAATTTGTAAGAAGCGACGATTCAAAAGGCTTTGTTCGCTCCATTGAATTATCCGATGAAACAGCTTCAATCAGGGTAACTCTCTGGAATAATGATGCAAAATCCGATATCAACAAGGGCGACTTTGTCAAAATCAGCGGAGGAGATGTTGAACTGGATGATTTCTCTCCAAGCGGATATAGGGTTAACACAGGATTCAACAGTGAGCTTGAAATCAATCCTGATGGATACGATGAGCTTGTAGCTCAAATCAACGATTCCCTGGAAAACAAGGAAATTGAATTCTACAGGATAAGCGCTGCTCAGGATGATGAGATAAAAGGAGTCAACCTCTTTGCGATTGTCACCAAGGCTCCTAATGCTAGTGAATTTACAAGACGTGACGGCAAGAAGGGCTATGTCCGCTCCATTGAAATCTCAGATGCCACAGGATCAATCAGAGCCACTCTCTGGGGCGATGATGCCAAGTTGAAAATCGAAAAGGGAGATATTCTCAAGATTCTTGATGGAAATGTGGAGGAGGATGAGTATTCTCCAAGTGGATACAGGGTTAACACCAATCGCGACAGTGAAATCGAAATCAATCCTGAAGGCTATGAGGATTACTCCAATCAATTGAGGAATGAAATAGATGTATCAAATTACTCAATTCAAAAAATAGCTGATGCACAGGAAGAGCTTCAATCCAGCGTCAATTTCATAGGAATTGTAACAAAATCACCTAAAGTGAATGAATTTGAAAGGTCTGACGGCAAGAAGGGCTATGTCCGCTCCATAGATTTAACTGATGATACAGCTACAATCAGAGTAACACTCTGGGGCGATGATGCCAAGTTGAAAATCGAAAAGGGAGACATCCTTAAGATTCTTGATGGCAGTTTGGAGGAGGATGAATACTCTCCAAGCGGATACAGGGTAAACACAGGCCGCGACTGCGAGCTTGAAGTAAATCCTGACATCGATGATGATTATGTTCAAACATTGGAAAACGAGGCCAGATTCCTGGAAAAGCCTGTAAAGAAAATAGGAGACATTGACAGCGAGGAAATGGATGTCACATTGCTTGGAATAGTCACAAAGGTCTCCGACCCTATTGAATTTGCAAGAAACAACAATGAAAACGACAAGGGTATTTTCAAAACTATCGAGCTTGCCGATGGCACAGGTTCCATCAGAGTCACTCTCTGGGGCGATGACGCCAAGGAAAACATAGGAAAGGGAACAATACTCAAGCTTGCAGGCGTAAACATAAGGGACGACGATTATGCGGATTCCGGATACAGTGCAAACACCAATTTCAATACAGAGTTCAGTTCTGAAACCGAAGGCATCGATGACGAGCTTTTATCTACTTTGACACGCATTGAAAGCCAATTAAATCCTATTGATATTGGAGATTTGGAAGATTCCGATGATGAAGGCGATGAAGTGGATATCATTGGAAGATTGATTACCTTGTCATCCATTCGCGAATTTGAAAGGGATGACGGCAACAAGGGCCATGTATGTTCCGGAGACTTCGCTGACGGCACAGGAAAAATCAGGGTCTCATTCTGGAATGAAAAGTCCAAATATCCATTTGAAATAGGCAGGGCATACAAGATTGAAAATGCCAGAATCAGACTTGGAATGTATGAAGTAGAACTCAATGCCGGCAGATCCGCTAGAATTATTGAAGCGGATGAAGTGGAGGAGGCCGCACTTCCAAGCTTTGAAGAATTGGAAAATTCACTTTACGAGCTTAAAAACATCGAAGAGCTGGATGAGGATGACAGAAGTTTCAAGGTTGTAGGCAGAATCCTCAGCCTTAACGAAATTCGCGAATTTCAAAGAAGCGATGGTTCCAAAGGTCTTGTAAGAGGCATGGAAATAGGAGACAATACTGGAATCATCAGAGTAAGCTTATGGGATGACACAGCAAGAACTCCTTGCGATGTGGGAGATCCTATTAAGATTAAAAATCCTTCTGTCAGATTCAATGACAATCAAATAGAATTAAGTGTAGGAGCAGCGGCTACTGTTGATGATCCAACTCAGGATGAAATCGATTCCCTTCCAAGCTACAAGGAATTGGAAGACAGAGCATATCAATTGAAGGAAATAGAGGAACTCAATGAGTTCGATACCAACATCAGAGTGAAAGGAATCTTCACTGATATTTATGGTGGCAGGCTCTTGACTCCTAGATGTCCTCACTGCAACAACACTCTGGAGGAGGATGAAGAGGAATGTTCCTACTGCGGAAATGAGGTAGACGAGCCTAATTATCTACTCATGCTTCCAGGAAAGATCCAGGATGATACCGGCGAGGTTTCAGTCACTTTCTTCAATAATCTGGCTGAAGAGCTGTTGGAGATGAAAACAGACGACATAGTTTCCCTTTATGAAACCGAAGGTGACCTTGGTGCTATGGAAGGCAGGGTGGAAAACCTTGAAGGATTGACTTTGGATGTCCTTGCCGATGTTCGTTACAGTGATTATGATGAGAGCCTCAGACTTAATCCGAGAAGAATATTCTCCAAGGAGTTATAGCTGTTAAATTTTTTTAAAATCATGATTTCCATTTTGAAGTCATGATTTCTTTAACTATTTTTTTAATAATTTTTAATTAGCTATTTTAAATTGATTTTTAAGTTTTTTTATTGGCTTGTTTTTTAATTGATTATTAGGTTTTTATTTTTTAGTTATCTTGTTTTTTTAATGATGATTAAGTTTTAATTTGAATAATTATTATCATTTTTTTTAAGAAAATTATAAATACTATAAATTAAAATTATTATTATCAAATTTAGGAGGTAGAATCATGAAAGGCAGCAGTGTGATAATTGCAATTCTAGTTATTGTAGTGATAGCTCTCTGTGTATTGCTAGCTGGCAGTTTTATGGTCATTCAAAATGATGATGGCGGGGCTGCTGAACTAACTCAAAAAGTTTCAGACAAGGTTTCCCAAAGCGTTGATGAAAGTTCCTCATCCGGATCTAAAATAGTAGACGGCCTTGAGAAGGTGTCCAACGGCCAGGCTGGCGATGGAAGCTATATTTATGAGGAAACTTCAAGTGATGGAAACGTCCGTCAATATGATGAAAACGGCAAGTTGATCGGTTCAACTTATGAAGAGGACCAGGCACAACTTGGAAATCCAAATGGAGAATTAGAATAGCTTTTTAGCTATTTTTTATTTTCAATTTTTTCATATTGAAATTTTATTTTTATTTTTAAAACTATTTTTTATTAAAAACTATTTTTATTCATTAAATTATTATTTTAATATTATTTTGCAATTTTATTTTCATTGTTTTAAACTTGTAATTTTTTATTAATTTGAAATTTTTTTCAAAGGCTTAAAAATTATTTATTTTAATAAAATATTCTTAATTTATCTTTATTTTATTATTTGATAACTATATTTACTTTAATTTATTAAATTAGTTTTTAAATCAAATATTTTAACTAAAAAAACAATAAATTTAAATATTATCGTGTATAATTTACAAATACAGATTGAATTAAGAAATCAAGATTTTTAATAAATTTTTTTTCTTAATATATTGTAAATTAAATTGAAAAATATAAATTTGATTGCTCATATGCCGATTAAAAAATTAAAATTCAAGGCTTTATGATCGATTAAATGAATTTAATTGCAATATGCATTTGGATTAATAGATGATTTCAATTCATTTGACAATAATTTATTTCAAATGATTTTATTGTTCTTTGCTTTTACACTTGAAATTGTACTTATTACTTTTCAAATGCTCTGTCTTAATCATTATATATAAACAAATTTAAACTATAACTACGTATTAAAATTAGAAATTATTCAATTTTTAAATTAATTAAAATATGGTTACGTTAATTAAAATTATTAAAAATTCGAATATGCGCATTAGATAATCATCGCCCATAAGTTAAAAATTATTAATATTAAAGCTGTGGCCGAATTATCTAATTAAGTTATTGAAAGCTTCTGATTGAATTACTAAATTTATAGTTTAATTAAACCGAGGGTTTGGTATGAATAAAGAATTTTTCAAAGGAATGAATTTAGCTCAGGATATTAGTGAAGATGATTTCAACCTCATTGTTGAAGAATTCAAAAAGGTTGAAGACATAATATCTAAAGATCAGTTTATAAAGGAGTTTAATGAACGCAAGTCTTATTATGAAGATAGCTCTTTAATAAGTGATAATTCCATAGTCTCAATGATTGTTGGGCCTTTGTCCCCGGAGGAGAATGAAGCTCTCTCTGAAATCACCGAGGAATCCTTGATAAAAATCAATGATGCTGAAGATGGCAATCACGGCTTCAATGTCATTGCCCGTGTGATGACCATTTCCAATCCAAAGGAATTCACATCAAGCAAGGGAAAACCAGGAAAGCTATGCAATATTGATATTGCAGACGATACTGGTGAAGTAAGACTTACATTATGGTCACAAAACATTAAACATCTTAAAAACGTGAAGGAAGGAGATATTGTAAAATTCACTGATGTCGATTGCAGAATCAATTCATATAATAGAAAGAAGGAATTTTCACTGCGTCCACGATCAACCATGAATGTTTTGGATGAAGAGAGCAGCATTTATCCTGAAAACATCAGTGATTTCCCAGTATATGAAGAGAAAATCACACCTATCAGCGAAATTTCTCATGAAGGAAACATCAGCATTCTCGGAAGACTGATCAAGGTTCCAAAGCCACGCAGTTATGACAGCAACGGCAAAAATGGAAAAGTTCTCTCACTTGAAATCCTGGACAAGACAGGCAAGATACAATATACCTTGTGGAATAATGATGTATATATTGTCAGCGCTCTTGATTTGAAGGAAGGAGATATAGTCAAGATTTTAAATGAGCAGGTAAGAGAACGTGATGGTGAATTCTCTATTTCCCACTGGTCAGGCAGGATATTAAAGGTCGAAGGAGATTATGATATTCCAGAATATTCCTCTCAAATCATAAAGATCGGTGATGCTCACGAGCAGAAGGACGTCATTGTTCATGGTATTGTAACAAAAGTTTCCGATACTGTGGAATTCATTTCCAGCAATGGCGAGCCTGGATTTGTAAAGACAATTGAAATTGGTGATGGAACAGGCACAATCAGGGTAACCCTCTGGAGAGACGACACTAAGATGAACATCTCCAAAGGAGATATGCTCAAAGTCATTGGCGGAAATGTGGAGTATGATGATTTCTCCCGTGCCTACAGGGTAAATACCAATTGGAACAGCGAGTTTAAAATAAATGCTGCTGATGATTTGGAAATCAAGGAATCTCTGGAGGAAAAATATCACTCCCGTCTTGTTCCTATTGAGATTTCAAAGATTCAGGAATTTGATGAGGAAGACGGCGTGGAAGTAGACATCCTGGCAAGATTGATAGATATTTATAATGGAAGCACTTTCATAAGAGACGATGGAACAGAGGGAATGCGCCGAAGCGGTATTTTTGCAGATGCTTCAAAAGGCATAGTAAGAGTCACATTCTGGGATGACAAGGCGGAATTTCCTTTCGCTGTCGGAAGGGCTTATAAAATAGAAAATGCAAAAACCAGGCTGAATAATACAGTTGAACTCAATGTCAACAAATCCGCAAGAGTCATGGAGATTCCAGAGCTTCAAGTGGAAAATCTCCCTCCATTGGATGTATTGGAAGACCTGATTTATGAAACCCGTCCGATTGGTGATTTGGATGAGGATGATACTAACATTAAGATCATTGGAAGAATAATGGATGTTCAAGACATTCATGAATTCACCAGGGATGATGGTTCAGTCGGCGTCGTTAGAAGCATAGATATTGGTGATAAGACTGGAATCATCAGAGCAAGCTTGTGGGATTCCAAAGCTGACATGCTGATAGAAGTTGGAGATCCTATCAAAGTTCAGAATCCTAGAATAAGGTATGACAATGGATTGAAGCTGAACATCGGAAGCAGCTCCAATATTCTTGAGCCAAGCATTAAGGAATTAAATGAGATTCCTTCCACTGAAGAGCTTGAATCAATTTTATTCACAGCCAAGGACATAGGAATGCTTGAAGAGGAAGAGCCTAATGTAAAGGTTCATGGAACATTGAAAAATATCTACACTGATAAAATCCTAATTTACAAATGTCCATTCTGTGATAATACAATAGATAAGGATGACAAGGAGTGTGTTGTCTGCAATAATGAAATCGTAGAGCCTAAATACACTTTAATCCTCTCTGGAGTGCTTGAAGACGAGACCGATGAAATCGAAGTCGCATTTTTCAATAATCTTGCCGAAGAGATTATTGGAATTAAAAAAGAGGATATTATCAAAATCATTAATGAAAGCAATGATGAGAATATTTTAATGGATGACTTGAACAAACTTAATGGAATGGCATTGACACTTTTAGCTGATGTCATTTATGATGAGATAGGAGACAGGAATCAGTTGAGGCCGAGAAAAATTATCTCTAAAGACAAGTATGATTAATGCTTTAGGAGTATTAAAAGCTGTTGAACTAAATAAATTTTATATAAAAAAGGTTTAAAATTTTTCAAATCTTTTTATTCTAATAGGGATTTGGAATTATTTTAAATCTTTAAATTTAATGAAAATTATAAATATCATATGTTTATAATTAAAAACAAGGTTACTGAAATTTAAAAAACTAAACAATGGATTGATTATAATGGAACTTCAAGACTTACCTAATGTTGGAGAAAAAACTGCAGAAAAATTACGAGATGCTGGATTTGCTGATATGATGAGACTTGCTACCGCCACCCCTAAGGAATTGGCTGTAAAAGCTGAAATCGGTGAAGGTGTAGCTGAGAAAGTTATTGAAGCTGCAAGAAAAGCTGAAAAAATCGATTTCGAAACAGCATTCGATGTGATGGAAAGAAGACGGGATGTCGGCCATATCACTACTGGAAGCAAAGGCGTTGATGAGCTTATTGGTGGTGGAATCGAAACACAATCAATGACTGAGGTTTTCGGTGAATTCGGTTCCGGTAAAAGTCAGATTTCTCATGAACTAGCTGTTACAGTTCAACTTCCTCCAGAACAAGGCGGATTAGATGGTGACTGTGTATTTATCGATACTGAAAACACATTCAGACCAGAGAGAATTGAACAGATTGCAGCTCATTTCGGCCTTGATCACGAAGAAACCTTGCAGAGAATTCACATTGCAAGGGCATTCAACTCATCTCACCAAATCTTGATGGCTGAAAAGATCAATGAGCTTATTCAAAGCGGAGTAAATGTCAAACTCGTTATTGTGGACTCTCTCATGGCTCACTTCAGAGCTGAATATGTGGGAAGGGAATCCTTGGCTACCAGACAGCAAAAATTAAACCAGCACTTGCATGCATTGCAGCAAATTGCAAATACTTACAATGTTGCTATCTTTATTACAAACCAGGTTCAAGCAAGACCTGATGCTTTCTTCGGTAGTCCAACCAAGGCTGTCGGAGGTCACGTGCTTGGACACGCTTCAACCTACAGAATCTGGCTCAAGAAGGGTCTCGCAGGAAAGAGAATTGCAAGACTCGTGGACAGCCCACACCTGCCTGAAGGAGAAGCAGTATTCAAAGTAACTACCGACGGTATTGTAGACTAGTTATGCATTCTACTTCGGACAAAATAAAAAGTTTTTTTTTAAAACTTTTTATCACTCTTTTTTTATTTTATTATCTTTAAGCAGAATTTCATTTTTCAAAATTTATATCAATTTATAAAAACTTTTTTTCGATAAAATATTTTAATCAGATTATCCAATATACTAATATTTAAAAAATTAACTATTTTTTCAAATTTATTTTATTGGTCGATTTCATGGATTTCAGGATAATCATAGTTTCAATCATTGTCATGATTCTTATAGGCTTTTTTTCAAAAAAAGTCAATCTCATATCATCAGATGATGTCGAAACTCTTAATAATATAGTAGTTAATATAGCTCTTCCATGCATGATTTTCCAAGCTTTGTATGTTGCTAGGACTTCCTTGTTTGCAAGTTTAAGCATATTGACACTTTACATGTTGATATGCAGTTTAATAGTGGGGATAATCACTTATTTGATACTTAAAATTGCAGGCTGGGACAGCAGGAAAATATGGACGATAGTTGTTTGTGTAGTTCTTGGAAACACAGGGTTTTTAGGATATCCAGTTACAAGTGGCATTTTTGGTGCTGAGGGCATGATCAGGGCCGTATTCTGTGACATATCAACATCAATACTATTCATATCCTTAAGCGTAATCCTGATAATCCTCTTTGAAGGAGATATTCGCCAGGCATTAAGGAAAATATTGATTTTTCCTCCATTATGGGCAATAATTCTAGGATTGCTGTTCAATATTTTTTCTATTCCAATCACTACTGTTGGAGAGACGGTTGTTGATTATCTAGCTGGTGCCACAGTTCCTCTTATTATGATTTCACTGGGTTTGTCCTTAAATATTGAAGGCCTTAAGAATCATCTTCTAGAGGTTTCATTTGCTTCATTAATGAAATTGATTGTCTTCCCTATAATAGGACTTGCAGTCATGGCTCTTCTTGGTATTACCGGGCTGAATCACACTATCGGACTTATTGAGGCGGCTATGTCTTCTGCCATGTTGTGTCTGGTATTGGCCATTAATCATAAACTGGATATAGATCTGACTTCAGACTGCCTCTTTACAAGCACATTGTTTGCTTTAGTGACTATTCCGGTTTTCCTCATGTTTATTGTTTAGCTTGCTAATTGCATAGAGTCATATTTTTTCTTAATTTTTTGTCTTTCATTTTTAAAGAAAACATTTTTAATTTCAAGTGGTGCTAAAAAGGTTACACTTTTTTGTTTATCATTATTCACTTTTCATTTTTTTATTCAAAATTTTATTTTAATTAAAATGTTTATTTTTCTTTAATACTCTTGATTAGATATTATTTTTTAAATTTAAAGAATTTTTTTATAAAATCTATTTTTTTAAAGCCTTGTTAAACTCTTTTTTTAATTATTGATTTTTATTTTAATTTTTTTTAGGTTAACAAAAATAAAAATTTGATGCTTTTCAAACGATTTCTTATTTTTTAATTTAAAGCTCTATATTTATATAATATTTGAAAATACAGTTTTTAAAATATTTATTTTAATAATAAACTATAATTATCATAAATAACCAAATTTTACTAATTCTTATCAAATTTTTATTTTATGATATATATACTTTACTCCTACCTCTTAATAGAAACATTTATATGCTCTTATTCCAAACATAACATTATCTAATTTTATATATATAAAAAAAAAATTAGATCAAATGATTAATCATTTTACTTGTACAAGGTGATTTAATGGCAGAAGAAAACATGAATGAAGAAGTAAGAGTGGGAGTATTTGTCTGCCACTGTGGTGTAAACGTTGGAGGAGTCGTAGACTGCCCTGAAGTAGCAGAATACGCAAAAACCTTACCAAACGTTGAATTTGCGACCGATTACAAATATATGTGTTCCGACCCTGGTCAAGGTATGATCCAAGACGCAATTAAAGAACACAACTTAAACAGAGTAGTTGTAGCTGCTTGTTCTCCAAGACTTCACGAACCTACATTCCGTAGATGTGTAGAAGAAGCTGGATTAAACAAGTTCTTATTTGAATTTGCTAACTTAAGAGAACAAGACTCCTGGGTACACATGACCATGCCTGAAGAAGCTACTGCAAAAGCAAAAGACTTAACCCGTATGGCTGTCGCAAAAGCAAGATTACTCGAACCTTTAGAAGCATCTAAAGTAGCAGTAGAGAAGAAATGTCTCGTTATCGGTGGTGGAGTAACCGGTATCCAATCTGCATTAGACTTAGGTGACATGGGATTCGAAACCTACTTAGTAGAAAGAAACCCAACCGTCGGAGGAAGAATGGGTCAATTAGATAAAACCTTCCCTACCCTCGACTGTTCCATGTGTATTCTTGCACCAAAAATGGTAGACTGTTCCAAACACGAAAACATTAACTTACTCACTTACTCTGAAGTAAAAGAAGTTGACGGTTACATCGGTAACTTCGACGTAACTGTTGAAAGAAAAGCAAGATACGTTATTGAAGACGACTGTACTGGATGCGGACAATGTCAAGAAATTTGTCCTATTGAAATCCCTAACTACTACGACGAAGGTGTCGGAATGGTAAAAGCTATTTACATCCCATTCCCTCAAGCTGTACCTCTTGTAGCTACTATTGATAAAGACTACTGTATTGACTGCGGTCTTTGTGAAACCGTATGTGGTCCTGATGCAATCGACAGAAACCAAGAACCTGAAGAAATCGTTCTCAGAGTCGGTACTATTATTGCAGCAACCGGTTACGACCCATATGACCCTACCGCAAAATACGAATACGGATACGGCAGATACAGCAACGTAATTACCGGTCTTGAAATCGAAAGATTAATCAACGCATCCGGTCCTACCGCTGGTCACGTAGTAAGACCTTCCGATGGTGCAACTCCTAAACGTGTAGCATTCATCCACTGTGTCGGTTCAAGAGACGAACAAATCGGTAAAGCATACTGTTCCAGAGTATGTTGTATGTACTCCATGAAGAACGCTCAATTATGTATTGACCACGAACCTGACACTGAAGTAACCTGTTACTACATGGATATCCGTTCCTTCGGTAAAGGATACGAAGAGTTCTACAAAAACTCACAAGAAAAATACGGTATTGAGTTCTTAAGAGGACGTCCTGCTGAAATTATCGAAAACGAAGACTTAAGCTTAACCATCAGAGCAGAAGATACCTTACTCGGTAAGATCACTGAATACACCTATGATATGGTAGTATTATCTGTTGGTTTAGAACCTCCTGCAGGATCCAACGAACTCAGACAAACCCTCGGTTTATCCAGAACCAGTGACGGTTTCTACATGGAAGCTCACCCTAAGCTCAGACCTGTTGACACCTTAACTGACGGTGTATACATTGCTGGTGTAGCACAAGGTCCTAAGGATATTCCTGACTCCGTAGCACAAGGTTCCGCTGCAGCATCAAGAGCAGCTATCCCAATGGCTAAAGGAGAAGTAGAAATCGAACCTATTACTGCAAGTACTGATGAAACCGTTTGTGGTGCATGTGAAGTATGTGTTGAATTATGCCCATTCGGTGCTGTAAGTATTGAAGGTGAAGGCGACGAGAAACACGCTGCTATCAATGTCGCATTATGTAAAGGATGCGGTACTTGTGTAGGAGCATGTCCTTCCGGTGCTATGAACCAGAACCACTTCAAGACCGAACAAATTATGGCACAAATCAGTGCAGCTCTTGAAGACGTAGCAAAATAAGTAAACTTTGATTAGTTTGAAGGGTTTTCCCTTTAAACTTTTTTTAAGTTTTCTAAAATAGGGTTTTCCCTATTTTCTTTTTTTTTTTAATTAAATAATACATTTTAACTATTTTTATTCCGATTTTAGATTTTTAATTTTGAATATTTTTCCGATTTTTTTTTAACTATTTTTATTGGTATTTAGATTTTTTATTTTCAATATTTTTCAATTTTTTAAAATATTCTTATTTTTCACGTCTAAACAATAACTTTTATTTAACTTGAAAATTATATTTTATATTAATGATAATTTTATGATGCTAAATCATTATCATAATTAAATTTATAACATTATTTATTTCTTATTAGGTGTGAATTATGGCTCAATATGAAGAAAAAGTAACTAAATTCAATGAACTGATGAAAGACCACAATGACTGGATGAGAAACAGCATAAATCTTATCGCAAGTGAAAATGTAACAAGCAGCGCTGTAAAAACTGCAATGGTATCAGATTTATCCCACAGATATGCAGAAGGCCAGGCTTATGAAAGATTCTATCAGGGATGCACATACATCGATGAAATCGAGGATATTACCAAAAAGCTCTCCTGTGAATTATATGACTGTACTTATGCTAACGTTCAGCCTGTATCAGGTGTAACTGCAAATATGGCAGCTTTCTTCGGCTTCTCCAATATTGGAGACAAGATGATGGCAATGAACATTCCTTACGGCGGACATATTTCCCATGCAAAGGTAAGTGCTGCAGGTATTTGTGGATTAACCACTTACGACCATCCATTCGATCCATCAATCATGAACATCGATATTGATGCAATGAATAAGAAAATCAGAGAACTTGAACCTAAGATTATTCTCTTTGGTGGAAGCTTGTTCTTATTCCCACACCCTATTAAAGAAGCTGTTGATGCGGCTAATGAAGTGGGAGCCACTATTTTATACGATGCTGCTCACGTGCTTGGTCTCATCGCTGGAAAACAATTCCAGGATCCTTTAAAGGAAGGAGCTACTGCAATGATGGCAAGTACTCACAAGACCTTCCCGGGACCACAAGGAGGTATCATATTATCTCAGGAAGAAAACAAGGATTTAATTGATAATGCTGTTTTCCCAGGTGTAGTAAGTAATCACCACCTGCACCATCTGGCGGGTCTTGGAATAGCTACTGCCGAGATGCTTGAATTCGGTGAGGATTATGCAAAGCAAACCATTAAAAATGCTCAGGCTTTAGCTGCTGCTCTTGCTGAAGAAGGTTTCAATGTAATGTGCGAGGATTTAGGATACACCAAATCTCACCAGGTGGCTATGAACACCGTGGATGTTAAAAGGCCTGCAATTCTTGCCAAGGAATTGGAGCTGAACAATGTGATTTTAAACAAGAACCTTATTCCAGGAGACATGCAGGATGACAGTGATGATCCATCCGGTATTAGAATTGGTGTTCAGGAAATCACCAGACGTGGAATGAAGGAAGATGAGATGAAGGATGTTGCTCACTTCATCAAGAGAGTAGCTTTCGATGATGAGAATATCAAGGAAGAAGTTACTGAATATATGAATGAATACACCAAGATCCACTATGCTTTCAAAGTGGACGAAGGTTATGAATACATTCAATATTAAATAAATTTTACAATAAGAATCGTTAATTTTAATGTATTGTTCTAATGATATTATTAATTTTAACGCATTGAAATTTTAAGGATTTTAATTGATTAATTAATTTCCTTATTTTTATTTTTATACATCTACATCTAGATATATCTATTAAACATTTATTTTCTATTTTTTATTATTGATTGACTTTGGGGATATTATGCGAATCGGATGGGCTATTACAGGTGCCGGACATTTATTGAATGAAAGTGTGGATGCTTTGGAGGAGCTGGCAGAAAACAATGAAATCACAGTGTTCCTATCAAATGCCAGTGAAGAAGTATTGAAGATGTATGGTCTTTATGAACGTGTGGAAGCGATTACAGGAGGACGATACAGGGAACTAGCCACGGATTCTAATCAGAAATTCAGCTTTCCAATAACAGGCAGGCTCTCCCTGGGCAAGTATGACCTGCTTATTGTAAGTCCTGCAACAGCCAATACAGTAGCCAAGATAGTATATGGAATTTCAGACACTTTGGTTACAAATGCTGTGGCTCAGGCTGGAAAAGGTGGAGTGGACACTCTAATTGTACCTGTGGATATCGAAGAAGGAGATATTGAGACAGTTCTGCCATCCAAGCTTGAATTGAATATCTGCAAGGACTGCGATGTGTGCAGTGCGGCAGAAATCTGTCCTGAAGGAGCTATAATCGCAAAACAGGAGATAGATCTTTTAAAATGCGTTGGATGTGGTGTATGCAAGGATGCCTGTCCTTATGGAGCTGTTACAGCAGGCAAGATCATCACCATGCATATGAGATCTCTGGATATTGAAAACACACAAAAATTATCAAAGATGGAAGGAATTGAAATATTCGAAGATCCTGAAAAGCTATTGAGTCATGTCAAATCCAATTATGAGCTTTGATTTAGGGGTTTATTCTTTTTTTTCTCATTCCTTTTTTAAAGCTATTTTAGTGTACTATTTTAATTTTAAGTTCGTTCATGCTATTTTTTTATTTATATTTTAAAACTATTATTTTTCATGCATTATTTTTAATTTTAAGTTCTTTCATGGCTATTTTTTTATTTAATTATTTTCATCCTTTTTTTTAATTTAAAATTCCAAATGATCAACACTATCCACCAGTTTTTGAGATAAATCATAAGTGACATCCATCTCCTCATAGGAATATGTCTCATAAACTATTGTTGGAATTCCACTTTTGGCAACTGGAAGGGTAATGTAAGGAGGACTTGTTCTGTATTCCGGGGCATAATATACAAGTTCTTGAATATCCTCTAAAATCTCATTCATGAACCTGCTTGATTCCTCATCAAAGTTTGGAGCAAAAACGAAATTGGTTTTTTCATAAGTTCCAGGACCATTCAACCCCTTGTTTGAGTGGATGTCCAGAAAGAGATTGTATTTTTCATTGATGATATGAGGTGCCACAAACTCTTGAGCCAGTAACTGGCCGTTCATTCTGCCCTCTGTATCATTGTCGATATCATCAACATTGATATTGTAGATATAATATTCATAGTTCAAGTCATTTGAATTCAAAATGGTTTCAAACAAGCCTCTATGAGCCTTGCTTTCCATTGGATGCATTCCAATGAGATAGACGATTTTAATATCGGATTCGCCGAAAGGGCCATGCAGGTGGACTGTTCCCAGTTCATTTTCTCCAATGAGAACTGAATCGTATTCATTAGAGTCGATTTGTGCATCATTGGTGGGTTTTGGAGGATAATTTTTATAAAAATCAGTATTTCGAGCTGTCATTATATCACTACTGAAATTTTGTTTTTCATTTTTTATAAAATATGCCATCATCATTTTTTATAGCATTTATTTTTTCATAATTTAAAATTTTTCATTTGGACATTTTTTTATTTTTATCCGGTTTCCAATTTCCAATTTACACTTGAAATAGTCCTCTTCATTAAATTCTATCACATATTTGGCCGATTTTTTTGGTTTGTAATATTGCCAGGGCTTTAATCTAGCTATTTCAAAAACTTCATCATTCTCATCTACAAACACGACAATGATATCAACAAGCATGAAACAGCTGTGAATGGCCGAACGACTTGGACTGTTGAATCGCTGAGGTATTTCAAACAAGAGAGGGCGATCGATTTTCTTTTTAAACATCAAGCCAAGCAAGCGAGTTGAAAAATCATCCGCCAGTTTTACAGTAGCTATTTCTTTATCTTCAATCCATAATTCTCTAAATTTCCGACTTTTTTTAAACATTATTCTACTTTTTAAGTAGCTGTTTTTAAGTTTTACTCAAAATCAAAGTCAATTTTTACTTTAAATTGTTAAATTGCTTTTAATTTGAAAAATATTTATAAATTGGATTTTTATTTTAATACGCCGGACTAAATGGGATTAGTTAATTAAAATTTATATTAAATATAAAAATAATAATTTTTAAAATAACATAATTTTAAATTTAACAGATAAATTTATATTATAATAAAAATATAATTTCTAATATAAAAAATATGGGGGATTTTTATGAATGAAATACTAGCTACTTCCAAGGTATATGGAAACTATCAAACAAGCATACCTAAAGAAATTAGAAAGAAAAACAATATTGATAAGGAAACAGTTTTGGAATGGAGCATTGATAAAGAAGGAAACACTATTGTAAATTTTAGGAAAAGAAGAGATATTAGAAATTTAATAGGGGCATTTTCTACAGAAGAGAAAACAAATGCTGTGGAATTAAAAAGGAGTTTATATGAATGAATGAAAAATATTTTTTGGATGCTTCATATTTATTGGCATTATTTAACAATAATGATTCGCTGCACAAAAATGCACTCGAATTAAAAGATATCCTAAATCGCGACTGTTATATTAATAATAATGTTTTAAATGAAATACTAACATTAACTGGAAGAAAATTAGGCATATATTCAGCAAAAGAAATATATTATGCATTAAGTGATTCTTTCACTTTATTAAATGAATATAATATCTTGAATTACAATTCAAAAAACTTTATAATATTTGAAAAATATGTTGGGAAAGATTCTAATAAAACAAAATTAAGCTTTACAGATTCAAGCATTATCTTAACAGCCCAAGAATATGGAATAAAGAATATTGTTACCTTTGATAAGGAATTTAAAAGAGTTGAAGGATTTAATTTCATAGGGATTTAAATTATCATTTGTAGCTTAATTTTGTATTTTCATATCTTTTTAGCGAGTATTTTTTGATTTAAATTTTCCCATTATAATTAATAGCTTTTTTTTATCTCATAAAACTGGTAGATTCAAAAATTTTTCTCTAAACCCCTCTATTTTATAAAAACTATTATTATAATAATAACATTTATTTATTTTTAAAATAAAACTAATAATGTATAAAAATTTTTATATAGGAGAATCATTATGCCATTAAAAGAGGCAGATAAATCATATGACTTTAAAAAAATAGAGGAAAAAGTTCAAAAATTTTGGGCTGACAATGATATTTATGATAAAACCAATACTTTAAGAGCTGATGGTCCTCAATACTCATTTTTAGACGGACCTCCTTATTGCAGTGGAAAAATCCACCTGGGTACCACATGGAACAAGGTTATCAAGGACACCTTGCTTCGCTACAAATCAATGAGCGGATTCAGCTTGAGAAGGCAGGCAGGATGGGATACTCACGGATTGCCTATCGAGCACAAGGTTGAAGAGCTCATGGGAATCAAATCCAAACAGGAAATTGAAGAGAAAGTGGGAATAGCCAATTTCGTTGACAAGTGCAAGGAATTTGCAATGGAAAACAAGGATGCAATGACCGCTCAATTCAAGAGCCTTGGTGTTTGGATGGACTGGGACGAGCCTTACATGACTTTGGATCCAAAATACATGGAATCCTCATGGTGGACTCTCAAAAGAGCATTCCAAAAAGACCTTCTTACAAAGGACCAAAGGGTAATCAGTTGCTGTCCGCACTGTGAAACCGCACTTGCTGCAGCTGAAATCGATTATACCGAAGGGGAGGACCCATCCATATACGTTCGCTTCCCTCTCAAGGAAAAACTCATAACCGAAGGACCGGAAGCTGATTTGGACCAATCCATTCTTGTATGGACCACAACTCCATGGACATTACCTGCAAACCTTGCAGTCTGTCTCAACAACGACTTCGAATACGATTTTGTTAAAGTGGACGAGCGCTTGAGCGACAAGGGCGAAGAAATCTTATTAATAGGAAAGGATTTCACCGAAGATGTTCTGGGCCCTCAGGTTCTAATTCACAAATACAAAGTGGACAATCCTGATTATGATCCTGATGACAAGAAATCCAAAAAGCACATGACAAAAGAGGAAAAGGAAGTAATGTATGACATCATTAAAACCGTAAAAGGCTCTGAGCTTTTAGGAATTTCATATGTCCACCCTCTTTTAGAGGAAGTTCCAAAACAGGCCGAGCTTGAAGCTGAAAACGAGCTCATCCACACAACCTTCCACGGCGACCATGTTGTTCTTGGAGAAGGTACCGGATTTGTACATACTGCCCCAGGACATGGTCCTGACGACTTTGAAATGGGTAAAGAGTACGGCCTTCCTATTCACTGTCCTGTTGATGAAGCAGGATGCTTCAACGAAGATGCAGGAAAATATGCTGGAAACTATACAAGGGATGAGAATCCTTTAATCATTGAAGATTTAATCAGCAAGGGCTTGATGTTTAAAAACACTACTATAAACCACAGATACGGTGTTTGCTGGAGATGCAAAACTCCAATCATCTATTTATCCACTTCACAATGGTTCATCAAGGTTCCGGAGATCAAGGAGCAGATGCTTAAAGAAGTTGACAGAGTGGAATGGGTTCCTGGATGGGCAGGAGCTGGAAGATTCCATGACTGGGTTGAAAACGCAAAGGACTGGACCATTTCCAGACAGAGATACTGGGGTATTCCAATTCCTATATGGACATGTCCGGACTGCGGTGAAATCAAGGTCATAGGATCCGTAGACGAGCTCAAGGAAGAGTCAATTTATGAAATATCCGCTGAAGACTCAGAACTTGTTCACAGACCTTATGTCGATGAAGTGAAGATTAAATGTGACTGCGGATGCGAAATGAGCCGTATTCCTGATGTTCTTGATGTATGGATTGATTCAGGTGTTGCCGGCTGGGCATCACTCTACTATCCTAAGGAAAACGACAAGTTTGATAAATGGTATCCTTATGACTTCATCTGCGAGGGTCATGACCAGACTAGAGGATGGTTCTACTCACAGCTTGGAGCAGGTGTCATTTCAATGGAAAGAGCTCCTTATAACAAGGTCTTGATGCACGGATTCGTTCTTGATGAGAATGGTAAGAAAATGAGCAAATCCCTTGGAAATGTTGTCCAGCCTGAAGAAGTTATTGAAAAATACGGAGCAGACGTTCTCAGATTCTATCTTTTATGGGCTGCAAAACCTTGGGACGATCTTAAATTCGTTTGGGATGAACTCAATAATGTCAACAAGATGTTCAACATCCTATGGAACGTTTACGTATTCTCAACCACTTACATGGCACTGGATGACTTCAACCCTGAAAAATGCATTTTAGAGGGCCCTGATGCCAATGTCAGTTTAAGATCAGAAGACAAATGGATTATCTCCCGTGTCAACTCACTTGCAAAACTCGTAGGTGAAAACATAGACCGCAACTACTTCCATGTTGCAACAAGAGCCATATATGACTTCATTCTCGATGACTTGAGCAGATGGTATGTAAGGCTCATCAGAGGAAGAACATGGGTTGAAAGCGATGATCCGGACAAGCTGGGAGCTTACTATAGCTTATACACAGCACTTTACAATCTGATTCACATAATGGCCCCAATCACACCTCACTTGTCTGAGGAAATATATGAAAACCTTGTAAAAGGCATTAAAGAGGATGCTATGGAAAGTATCCACATGGAAGACTGGGTCTTTAATGAGGAATTGATTGATAAAGAGCTTGAATCCAAGATGGATGATGTGCGTGAAATCATCGAGGCTTCTGCCAGAGCAAGGGATGTTGCAAGATACAAGCTCAGATGGCCTGTAAGCGATATCACTGTCGTAGCTCATGATGAGAAGGTACTGGAAGGAGTGAAACTCCTTGAAGATGTTATCAAGGACCAATGCAATACCAAGGAAGTCAAAACAGCTACTGAGTTTGAAAATCTGACCTTCATTGCAAAGCCTAATCTCAAGACTCTAGGTCCAAGGCTCAAGGGAGACATGGGCATTGTTCAAAAATTCTTTGCACAGGCTAAAGCCGATGGAACAGGTAATGAAATCAAGGCCGAACTGGAAGCAAATGGAAAATACATAGTTTCAGGCGAAGACCGTGAAGGAAATGTGAAAGATATTGAACTGTCAGTTGATGATGTGCTCTATGACAGCGAACTTCCTGATGATATCGTCAGCGCTGAATTTAATGGCGGAAATGTATTTGTAAATACAAAGATCACTCCTGAACTTCAATCTGAGGCAATGGCTCGTGAAGTAATCAGAAGAATTCAGGACATGAGAAAAGACATGGATCTGGATGTTGAAGCCCATGTCGGCGTAATGGTCAATACAAATGCCGAGTTCAAGGAAATCATTGAAAAGCAATCAGACTTGATATCTGATGAAGTAAGAGCCAAGACACTTATCATCTTCGATGGAGAGGCTTGTGACATCTGTACTGACAAGGGAAATGAGGAGAATTATGTCGAGGACATTTCAGTTGAATATTCCAAGGAATGGGAAATTGAATCAAACAAGGTAATCATATCAGTTGTCAAGATTGAATAGATATGCCAAATAGTTATTTGAATTGTAAAATAGATTGTTTTTACAAATCATTTAACTTTTTAAACTGAATTGTTGTTGGTTTGCAAATAATTTTGCTTGTAAAACTTGATAATTATTATATTTATTAAAAAACCAAGGTGTTAATATGACTTTAGAAGATTCTGAAGTAGAATATATTGAAGGAATTTTAAATAGAAAAATGAATTCCTTGGAAGAGGGAATGCTGGATGTGATGTTTTCAGAGCACTGCTCATACAAAAGCAGCAGAAGATTCTTGAAACAGTTCCCTACTGAAGGGGAAAACATCATATTAGGTCCGGGAGACGATGCTGGAATCGTATCAATCACAGACGAGTATGCTCTTGCTGTAGGTATGGAAAGCCACAACCACCCTTCAGCTATTGAACCATACGGAGGAGCGGGAACCGGTATAGGAGGAATCTTGAGAGACATTATCTCAATGGGCGCAATGCCTATAGCCCTTCTTGACAGTCTTCGATTCGGACCATTGGAAGACCAGAAATCAAGATATCTCTTCGAGCATGTTGTGGAAGGAATTTCAGACTATGGTAACAGGGTTGGAGTTCCAACTGTGGCAGGAGAGATTGAATTTGATGAATCATTCACAACCAACCCTCTTGTTAATGTATTTTGTGCAGGGCTTGTTAAGAAGGAAGATATTCAAATGGCAATTGCTCCGAATATCGGAGATGTCTTCCTGCTTATGGGAGGAACTACAGGAAGAGATGGAATTCATGGAGTGACCTTTGCTTCAGAAGAGCTCACCGCAGATTCAGAGACTGAAGACAGGCCTGCTGTTCAAGTGGCTGATCCTTTTACCAAGAAGCGAGTTCTCGAGGCATCACTTGAGATCATGGAGAAAATCGATGTCTCAGGAGTCAAGGACTTAGGTGGAGGAGGTCTTACATGCTGCATTTCAGAACTTGTAGACTCTTCCAAAAATGGAGCTGTCGTAGACCTTAGAGCGATTCCTCTTCGTGAAGAGGGAATGACTCCTTATGAAATCATGCTTTCAGAATCCCAGGAGCGTATGGTATTTGTAATCAACCCTGACGATGTTGAGCTTGCCCAAGCTATTTGCGACAAGCATGAAATTCCATCAGCTGTAATCGGCGAGGTAACTGAAGGAAACAACATGGTTGTCATTGACAAGGAAGCGGATGATGAGATATTATGTGATGTTCCAACAATTCTTTTAGCTGATCCTCCTTCAATAGTACGTCCTACAAAGGAAGTAGAGCCTGATACAGGTCTTGTTGAAATTGTCGACGGCGATATTGAAGAGTCTTTAATAAAAATATTGTCTTCACCTAATATTGCAAGCAAGAAATGGGTCTACAAGCAATACGACCATGAAGTTCAAGTCAGAACTGTTGTAAAGCCAGGAGATGACGCAGCTGTTCTTCAAATCGATGATGAAACTGCCATAGCTTTGACTGCAGACTGCAATTCCATTCACACAAAACTGTCTCCATATGACGGAGGAGCAGGAAGCGTAGCTGAAGCCATTAGAAATGTAGTTTCAATGGGGCTTGTCCCATATGCTGTTGTAGACTGCCTCAACTTCGGAAATCCGGAAAATCCGGAGGTCCTGTGGCAGTTTGGAACCTGTATCAAGGGAATGTCCGATGTGGCTGCAAAATTCAATGCTCCTGTAATCAGCGGAAATGTAAGTTTCTATAATGAGATGGAAGGTGTGGTAATCAATCCTAGTCCTGCTACAGGTGTTATTGGAGTGGGCAAACTGGATAATATCAGAACACTTCCGTTCAAGAATGAGTCTGACAAGATTATTATTTTAGGAAAGACCTATGATGAAGTTGATGGTTCTGAATACCACAGGTCAGTTCATGGAGTCGAACAGGGAATACCTCCTAAAATCAGGCTTGATGAGGAGTACAGCTCCGCTCAGAATGTTTTAAAACTTATTGAAAATGATGAAAGCTATGTCGACTATCTTGATGGCAATGCAGAACTTGAGATAACTGCGGTTCACGACATTTCTGCAGGCGGTTTGGCTATTGCATTGTCCGAAATGTGCCTTTCAAGCGGACTTGGATGCGAGATTGACTTGTCCAAGGTTCCAAAAGATGAAGGAATCAGTGATAACAATCTGCTCTTTTCAGAGTCTTATGCAAGATACCTGATTACTGTAAAGGCTGATGCGGCAGATGAGATAATCGAATCCATTGACTGCGATGCAGCTGTCATAGGCGAAGTCAAGGGAGACGCCCTTGTAATCGGCGATATCGTCAATATCCCTGTTGCTGATTTGGATGATGCTTATAATGGCGTGATTGAGAAGTACATGGCTTAATTGACGTGATTGTGAAGTACATGGCTTAATTGACGTGATTGAAAAGTATATGCTTAATAAAGAGTTAATTTTAACTCTTTAACTTTTTATTTTTATACTATTTTTGCTTAAATGGTTTTATTCTATTTATATTTAGGCAATTTTAGGTTTATTCTTATTATTAATTATTAGGACGATAAAATGTTTATATCAAAATTAATCCCATTGAAAGAGGCCTTATCCAAGGTTGAGGAAAACATCTCTCTTATGGATACTGAAGTGATTGATTTGAAGGACTCCTGTGGAAGAGTATTATCAAAAGGCATCAAGTCTTATCACAATTCCCCTCCTTTTGACAAGTCAGCAATGGATGGATATGCTTTAATCGCCGAGGATACTTTCGGAGCATCCAACAGTGTCATCAAGGATTTGAAAATAATCGATAGAATCGGAGCGGGGGATTTCTCAGATAAGACTGTAGGCCACGGTGAAGCTATTGTGATAGCTACTGGAGCGCCTATTCCAGAAGGAGCTAATGCTGTTTTAATGAAGGAGTTCACTTATGAAAACGGCGATGTTCTTGAAATTCACTCACAAGTCACTCCTGGGGAAAACATATCTCCAACAGCCGAGGATATTGCAGAAGGAGATGAAGTATTATCTCGAAATGCATTGATCCGTCCTCAGGAAATGGGGCTCATTGCCTCTGCAGGTCACAGCGAGGTTGAAGTTTATAAAAAACCTAGAGTGAAGCTGATCATCACTGGAAACGAGCTTGTAGAACCATCTGACACTCTCGACAAGGCTAAAATAATCAATTCCAACAAATACACAATTTCTGCAATGATTGAAAGCGCAGGTGCCTGTGTTGAAATAGAGCATGGCTTGGACAACTACTGTGATGTCAAGGAAGCCATCGACAAGGCTTCAAAGGAATTCGATGTTGTAATCACAACCGGCGGAACCGCTATCAGCAAGGGCGATGTGGTGGTTGATGTCGTCGAGGATCTTGGAGAAGTTCTATTCCATGGGGTTGCTTTAAGGCCGGGCAGGCCTGTTGGAGCAGGAATTGTCAATGACACCATGGTATTCATGCTGTCAGGACAGCCTGTGGCGGCCATGGGCCAGTTTGATGTGTTTGCAAGATATTGCTTGTTTAGAATGCAGGGAATGGATTACACTCATAATATTGTCAAAAGAGAATCAGCTACAAAGATTCCATCTTCTCTAGGCAGGACTGATTATATCCGTGCTTTTGCTGATGATGAAAAGGTTCATCATATTCTAAACAGAGGCTCAGGCATTATCCGTTCAATGGTTGAAGCCAACTGCTATATCATTATCGATGAGAACCATGAAGGCATAGAAAAGGGCGATACAGTTGATCTAGTCTTCTTCAGAGATATGGCATGGCCTTCTTTATAGTTTATTTTCATTTTTTCAATAGCTTTTAGCTATTCTTTCTATTTTTTTATTTGATTTTCCTATTTTTATAAAAAACAAGTTTTATATTTAAGAAAGTATTAATATAGTTTTGTTTAAAAATTTAATAAATTATTTTTTTAAAAAAAGCAATTTATAATTCTTTAAAATATTTAAATGCAATTTGTAATTTTTTTAAATATTTAAATGCAATTTGTAATTTTTTTAAGTATTTAAATGCAATTAGTTATTGTTAAAATATTTTAATCGACTCATTATTGTTTAGATAAATCAATCGCATGTGTTATTATGAATGGAATATGGTACTATGCAATAGCTTTTATTGTAATCTGGGCTATTGCATTTGTTTTAAAAGACCAATTGGAAAAAGTAGGAGTAGAGGTTTCGTTCCCGGTTCTAATGTGGAGAACCACCAAGCTTCGCGGACTTGTTGACAGGATTGCCAACAGGGCTCCTCGTTTCTGGAAATGGTTCATGAATGCTGGAATAGTCATATCAGCATTTTTCATGGTATTCATGGCTGTTCTTCTTCTCCAGTCCCTGACAACAATAACTGAAGTGAGTTCAGTCAGTCTTGTGCTTCCCGGTGTGGAGGTTCCAGGATCTCCGTTCTTCATTCCATTCTTCTCAGGCTTCATAGCCTTGATTACAGTGATTATTGTTCATGAATTCTCTCACGGAATCCTTGCCAGGGTGGAGAAGGTCGATATCAAGTCAATGGGTTTGCTGCTTTTTGCAATACTTCCTGGTGCATTTGTCGAGCCTGATGAAGATGAGGTAAAGGAACTTGACAGGCCTGCAAGAATGAGAATATATGTGGCCGGATCCATGGCGAACCTGTCTCTTGCAGTTGTTGCACTAATCATCATGACATTGATATCCTCATCTGTCATTCCCGCAGTCTTCCATGAGGATGGTGTGGAAATCACCCGCCTTACAGATGATGGAAATGCTCATGACTACCTGAAAACAGGCATGATTTTAAAATCCATAAATAATTATACTATTGGTGATGCTGATGATTATTCAAGTGCTGTTAGAAGCCTCACTCCTAACAAAACGGTCAGTATTCTAACAGACCAGGGCTCCTACAGCTTCAAGCTCAAGTCAAATCCGGCTAATCATTCATTGGGGTATATGGGAATTCAGGCCAAAGCACACTATCTAATCAACGACAATTACTCTAATAAGTTTTATTCTCCTTATTTATGGGTATTGCTTGATCTGCCTGAGCTATTCATGTGGATATTCCTGCTTAACTTTTCAATAGGAACCTTCAACCTCCTTCCTATGAAACCTCTTGACGGTGGGGCATTGTTTGAAGATTTGATATCCTATGTGGCATCAGATGATAATGTGAAGATTGCAAGTCAGTTCATGACATATTTAATGGCGATTACAATCATTGTAAGTCTGGTTTACAGCTTTACCGGCGGTCTGGTATAGAATTAAAAATAGTCTCAAGTAGTTTTCAACTACTTCTCTTTTTTATATATTTGAACTTGAAATTATAAAATACGCAATTTTTTCATCTAATTCTTTTTTTATATATTTTGACTTGAAAAAGCAAGTTTTCATCTAATTCTCTTTTTTATATATTTGGACTTGAAATTATAAAATAAGCAAAGTTTTCAACTAGTCCTTAGTAATTTAAGGGATTTAAAAAAAGTAAAAAGAAAAATTACAGCTTTTAAAGCCGTAATTTTATTTAAAAATTATAATTCTAATTTTTTAGCAGCTTCGACTACTTTCACACCAAGTTCGAAAGCTCTTTCCTTGTTTTCATCATCAGGGACGTAGTAGATTTCTTCCTGATCGATTACATCGAATCCGCATTCAGTGAGTTCATTTGCAATGAATTCAACGGATCCTCCTCTTCCTCCCATGGAACCGAAGGTGATTGCAGGTCTTTTGAATCCTGTTCTGTTGAAGTGGAGACCTTTCAGGTAGTAGATGATGTCTCCCATGCTTGGGAATGGGAAGTCGTTGATGGTTGGAATACCGAAAGCAACAGCTTTGCTGGTTAATATGCTTTTAACGATTTCGCTTCTTTCATCTTCGTGGAGGAAGTACATCTCAACATCGTATCCCTGGGATATGATACCTTCAGCAACTTCGTGAGCCATGGTCTGGGTTGAGTAGTGCATGGTATCGTAGACGATTGTTACCTTGTCTTTTGCACCTTTTCCGGTTGCCCAGTCCTGGTAGGCGCCGATGATCTTCATAGGGTCGGTCCAGATTTGACCGTGTGATGGAGCAATCATTTTAACCTGTTCGAGAAGTCCTAAGTCAATGATTTCCTGGAACTTGTTCAATACCTTTTTGCTTAAAGGAGTGATAAGGTTTCCATAGAATTTTTGCGCAGCATCCATCAGGATTGTTTCAGGAATGTCGGTGTCCAGTCTCTTTGCATAGCATAAGTGTTGTCCGAATGCGTCGTTAGGGAAGAGGATTCCATCTTCAGCAAGAAGAGTGAACATGCTGTCAGGCCAGTGGAGAAGGAATGCATCAAGGAATGCTAAGGTTTTTCCACCAAGGTCGAGAGAGTCCCCGGTTCCTACAATATTGAAGTCTGCTCCTTCAAGTTTTGGGTAGTGTCTGAGCAGTCCTTTGACAGCTATTTCACTGCAGTAGATAGGAGCGTCGAATCTTTTCCACAAGTCGTATAATACTCCACTGTGGTCTTTTTCCACGTGGTTTTGAATAATGTAGTCAACTTTTAATTCTCTTCCTTCCTGTTCGAATGCGTCTTCGATTCTTGCCATCATTTCTTCGGTTTTTCCAGGATATGCATTGTCGATGACAGCTACTTTTTCACCGAAAACGATGTATGCGTTGTAGGTTGTACCGTCTAATGTGTATCCGTGGTAAGTTCTCAAGTCCCAGTCGAGCACACCGATCCAGTATACTCCGTCGCCTATTTTTTGAGCTTGTGCTTTCATATTTTTTTTCCTCATTAGTGATTTCTCGATTTTTTTAATTGAAGATATAATTTCCAAATAAAAAAATCAGTTTTTTATATTTTTTTAACGTTTGCATATTTATTGTTCGTAAATATCTAAACATTACATATAGTTAGAATCATATCTTATATAAAGTTATTGTTTTATAACTTTCAAATCATATTGTTTTATCATATCTGTTCATCTATATTTTGATTTAAAAGTAATCTTTTCCTTTTTAAACGGCCTCATATTTTATCAAATAGTAATTTGTTTGTTTTAAATTAGGCAAAAAATCAAACATTTTGTATTCATAAGAACAAGTTTATATATTAAAAAAATAAAAATATCTATAAGGAATTATACAAAATTCGTATAAATTCTTTTTAATGGACTTTTATCATTAAATGAATTTTTTCCAAATAAATTGTTTAAAATTTTTTATATTGTTGTTTGAGGTGACAAAATGGAGAGCAAAATTAATGAAAAAGCAGTACAGATATTTGCCAAAGCGCCAGGGGAGCTTGGAGTAAATGTTGTAAAAAGCCCTGTGAAACTGACCATCCTTTCAATGCTCAAGGATACAGATATGGAATTTGATGAAATTGTAAAAAACACTGGAAAATCAAAATCCACAATTTCCGTTCATTTGAAATCCTTGAGGGAAGACGGAATCGTCAATTACAGATTTGATGCAAACGACCACAGAAAGAAGATATTCTACATAAGCTCCAAATTCCTAGGAGAAGTCAAATCCGGAGATCCTAGAGAGCTTGAAGAGAGAAAGGCTGAGTTCATCTTCAACAATATCATTGACGTTGACAACTTCAAATTCTCATTCCTTCTTTTCCATACTTTAAGATCCACACTGATTCAAGAAGGAGTCAACATCAACCCTATTCTGACTGAAACAGGAAAGAATATGGGTTATGCTATTTTCAAGAAGATTTATGACGAAGACATCAACAAGTTCTCACAAAATATCATGGACTTCTGGAAGGACAACGGAATGGGCATTCTTGAAGTCGATTTAAGCGGAGATGTCATTGAAGTCACAAACTACGACTGCTTTGAATGCGAGCTGCTTCCAAAGACAGGAACTCCATCATGCTATCTTGATGCTGGAATTCTTGAAGCATTATATTCATCATTCTTTGAATTGAATGTGGATGTCACCGAAGTGAAATGCTTCACCATGGGAGATAACTGCTGCAACTTCCTGGTTGAACCAACCGAGGAATAATATTTTAGTTTAATTTTTTAAATTAAACTTTTCTTCTTTTTTAATTTTTTTAATTCAAACACTTTGTATTGAGTTTTCTTATTTTTGATTATTTTTTAGCTATTTTTTTCTCAATTTATAAAATTGTTTTTAAACTGTAATTTTTTCTTATTTTAAAAAATTTTATTTAATTTGAAATATTTTTTAAAATTAAAGCAATTAGCGCTTTATTTGCTAATTTATTAAGTTAATAGTATTTTATTTAATAAAATATTATTTTTCAAGCGCTCTTTCTAAAACCTTTTTATACTAGTTTTACAAATATTAAATATGATGTCAAATTCAATATTTTGTCCCGAGTGCGGGATGCTTAAGGAAAATTGTGTATGCAAAGGCAGCACAAGAAATGATAATAAAACAAGGCCGAAAAAACAATACAAACCCACTTATAGAGAGTCCACCATGTCTGATAATTCTAAAAAAGAGTCTAAAGGCTTAAGCCAGTATATGAACCGCAATCCTATAAATGTTCAGCTTGAAAATGAGAAAATATCTGCGGTTTATGATATAGCGGAGCATGACCTGCCTGAAGAGGATATCAAAAGGCTGAAAGAGGAATATCCTCATATCAAAGAGGACATAATCGAGAACTTTCCATTCAAATATCCTAGGGAAGGCCAGCTGGAGATAATCTCAGATATCGAGGAAGCCATTTCAAAAGGCTACAAGTACATAATACTGGAGGCTGGAACAGGTACTGGAAAGTCCGCGATAGCTACTACTCTTGCTAGAATGTATGAATCAGCATACATACTCACAATGACCAAGCAGCTGCAGAAGCAGTATGAAGACGAGTTCGGATTTTCTCTTGTAAAGGGAAGAGGCAATTTCGACTGCTTGAAAGACAACCTGGATGTTACCTGCGACATGGGAGCATGCAAGACCGCTCCTCGAAACTCCAAATTCTTCTGTCAGTACGGGGTTTCTAAAAATCCGACCCTGACCGGTGACGAGGCCTTCGAGGATGCTTTTGGAAATCCTGTTTACTTCCAAAGCGAGGACCATTGCTATTACTGGCAGCAAAAGGCCAATGCAATCAATTCTCCAATAACATTGATGAATTACGATTATGCGATTTTAGAGCTCAATTATGTGAAGCATTTTGGAAAGAGAAGCCTGCTTATTCTTGACGAGGCTCATAATATCGAAGACAAGCTGATGAAAACAATGGAGATCAATCTTTACAACCACCAGCTTGAAAAGGATATAAAAAAGGCTATCTCTCAAAACACCCTCAGAAGCGAGGATGCCAAGGACTGGGTGCTGGAGATTGAAGCCATCAAGGACGCTTATGATGATATTGATGTGAAGGAGCTTCCTATAAATAAGGCGGACAGGATACGTTCAACTTCCCGCAGGCTGGCTTCTTTGAGGTCAAATCTTGAAAAAGAGCCTAAAAACTGGGTAATTGATGCCAATGAGAATGGAGTTTCATTCAAGCCTCTCAAAGTCCACAAGTATGCTGAAGATTATCTTTTTAAGCATGGAGATGTTGTGATTTTCATGAGCGCCACCATATTGTCCCATAAGATGTTTTCCAAATGGCTTGGATTGAATCCAAGGGATGTCTATTTCATCAGGGTCGACAGTCCTTTTTCAGTGGATAAAAGGCCTATCGAGATGACTCTGGCAGGAAAGATGTCAAACAACAGGATTCAGGAATCCGCTCCAAAGACAATTCCAATCCTGCAGAAGATTTTAAAGCGTCATGAGAATGATAAGGGTTTGATTCACACAAACAGCTATAAGAATCAACAGTATATCATAGACAATATTTACAATACCCGATTGATTTCACACAACTCACGAAATCGTGAGAGAGTTCTTAAATACTTCGAAGAGGATGAGAATCCCCTTGTTTTGGTTTCACCTTCAATGAGCGAAGGAGTGGACCTACCTTACGACAAGTGCAGATTCCAAGTGATTTACAAGATTCCATTCCCTTATCTTGGAGACAAGCAGGTCAACATGCGCAGAAAACGTGATCAGAGATGGTATGCCTACAAGACTGTAATGACTCTCATGCAGGCCTACGGAAGGGGAATGAGAGCAGAGGATGATTCATGTGTGACTTACATCCTGGATTCCGATATAAACATGCTTCTTAAAAGCCCTCTTTACAAGTCATTGATTCCAGAGTTCTTTAAGGAAGCCATTATCATAAATGAGGACATGATTTAGTTATTATAAGCTATTTTTTTGGTGTTAGAATGTCTTATGAAATCGAAGTCGATGGAGTGGCAATCACTGTGGAGAAGAAAAAGATGAAAAACATACGCATTCGCGTATTGTCTCCTACAGGCCAGGTCAAGATATCCGCGCCCCACAGGGTTTCTCGCGAAGAGATTATTAAATTCGCGTCATCAGAAATTGAATGGATCAAGGAGAAGCAATCCCAGATATTGAAAAGGCAGTTGAAATATGAAAACGGCGAAACCCATTATCTATGGGGCCGACCCTATTCTCTTCAATTAATCGAGAAAAACAGGAATTTCAGGGAGGTTTTTGTTGAAGATGAAACAATGTATCTTCCTGTTGATTTAAAGAAACCCTCTTTGGAAGAGCGCAGGAAAACCATGATTGAATTTTATAGGCATGAAATCAAATCAGCTATTCCAGATGTGCTGGAAAAGTCCGTAGCTGTTGTTGGAAGGGAGCCTGACGAGTGGAGGGTAAAAAACATGAAAACCCGCTGGGGAACCTGCAATACTCGTGAAAAGCGCATTTGGATAAATCTCCAGCTTGCTAAAAAGTCTCCGCAGTGTCTGGATTATGTGATGATTCATGAGCTTACCCACTTGATAGTTCCAAATCATGGAAGCCAGTTCAAGGCTTATATGGACAAGTTCTATCCTAATTGGAGGGAAGTTAGAAAACTGCTGAACCAGCAGGCTCATTATTGATTTTTAATCAATAATAAGTTTTTTGCTGTTTTTCAAGTTTAAAAAGTAATTTTTTTTATCATTTATAAAAAGAGCTATTTTTCAGTCTAAAGGTCTTTTTATCATTTTATAAAAGAGCTATTTCTTGAATTTAAATTTTTAAAAAAGATGTGTTTAACTGTTTTTTCTATTTTTAAGTTTTAAAAAGAGCTATTTCTTGAATTTAAAATTTTTAAAAAAGAGCAAATAACGGACCTAGGGGGATTTGAACCCCCGATCTCAGGATCCGAAGTCCTGCGTCATTCCTGGCTAGACCATAGGACCATCTTATAATAATATGTTTATCCTACTATAAAACATTTATTTTTTTTTTATAAGTGGCTCAATTATCAATTTCCCTATCGTTTTCCTTCAGGATTTCAAGTATCTTCAATCCATCCTCAGTCAATTGATACAAGCGTCCGCGCTTGTCCTTTTCATTCAAGCAGGCAACCAGTCCCTCCTCCCTTAATGAATTCAAATACTTGCTGGTATGGGTATAGCTCAAGTTAAAATTGCTGGCTATTTCACTAGGAATCCGGGTTTTATTATTGATAAATAAAATAATATTTTTTCTATGCTTTGATGATTTTACAAATGATAATAAGTGAATAGTTCTAGCGTCCATAATAATACCTTATTTTATGTATACATTTAATTAGTGGCAATTTAAAGGCATTTTAAAGTATATTTAAGGGCATAAAGCAAACCTTTTACTTATATTTTAAAGTAAATTATTTAATGTTTGCTCTAAAACTATTTCTATTATGCATTTGTTGATAAAATGGTCAAAACACTTTTTAAGATATTTTTTAATCCATTTTCATATTTTATAGAGGATACTTATTCTTTTTTATAAAAAAATCTATTAAAAAAGCAATAGCTATTCATTAAAAAAACAATAATGCTATTTTTTAATACTGAGTTATTGTTAAAAACCCTATGATTCCTCGGAATAAAAACTATTTTTAAATACTATATCAAAGTAATATAAAAATATAATTAATTTTAATAAAGTAAATTTCATATTATTGGTGTGTTTAATGGTGAATATAAACGATTCTTTAGCAGTCAAACCTAAATCCAAGCGCATATTCTATTTTGATGCCTTAAGAGCAATGGCAATCATTGCAGTGATAGTGATCCATGTCTTTTCTGAGACAATGGTTTTATTTAAATACGGTCAGCTTCCTTTTCACTCTGGAGGATGGCTCTTTGAAGATGTTCTGGGAGTATGTTTTAGATTTGGTGTTGACTTGTTCCTGATGCTTGCAGGAGCTCTCTCCCTTGGAAGAGACTGGGATATAAAAACATTTCTAGGCAAAAGGCTGCCCCGCATCGTAATTCCGTTCTTGTTCTGGGGATTCGTGCTAAGCTCATTGCTTTTAATATTCACAGTAGTATTTCCGGACTTTTACTGGCTGCATGATCAAATAGCAGCATTTTTAAGCCCTGTTGGATTTTTAAAAACCCTTTACCTCTTCTATATGGCAAAGGCTATCTGTTCAGCTCCTTACTGGTTCTTCTGGATGATTCTGGGAACTTATCTCATCATGCCTATATTCAACAAATGGGTGGCTAATTCCGATATGGGAGAACTTGAGTACTTCCTGGTCTTCTGGCTGATTACATGCATATTCGACTACACCCTAGGATTCCCATTCCCAGTCAAGCTGACCTACTTCGTAAGTCCTATCGGTCTTGTTGTTCTTGGATACTATTTAAGATACACAGAAAGGGATATTCTAAACAATCCATATTTTGCAGTGTTCCTGATTCTCGCATCTGCGATTACAATGGTTGCAATATCCTATTTCTATTCAGTTCCAACTAAATTCTATACCTTTGACAGGTATTCAATCTTCATGTCACTTGAAGTCATTGGAGTATTCCTTCTATACAAGAATGCAGGAAAATTCAATATCCATTTGAACTTCTTTGAAAATCCGGAAGGGATATTTAGAAAATCAGCATTCGCACTTGCAAAGTACAGCTATGGAATCTACTTGATTCACGCTTTCATTGTAGTTCTCCTAGTAAAATTATTATTCCAATTCCATGTCTATGCCATGATGCCTATTGAACTGTTTATCATAATGGTTTTAGTACTTACAATTGTAATAGCTGTTTTGGCCATGGCCATATTGAGCCGCATTCCTTATATTGGCGGCTGGATTGGAGCCAAATAGATCAATTTTATACAAATTAATTTTTATTAAAAAAATCCTAAAATCAAATTTCCAATTAAGAGGTTGAAATAAATGCTTACTAAACGAATTATCCCATGTCTTGACTGTGATTTACAGGTTCCAGAAGGCAGAGTAGTTAAAGGAGTGGAATTCAAGCAGATTAGATATGCTGGAAATCCAGTTGAACTTGCTACCAAGTACTACGAAGACGGGGCTGATGAGATTGTCATTTTGGATATTACAGCTTCCCATGAGCGCAGGGGAACAATGGTTGATGTCATAGAAAGACTGACTGAAAACGTTTTCATTCCAATATGCGTTGGAGGAGGTATAAGAAAGGTGGAGGATTACACACGCATGCTCAAGGCAGGTGCCGACAAGTGCTCCACAAATACTGCGGCCATCCACAATCCCCAGCTATTGACAGATGCTGCGGAAGTTGTAGGATCACAAGCTGTTGTAATCGGAATCGATGCTAAACGACGATATGTCGAGGATGATCCGGAAATTGCAAAGGACAAGATAATCGTTGATACCGACAAGGGTGACGTCTGGTTTGACTGCAGCATCTACGGAGGCAGGGAGTTCACCGGCATGGATGCAATAGCCTGGGCACAGGAATGCGAAAAAAGAGGTGCTGGAGAAGTTCTTTTAACATCAATGGATGGAGATGGAACCAAGGATGGATATGACATCGAGCTTAACAAGGCGATAAACGATGCTGTAGATATTCCTGTAATAGCATCCGGTGGTGTGGGAAATCCTCAGCATATTGTGGACGTCTTTAAAAAGACTGATGTCAGTGCGGCTCTTGCAGCAAGCATTTTCCACTTCAACGAGTATCCGGTTCCTGTTGTAAAGCAATGCCTTAAGGAAAACGGAATAAATATTCGCGAATAATCTTTTGCTTGTTCTTTTAAATTTTATATTTTTTTTACTTTAATTTAACTATTTTTTAAAATTTTATATTTTTTTATTTTTATAATCTCTAATTTAGCTTTATTTTTTTATTTTTATCTATTTTTTACTTTTTTTAATAATTATTATTTTTAAAGCTATTTAAAGCTATTTTTTAATAACTTTGGCTGGCTGAACTCATTTTTTGGGCTGCTAAATATCCTTTTAATTTTGAGCCTTATAATAAAAATTATTATATATATTAAGTAACAAAGTATAAATGTTTAAAAATGTAAAATATAAATTACATATTGTAAATTATAATAGAAATTTCTATAAGGAGGAAAAATTTTGAATTTTAAACGTATGATTTTCCTGCTGATAATGCTCGCTTTGGTATTGTTAGTAGGAATCGGCTCTGTTTCCGCTGCAAGCGATGACGGAACCGACATAATTTCCGATGGCATAACTGATGATATGCTCTTGGATGATGGCGTAACTGAAAATACTGATCCAAGTGATCCTACAGAACCTGGCGATTCTACCGACCCTGTAGCGGAGAAGATAAATACTACAGTGGAATCTGCAAATGTTACAGCAAGAGATAATGAGACTGCAAGTATTTCAGTTGCCGTAAAAGATAATGAATCAAAAAATATTACAGTCGCTGAAAATGATTTCAGTGTATCTGAAGGCGACAAGTCACTTAATTTCACATATAATGGAACAATCAATTTAGTTGACAAGCTGGATTTAGGTAATCACACCTTGATTATTGCTTACTTAGGTAATGATACTTACAGCTCTTCCAAAATGAATATCATAGTAAATGTTCGTGGAGAGTTCGCTATTAACACCAATGTGACTTCTATTGATGTAAATTCTACTAAAAAAGGCGAATTTAAAATAAACAACATCTCAAACGGTGTTGATTTTAAGGAATTTACCAAAGATGACTTGAACATTACTGTCAGTTATAAAGATGGCAATCAAACCAAAAGCATCAATGTCACATCATTCGATTTGGCTGATGGAGTCATTTCATTCGTTCTGGAAAATGGTAATTTCACCAACGCTACCTTGACAATCAGTTATAACAACGACGAAGTCGTATCAAACATTACTTTGCATAGAATCTACAATGCCAGAATTGAAGTAATAAACAATGAAAATGATTTCCTATCTGGAAATTTCACTTACAAACTTATCGACATCGATGATGAAAACGAAATACTGGCTAATAAATCAGTTACATTCGTAAGTGATGAATCATTCGAAAAGAAAGTTGGCACCATCACTTCCTCAAATCCAATAAGAATGTCTGCTCAAACAGATTCCGAGGGAATCCTGAACTTTAAAAACAGTAATTTGAAACCTGTCCACTATGCGATTGTCAATGGCAGTTTCATGATAGTATATGGTGACAACTTCAATATAGGAACACACAATGTCACATTGAAGGCTGGGGACAATCTCAAATTCGATGACTTTAAGACAAACGTGATCATCAACAAGCTGAGCATCATTATAACTCCAAAGGCTTTCAGCGAATATTATGGTACCGATAAGAAATTCCAGATTGAAGTAAGAAACGCTATAACAAACGAACTTGTTTCAGGCCTTGTTCTCAAGCTTGACATTCCTCAAACCACCGGTAAGACATATTATGTGTCAACAAACGATGATGGTATTGGAGAAATCGGAGTGAACAAGCTGGTTGGCGGCACATACAATGTCGGAATAACTAATAATGATACCGACAACATCAACAGTACAGTCAATAATACAACTCTAACCATTAAAAAAATTCCTGTGAAAATCGATACCAGCAGCAAGACCATGTACTACAACAGTGGTTCAACTGCAAAGATAAAAATCACTAATTCAAAAACAGGAAAAGCTGTTGCAGGTGTTTACGTATTTGTCAGACTCTACACAAGCTCTACAAAATACAATGATTATCTCTTCATGACCAACAGCAAGGGTGTTGTTGAATTCTCAGCTCCTCTTGATGTTGGAAAGCACAAGATGATTGTAGCTACTGCAGATACAAGATATGAAGGAAGCTCTGTAACCCGGACAATCACTGTCAAGAATGCTCCGGCTAAAATCACAGCTGCCAAGAAGACAGCTTACTACAAGCAAGGCAAGTACTTTGTTGTAAAGGTAACCAATACCAAGAACAATAAGCCTATTTACAATGCTAAATTAAACATTAGAGTCTTTGTAACATCCACAAAGTATTACAACTTCAACGGCAGAACTGGTGCAAACGGCCAAATCAAACTGAGTATGGACTTAAAGCCTGGAACATACAATGTTGTCATCATCGACAAGGACTCAAACATGGTTGCAAAGCAGGCCACTTCAAAGATGGTGATCAAGAAGGCGCCGGCTAAGTTCAGTGCTCCAAAAGTTACTGCAAAGAAGAAAGCCAACAAGTACTTCAAGGTAAAGGTTATCAACAAGAAGACCAAGAAGATCATTCCTGGAGTTAAAGTGAAAGTCAAGGTCTACACAGGTAAGAAATCCAAGACCTACACTATCAAAACCAGTTCCAAAGGAATTGCAAAACTCAGCACTAAATCTTTAAAGGTCGGCAAGCACAAGGTTGTAATAACTTCTGCCAACAAGTATGTAAAGGCAAGCAAGAAAACTTCAAGCATAAAAATTACTAAATAAGAGAATTTATTTTCTCTTACTTTTTTTCTTTTTTTAATCAGAATTTTATTCTATAATTTATTTCTTTATCAGGATTTTATTCTATAATTTATTTCTTTATCAGGATTTTATTCTATAATTTATTTTTAATCAAAATTTTACCCCATAAAATATTCAATTGCTATAAAACTTTTTTTATTAGATAGAACTGTTTAAAAGCCTTATTTTTAGGAATGTTTATATATAAATAAAAATATATTTTTAGTTAGTCACTTGATAAACTAATACTTGGGGCATATGTCAATAATTAGAGATTAATAATATCATTATCAAGAAAAACTGTTTTTATTTTTTTAATTCATAATATTTTATCTGATTTTATAAAAAGATAAACTAAAATATAACAATGAAATTTAGCAGTAAAAGGATAAATCAAAAGCTATTGCGAGGATATCATGATAAACGGAATAAAAACCTTTGCAAGGGAGAATAAAAGTGAGATATTTTATTTCACAGTTCTGCTTATTGCATTGCTAGTCATAGCCATTCCTAAATGGCAGCTGCAGCACAGCATCAACATTTCCAACTGGGATTCCTACATATACCTTGACAATGGTCGAAGCTTTGCCGGCATGGGTTGGGGTGACCTTCCTCAGATTGCGCCATTCGTTTCTTTCCTGTTATCCATAATGTTCCGCTTGAATGGAAACGTGTATGCAGGAGCAATCATCGACCTGGATATCTTCATGTATCTTCTAGGCTCAATATTCTTTTATTTCCTTTTAAAGCTTAAATTCGACAACAATGTAAGTCTTGTAGGGGCGATTATCTATTCCACCTTCACCCTGCTATATTCCGTAGCAGGCATAGGAGGAACAGATGTTCCCGGACTGTCCTTTACTGTAATAACCATGTATCTGATGGTGGTTAGCCACAGGTACGACAACAGATTGTACTACATAGCATTTCCAGTTGCTGCATTCTCATTCCTTTCCCGATATACGGCAGGAATAATGATTTTTTCAATAATCTTCTATCTGCTTGCAAGCTATATCCTGACAAAGAACATAGACTATAAGGAAATAAAAACAATCCTTAAAAGCCTTTTGCTTGGATTCATACTGGTTTCACCGTTTCTGATGTATTTCCTTGTATATACAGGAAATCCGATTCCATTTTTCGGCCAGTTTGCAGGTACTGTTTCAAATGTGAAGGTTCTGGATTCTGGATATCTGCCGGATCCATGGTATTACCTGACATACCTACCACACTATCTCTCAAGCGTGATGGGCGGCTCAACAACAGCTGCAGACCTGCTGACTCCTTCAAAGAACACTCCAACCATGCTGTCATGGTTCCTGCTAGCATTGATGTTCCTCGGGCTTTTAGGCATTGTCTACAACATTTACAAGGGTGTAAGATCAAGTGGAAAAAATTCTCCAAGCTTGAATCCTATAAAAAGCAACACTTTTGACTTGATTTCAGAGGAATATGTCGCACCCCACATACAAAAGAATGAAAACAGCAATTTGAAATATTTGAATGCTTCTCTCACTAGAATTGACCATGGGCTCAGAAACCTTCTTGGAATGGAGGAGATAAAGCTCAAAGGCCTTTTGAAAAAACTTAAAATGAATAGAACAAGGCGTTTTGTAGAATGGATTGATTTAAATCTTAAAAAGCTTCTTCAGGCGGTTAATGTTTTAAACCATAGGGCAGGGCTTATATTTGAATCCCGTCGCAATTTAAAACTGGGCATTCTCATAGCTATTCTGCTAGCAGTTTGTATCATTACAACCAACAAGGTTTCATACATTGTTACAATCGCTCTTTGGATGATCATCCTTCTGGTAGTCACTGAATTGTTGAAGGATTACAAGATTCCTCATATGGATTATGACCTGCTGATGATTTCATTATTCATCGTTTATGTGGTGTTTCATTCAATCCTCTCTACAAAGAATGACAGATATTTCATTACAGTGCTTCCGTTTATAGCATTCTTCATTACCAATGCGATTTATTATTTCTACTCATTCATAAGATCCAGAAGCACAAAATTTGATTTCACAAAGGTTCTCTCAGCAATACTGATTCTGCTCTTTGTATCAAGCGCCCTTGGATTCTGCGCCAATATGCCTGAGGAAAACAGATTCATAGAAATAAGAGATGCCTGCATGTGGCTGCAGGACTATCATCCAGACTATAACAGCACAACCATCACATATTCAGACAGCTGGCCTGTTGTTACATGGTATTTGAATGTGCCGTCTCAAAGACTTGTTCTAACTGACGGAGGCGACGAGCAGATATTCAACTATTCGGCGAAGATGCTTTTCAGAAATGAAACAGAACTGCCTGCTTCATTCTTCATAGACACCCACCATGATGTCAAGCATGACTTCCCGGGATTCACCAAGATCAAGACATTTGATAGGGTGACTATTTATGAAAACAATTATCTGCTGGAACATGATGGAAATGAGAGTCTTTTGAATACAACAAGCTATGAGTTCTATGCCAATAAGACAATAAATTATTATAATTGGACTCTGCAGAATTACGGCCATCTCTGAGGCTCTAAATTATTTTTCAATTTTTTTCAATTAATTTCTTTTAATTTCCGTTTTTTATTATATTTTTCACACTATCAAGTGGTTTTTATAGTTTCAGTTTTTAATTAAAATCGTGATTCTATTTTTTATCTTATTTTAAATGGTTTTTTATAGTTTTAATTCCTAAATTAATATTGTAGATTGTTAAAATTATTTAAGTGGTTTTCATGAAAGTCAATACATTAGTCAACATCAAGCTCACACAAGAATCTGGTCAGACATCAATGCCTCCATGGAAGTATGAAAAGGGTTCGTTTTCAAATATGATTTACTTGAAGGAAGGGTCAATATTTAACAATGAAAGTCTAAAAGATAGCTATTTAAATGAACTTCCTGTTCTTTTAAAAGTACATCAAGATGAAAATGATTTTAACAATTTTGATTATACATCTCAACTCCCTAAAAAATTAGAAAATAATGAAATTCTATCAAAAAAAGATGTGAAAAACATTGACCGGGCAGTTTATGAAAAGCTGAAATGGACCTTTGATCTTGACTTTGACTTGAATGGGTTCTATGATTTTCTCTCTGGTGACGAGAAGCTGGTGGATTCAATTGAATTCTGCCGTGGATTGAGGCTGTTTTTAGCTAGCAATCCATTTGAATGTTTAATATCTTCAATCTGTTCTGCAAACAATTCAATTGCAAGATGGACCAAATCAGTTGACCGGATGAAGGATATCTGGGGAGAGAAGATTGAGTTTGAGTCTGGAACGTTCAAGTCATTTCCAAAAGCCTCTGAGTTTAAAGGATTTTATAAAACTCCGATGGAAGAAGCTGAAGCCGACGGCCATGCCATGGAGCTTGAGTGCTATACTCATAATCTCAAATCCTGCGGTGTAGGCTATAGAGCGGACTATATGATAAAGGCAAGCGAGATCTTTTCATATGAGCATGATTTGTCTGATATTTTCAAGATGGATTATTATGAGGCTTTCGAACTTATTTTAAAAACTCCGGGGGTCGGTCCAAAGGTAGCCGACTGCATTCTGCTTTATGGATTTAATTTCAAGGAAGCATTCCCTTCCGATGTCTGGATTAAAAGGATAGTTTCACATCTTTATTTTGACGGCGAGGATATTTCAGCGAATAAGGTTAGAGAGTTTGGAATGGATTACTTTGGGGATTATGCGGGATATGCCCAGCTTTACCTGTTCCATTATGCTCGTAAATCCGGCCTGATGGACAAATTGAATAAATAACATTATTTTTTTACTGGCATTTTTTAAATATGTGCTTTAAGAATATTTAGTTAAATTATAAGGTTATAACATGATGATTACAGAACCATTGAAAATCAGGAGCATCACACTTCAAAACCGCATAGTCATGCCTCCCATGGATCGATCATCCAGCAGGGACGGGTCCGTCAGCGACGATTTGATCAACCATTACAGAGAGAGGGCAGAATCCACAGGACTCATCATAATCGAGCATGAATATGTTTCTCCAGAAGGAAGAGCCCATCCAAAACAGCTGTCAATGGCAGGCGATGAGGTCATTGAAGGCTATCGAAAGCTTGCCGATGCCATTCACTTTGAGGGCTCAAATGCGATAGCTCAAATCAGCCATGCCGGCTTCGAGGCAAAAGTGGAAAATCCGTTGAATGTAAACGCCATGACTTCGAATGACATTGCACAGGTCAGGGAATCATTTATAAAAGCCGCTATAAGGACGGAAAAGGCGGGTTTTGACGGAGTGGAGATTCACTGCGCCCACGGATACCTATTGAACCAGTTCTATTCCCCATACACAAATAAAAGAACTGATGACTATGGTGGAAGTCTTCTAAACCGTGCAAGACTGACCAATGAAATAATAAGAGGCATGAGGGAAGCTCTTGGAGAAGATCATATAATAGCAGTACGATTTGGAGCATATGATTATCTGGATGGCGGTAGCAGACTGGAAGAAATTGGAGAAGCTGTGATGAGTTTTGAAAATTCTGGAGCGGACTTGCTGGACATCTCCGGCGGACTTTGCAGGTATAAAAATCCTTTATCAAAAGAGCCGGGATGGTTCAAGGAACTCAGCAAGATAGCTAGGGACGCTTCAAACTGTCCGGTCATATTGACTGGAGGAGTGAAAAAGATTGCTGATGCAGAAGCGCTTCTAGAAGGCGGATACGCTGATTTGATTGGAATTGGACGGGCAATGCTGATGGATGCCAAATGGTCTAGGAAGGCTTTAAGTGGAATCGATTAAATCTATTTTCAACTTGTTTTTTGGCTATTTTCCTGGTGTAAATAAAAAGAAATTTAAGCTATACGTAAAGTTGTTAAAGTTACTCTTAAATCATTCAAAGCTAATGGTAGAACTCAGTATGTTTTAATTTTTCCCAGAACTGATATTTTTCCATACAAAATATTTAATAACATGATTATAAAAAATATTTAAATGTTATAAAAAATAACTATATTAAAACGGGAGGTAAAATCATGTCAATGTTGATGACAATAGGAAGCGTAATAATAATTATAGCTTTAGCCGCAACACTCATCAGAAATCCCAATCATGAGCACAAGAATCTTTTGATTGTTCTTTTGGTGTTAATGATAATATTGACCATAGTTAATGTCATATGGTAAGGCTTCAAAATAGCAGTTAATGATTCTATCTGCTTGAATTATTCAATTAATCATATGTTGCTCTAACTTCTTATAGAATAAAGCACCTGCTGTAGATAGAATTATTATCACTATTATATTGCCGTATTTGCCCAATCAGTCAATCAAGGCCTTCTTTTTTTATTAATCTTCTACTGTGAAAATTAGATTCTTTTTTTAAATTAATAACTGCATCTTATTTTATAAAAATAAAGGAATCATACTCCTTTTTTATAAGGGAGAACTTGCTTATATTCTTATTTTCATTCGAGATTTTCATCTTGAAAATCGTGGGAATATGTTTTTTTATTTGTGATTGGTTTATTATAACCACCAGAAGTTATTAGTAATGACATACCACCAGTATAACATGTTTTCACCTCACTTTTCATTAAATCATATGGATATTGCTTTAAAATATTTTTAAATATTTTTTACTTACTATTTTCTTTAAATGGGATAATATAAATAGTTTTTCGAATGCAAGTGCTTGCTTGCATCCTAAAATAAGAAAATAAGCAATTTTATTTAGATAATTTTAAAATAAGAAAAAGTGTTGGTTTGTAAAAAAGTGTAAAATTGTTTAATTCTTAAAAATAAACTAATCAAAAAATATAAAAAAATTAAAAAGCAAATAGAAAAATCTATTTACTATTTGAAATTATATTTGAAGCAGATATTATCTTAAAATAATCCGCTGTCTTCCAAGCGTTGTTCAAAGTAATGTGCTGCCTTGTCTGCTTTTTCTTTAATGATGATTGATACAACGACTGTTGCTAATCCGATAGCCAGCAGTATTATCAATGCAGGAATATAATTGGACCAGACTAGACCAAGCTGGGATTCACGTATCAAGGTAATTGCATATGTCATCGGCAGATATGGATTTGCCACATTGAAAAAAGGGGCCATGATCTCTACAGGGTAGATACCTCCTGTACCTGATATCTGGAATACCAGAAGAACTATGGCAATTGCCTTTCCAACATCTCCTAATGCTGATACGAATGAGTATATCAAAGTCATGAACACAACTGATACGATATATGACGACAGCAGGAACATAGGCTCATTTGCAATGTATATTCCCAGAACATGGGCTCCGAGCATTGTAACCGTACACTGCAGAATGCTCATGATGTTGAACAGGAATAATTTTCCAGCATACATTTCAAGAGGTGTGTATTTGGTTCTATAGCTTACTCCAGGTTTCAATAATGCGCATGTGATCACTCCTCCGACCCACATGGACAGTACAAGATAAAATGGAGAAACTTGAGAACCGTAATCTGGAACAGGAAATACCTCATTTCTCTCCAATTTTATTGGGGAATAGAAATAATCACCAAGCAAGGTTTCATTAATGCCTGTTATTGCTGAGAGAGTATCAGCAGATGCGCCTAAAGAACTTGCTGCAGAAAAGAGTCCCATTGCAGCCGCATGTGAAAGCATTTCTGAACCAGCTGCAAGAGCCAGTGAACCTTCTGCTAGTGCTACTGATCCGTTTGCTAGTCTGCCTGCTCCATTTGCAAGGCTTGCAGAACCGTTTGCCAGTTTTGATGATCCTTCTGCTAGTGCTACTGATCCGTTTGCTAGTCTGCCTGCTCCATTTGCAACCTGGCTTGTTCCATTTGAAAGTTGGCCGACACCACTTACATACTCTTTCACAGGGCCTTCAGGAATCAGGGATGGGTCAACTGCGGATTCCAGTTCTTCAGAACCCTGCTCTACCTGGCTGGCACCATTTTGAACCTGGCTGGCACCACTTGAAACACTGCTTGCTCCGTTATTGACAGAATTTGCACCTGATTGAACTTCGCCTACACCTTTTTCCACTTTGCTTGCACCGTTCTTGACCTGGCTTTCTCCTGAGGATACCTGAGCAGCTCCTGAAGATACCTTGTTTGCTCCGGCTTGAAGCTGGCTTCCACCATTGGCCAGTTTGCTCGCACCAGCAGCAAGACCCTGCTGAAGTTCGCCGAGCTTACCGTATGCTGCAAGGTCAATTATTTCAACGATTTTTGCATTCAACGCCAGATAAACGGCATTGGAACCGGAATCTGTCAGCTTAGCACCAACAGGATTTGCCTTCATGTTTACGAGATATTCAAGTTTGGCCTGCTGTGGATCGTCGGTTGTAATTGAAACAACATTTTCACTTAGATTTCTCGGTATTATGATACCGGCATAATAATCCCCTTTGTAAACGCCGTCCCGTAGTTCCTTTTCTGATACAAAAACCCAATGGAACTTGTCATTATCCTTAAGAGTCTTGACAAGCTCATTTCCAACGTTTATATCTTCACCATTAAAAGTGGTTCCATTATCAAGATTTGCGATTGCAAAATCAACCTGGCCCGTATTTCCATAAGGATCCCAGCATGCTGCTATGTTGATAAGGGCATAAAGGGAAGGCAGTATGATCAATCCTATCAGGACAATGATTACTATAGGATTTGAAAAAGCCCCCTTGAAATCGCTTTTTATTATCTCGATAATGTTTTCAGGATGTTTCAACATATTAAATTCACCATTTTCATCTAATGGGTATTTATCAACAATATTTACTAAAATTAATAAACATACTTATTTTTATTCTTATATTTTATAAATTTAATTACATTTGCAAAGTAATAAGTTTAAATGTATAAAATTTATTATCTATAAATAACAAAATAGGATTATAATATATGATTCAGTAATATGTTTATTTTTTAATTTTTTAAATAAAGGTTGTTTAATATGAAGTTTAATAGAATTATTCTAATCATCTGCCTAATGATTCTGCTTAATATTGCAACTGTTGCAGCAGAAGATATTGGTGATGCAGTGCTGGCTGTTGATGATGGAACTTATGTGCAGGCTATCAATCACAATGATATTTTGGAAACTGCCGACGAGAATGCCCAATCAGCACAAGAAGACATTGAGATTGAAACAAGCTCATCTAATGATGAAGTCCTTGCAGATGGCGATGATGGAACATTCACCGCTTTGCAAAAAAAGATTGATGATGCCGAAAATGGATCTGTGATAAGTTTGGATAAGGATTACTCCTATGATGAGGGGTTCAGCGACAGGGGAATCAAAATTGATAAGGATTTGACCATCAACGGAAACGGACATACCATAGATGGTTTGTCAAAATCAAGAATTTTCCTAATCAAATTAGGAGCGATAAGAAACAACAAGGTCACATTGAACAATATCAAATTCACAAATGGATACAGTGACTTGTATGGTGGAGCAATATTCAACTATGCGGATCTGACAATAAATAACTGCGAGTTCGCATCCAATCATGCTAAATATGCAGGAGGAGCAATAAGTTCAGTAGGACATCTAAATTGTATAAATTCCAAGTTCACTAAAAACATTGCAGATGATGGAGGGGCAGTATTCTGCTTGTCTCCTAAACTGCATCTTGACCTTGTGAATTTATTTAACGACACAACACAGGAAGGAAATATCAGCTATTTATTCAATTTCCCATCCTATTTGTCCCTCAGTTTATTAAATGACACAATCAGCAATTGTGTTTTCACATCCAATACTGCAAACGGCCGAGGCGGAGGAGCGATTTATGCTTTTGGAAACATCAACATCAAATCATCCACATTCACAAGCAACAAGGCAGGTGAAAAAGGAGGAGCAGTATTTGGAAACAAGGATTTATACATAAGCAATTCCAAATTCACAAGCAACACTGCTTCAAAATACGGAGGAGCGGTTTACTTCAAATGCCATGCCAACTCCGGACATTACGACAGCAACAAGAACTGGGTTTCTGAAGTTGAATATTACAATAATCTAATTCAAAGCTCAACATTCACAAAAAACAGCGCCACTAAAGGAGGAGCAATTTATGGATTCAAATCCTCATCTTCCGATTCACACAGCGCAAAAGCAGTGAAATGCACATTTACAAACAACAAGGCAACTACCGGAAGAGACACTTTCGGCACAACCACAAGCAAATGCGTATTCAACTATTTGAAGCTAACTTTAAAGACTGTCAAAGTCAAAAAATCAGCCAAAAAACTTACTATCACTGCAAAACTGACAAAAGGTAAAAGCTTGATAAAAGGCAAGAAAATCATTTTCAAGTTCAACGGCAAGACCTACAAGGCAAAAACCAATTCAAAAGGAATAGCAAAAATAGTTATTAAAAAGAAGGTCCTTAAAAAGCTTAAAGTTGGTAAAAAAGTCAAATACCAGGCTAAATATGGCAAATTGATTGTTAAAAAGTCAGTAAAAGTTAAAAGATGATTTTTGAAGTTGACATTACAGACAAGGTTTCAATAATAGTCCTTATTTCAGCACTCATAATTGGTTCTTCAGTTGTTTCATTCGGACCAATGGTATTTGACATGCCTGTGATTTCATTGATTGGTTATATAATAGCTATAATATTGAGCATAATAGGCATGAAAAAATTTGTTTTAAAATAAATCAAAAATTATGAGGAAATAATTTTCTTCATAATTCTTTTTTTTCAAAATAGCTTAGTTGTATTCTATGAGGAATTGGTTTTTCCTTCATAATTCTTTTTTTCAAAATGGATACTTTAGGAGAATTGTTTTTATCCATAATTTTTTTATCAAATGTTATTTGTGTTTTTTAAGAAATATTACTGTTGTAATTGCAGTTGCAATGACTGAAATCACATTTGAAAGCATTGAAGGCAATCTCAAACCCTCAGGGGCCTGCAGAATATATCCGAATGCGATTAAAGTACAAACAATAGCTGGAAGCAGTGCAACGATATAAGGTTTTTCAGTTTTCTTCAGATATGCGCTTGCAGCATATAACACTATTGTAGCCACTATCAACTGGGACCATGCGAAATATCTCCAGATTAGGCTGAAGTCAACGAAAGTTAATCCGAATGCCACTAAAAACAATGGCACAGCTACTTTTAGCCTTGAAGCTATTTTTTCATGATTTAAATTGAGCTCATCTGCAATTGTAATCCTTGAACTTCTAAGTGCGGTATCCCCTGAGGTTATCGGACATATTACAACTCCAATGATTGTTAAAACCAGTCCTATAGGACCCACCAATGTTTTTGCCATTTCATAAACTCCAACTGAGGGGCTTGCGCCGTAGATTGCTGCAAGCTGAGGCTGGCCGTGGAAAAATGCCATGGCTATTGCCGCCCAGCAGAGAGCGACCATGCCCTCCAGAACCATTGCTCCAAAAAATACTGGCCTTGCATCATTCTCATTTTCAATGCATCTTGCAACAATCGGAGACTGTGATGCATGAAAACCTGAAATCGCACCGCAGGCAATGGTTACAAAGAGATATGGGAAAATGCTCTTGTCGGTTAAATACAATCCCTGTGTTGTAAACTCTGGAATGCTGTATGCAGGATTTAAAATCAGCGCTCCAGTCATGAGCACAGCCATAATTAACAGCAATGCTCCAAAAATCGGATATATTTTTCCAATGATTTTATCCACTGGAAATACGGTTGCAATTAAAAAGTATATGAATATTGCTGTTATCCAGATAAGTATCGGAATATCTGTCAGAGTTGCGAGCAGATCCGCAGCTCCCTTTGCAAAAGTGGTTGAAACAAGAATTCCTGTAATTACAATAAGAACTGCCATTACCTTTTGGATTTTGGTTCCCATATATTTTGAAATGATGTTCGGCATTGTGTATCCGTCATTTCTCATGGACATGAAACCTGAGAAGAAGTCATGGACTCCTCCGATGAAGATTGTGCCTAAAGTAATCCATATGAATGCAACAGGACCAAACAATGCACCTTGTATTGCTCCAAAAATAGGCCCCAATCCTGCGATATTTAAGAAATGAACTAGAAAATTCTTTATTTTGGACATTGGAATATAGTCCACGCCATCCTGCAGTCTGAATGCAGGTGTTTGGCGTGTTTCATCAACGCCAGATATTTTTTCTATAAATTTCCCATAAACAAAATAGGATACTGCCAATACTATAAAACAAATAAAAAAGCTATACATCATGTTTAAGTTTGTAAGAGCTATTATAAAAAACATTGTAAAATATTAAATGAAATCAACTAATTCCATGAAATCTTAAACTACAGGAAATGGTTTTAACTACATGGAGTTTATTTTATGTAAAGAAATAATAAAAAAGTACGTCTGATTAATGTTTATATAAATAGAAGAGTGTTTTTATAAAAAAAGAAAATGATGAAAAAATTAAATCATAATTATTTGAATGATCACTATAACTCATTGAAATCTTTTTAAATGACAATTTAATTCTGATACAGTTTTGTTCATTAATTTTCAAAGTATATAATACATATTATTCCTTCTGGCACTACATTTGCATCAATGGAAATTATTATATGGGAATATTGATAAAAAATTTTAATGGTGATTATTTGTTAGAAGAATACATACCATTTATCGGGTTAATCATATTTGGAAATATTGAAAATTTAATTTTAGCATCACAAGGTGTTGTTCAAGGTGTCAATCCAAAAATATTAGGTGGATTAAGCATAATTGCTGTAATTATATGGTTAATTATAGGAACTGTAGCAACAGAAGTTGCAATCCAGTATTCAAGCTACATTACATTTATTGGAGGATTAGCAATTGTCATATTAGGTATTCAGGCAATACATGGTGCTGTCCAAAATATTAAAGCAAAAGAGGAGGGCGTATAATATGGTTAATTTAAACGATTATGCTCCATTTACTGGTTTGCTTATCTTTGGAAACATAGAAAACCTAGTATTAGCTTCACAGGGTGCAGTTGCACATGTGGATCCAATCATTTTAGGGGTATTGAGTTTAATAGCTGTGGTCATATGGCTATTGATTGGAACATATGGAACAAAAGTGGCTATCAAATATGCAGATTACATTGAAATATTCGGTGGAGTGGCCATTATTATTTTAGGTTTCCAATCTATGATTGAAGCTATGGGAATAGCTCTTTTCCCATAACTTTCCTTTTTTTATTTTCTTTAAATATGGGAATAACTCTTTTCCCATAACTTTCCTTTTTTTATTTTCTTTAAATGAGGAATTAATTTCCCAATACATGTTAATGACTATTTTTTGTTTTGAACTAAACTGACTAATGATATTGTCAACTGTGGAATGTTTTTCATATATCCGAACATGGGGCTTACTTTATAATCCTTTGAATCCAAATCTCCTGCCTAGACTTCACCTGTTTCACGCAGGCCGTCTACTCCAAGCATTGGGTCGAGTTCTTCATAATCCTGCACAATCGAGTTCCATTTCAAACTCTTTGTCCTGCCAAGCATTGGATCGAGTTCTACATAATCCCCAGACATTGACACGTCAATCCAAGGAGATATTAAAATCAAAGGTTCCGGCTGTGCCAGACCTTCGGCATCCTGATATTCGCAGAATGATGAGGATAATCTTAGTCCTTTGGCTTTAATTTGCCATAGAATAGAAAAAGTCACATCTCCGATTGTTGGTGCGACAAAAATGCATCATGTAGAAGGCGCGGTCAATTCAGTTGATTTGAAATTGACTAATGATGAGATCGCCTACTTGGAAGAGCCTTATATGCCCCATGATCTTGTTGGTGTGATGGCTGACAATAAAGCTTTAGCTAGCGATAATGAAAAGGTATGGCAGAAACATACAAAAAATAGGATTTAATCTTGATATGGGGATTAAGAACTGTTTATTTTTTTAATTACCTTATTTTTTCTTATAAAATTCTATCAAATTATGATAATTTTTTTTAGTGATTAAATCAAATACTTAAACTATGAAAAGAATTTTTAAATTTATAGAAAAATATTATTTCATAATTATTTTGTTATCCGTTGCGGTTAGTTTAGTTTTTCCAAATTCATTTCAATGGGTTTTAAGTAATTATGGTGGGGTAAACATATTGAATCTGCTTTTAAGCATTGTTCTTTTTACAATGGGAACCACTTTGAAAGTGGAAGACTTTACAAACGTGTTTAAAAAACCAAAAGAGATTTCTGTTGGAATTGCAACACAATATATCGCAATGCCTCTTATCGCACTGGCTCTTGCAAAAATCTTTTCTTTAAATGAAGCTTTAACTGTTGGGCTTATCTTGGTTGGAACCGTTCCTGGAGGAACCGCCTCCGATGTCATCACATTTCTTTCAAATGGTGATGTGGCATTATCTGTTTCATTAACTGCGATATCCACTGTAATTGCACCGATTATAACTCCATTGATTACTTTGATTTTAATCGGGAATCATATTCATTTCAATCCAGTGGACATGTTCCTTTCAATCATTGAAATCGTGATTATTCCAATCATGATTGGACTTATATTGAATTCCAAATTCCCTGATTTCTGTGAAAGATTGAAGGATTATCTGCCGGCATTATCTGCGATTGTAATTTGTCTGATAGTTGCAGGGGTAATTGGTGCCAACAAACAGGCCATCCTGACATCCTCATCAATAATAATCCTTGTTATCATGATGCAGTATTTCCTTGCAATGATGATTGGATTTGGAGTCGGATATCTTGCGGGCATGGATAGAAAACAGATTATCACAGTTGCCATTGAGCTGGCTTTTCAAAATTCAGGTTTATCCACTGGTCTTGCAAAGGCTCATTTTCCAAACTTGGCTCAAGCAACTGTTCCCGGCGCTCTTTATTCTGTCTGGCAGAATTTTGCAGGATCAATTCTGGCATACCTATTTAGGAGATGGGTGTGAAGTAATTATTTGATATGTTATGATGTTTAATTCTTGCATATGCTTATAAGATGGGCGTGTTTGGTGTCAATATTCTTTATGGGATATGGTTTTTGTATGTGTGTAGGAGATGGGTGTAAATAATGCCCATATTGACATGGGCTTTAAAACTTAATTTATTCCTCTCCATAAATGTTGTTTCGGACATTGTCGACAAATTCTTTTTCATCATCACTCAGTTCGATGTCGTCAAGAGGGTCTTTTGCCCCACGACTCATGCGAATAATGAATCTTAATACCAGAACCAGTAAAAATGATGCCATGCTCAATCCAGGTGATATGAATGCAAGTAGGATGGAGATGATTGAACTGATGGCAGGTGTCATTAACAGGTAGAACACTGTCTTTGTAACTCCATTGAGATATAATTTTAAGTTGTCTAATTTGATTCCACCTTCATAACGGTCTAATTCATTGCTTATTGTGGCTTTGATTTCATCCTTCCTTACAAAATAATCTTTAAAGTTGTTTCTAATCAGCATTATGAACATCAATATGTATAAAAGGCTGATTGCCAGAATCAACAATGAAAAATAGTATGTTCACTTCTGTATAGTTGTGGAATTCAAAGAGGGATCCTGTTGCAAAGGGTATTAAACACACTGATGCCAGGCTAATCATATTCAAGAGCAGTACGTTGTTGCTTATTTTTTTAAAACTGAAAAGAATGGTTGTGGTTTCCCAGAAATTGTATACCAAATAAAAGCTGATGAAATATATTAAAACGGTAGGAGTTAGATAGTTCATAATATATGAATTAACGGCAGCGTGGGATGTTATGTTTGAGACTGCCGGAACTGCGATTTCTAAAACTAGGATTGTCATTGCAATTGCAAAAACACCATCTGTGATTGCAACATGTCTGTCGTTTAAATTATTTGAAATAGTGCTATGGGGCATCATAATTATAAATGGTTGTTTATTTTATTTAATGATTATCGTTAAGTATATGATTGCAATTGTTGATTATATGTTATTAAATAGCTATTGCAATGCCAGGTTTTTTCCTTTCTCAAAGACCGCTTCCTTTTCCTTAGGAAAAACCTTTTCATGCCTCTCATATCGCTCTTCAGCATTGAAGAACCATGGCCAGTCTGTTTTGCTGTAATCCTTTATCTGAAGTGTCTCGCCGGATACAAAAATTTCACATGATCCTACAAAACGGTCAAACACATCTTTATAATTTTCAAGCAATGGCATGTATGCATTATCAGGAGCATTGCTTGTCATTATAAGCAGTGTTGGAGTTGGATTTTCATTGCAGCACGGCACTTCAGTATTGTATGTCAAATTCTGAAATATCAGTCTTTCATAAAGGGCTCTGAATGATGCGGTCAGTTCGCCCAGATAGTTAGGTGAGCCTATTATCAATCCATCGGCTTCTCGGATTGCATCCAATACTTCTGTAAGTCCGTCTTTGCGTATGCAGTATCCCTTGTATTTTTCTTTCTTGCATCCAAAGCAGGATACGCAGCCTGTGTATTTTTCCAATCTGAAGAGATTGAACTTCACTACTTCCGCTCCTGTGGATTGAGCTCCTTTTATTGCCTCATCGATTAATGTATCGGTATTCCATCCTTTTCTAGGTCCTGCATTGACTGCTATTATCTTTTTGCTCATTCAATCACCTTTGCAATATTCTTGTAAATCTATATTTATCTTAATTAATTCAATTATTCTTTAGATAATTTTCCAAAGGTTATAATGTTCATAATTCTGATTTTCAATTGATATTTTAAATTTCTATAATGATAAACTTTTTTAGATGCAATTTTTAGTGGAAAAAGCATCATATGTTTGGATTGACAATTACTTAAAATTTTTTTTGCAGTGGGATTATTTGAATAAACCCCTATTTTTTAATCCTTTGCTTATTTTTTATTAATTATTATTTTCAATTTTCGATTATTTTAGATTTTTATTATATTTTATTCAATATTTTAGTAATTTTTTAAATATATTTTAATTTATTATATTTTATATTATTTGATTTTCAAGTGTTCACTCAAAAATTTTAAATATTAGTTTTATAAAACTATTATTATCTAGAAAATAATTTTTTTTATTTTGTAGAAATTATCAAAGGTGAAAAAATGGATTTTAAGAATGTTACTGTTGCAGGAAGTGGAGTACTTGGAAGTCAAATTGCGTTCCAAACAGCTTTTAAAGGATTTGATGTAACCATCTGGCTTAGAAGCGAAGGTTCAATTGAAAGAGCCAAGCCTAAGCTTGAAAGACTGAAAGGAATATACCTTCAAACCATGGAAGCATGGAAAACCAATCCACAAGCCTATTGCAGAGGTTTTGCAGACAGTCCTGATTTGTCAGCCGATGAAATAGACGCTTTGAAGGAAAAGGTTGTTGAAGCATTTGACAGCTTGAAGATGACCACAAGTTATGAAGAAGCTGCTAAAGATGCAGACCTTATCATTGAAGCCATTGCAGAAGATCCTGCTCAGAAGATACCATTTTATGAAGAGCTGGCTAAATACATGCCTGAGAAAACCGTGCTTGTTACAAACTCATCCACACTTCTTCCAAGCGCATTTGCAGAATACACTGGAAGACCTGAAAAATACCTTGCATTGCACTTTGCAAACAATATATGGGCGCAAAACACAGCTGAAGTCATGGGACACCCTGGCACAGATCAGAAATACTACGACCAGGTTGCAGAATTCGCAAAGGCAATAGGAATGGTTCCTATCTGCTTGAAAAAGGAGCAGCCCGCCTATGTTCTCAACACTCTTCTTGTTCCATTCCTAGGTGCAGGACTTGAATTGTGGGCAAAGGATGTTGCAGACCCTGAAACAATCGACATGACCTGGGAGCTTGCAACAGGAGCACCTAACGGACCTATGAAAATCATCGATGTAGTTGGTTTGACAACAGTTTACAACATTGAAATGATGAAGCCAGAGGCACAGGAACCTGGAACACTCTCCAACAAGATTGTCACTGCTCTTAAAGAGAAAATCGACAAGGGCGAGATTGGAATCAATGCAGGCAAGGGTTTCTACGAATATTAAACGAATTTTCAATAATTTTGGGAATAAGAAATTTCTTATTTCCCACTAATTCTTTCTATTTTTATAAAAACTTTTAAATTTTTAATCATGCAATATAATAACAACATTTTAGTTTAAATATTTAACAATTTGATTTTCAAGGAATGGTTGCAATGAAAACATATGACAAGATAATGGAATCCAGCTACAGGCTTTTTTTAGAAAAGGGATTTCATGAGGTTTCCTGGGCGGATATAAGCGAGGAGGCTGAAATCAGCCCTGGAACATTGTACTATTACTTTAAAACAAAAGACGAGCTGATTCTGGCGGTTCTCGATACTTATGTTCTTGAATACTACTATGATTTTTTAAATAATGCCAAGAAGGTTAAAGGCAGTGCTTATAATAGATTGAAGGGTTTTTACAGGGAATCTCTAGGTCTTGACAAGGATTATGCTCCAAAGTACCTCTCCAATCAGCAAACAGATTATAAAAAGATGCTGCTTCTTTCATTTGAAGGAATTCAAAAATACAGCCGGATCAGTGATAATTACAATGAGTACAACAAGGTTTACACACAGGCAATAGAGGATTTTGTGGAATTCGGCAAGGAGAATGGGGAGATAAATCCTGAATTAAGCACAGAAGAGCTCACTCTCTTTATCAAGTCCAGCATTAATGGTGTGTTCTTTTTATGGATAGTCCAAGATGACTTGGATGTAAGGCACATTGTAGAAGTAAATGTTGATTCAGTCTGGGATTATATTAAGAAATAAGTGCTTTTTTCATCATTTTTTAAATTATTATTAGCTATTTTTTTTATAGGTTTTTTAGCTATTTTTATGTAATTTTTCATTTTTTAAAATAGTTTCCAAGGAAACTTTTATATGTCATCAAAACATATTCTAATTTGGAGATAGTTTCCAAGGAAACTTTTCAAAATATCAAAGATATATTCATTCAATAGTTTAAAAGACTTTTTAATTTTTAAAATTATTTTATCATGAAAAAATTTTTACTTTAAGATGTGGTTTAAATGCAAAAAAACAATATTAATGACTTTGATGACAATTCTCCTTTAGGAGGCATATTGTTTATTCTTCATAAGAATCAGCATAAATATCTGAATGATGCTTTAGCAAAATATGATTTAAATATCATTCAGGCTTTATTCATTCTGAGGATCAATAAATATGAAGGCCTCTCACAAAAGGATTTGGCTGAAACCTTTTATCTTACAAAGGGAAGCGTGGCCAAATCATTGAAAGTGCTGGAGGAGAAGAATTTAGTAAAAAGAGAAAAGCTTGATGGAGACAAGAGGAAGTACTCCTTGAAGCTGACTGAAGAAGGAGAAAAATTGATTCCAATCATTCAAAAGGTTAATAGGGACTGGGAGGAAAAAATGCGCTTGTATGAACTCAATAATGATTTCATGGAAACTCTTAAGGATTTGACTTCCAAGGCCATCAAGTTGAATCAGGATGATTAATTGAAATTAATTATATAAGATAAACAACTAGCTTATTATTAATTTTAATGATTTTGAATTTATTAGATAAGATAAACCGCTAGTTTTATTTTAATTTAATGATTTTGAAATTAATTTTTAATTATTCAATAATTTAAAGGGGATTTTAAATGAAAGCAATGTATAATACAATGATTGTAAATGATATGGAAGAAAGCGTGGCTTTCTACAAGGACATTTGCGGATTTGAAATAGACAGCACATATGACCTGCCTAATGGGGCGCAGATAACCCTTCTTAAATCCGGAGAACACACTTATGTGGAACTTATCAAGGACAATGTCCATGAAGTCGGCTACTATTCAATTGGAATGGATGTGGAGGATATTGAAAAGGAAATAGAAGATTTGAAGTCAAAAGGAGTCGAGATTCTTCTTGAGCCTACAAAGACATCTGTAGGTTCAATGGCTAGAATCAAGGATGTGAATGGAGTTAATATAGTCCTGATCCAGCACAATCCTGAATTTTTTAAATAAATTTATTTCATGTGGAAACTTATGATTGCTTTATTGAGATTAATGCATGATTGTGGATGAAATGATAATTAATTTAGAAATCTATAATTATTTGTACAATAAATTTAAAATTTATTATTAATGATAAAAATATGATGTGTGATTTAAATGAAATTTGATATGGAATGGTATGTGGTATTTGTTGCATTCTTGACATCATTCTTCGCAGTATTCTTGTCAAATGGTGTTATTGTGGCGGTTCCTACAATAGCTTCTGATTTTGCCATGAATAATGTTGTACAAAACTGGGTACCTACAATTATATTTCTTGTGGTTGCTGTATTCACAGTTCCTGCAGGTCAGTTATCTGGAAAATTCGGTGTGAAGAAATCATTGCTTGCAGGTGTGATTGTTTACCTTATAGGGTCAATCGGATGTGTATTGTCATTTTCAACAGAAGTCTTCATGTTCTTCCGTGTGGTTTCAGGTGCGGGAATGGCATTTCTAACAGTATCCTCAATGGCCATGGTGGTCTCTGCTGTCAAACCTCAAAACAGGGGAAAAGCTTTGGGATATACTGTTACAGGTGTTTACATAGCTACTTCACTTTCACCTGTTATCTGCGGGCTTTTGACATTTAATTTTGGATGGAGAGCTATTTTCTATGTGGTGATTCCATTTTTAATACTCTGTCTTGCTTTAATCATGATTAAAATTCCTATGGAATGGCAGACTTATGCAGAAGACAAGATTGATAAAATCGGATCAATCATCTGGGGAATAGGAATTCTGGCTTTTGTCTATGGATTTACAAATCTGGTCAACTCAACAGGGGTGTTTTTGACAGTTTTCGGGCTTGCTGTAATTGTAGTCTTCATATTCTATGAGCTTCGCCAGAAATCACCTGTATTCAATGTCAGGCTCTTTAAAAACACAAAGTTCCTCTCTTCAAATGTTGCAGCACTATGCAGCTATCTGGCTATCATGGTAGTGACAACAATTCTGAACTATCACTTCCAGTATGTTAGAGGATGGAATACCCAGATGACAGGAATGATGTTGATCATACCGCCTATTCTGCAGGCAATACTTGCTCCTAATGCTGGAAAGCTCTCCGACAAGTACAATCCTCAGGTAATTGCAGCTATTGGTATGGCTGTTGCAGCCTGCGGTCTTGCAATCCTTGCATTCCTGGATGGAAACATGCCTCTCTATCTTGTTGTCATAGCCATGGCTTTGGAAGGTATTGGAATGGGAGTCTTCTCCTCTCCAAACATGAATGCGATTATGAGTTCTGTTCCTCCAAAGGATGCTCCAACAGCTTCTGCTTCTCAGGCTACCATGAGGACAATAGGCCAGACAATGAGTCTTGGAATGCTTACTCTAGTATTCGCTTGGATAATGGGTGACTTGCCGATGCTTGCAAAATATGCTGATTTGATTGTGCAAGGGTCTCAGATAATCTGTGTGATTTGCACGGTTCTCTGCATAATAGGTATTTTCTCATCCTTGTTTGGAATCAGATCCAAGGACAAGTTCAATACTGAAAGTTAGTTAAAAATAGTTTTTAGCAGTTTTTAACTGCTAATCTTTTTATTTTTTTTATATAAAGGCAGCGAATTTTTCTAAATTCTTTTTATTTTTTATATAATGATAAATTTTTCTAAATTCTTTTTTTATTATTAAATTTAATCTTATTTTTAGCTATTATTTTAAAAAAAGCAGGTCTGAGCTAAAATTTTTATAAATCTTAAAAAATAGTTTTTGAGTTAGGATAAACCTAACTCTGTTTTTTTTTAAATCAAGGAACTTAACCAGTTACTCGAACCTTGGTCATCTTGTCTCCTTGTCTGATAGCATTTACAACATCCATGCCTTCAATGACTTGTCCGAATACAGTGTGAACTCCGTCTAAGTGTGGCTGTGGGCTGTGGGTAATAAAGAACTGGCTTCCACCGGTGTCTTTTCCTGCATGAGCCATGGATAATGCACCTGTTCCGTGCTTGTGTGGGTTTCCTTCGGTTTCACATTTGATTGTGTATCCAGGACCTCCGGTTCCGTTTCCGTTAGGGTCTCCCCCTTGGATTACAAAGTTAGGAATTACTCTGTGGAAGGTTAATCCGTCGTAAAATTCGCTGTTAGCTAATTTTTCGAAGTTAGCTACTGTTCCAGGTGCTTCATTAGGGAATAATTCTAAAATGATTGTTCCTTTTTCAGTTTCCATAGTCGCTTTTTTCATAATATCACATTTTTTTCTTTTGCAAATTAAGTAAAATATCTTCTTTAAGAAGATTAAATTTTTTCAATTTTACTTATTTGCTTGATATTTTATCATTTTGTTTTTTATTATATAAATTTAATTGTGGCTGTTTAATCCACTTTCACTTCGCCGGATAATATCTTTTTATAATCCTCATAATTCTTCTTCAATAATTCTGGAATATCAAGCTCATAAGGGCATCTGGTCATGCAGTCTCCGCACTCTGTGCAATCCTCAATCTTCCTCATCATCTCCTGCTTTTCTGGAGTCAGGCTTGGAGCTGACGGGAAGCGCCTGATCCACAATGACATTCTTGCGCACTGTGAGATTTCAATATCCGCTGCACATGGAGCGCAGTAGTTGCAGCCTCTGCAGAATTCTCCTTGAAGTTCCTCTCTATCCTTACGAATTATCTCGCTAAGTTCGTCGTCCAGTTTAACATCCTCTTTCATATATGATAGGAATTCATCGAGTTCGGACTCTCTTTGAACTCCCCAGATAGGCACGACGTTATCATAATGATTGACATATGCATAGGCCGCTTTTGATGACTTGAGCAGTCCTCCAGACATTGCTTTCATTGCAATGAATCCCATATTATGGTGCTTGCATTTCTCGACAATATCCAGCTCCTTTTCTCCTGTGAGGTAGTTGAATGGAAACTGCATGGTTTCATACAAGCCGCTTTCAATAGCTTCCAGGGCCAGTTCGTACTTGTGGCTTGTAAATCCTATGTGCCTTATCTTTCCTTCATCCTTCAGTTTCAGGAATGCTTCATAAACCCCGCTTCCATCATCAGGCTTTGGAACAAATGAAGGATTGTGGATTTGATACAAGTCCACATAGTCTGTCTGCAGATTGGACAAGCTGGTTTCAATGTCTTTTAAAACTTCTTCTCCTGTTTCACTTTGAGTTTTGGTAGCTATTATTATGCTTTCTCGTGGATATTCTTCATTGAAGCCTTTAAAAGCATAAGCTATCTTCTCCTCGCTGTCAGTATAAGCTCTTGCAGTATCAATGAAGTCAATGCCGTTTTCATAAGCCTTTCGAAGCAGATAAGCGCTTTCATCAAAGTCATCCCTTTGAATAGGCAAGGCTCCGAATCCATTTTTCTCTATTTCAAGTCCTGTTCTGCCCAGTATGATTTTCGCCATTTTTTTACCTCTTATTTTAAAAATCAGTTTTAAGATTATAAAATCGTTTATTAGATGCCAATTATTCTATATACTAATTAAATAAGATATACATATTCTCTATAAAACTGATATCTTTTTACTATTTTTCCTTAGTAATAATTTAATTTTAGATTTATTAAGTATTTTCATGATATGGAATCCTCAGAATTCGCTATGATTCCCAATTTCATTCATATGTGATTGGTTGTATGAGTATAAATTTTATACATTTTATAATTTTTTTATATTTTTTTGGACATTCTAATAATTTAAACTTTTTTAAATCATGTTTAATTTAAATTCAATACTTTATTATATGATAAAATTCAAAATATAACTGTTATTATCGATATTTTTTTATTTAATCAATATAGAGGGGTTTAATGCTGGATATTGTTAATATTTTAAATCAAATAGATAACTTCATGTATTTTCCTATTTTAATAATCGTCATGGCGCTTTCAGGTTTGTATTTTACAACATGAACAAAAGGTGTGCAGATTCGGCTGTTTCCGGAATCTGTGAGGCTGCTTCTTGAACCTTCAGGTGATGAAAATGCGGTTTCCTCCCTGCAGGCAATGCTTGTATCCACAGCTTCAAGGGTTGGAACAGGAAACATCATCGGGGTTTCTACCGCGATTTGCCTTGGAGGTCCCGGGGCATGTTTCTGGATGTGGGTCATGTGCATCATAGGTGCATCATCTGCATTTATGGAAAGTACTCTTGCACAAATCTTCAAAAGAAAGGACGAAAACGGCCATTCCTATGGAGGGCCTGCATATTATATTGAGGAAGGCATACACAAGCCTAAGATTGCAATACTTTTCTGCATCTGTCTGATTGCGACTTATGCATTCGGTTTCAATCTTTTATGCTCCTACAATTTACAGTCAACATTCATGGACTACTCATTTTACAATCCTTCCATCACTCCACTTATCATAGGCGGTTTGCTTGCACTTATAACAGGATACTGCCTTTTAGGAGGAGGCAAGAGGATAGTCAAGGTTACAAGTACAATTGTTCCGTTGATGGGTGTTTCCTATGTCATAGTGGCTTTGATTGTGATTCTGGTCAATTATGCAAATATTCCTGCAATGTTTGTCCTTATCTTCCAGGATGCTTTTGACTTCCAGTCCATAGCAGGGGGTTTTGTAGGGTCATGTCTTGTTTATGGAATTAAGAGAGGGCTCTTTTCAAACGAAGCGGGTGTAGGTTCAGCCCCTAATGCTTCAGCATCAGCCAGAGTATCACATCCTGCAAAGCAGGGTCTTGTTCAGACACTGTCAGTATATATAGATACCTTGCTTTTATGTACCGCTACAGCGCTCATGTGTCTGTCAACAGGAGTTGCAAGAGATGCAGCTGTCAGTGGAGCTCCTTATGTGCAGAATGCAATTTCGACTGTTTTCGGATGGATAGGTCCTGTTTTCATTACTGTTGCAATGGTTCTCTTTGCATTCACAACACTTTTAGGAAACATATATTATGTGGATAATGCACTGGCTTTTATGAACAAGAAGACTCCGCCATCAAAAAGATTCATGAACATATTCTACATTGTCTGTGTCATAATTGTTTTTGTAGGAGCGATTATTCCAATGGATGCTGCATGGGCTTTGGCAGATATTACAATGGGCGCAATGACATTGATAAACCTTCCAACATGTATGGCGCTAGGTAAGATAGCATTCGATTGTCTCAGGGATTACGAATCTCAAAAGAGGGCTGGAAAGAATCCAGTTTTCAAAGCCAGCTCAATAGGACTTGATGTGAACGAGCTTGACTTCTGGAAGTGAGTTGTAAAGGGCTCTTCTAAATAACTTTTTTAAAATTATTATTTTTTGAGGTTTTATAAAATATCGGTCATTTTTTTGTGAATATGAAATTTTTCAAAAGTATTACAATGTAAAATTATTTATAAGTAAAATAATAAAAAATAGATAGGTTGTTGGAATTGTTCCAATTAACATTATTAGGAGTTAAAAAATATGAGATATGTGGGTACTGTCGTACGTGGTATTAGAACACCTATTATTAAGGAAAATGATGATCTGGCCACCATAGTCGTGGAATCTTTAATGAATGCCAAGGAAGCTGAAGGATTTGAATTCAAAGACAAGGACATTGTTGCAATCACAGAAGCTGTTGTTGGAATTTCAGAAGGAAATTATGTAACTGTGGATGATGTTGCAAAAGATGTTCAAAACAAATTCCCATCCAAGAATATTGGAGTCGTAAATCCGATTTTAAGTAGAAACAGATTTTCCATAGTATTAAAAGGAATTGCAAGAGGAATGGACAAGATTACTCTCCAAACATCATTCCCAGCTGATGAAGTGGGAAACGGCATTTTGGATGAAGCTATTTTGAAAGAAAGCGAATTCCACCTTGGAAGCACTATTTCCGAAGAGGAGTACAAGGAAACATTTGGATCATGGATTCATCCATTTACAGGAATCAATATGATAGACTTTTACCGTGAATTGATTGAAAGCGAGGACTGTGAAGTTGAATTCGTATTTTCAAACGATGTAAGGACAATCTTGGATTATACCAATGATGTTTTGACTTGTGATATTCACACAAGAGAGGCAACCACAAAACTCCTCGGAAGTCTCGGAGCAAATGTCTATGGACTTTACCAGGTCATGGCAGAACCTGTTGACGGATCCGGATTCAACCCTGATTATGGACTTCTCGGTTCAAACAAGGCAACTGAAGAGAAATTAAAACTCTTCCCTAAAACAGGCGACAAGCTGGTTCACGAAGTTCAAAAAAGATTGATTGATTTAACCGGCAAGCAGATCGAAGTCATGGTTTACGGCGACGGCGCATTCAAGGACCCTGTTGGAAAAATCTGGGAATTGGCAGATCCTGTAGTATCTCCTGCCCATACAGAAGGCTTAATTGGAACTCCTAATGAAATTAAATTAAAATATGTTTCTGACAATAAATTTGCTGATTTAAGAGGCGATGAATTAAAAGAAGCTATTAAAGAGGAAATCAGAAACAAGGACAAGGATTTAACCGGTCAGATGATTACCGAAGGTACCACTCCTCGTGTTTTAACCGATTTAATTGGTTCATTATGCGATTTAACCAGTGGTTCCGGAGACAAGGGAACTCCTGTGGTATTTATCCAGGGTTACTTTGACAATTTAGCTAATGACTAGTTGTCTTTTTTAGTTTTTCTTGATGATTCGGCAGTGCTGAATCATTATCCTTTTTTCTTATTTGGCTATTTGCATTTTGGCTAATGGCGGAATATCTTTTTTTCTTTTTTTATTGCTTAAAATAAGGTTTAAATTTGATTTTATTGGAATCTATTTTAATTATTTTTTTATATAATAAACTGCATACATAATAATGTTAAATCTTTTATATGTAAAGATTTTAAGCAATCTTTTTCAAGATGTTAAATCTTTATAGCAAAGATTTTTTTTATTTTATTACTTAATTTGATGCTTAACTTATAATTGTGAGGAATTTTCATGAAAACACAGGAAATTATTGATATTGAAGATAAATATTTTATTAATACATTCAACAGAGTCCCTATCGTACTTGACCATGGAGAAGGCGTTAAAGTATGGGATATTGAGGGCAATGAGTATTTGGACTTCTTGGCAGGAATAGCTGTCAACTGTCTGGGCCATAATCATCCTAAACTGGTTAAAGCTATTCAGGACCAGGCGGAAAAACTTATTCATATTTCAAGCATTTACTATAACGAACCTGCAACCATTTATGCCAAAAGACTGGTTGATGCAACAAACTTTGACAGGATCTTCTTTGCAAACTCAGGGGCTGAAGCAAACGAGGGAGCAATCAAGCTGGCTATCAAATACAGCGGCAAGCATGAAGTCATCTTCTGCGGAGATTCATTCCACGGAAGGACCTTCCTGACATTATCTGTCACAGATCACCCAGAGTACAGCGCACCTTATGTTGAAAACCTCCCAAGAGGTTTTAAAAAGGTTGAATTCGGCAATTTGGACAGTGTAAAGGAAGCGATTACTGAAAACACTGCAGCCATTATCATTGAGCCTGTTCAGGGTGAAGGTGGAGTCAATATAGCAGATGCAGAGTTCTACAAAGGATTGAACGACTTATGCAAGGAAAAAGGAGTTTTAATCATTGTGGATGAAGTGCAGTCCGGTTTTGGAAGATGCGGTGCATTATTCGCTCATGAGCTCTTCGGCATTGATGCTGATATAATGACTGTTGCTAAAGGAATCGGTGGAGGATTCCCAATGGCGGCATTCTTAGCAAAAGAGGATGTTGCTGGAGGCTTTGAACCTGGAGACCATGGTACAACATTTGCTGGAAGTCCTCTTGCAGGTGCTGCAGCCAATGCGGTATTTGATGTATTTGAAGAGGAGAATCTTGTAGAGCATTCCAGGGAAATGGGTGTTTACTTCCTTGAAAAATTATCAGCTCTCAAGGAAAAATATGATTTCATTAATGATGTAAGGGGCAGCGGACTCCTTGTTGGTATCGAACTTGACTTTGAAGGTGGAGACATAGTCGGCAAGATGCTTGAAGAAGGATTCTTGATCAACTGCACCGCAGGCAATGTATTAAGGTTCGCACCTCCTCTCATTGTTAAAGAAGAAGAGATAGACGCACTTGTGGAAGCTCTTGATAAAGTATTCCAATCTCTTTAAATGATTCAATCTTGTAAAAAAAGTTATTTGGAGCATTATGCTCCTATTTTCTTATTTTTAAATTTATTTTTTATGGAAATTATTATTCTCTTTTTTATTTTTAAATTTATTTTTTATGGAAATTATTATTCTTTTTTTATTTTCACCTATTTCAAGATATTATTTGCTAATTTTCACTCTTTGCTTAAAAATCATAATTTCCTTTTTCAAGCAGGCTTTTGCAAACTCGGGTAAGCTTGTCATCATCTGCAAGTGATATGAGCTCTTCTTTAGTGAACCATCCATAATCTCTATGTTCCCTGCTCAATTGGATTTCTCCATCTTCCAGAACAGAGTGCATTCCCACATTGACTGATTTGATTACTTCGTGGTTCTTGCAAGCAGTGAAATTGTCCTCCACAGCTTCAAAGAATCCTAAAATCTTTATATCAAGGCCGGTTTCCTCTTTAACTTCCCTTCTAAGACCTTCATCAAAGAATTCTCCTTTTTTGATCTTGCCTCCAGGCAGTTCCCATCTGCCATTGTCGTGGCTTGACTTGCTCGGTCTTTGAAGAAGAAGCAGTTTGTCATCTTTTTTAGCTATTGCTCTTAATACGAGTCCAAATCCTATTTTTTGTTCTTCTTTCATGCTATGGCCTCCTGAATTGTTTATTATTTTATAAATTTGCTATTTCTAATAATTTTTTCAAATTTTAGAACATTTTTTCTAATTTACTTTCATTCTTTCGAAAAATACATTTCTTAAATTTCAAAATCATTCTTTTCCAAAGCTTTTCTAAGTGAAGGAGTAAGCAGGCCCTTTTCATAAAACTCTTTGATTTCTTCTTTTCCAATCCATTTGAAATCGGTATGCTCATCGCTTATTTTAACTTCAAAATCATCGCAGTCCACATAAATTATGACCTGTACGGTTCTTTTGTGGGGATAATCGACTTGAACGGCATCATAAAAGTCTCCTAGCTCTATATCTAGGCCGGTTTCTTCTTTAAATTCTCTTATGAGTGTTTCGTCGAAATATTCCTCCTTTTCACACTTTCCTCCAGGCAGTTCCCATTGCTCAGGGTTGTGGCGTGATTTTGGATGCCTCTTGACGACCAGTATTTTATCATCCTTTTTAGCTATTCCCCTCATAGTCTGGCCATATGGCTTTCTATCATTCATTTTTTCACCTCCATGCTGGAATGGTTTTTAGAAAATTTAATTCCTTTTAATTAATGTTTATGTTTGATTCTAATTAAATTATTGCTTGAAGCGGTTTGAGAAATGAGGTCTTTTGAGATTGGTGGATGGATATCAAACTTTATTTTTGGCATTGGTGGATGGATATCAAACTTTATATTGAATTATTAACATATCATAATCTAAGTTAATTTAATAAACAGAAAGTAATTGTCTTGGAGACTAATTATGCATTTGAATATTGACTCAAACTTATGCAACGGCTGTGGATTGTGTGTTTCCGTATGTATTCGTGAAAACTTGAAAGTAGATGAAATAGCTGTCGAGCTTGACAGCGGACTATGTTTTGATTGTGGTCACTGCATGGCTGTATGTACAAAAGGAGCAATCACTCTTAAAAAATATGAAGACATGCAGGACGAGATTGAAGAATACAGGCAAAGGGATGTCCCGGTAAGCTATGATGACATGCTGCAATTTTACAAACAAAGAAGGAGCATGCGCTGGTTCAAGGATAAGAAAATAGACAGGGAAACTTTCGACAAGCTGTTTGAATCAGTTTACAACAGTCCTACAGCTGAGAATGCTCAGGATGTGGAATTTATTGTAATAAACGATGAGAAGAGACTGAACGACTTCATGCACCTTGTTTATGACATCATAAAGGTTAGAGAAGATGAGTTCTTCCGTATAGAAAGACTTAGGGACTATCTTGAAAATCCAGAAGACTTCGAGTTCCATCCTCTTCTCTGGGGAGGCAGCCAGCTTGTGCTGGGCTTTGCAAAACAGCCTATCAATGCAGTAATAGCTACTACTCGTCTGGAGCTTATGGCATACACCATGGGCCTTGGAGGATTCTATTCACTCTGGATGCTGATGGCTGATGAGATTGATCATGAAAAGCTGATGGAATTCTTCCCTGAGGTTGATAAGGAGAAGCATATGGCTTCTACATTCATTATAGGATATCCTAAGAAGGTTTATAGAAGAACAATACCTCGAGACAAGGTAAAAGTTACCTATATTTAATTTTAAAGTATAGAATCAATTCTCTTTCTAATATCAATTTATTTAATAGGGGATTCCATTTCTAATATCAATTTTAATTTAATTGAAGGTATTCTCCTTCTAATATCCTTTTTACTTATTTTCTCTTTCAATATTGTTTTAATGAATCAGAGGAATTTTTTCTTCCAATTGTTCTGTTTTATTTCTTTTTTGCTGTTTTTTAATATATTTTAATTAATTTGTGGTTTAGACAGATTTCTAATCAAAACTTTTTAGTTTTATTTTAAATAATATGGTGTCAAAATCTTTTATTTTTAATATAAAACTTTTAAATTTTAAATATAAATTAATAAACTATTTTTTAAAGCTTAAATTAATAATTAAGTATTTTAAAAAAATAATGTCGAGAATTAAATCGATACTATTAAATATCAATTTTAACAAAAAGTATTTTAAGTTTTTATCTAAAATTAAACGTGTATTTTTTAATTCTTAAATTAATTATTGCAGATTTTAATTTTTTCAATCTAGACTTATTTTTATTGAAATTAATTTTTAAATGTATTTTTTAAAACAACCCAGAAATACAAGTAAAAATTAAAAAAACGAAGGCAAAAACTTAAGTTTTTCCTTAATGGGTTATAAAATGGGTAAGAAAGAAAAATCTCATGATCGTAAGATAAGGCCGTGGATGGAGTACAAGCTCCATATTGTGGTATTTGTCTTGGTTATTATTGCTGAATTTATAGGTGTTAAGAAACTCAATATTACAGGAACTGTCAGTATTGTGCTGATGCCTTTGCTTTATGCAATGATCATGGGTCTGGCTCTGTTTTTAGCAAAACCTGTCAAATTCATTCAAAATCATGAATCAAAAGTCGCTGAGGGGCTCATGATTTTATTCATGGTGCCGATTATAGTCAAGCTCGCACTTTCAAGCGGACAGGTTTTTGAAAGTCTGTCATTCGCACCTGCGCTTATTCTACAACAGATAGGTAATCTGGGAACAATCTTCTTTGCAATGCCTGTCGCACTTCTTTTAGGTTTCAAAAGGGAATCAATTGGTATGACAAGCTCAATTTGCCGTGAGCCGAATATAGGAATCATCCTGGACAAATATGGAATCCGCTCTCCTGAAACCCGCGGAGTCCTAACAGTATATGTGATTGGTACCATTATCGGAACTGTTTTCATAAGTCTTGTGGCAAGCCTTTCCACTGCTCTTCCCCTTCACCCTTATGCTCTTGCAATGGCAAGCGGTATCGGAAGCGCAAGTATGAATGCAGCTGCCATTACACCCCTGCTTAATATATTCCCTTCCATGTCTCATGAAATTCTGGCATTTTCCGGATTGTCAAATCTTTTAAGTTTCTGTTTTGGAATTTATCTCACAATACTTGTGGGACTGCCACTTACCGAAAAATTGTATGGATGGCTTGAGCCAAAAATAGGCAGAACCACTTCTTCTACAATCGACCCGGATAGCTATGAAGAGGAAACAGGAATGAAAAACCACCAGCTGGATAAAGAGCTCAACAAGCTCAGCCTTAAAAGGCTTATAGACTGGGTCATGCTTCTTTTAATATTCTCAATCATGGTCACCTTCAACCGGCGAACCATGGCAAACAACACTTATTGGAATGCTTATATTGTCAGCCATTTCTTACATCAGCTACCTGTTTGAAAGGCTTCTTCCAAAACACATCTCTTCCATTGTCTGGGCAAGCGCAATAGGTATTATTCTATCACTGCCTTTCCTTCCAACTGCAGATTACATACTTCAATTTGTAAATACCGTTGATTTAAGTGCTATTGTAACTGTTTATCTCGCTTATGTGGGTATTTCCATTGGAAGAGACTGGGATCAATTCAAAAAGCTCGGCTGGAGAGGAGCGTGCTATTATTCACCGGAGCGATATAATCAATCTATTTTTTCACTCTAATTTTAATCGAATCTCATTGAATTCGATATAATTTAAATAACTTTTTTCTAACTCAATCAAACTTGTTGGCACTTCTAGTTCCTTAATTAATTTTATATATATTCAACAATAAACTAATAATGTATAAATCTTTTTTTTTAAGATTATCAAAAATACTATGATTATTTACCCCCTGGAGGAATAAAATGGATTTAAATATTAAAATAAACGACAAGGGCCATTTAGATATTGGCGGTGCCGATGCATGTGATATTGTGGCTGAATACGGCACTCCAATTTATGTAATCGATGAAAACAGAATAAGAGACAATTATAATCGTTTTTATAATGCTTTTACCAAATATTATCCTGATTTTAAAGTATTCTATGCATGCAAGGCAAATACAAATATTGCAGTGCTTAAAATCCTTGAAGATGAAGGATGCTGCATTGATGCTGTAAGTCCTGGAGAAGTTTACATTTGTAAAAAGATGGGTTTTTCAGGAGACAGAATTCTATTTACTGGAAACAACATAACCAATGAGGAAATGGATTTTGTAAACGGCGAGGATGTAATTTTAAACATCGACTCAGTATCAGCACTTGAAAGACTTGCAAAAAGCATAGACCCTAACGGCAAGAAAATCTCCTTCAGAGTAAACCCTATGGTAGGGGCAGGACATCATGACCACTGTATTACCGGTGGGGAAATGAGTAAATTCGGTATTATGGAAACCGAAGCTGTTGAGATTTACAAAAGAGCTAAGGAACTCGGTTTTGAACCTGTTGGAATGCATTCTCACATCGGTTCCGGAATCCTTGATCCTGAGCCATTCAAATTAGCTATTGAATCCACAATGAATATTGCAGGAAAGGTTCACCAGGAAGCAGGCATAGACTTCGAATTCATCGATTTCGGTGGAGGAGTTGGAATTCCTTACACTCCTGATGAAAATCTCTTAGATTTGGACCACTTTGCAGAGGAGAACATCAAATTATTCAAGGAAAAGCTTGAAGAATTCGACATGGGAGAGCCTACATTATACCTCGAACCTGGAAGATACATAGTGGGAGATGCTTCAGTAATCCTCACTGAGGTAAACAGCGTTAAGGAAAGTTACCGCAAGTTCATTGGTGTAAACGCAGGATTCAACACACTTTTAAGACCTGCAATGTACGATTCCTACCATCACATTGTTGTTGCAAACAAGATGAATGAAGAAGCATGCCAGAAAGTCGATGTGGCTGGAAACGTATGCGAATCCGGAGACCTTTTTGCAAGAGACAGGCCTTTGCCTGATGTTGAAGAGGGAGATATCATAGCTATTTTAAATGCTGGTGCTTATGGATACACAATGGCTTCCAATTACAACTCAAGACCTCTTCCTGCTGAGATTCTTGTAAAAGACGGAGAATGCTTTGTAATAAGAGAAGCTCAAAGCTTTGATGATATTTTTGCAAAACAATCCGTTCCGGAGCATTTGCAATAGATGGGCAATCTTTTAAATATATGATGGTGATATCATGGTAGATTTAAAAGGACTGAAATTTGCTAAGATGCACGGAATAGGCAATGATTTCCCTATTATCGATGAAAGTAGGGAAGAACAGATTCCAGAAGCAGACAAGCCAGAAGCCTGCAGACAGTTATGCCATAGAAACTTTGGAGTAGGTGGAGATGGAGTATTGTTTGTTGTTCCATCTGAAGTGGCCGACATTGGATACAGGATGTTCAATCCAGACGGATCCGAAGCTGAAATGTGTGGAAACGGTATCAGATGCTTTGGCGATTTTGTTTACAGAAACAAGATTGTTGAAAAAGAGACAATGTCTGTTGAAACCAAGTCAGGAATCAAAACAATAGAAATAACCGTTGAAAACGGCGAGCCTGTACTTTTCAAGGTCAACATGGGAAAATCCACATTCAAGGTTCCTGAAATCCCAATGATTGCAGATACAGAAGAGTTTGTAGATGGTGACCTTGATGTAATCGACACAACATTCAAGGCAACATGTGTCAGTGTGGGAAACCCTCATGCGATTCTTTTTGTTGATGATGTCGATGCAATAGACATTGATAAGTATGGTCCAGCTATTGAATGCCATGAATCATTCCCAGAAAAGATCAACGTCCATTTCGTTGAAGTGATAAGCAGAAACGAAGGAAAAATGAGAACCTGGGAACGTGGAGCTGGTGTTACTCTTGCATGCGGTACCGGTGCGACTTCAACCGCCCTAGCCGGCGTGAAATTAGGTCTTTTTGACAATGAAGTTCTTCTTCACCTGCCTGGCGGAGACTTGGAATTCAATGTCTATGAGGAAGACGGCGAGCTCGGTGCTTTCATGAAAGGGCCTGCGACCTTGGTCTTTGAAGGTGAGATATAATAGATTTATTTAATTTTTTAAATAAATTTTTTATTTTTTTTCTTAATTCTTAAATAAGTTTTATTTTTTCATTAAATTTCATATTTATTCTTTCTAATTTTGTAGTGCTTTTTCAAAATAGGCTTAGTTTGTTTTTGATAATTTTTAGATTTTTTTATTGTAAACTAAAAACTTAAATTTTTTTTCAATTGTCTAATAAAGTCCAACGTTTATCTAATTTTTCTTAAAAAAATTGAAAATATTTAAATATGCTTTTTTTAAAAATTATTATAAATAGTTAAAGGAGCGCCAATATGAAGAAGTTTTTAGATATAAATGATGTAACCATCTGCATTGATGATACAGATGAGGATAAAAAACCTATTATTCTTATTCCAGGACTTGCATCAAGCAAGGAAGCTATGTTTTTTATTAGAGATGCGCTAAAAGACGACTATCGTGTGATTACATTGGATGTCAGAGGCCATGGAGAGTCCACTCATCCATTATCTTATACCTTGGAAGACCATGCAGAGGATCTTCAAGAGATTATTGGAAAGCTTGAATTGGAAAATGTGGATGTCCTTGGATATTCCATGGGTTCATATATCGCACTTAGGGGAGCCCAGTTGAATTGCAATAATATAGACCATTTGATATTGCTCTGTACAAATCCTTCAAGCAAGGTTTCTTCCGTATTTCGCCTTCTAGGGGAGAAAGGGCTTGAGTATCCGAAAATAAGCAGGAGGGAAATGTTTCAAGCCATTTATGATTCATATCTCTCTCCAACCACATTGAGAAAGATTGCAAGCGGCGAATTGGAAATGAGCAGGTTTGCTTCATCAGGGAATATCGGAGAACTTAACGAAGAGGAAAAAAGAGCGGAATTGAAATCAATTTCCAATTTTGACAATTCCATTGATTATGACAAGGTCAAGTGCAAGACTCTTGTAATAGGTGCTGAATATGACAGAATTAATCCATATGAGCTTGGAAAAGAAGTTGCAGATGGCATTGAAGGCGCTGAATTCTGTTTAATCAAGGATGCTGGCCATATGGTGGCTTATGAAAAAACTGAAGAACTTTTAACTGTAATAAAAGAATTTTTAAAAGTTTAAGCCGTATATCTACATTTTTAAGATTTTAATTTAAAAAATAAGAATTTTAATGAGTTTAATTCAGAAATATAATTTAAATTTTTATTTAAAAATAAGTTTTTTAATGAGTTTTATTCAGAAATATAATTTAAATTTTTATTTAAAAATAAGTTTTTTAAAGAGTTTAATTAACAATTTTAAATTAATTAATCTCTTTAATCAAGTCTTTTCGACCGGTATCTATTCCCAAATACTCTTTTGTATAAGGACATGCAAGGCCGCATTTTGCACATAAGCTCTTTCCATGAGTTCTTTGCATTTCCTTCTTAATGAATTCAAAGCATTTTTCTGCATTGAAGTATTCGTCTCTTTCTTTTTTGGAATCCCATTTAACTTCATTTATGGCATCAACAGGACATACATCCTGACATTCTGTACAGTCATCACATAATGAGTCATCAATTGGAGTTCCTGTTTTTATAGGCATATCTGTTAGAATAGTGGATAATCTAAGTGCTGCTCCATATTTTGGGCTGATAAGCAATGCACATCTTCCAATCCAGCCAAGTCCTGACCTTGTGCCAGTAGTCTTATGAGGGATTTTACTTGCCAAACCCTCAAAATCCTTAGCCACTCTTTCACGAGACATTGCCAATGCATTGTAATTCATGTTTTCCTTAATGTAATCCTCACCTTCAAGAACGATATCATTAAGTTTCAATGCCAAACTTTTCATGGATTCAACATATTTTGATTGGTCATCTGTATAAATTGTTTTCAAAGCTTCCTTTTCTATTGGAATTCCTATTAAAATGCTGTTTGGATATTCCTTCGGAACGTTTTTAATACCTTCTAAACTAGCAAAACCAACTACTTCTGCACCTTTTGATTTAAGAAACTCTTCTATTTCCCTTGAATTTTTCTCCTCCAAATCCATCGAATCACTCTTTTTTTATTTTGCTAGATTATATGATTAAATATGATTTTTCTCGTCTTAAATATTTTCTTTATTTAGTTTAATATCTTTAAATCAGACTTTTCATACTTATTATGGCCTTTTAAACTCTTTTTATGCTTCCAACATTTTATCGCATCATTTAATGTCTTGTCGTCATTGTCTTCAAAGAAATCTCGTATGTACTGATTGTATTGGAATTGCTTGTCTATTTTGCTTTTTTCATTTGAATTTTGTAGCTCATGATAAGCATTGATAGCATCTTGATATGTTTTATCAGGATTTGATTTTAACCATTTTTGGAATTTAACCTTAAATTTGAATCCTTTTCCTATTTCCTTTTCAAAGAATTCCCTTTTATCTTCACTGCATTTGAAATTTTCGCCTAAAATGGAATCTAATCTAATTTCTTTAGGATTGGGGGCTTTGTTTGATTTAGATTTAGAATAATTATTTTTATTCTCAAGAGATCCTGAATCATCTAAGGATTTTCCTGTATCAAGATAGTAAATAATCCGTTCTTCCAATTGATTCTTGCTTCCACTAACTTTCAATCCTTCATTCTTGCAAAAGTCCTTTAATTCCTCTTTTAAAAAATAGTATTGCCTGAAGTCTTCACTTTTCAGGTCTTTACTTAACTGTGGTCTTGCATTGGTGTTTTCAGCATTCATTTTATCCGGAATTTAATATAATATCTTAAATCTTATGCCTTAAGTCATTTTGTGATTGTTCACTACGAAAAATTTGGTTTATAGTATATTACCAAACTTTTGTTATAAATGTTTCTAGCCATAAGTCGCATAATTTATTATTTAAAAGACATTCATAGAATGTTTTTTCGGTTAAT
>OMVY01000026.1 GCA_900314635.1 uncultured Methanobrevibacter sp.
TCGCCAGCAACAGAGACAGTGTAAACACCATCAACACTAGCATTCACAACAGCAACCGCATGATCAGGATAAGTAACATCATCCACAGTCACATTAGCATGAACATAAAAAATAAATTTAAGTATTATTTGATTTAAATCAAATAATTTTAATTGAAAAATTTTAATAAAAAACAAAAATTCTATACCACATAAAAAATTGCCATATATTGTGAATTAAAAAATGGATTTTTAAAGAAAAAGCTGCTGAAAAATAAGGAATGTTTTAAAAAAATATGGGATTACCTCTTTTTAAATCGGGCAATCCTATTGTTTCTAGGTTTTAAAAATGGAGACACTAGTGTTAAGAATAATGGAGAGTATCTTTTCATACCTTCAGTCAAATTCATATCCTCTATCAACTTATAATCGGGAATAGAAGATTCAAAATCCCTGCTTTCTTTGACTCCCCATTTAAATACGGCGCCAGTGGACCTGACAGTATCATGCACCTTTTGATTTTTAACCATCCATTCAGCCATCAATTCAAGAACCAGTTCGACATTGCCAAATTCCTCAGAAATTTTTGAAAACAATTGAGAAACATCATCTTTTTCAAGATACATCAATACTCCCTCGGCTATAACCAAAAGGTTTTCCTTGTTTGCAACACGCTCCATCCAGGAATAATCAAATACTGAAACTGAAATATTCACAATACGGTCGTTTTTCTCGATAAGCTTATTTCTCAGCTCCATCACTTCAGGAAGATCTATATTATACCATACAAGTCGACCGTTGTCAACTCTTGAAAATCGATCATCAAGGCCGCATCCAATATTTACAACAGAGCAGTCCGGATTCTTTTGGATAAAATCCTTTGCAAAGTCATCAATAATCACAGTTCTCGCGCAGCATCCCCAGAAGTTCATCTTGTTTGTTGAATCCTTGAATTTCTTTTTAAAATCATAATCCAAACTGTCCATCACCTTGACGGCAGTTTCATCTATGAATTGGGGATTCTTTCTCTCGGCTTCCAAAGCTCTTGAGCATAACGGAACGAGCATGGTTTCAGTTACTCCACTTAAATCTACTTTTTCTTTCATGTTTTCACCAATGTGTTTACAATAATTCTTTGCTTTTAAAAAAATTCTAAAATTTAGGCATACCTAAATATCTTTCTCATAGTATTTAAATCTTGTTCTGATATGTTTAAATTCGTCAAATTTTATTTTAATATTTTACAAAAAGACGAAAAATATAAATCAACATCAAAAATTTTCATCAGAAAAGTAAAAATTTAAGTATGCCTAAATTTTATAATTATAACATGAAAGAAAATGAACTTCCATACTACGGCGTTGGACCATACTACTGCGGTTCAATAATTATAGTCACAATAGCTTCAATAGTGCTGAGCTATTTGAACATCATACCAAAATATTCAATTTCAGGACTTGGATTTATTTTTAATATGCTTGGAATAGCCATGATAATCACAGCAATAGCTCTTTGGATATGGGGAGCCTTGAAATCAGATATTCATGATAATATTGACAATGACCAGTTAATTACAAGCGGAGCGTATGCATATGTTAGAAATCCTATTTATTCAGCTTTTTTATTTCTAGCAACAGGCATGATTGTATTCTATGGCAACATCATTCTGTTTGTGCTGCCTATTCTTTACTGGGCCTTATTGACAGAGCTCATGAAAAGAACCGAAGAGAAATGGCTGGAGGAGAAATTCGGCGACGAATACAGAAAATACTGTAAAGAAGTAAACAGATGCATCCCCTGGTTTAAATAGGTAAAATCTAACACCCTACTGAAAAAAGATTTAAATTTATTTTTCAATAATCACCCACATCACCCCTAATGATTAATTGAATTTTTACATTTTGAACAAATCCCTAAAATTTGATATAAAATTTTAAATGTGTAAATATCAAATTATTAATTATGAAATTGGGATTTACAACTCTAGCTGTTTTTATGAATGAAAACAATGAAATCATTGACCTGGCTCAAAAACATGATTTTGAAATAATTGAAATACTTGGAGAGGATATGATTCTTGAAAAGGACAATCACGAATTCCGGGACTGCGGCCTTGATATCAGAATCCATTCTCCAACAGTCGACATAAACATAGCCAGTTTGAACAAGGGTATTAGAAAGGAAAGCATCAGACAGATTATAAACTGCGCCCATATTGCAGAAGACCTTAATGCAAGTGCAATCACAGTTCATCCAGGAATAATTGGAAGAAACGAGCCTCATTTGAGAGAACAGGCCATGCTATATTCAATAGAAAGCATTGGTGAAATAATAGACAATTCGAATGTGACAATTTCAGTTGAAAACATGCCTGTTCGAGGAAAATTCCTTGGAAACACTGTTGAAGAGATTGAAAGGATTCAAGAGGAAACCGGATGTTATCTGACAATCGATACCGGCCATGGAAACACCTGTGGAAATCTTGAAGAGATGCTGAACCTTAAAAAGATCAGCTACTGCCACTTGAATGACAATGATGGAAAAAAGGACCAGCACATCGCCTTGGGCGACGGAACAATGGACTTAAATCTTCTTAAGAAAATAGACACTGCGATAATAGAGCTTAACAACTTTGACAACATACTGAAAAGTCAGGAAGTCATTAGAAAACTTGGATTGATTTAAGAATAGCTAATTAAAGAAATTTAAAAAGTAAATTAATAAAAAAAATAACGAATTAAAAAATATAAAAAGTAAATTTTAAAAAAATAGCTAAATTAAAAAATAATAAAAATTAATTAAAAAAAAAACTAAAAAAATAATAAAAAGGATTTAAATAATTAAATCAATGCACATCATGCATAAATCAACAAATAAATAAAAACATTGTAGCCATTAATGGAATAAAATCAACAATGATGTGTGATGCATAAGGAATCAATACATTCTTTGATTGAATATATGCCAGCATCAGAACCATGTTTCCCATTCCCAAAATCATTAACGGCTGGATAATGCTGCTGTAAGCAAATATGTGAGCCGCCGCAAATAGCAATGAAGTGATTATGACTGAAATTGCTATAATATAATTATCGATTTTTGAAGCATGCCTGTACAACAGGGACAGTGCGGCAAAGAACATGCTCAGCTTAAAGAGCTCCTCTCCAAATATCTGGATAAAAAACAGGATCCAGAATACCGCATCCTTATTGACGCTTAAAATAGCATTCGGCTTGAGTGAAACCCCGAGATAATACAACATGACTCCGGCTCCTAATGCAAAAATGTAATAAAGAATCACATAGAGCACAATAAAGCCCAAATCAAATTTATGAAATCTTTTAACAATCAGATTCAATTTTCCACGGCAGACATAAAGAAGTCCGCAGAATGGAATCAGAAATATTAAAACGCTTTTTAAATCACCTGAAATAGCAGACCTCAATAATATCACTGCAAAGACCATCAAGCAACTCAATACTAAAACAGCAATATCCTTATTGTCCATAGTGTTGTAAAGTGGAAGATCTGAATTAATCCTGCTCATAATATCACTCTATATTTTTTTACTGCTTAATCTACCAGCAGTATAAAAAACTTTTTCCAAGTCCAATTCCAGCTGCTTCTCTTTTTTCCTGATTTCCTCTTCAGACTTGTTTGCATACATGTTTTTTGAAATATTGGAAAAAGTATCTATCACCACTTCTCCATTCAGCATTTCAAACAAGTCTTCGGAAGCTTTAAGATGAGGCTTTATTGATTTTTCAAAATATCCCCTCGGATGATTTATGGTATAGAAAAGACCGACATTGACTTTGCCTTTGAATTTATTGCCGATTTGATATGAAACAAGGGAATAAATCAGCCTTTCAAGCAATGCCATGTAGTGGCTTGAAGGCTGGGAGAAAAATATAGGCACTCCAATCAAAAGACAGTCACAGCTGAAGATATCCTCAATCAATGGAGAAAGCTCATCCCTCCAATAGCACTTGCAGACACTATCATCGTTCTTGCATATCAGGCAAACCCTGCAGCCTGATATCTTCATCTTGTACAAGTCAACATATTGTGTCTCAGCTCCAACTGATTCCGCACCTTTTAGAGCGGATTTCATAAGCTGTGCATTAATTCCTTTTCTTTTTGGATCAGCATTGATGACAATGGTTTTCATCTTAATCACTCAATATCTAAATCTTTTTTTAAGTATTTTCGCTAAAATAATCCTTAAATAGATTTTTAAACTTATTTTGTCTTTAATTGATTAAATATTTATAGTTTTACTTAATTGATGAAAAATAAGAAATTATTAATTTGTAAAAAAGCCAAGTATAAGTATAAATATAACAATTGTTAATATTATAATTAGGAGTTGTTAAAATGAAAGCAATACGGAAATTTGAAGCCATCCAATGGAAAGCAGGACAACAAAGAACCATCGAAGAAAGAACTGTCGATGATGAGTATACCTACTTGTTTATAGATTTCCTGCCTCCTCGAAAATTTACAACCTATCCTATAGACCTAGAGGATTTCGCCATAGGATACTGCCTTGGAGAAGGCCTGATTAAAGATTATTCCGATATCGAATCAATCAAAGTCGATGGCACAAACGTGCTTATTTCAACAAGGCTCTCACATGTTCCTGAAGAGGACTTGGAACAGGAAGGAATTGTCCAGGAGAGAAAAGGCAACTGCGAGCATGCTTGTGTCTGCAGACTGCTTGAATATAATGGCGTCTTATCAGACAATGCTGGAGGAATCAGATCAGAGCTCAAGACAATAGAGAAGAACACATCAGATTTGACCATTGATGCAAGAGACATAATCGAAGATATGGAATACTTGAAGGAACATGCCTTGATATGGTCCAAGACAGCCAGCGTCCATGTCGCACAGCTTGTTTATCAGGATAAGAGAATTATCCGCGAAGATGTGAGCAGACATGTTGCAGTAGACAAGGTAATAGGGGCGGCTGCAAGAGAAGGATATGATTTCAGCCAATGCTACATCACATACAGCGGCAGAATGCCTGCAGACATGCTCATCAAGGTGATAAGAGTTGGAATTCCTATAATTATTTCAAATGCTGCACCAGCTGGATCAGGCATTGATGTGGCCCTTGCAGGAAACATTACAATGATTGGATTCGTGAGAGGGGACAGATTCACAATATACACCGCTCCAGAGAGAGTGAACATGGAGGAATGAAATGACTTTTCGACTGATATTCAAGGAACTAAATGAATTAAGGGAACTTCCAGAAGGAAAGTACACAATCAATGATTTGCTGGATGATCTGGAATTGCCTGGCGAGACAATTGTGGCAAAGAAAAACGATGAGATAGTAATAGAAGAAACAGAGATAAATGAAAATGATGAAATAAAGCTTATTCAAATAATATACGGCGGATAAAGCAATTAAAAAAATTCCTGAAAACTTTAAAATGATATTGGAGATAATAAAATGACTGTAAGAATTATTGAAGCAAAGGAAGACAAGATAAGCACTTCAGATTTGGTTGATGATTTGAAAAAGAGCAGAAAAATCGACTATTCAGGTGCGATTTACACATTTGAAGGTTTTGTACGTGGAAAAGAAGAGAATATGGATCTTGAAAAACTGGTTTTAACACTTCCGGATAAGGAAAAGGCAATAGCTGAAATCGAATCAATCATTGAAACCGTTAAAATCAAGTACAATGTTTTTGAAATTTCAGTCGTCCATTACATCGGCGAGTTCTACACCGGAGACAGCCTGTTCTTAGTCGCTGTACTTGGAGCTCACAGGAATGAAAGCCTCAAGGCACTTACTGAAATAATCGAGAAAGTGAAATACGATGTCGAATTCAAAAAGGAAGAGATTTCCAAACAGGGAAAGAGAACTATTTTAGCAGGTGGATAAAATGCCGACAAGATTCATAGGCGACGGATACTGGGAGATAATTTCCCGTCAGATGAGCATTGTAACAAAAAGCGAGCAGCAGCGATTTAAAGATGGAAAGGCAACAGTTATTGGCTGCGGAGGAATCGGAGGAGAGACTATTGAAATGCTGGCAAGAATGGGTATCGGCGAGCTTACATTGGTGGACAAGGATGCATTCGACCTGTCCAATCTCAACAGACAGACATTAGCCAATATCTCAGATTTAGGACTCGACAAGTCATCTGTTGCAAAGGAGAAGGTAAGATTGATCAATCCTTATGTCAAGGTGAGCACATTCAGCGAGCATGTGGACGAATCAAACATCGACAAGGTAATAGGAGATTCTGATATCGTCATCGATGCCCTGGATAATGTTCTGACAAGAGTCATCGTCTCAAGAGCGGCAAAGAGAAAGGGCATTTATTATATTCACGGCGCGATTCATGGAACCATGGGTCAGGTGACAGTATTCGACCCTGATGGTGATTCAAGCTACGAGAAAATGTTCAACCTTCCATCACTCGGCAGGGAATTGGATGATGAAACTTTAAGCGACCTTAAAAAAGTAACATCAGGCGTGCCTCCTGTAATCGGACCTACTCCAAACATCATCGGCTGTCTTGAAGCAATTGAATCCTTCAAGATTCTCACTGGAGTCGGAGAGGTCACATTAGCACCGAGAATACTGACTTTCGACTTATTGGATTTCGCCTCATTCTCTCTAGACGAAATATGAATCAGCATTATTAACAAATGAAATGATTTTAATTTCCATTAAAGCATGAAATTCAGTTTGCAATATTTTCGATGATGCCCCGTCCAAATAATATAATAAAAGTTTATATAGAATAAAGAATATAACAATTGTTATAAAAAAAATAAGATGGAGGAATTTCATGTGCGAGATATTCTGTTATAATTCTCTAAAACCAAAGGATGTCACACCATATCTGGAAAAGTTTTTTGCCGGCAGCAAATATCATCCCCATGGATGGGGACTGGCAAATCTTTCTCCAGACTATTATGAAATAGCAAAAGAAGCTAAAAAAGCATCTGACAGCGAAATATTGGATGAGATATTATCAGATAATGTTTGTGGAAAAAATATCTTCGCGCATATCCGCTTGGCTACTATGGGAGAAATGAAGCCTTCAAACTGCCACCCCTTTTCAAAAAAAGACAATAACGGACGTACATGGGTGCTTGTTCACAATGGAACCATATTTGAGAGTCCAATCCTGAAAGAATACGAAGACTGCTCAATTGGAGAAACAGATTCTGAAAAAATACTCCATTATATTGTAAATGAAGTGAATGAATTTGAAAAAGACTCAAAATCCACATATCATGAAAGGTTTGCCCTATTGAAGGAAATCATTTATGACTTGTCCAGGCATAACAAGTTGAATCTTCTGATTTATGATGGAGAAGTGGCTTATGTCCATTCAAACATGCAAGGAACATTATATTATATAATAAAGGATGAGGAGCTCATGGTATCCTCACATCCTGTAAGCGATGAAGACTGGCTGGATGTAGAGATAAATAAATTATTCTGCATAAATAATGGAAAAATCTATTATGAAGGATATGAACATGAAAATGAATTCATTGCCACTCCCGAACAGGAGGAATTCATGAAAAGCATATTGGATCGATTAAGCGATGGAGATGATGAGGATTGATATCACAGCCGCATAAAATTAGATATCAATCAAATAGTTAGGTGTCAAAAAGATATCCAAAAAACGATATCAATAAAAGTCAGGTGTGCATATGATTAGCGAAAGGGACATTAGAGACAGAATTTTTAAGGAATTCATAGCTCCAACAAAGGTGAAAAAGGATTACATCGGCATAGAAATAGAAATGCCAATCATAAACCTTAATAAGAAAGCCGTTGATTTCAATGTAGTCCACAAGGTAACAAACAGCTTTAAAAATGAATTCGGAGATTTCAAGGAAAACGGAATCGATTATGATGGAAACATATTCTCATTGAGAAACGATTGCAATGACGACATTGTCTGCTACGACTGCTCATACAACAATATTGAATTTGCTATGGGAAAAGAAAAAGACCTGTTCACCATCAGCGAACGTTTTGAAACATATTATAAATTTTTTAAGGATGAATTCGAAGAATGCAACCATACCCTGACAGGAATGGGAATCAACCCTTATAGAAAATACAATAAGGAGATTCCAATACCTAACGAGCGTTATCTGATGCTTTATCATTATTTAAAATCATATGACAATTACAGAAACCAACCGATTTATTTCCACAATTATCCTGGCTTTGGAATGTTTTCAAGCTCCTCACAGGTTCAGCTTGATGTCCATTACGATGATTTGATAAAAACAATCAACACTTTCTCACACCTAGAACCAATCAAGGGACTTCTCTTTTCAAACTCAGTATTCCTCGATGAGAACAAGGGAGTGACCTGCTTCAGAGATGCTCTATGGGAATACAGCACTCATGGAGTAAACCAGCACAACATCGGAGCATACGATATTGATTTTGAAAGCATGTCCGAACTTGAAAACTACCTGCAGACATTGAATATTTACTGTGTCGAGAGGAACGGCTCATATATTGACTTTCCAACCATGAATCTCCTTGATTACTTCAAGGAGGATAAGATAAGTGGAGAGAAATACACTCCTGAAGGATATGAGAAAATCGATGTGATTCCTCAGCTTGATGACATAAAGTATTTGCGAGCATTCAAATTCATCAACCTGACATTCAGAGGAACTTTGGAATACCGAAGCGTCTGCACGCAGCCTATAAAGGATTCAATGTCCGTTGCTGCATTCCATGTCGGACTCAATAACAGAATCGACGAACTGGATGATATTCTTAAAAACGACCACAGCCTGACATACAAGGGATATAACTATGACGAGCTGAGAAAGCTTTTAATTCAGGACGAACTGCCTTCTTTCATAGACAGGGATGCTTTATGCTCACTGACAAAGCAGATACTTGACTTGTCAAGGGACGGCCTTGAAGAGAGAGGAATAGGAGAAGAAAAATTCATTGACTGCCTCTATGACCGTGTTAAAAACAGAACAAACCCTGGAAAGGAACTGATTAAATCCTTGAAAAACAATGTTCCAATTGAAGATATGATAAGGAAGTATGGCGAGCTATATTGATTTTCAACTCTTTATTATTTTTATCTATTTTTACTTAACCTCTTTTTTATTTGCAAACTTTTTTTCTTGTATTCCTATCAAGTATATTATCAACATGGAATATATCAAATTGAATAAAATCAATTTTAGAAGATTATATTTAAAAATTTAAATAGCATATAGAATAATTATTATATAATGATTAAAGTTTATTAATGAATTTTAAACATTTAAATTATAATTAAAGAGTGTGTTATCATGGATTCAAAAGTAAATAATCTGCTCGAGTCCAATTTCAAGCCCATAGTTTTAATTAAAACTGATGAAAAGCCTGAAAATGCAATCGGTCCAAAATCAAATAGAGGCCATGGATGCGTAATGACTTTCATTGGCAGAACCATCAAGGACAGGATACCATCTGTATTTGAAAAGGATACAATTTCATGTTTCGGAGCTATTGTAGGTTTGGGATTTGGAAATGGGTATAAAGAAAGCGACATGGGACTTGAATGTTTTGCCTCATTTTTATCAACAGGCTTGAAGGATGCAGAAGACAAGGAGAGATATGGAAAAATTATTAATATGAGACCTCCTCAAGGACGCAAGATGTTTGAAGAAGGAGAAAGAATATACAGCTCTTATGAGAGGGCTAAGAACTTCATGCAAAACAAGGTTCCCTACTACGAAAACAGCGAAAAATATGTTGTGTTCAAGCCTTTGGAAGATGTGGATGAAAATGACGATGTGGAAGCGGTCATATTTACAGTGAATGCACTTGAATTGTCTGTCCTTATCAGTTTTGACACATCACTCAGAGATGAATTCGGATATGTCATGACTCCTCCTTCTGCAGCATGCCAGGCTATTGGCAACTATGTATTTTTTGAGGCTGAAAAAGAGGACCCTCATGGAATATTAGGCCTTATCGACCTTGCAGGCAGAAATGCAATGAGACCTCCTCTTAAAACCGATTACTTCACATTTGCAGTGCCTTGGAAGCTGTTTAAAAAGTATGAAGAGAATGCAGAGTACTCATATCTTGACGGTGCTGTATGGGAGAATATGAAAAACAATTTGAAGGAAAATTAAATTTTAAAAAAATGAAAAAACATAAAGATTTTTCTAATTTTAAAAAAAACAATAAAATAATGCATTTCTAAAATTTAAAAAAATGCATTTCTAAAATTTAAAAAAAAAGTAGTTAGTTAATAAATTAACTAACTATCAACTATTTTTATCAATCTATTGCAATACGAATCCGCCGTTAGGGGATATTGTCTGTCCAGTCAGATAGGTAGCATCCAAGATGTAGTCTAAAGCTCCTGCAATGTCTGATACATCACCAATGCGTCCAAGAGGAATGGTAGCTGCAAGTGCGTTTAATTCATCCTGGTTTACACCGCGAAGCATGTCGGTCATGATCATACCCGGTGCGATAGCATTTACACGTACTTGGCGAGGTGCAAATTCAAGTGCTAAAGCTCTGACAAGACCAATTACACCAGTTTTTGCAGCACAGTAGTCACCTTGGTTGATAACACCAGTCATACCTCCGACAGATGCAGTGCATGTAATGGAAGCATCACCATTATCCACCATATAAGGAAGGCACAAGTGGGACATGTGCATCATGCTGACAAGGTTGGTGTTGATTACAGCTTCATAAGCATCAGGCTGGAGGTCAATGAAATTGGAGTTGTTTGTAATTCCTGCATTGTTTACAAGAGCATCAACCTTTTCTTCACCGAAGAATTCAACAGCTTCCTTGACCAGTTTTTCACAGTCTTCGAATTTACTTACATCCGCTTGTACAGCGAGAGCATCTACACCAAATTCTGATTTGATTTCATCAATTACTTCTTCAGTCAAAGCCTTGGATGAGTTACTGCGGTAGTTGATAACAACATTGTAACCTTTTTCACCAAGTTTTAAAGCCATAGCTTTACCGATTCCACGGGAACCGCCAGTAATAATTGCATTTTTTGCCATAATAATTCCTTCATTTTTTTATAAAAATAGAGTCAAATCTTAAGTCTAAGAAATAATCTAGAAATATCATTCAAAGTCTGAAAGAAAAATCATCTATTTTTATTAATTGTATTTTTATGTTATCAAAATTATAAAATTATCGAAAATGTTATGGATTTTCCAGTGAAATTTATAAAAAATAATGAAAAAAACATATCATAATATTGTGATATGATAATATTTATATATGAGAATTTAAATAATACAAACTAGATAATTTAATGTGATAAAAATGGCAAATGAAAAAAATCTTGAAAATATTGGCGATGACGTCTGTGAGGAATTATGCCTCCATGAAGACGTTGTCGAAAGAGCAAAGACTCATATGATTGAAGAAGACCAGTATTCCGATCTGGCTGAGTTTTTAAAAATATTTGGAAATCCTACAAGATTAAAAATAATATCCTTGTTATGTTTTGAAGATTTATGCGTTTGTGACATTTGTGAAGCATTAGATTTAAACCAGACCACTGTATCAAATCAATTGAGAATTTTACGTGCAAACAACATTGTGAAATATGTAAAAGAAGGAAAGATGGCAAGATACTCCCTTACTGACCTCCACATTGAAATGATATACAAAATCGGCCTGGAACATATTTTAGAATAAAAATTTCAAGGTGTTTAAATTGAATGCAAATAGATGTTATGACCCAGATTGCCCAGAGGAAATCTGTTTCAATCCAAAACATTATAACTATATTTGTTTTAATCCAGATTGTGATGATATTCATTGTACAGATGAAAAGCATTATGATAAGCAATTATTAGTAGATTATCAAAAAAGTACTGACTTAAGCGTATTCAATCATAGGGAAGAAATCGATTATGAAGAAGATGTTGACATAAGCATCTGCGGCTGTCCTGACTGTGCAGACGACCATGACCATGATCATCATGACCACGACCACAGCCACGGCCATGAACACAACCATGACCATCAGGACCATGAAGCAAAAGCTGACACATGTTCAGACCCAGACTGCGACTGCCACGACCACGACCATGAGCATGACCACAGTCACGAACATGGCCATGACCACGAGCATGAACATGAACATCACAAACATGAAGCAAAAACAGATACCTGCTCAGACCCAGACTGCGACTGCCATGACCATGACCATGATCACGAACATGAACATGAACATCACAAACATGAAGCAAAAACAGATACCTGCTCAGACCCAGACTGCGACTGCCATGACCATGATCACAGATACCTGCTCAGACCCAGACTGCGACTGCCATGACCATGATCACGAACATGAACATGAACATCACAAACATGAAGCAAAAGCAGATACCTGCTCAGACCCAGACTGCGACTGCCATGACCATGACCATGAACATCATGACCACAACCACAGCCACGGCCATGAACACAAACACGAACATCATGACCATGATCATCACGAACATGAAGCAAAAGCAGATACCTGCTCAGACCCAGAATGTGGATGTCATGACCATGACCATGACGATGATGATATTGAAATCAGCATCTGCGGCTGTCCTGACTGTGCAGACGATGATGACCACGACCACGGCCATGACCACGGCGATGGTGATGAAGAACTGCTTGCAGAAGGAAAACCATTAATCGCAAACAGACCTATTCAAATTATCGTTTCAAGTGGAGTAATGTTTGCATTAGGCCATATTTTGGAATTTGCAGGAATAAATCCTCTCTTTGCTACAATCGGAAGCTTCCAGCTGAATCTTGTAACAATCATATTCATGTGTACTGCACTCATTGCAGGATATGAAATAGCTAAGATGGCTTACAGATCATTAGTCAGAAGACACACTGTAGGTCCTGCAATGCTCATGTGCATTGCTTGTGTGGCTGCATTCATCATAGGACACCCTGAAGAAGGTGCAGCTGTAACATTCCTCTACTTCATTGCAGAGTTCCTGGAAGACTATGCAGAGCACCGTGCAAAACGTTCAATCAAATCCCTTGTTGAAATCGCACCTGAAACCGCTCGCGTGAAAGTTGGTGATGGGGAAGAGATGAGAAAAGTCGATGATGTGAATATCGGCGAGATTGTAATCGTAAAACCTGGAGACAAGATTCCTCTTGACGGAAAGGTTGTTACAGGCTCATCATCAGTAAACCAGGCATCAATTACAGGAGAAAGCGTTCCTGTGCTAAAAGAGATTGGAAACGAAGTATTCTCAGGTACTGTAAACGAAGACGGATATCTTGAAGTTGTTGTAACTAAAAAAGCAAAGGATTCAGTTATTTCAAAAATCGTAACACTGGTTAAAAGGTCACAGCTCAACAGATCCGAAACCGAAACCCTTGTCGAGAAGATATCCAAATACTACACTCCGATAATGATGATTGGAGCTGCCTGTGTGGCATTCATACCTCCACTTGCATTTGGACAGGACTTGGCGAGCTGGGTTTACAGGGCTCTTTCACTTTTAGTAATCTCATGTCCTTGCGCATTCCTTATTTCAACTCCTGTAGGTATGGTATCAGCCATTACATCAGCAACAAAAAATGGTGTTTTAATTAAGGGAAGCACCTATGTCGAAGAGATGAGAAATGTCAAAGCCGTTATTTTCGATAAAACAGGAACATTAACTGAAGGAAAATTAGTTCTAAGCGATATAGATGTCCTGGATGATCACTTCACACAAGATGAGATTGTGAAAATTGCAGCATCCCTTGAAAGCCAGTCAAGCCACCCTATTGCACAGGCTATTGTCAACTATGCGGATTATGAAGAATTGGAATTCTATGAAACATCCGATTTCAAGAACATTCCAGGAAAAGGAATTTCAGGTACAATCAAAGGCAATAAATACTATGCAGCAAATGAATCATTAATCGAAGAATCCGAATTCAATGTTTCACGTGAAGAAATAAACAGATATTCAGCAGATGGAAAGACTGTAGTGTGCATTGGAAATGAAGAGCATGTCATAGGCATAATCGCTGTAAGCGACAAGCTACGTGACAATGCTGCAGAAGTAATCCGCGACTTGAAGGAAAGCGGAGTGCAAACAATAATGCTTACTGGAGACAACAAAATCGCTGCAAGAAATGTTGCAGACAAGATTGGAATTGATTATGTATACTCCAATCTGCTTCCAGAAGACAAATTGAACATCCTGGATACAATCAGAAACAAGTTCGGTGATGTTGCCATGGTTGGTGATGGAATCAACGACGCTCCAGCTCTTGCTAGATCAAATATCGGAATTGCAATGGGCGCTGCAGGTTCAGATGTTGCAATCGAAACAGCTGATGTTGCCCTTATGCAGGACGACATTTCAAAACTGCCTTATCTGTTTAAATTAAGCCATAAGACAATGGGCATCATTACACAAAACATTACTGTAGCTATTGCAGTCAAGTTGATTTGTGTTGTACTGGCTATTTTAGGAATAATCACTCTGATGATGTCTGTTGGTTTTGGAGATTTAGGATTGACATTGCTTGTTATCTTAAACTCCTTTAGAATCGCTAGAGTTAAAGACCCTCTATTCTAGGTCTTTAACTATTTTTTTATTTTTTCTATTTTTATTTTATTGATTACTTATTTAATGAGTTTTATTTTTCTATCTTATTTTTCCTATTGATTAGTTATTTAATGAGTTTTATTTTTCTATCTTATTTTTCCTATTGATTAGTTATTTAATCTGTTTATTTTTTCTATTTTTTCTATTGATTACTTATATCAACATATTAGAATTTCAACTTGTTTTAAAATATTAAAAATAGCTCATTTAATTCATATTTACTGAGAATTATTCAATATCACATATTATAATACATTTCCATGTATTCCTCATAAGACAAACCTTCGCGGTCCCACTCATGTGTTCCCTTATGAACAGATAAAGGCCTGTCTTGTAAAATAACATTGATTCTCAAACTCTTTACCTTATCATCAATCCACTTGACGGTTTCATCAGAGACTTTGAAAATTTGATTGCCGCAGTGGGGACAATATTTCTGCTCCTGTTCTACACTTTTTCCGCAGCTGATGCATTTCTCACTGCTGTACATGTGCCACTCAATCAATAATTTGTAATAAATCTTTTTCTTATTCCAGTACAATGAATGCAGGCGTTTTCCATAAGATTCCATGGACTCCCCCTCTTCAATGTCAAAATTTGTCTCGTTTCTAGCCTTGACCTTGTCCAAAATGGTTGGCTTGGAGGAATCTTGATTTTTGATACTTGAAGCCGGCTCTGCCCTTAATTTGGAAATCCTTTCATCCACTGCAGAATCCATTGACCTGTCCATCCCGCACCATGGACAATATTTCAAATCCCCTTCCAATTGCCTGCCGCATTCAATACAGTAGTTGCTGAAATAAATCTTCCATCTTGCAAATATTTCAATAAAATCTCCATTGAGCTGTTTATATAATTTCATGGCATATTCTTCTCTCCATCGCCTATTAGGTTTTGGATGGATGGAAAGCCAGTATTCAGCAAGAGAGTTGAAGAAATTCTTCATGTCCTCGTCCCATTGGCTAGGATCATTGATTATTTTAAAATTATGAGTAAGCATTTTATCCCCTTTTATCATCACTAATAAAATATTAAGTCTACAATAATAATTAACGTTCCTATATTAAAAATCTTATTGTTTTAATGTCCTAATGTGTTATGTATACATGAAATAAAAAGAATAATGAGTTGAAATTGATAAAAAATATAAAAAAGGATTTAGTAAAAATTGAAAATGAATTTGAAAAATAAAAATTGAATTTAAATAGAAAATTGGAAATTAAAAAAAGAATGAAAAAAATGATTTAAACTTAAACAGCTTAAATCATGAATAACCAAATGAATACAAAGATAATAGCCACCACAAAGATAAATGGAGCAGTGAATTTAGAAACTGATATGATTGAACTCATTGTGGAAATCAATTCAGTGGAATTGTTCGGACCGAATGTTTTCAAATCATAAATTCTTTCAATATTTGTACCCGCCTCTACAGGTTCCAGATCTTCTATGGCCTCATTTATTGAGAGTTTTATATACTCGATTATCTTTTCCTTCTCAACCAGCCCAACAGGATTATATCCATTGGACAATGTATTTACAGTGTGGGTGTCTGTTGTCATGACTTCAATCTCATCAATGTCTAAGTCCTTGACAGCATTGAATATGGTTTCCCGGTACCCAATCTCCATATTGTTTGAATCGAAGAGGACGTAAGCGGTCCTTTGATTGTTGACCTCAACCACCATGGTTTTCATTCCGCTGTATCCGATTCCCTGATGCTTGTCCATTCCACCCATAGAACTATGACAGCATCCAACCTTGATATCATATTTACATTCTGTATTTTCTATCATCTTGATTGTGTCAATCAATTGGAACATTTCAGGGTTTCCCGGAAGAATTCCTCCAGTTTCAGGATTGAATGAATTGTGACAGTCCACGATAATCGGATTTTCAATTCCCAGTTCCTTCTGGCATTCAATCATGGTTGCAAGCCCTACGGCAAACTCGATATCATCGCTTCCAGATGGCGCAAGTGTTGAAAGCATTAGGCTTCCGTTTTTAAAGAACTGCACTCCAACATTCGCCTTCTTGTGGGAATATCTTCTAAACTCGCTTGCTTTAGATGAGTATTCCATATTATCAAGGGCCTGCCTTACACTGTTTTCTATTTTTACGATTTCCTTATGTGAGACAGGGTTGAAATCGTGAGTGGACGGGCCATGGGCTACCATTGTGAAATTGTCAAAGGAATCTGCAAGGATTGTAGGCATGTTGGATCCTCCGATATCCCCTAAAGGTCCAGGATGAACGCAAGGTGAGATGAACAATGATTTTATGCTTCCATCAAAGCGCCTGAAGCTACATACTCCGACTAAAGTGTCAATAGCTTCTCCGGAACTGTCGAACAGGGATTCGATTGAATCGGAACCCTCGTTCATATGGTATATGAAAAAGCTTAGAATATCAATCACGCCATATCCAAGATTCTTTTTCATAGGAGATTCTATAATAGTCATGAATGAATAAATGGCAAGCAGGAAGATAATACTTGCAATTGAAACCTTTAATATGGTTCCAATCAAGCCTAGCCGAAAAATATTTTCAACATTGCTTAAAAAGCTTAGGATAATTAGCATTCCAATAATGAGTAGAGGTTGGACAATGGCAATTAAAGTCGCTTTGAAAAATCGTATGCGAGTTGTAGTCCACAAAACCAGAATATTGAATGCAAATGCCAAAGCTGCTCCGAACAATATTGAATTAATGAAATAATCTTGATGGATCAAATGTCCGAAAAGGATTCCCAATATGCTGACAAGTGATGCAATAGTCATTGAAATAAGACTTAGGAAAAGGGAATGCCTCATTTTCAGATTGATTCCCTTCATTGAATTCACCCAGAACTGGTCTGTTGAACCTGAAATTATAGTTGGAATCCCAAATACGGCAAACCCGAATGCGCCTCCATAAAATATGTTTTCAAGGGTGCTGCCAATGCTTACAGGAGTGATAAGAAATATGATTGATCCAAAAACGAAACTTAATAAGACTATAATCAATGCAGTCATTTTAGCACTTGGCAAAGTTCGTATATACTTGCTCAAACCAGCCACACTACTCATACTTGACATCAACAAACCCCATAATAAAAATAAATTTAACTAAAAAATCACTTTGAATTTGAAAAATAAATTAGCTAATTTATAACTAATATTATATTTAATTAATTCATAGTATATATATTTGATTTATTAAGAGATTTTATAGAAAAATGATAAAAAGGAGACCAAAACTAAAAAATATTTAAAAAATAAGAAGAATACTAAAAAACTAATAAAAAAAATGAAAAAATACTAAAAAATAACTAAAAAATAAGAAAAATACTAAAAAACTAATAAAAATTAAAAATAGCTAAAAAATAAGAAAAATGTTAAAAAACTAATAAAAAAAATTAAAAAAAATAGCTAAAAACTAAACTAAAAAGCAAGTAAAATATAATTACAAGTAATTAAACAAAATAGTCCAAAGTATGAACCAGCAAAAAGCAAATGGAAGTATTCCATCCCATAACCATGCACTGAACCCCTTGATCTCCTCACCAAATAGATTCTGGCAGACCTGGCCTATAACATAAAGAATTATTAAACCTGCAACGAATGCTAAAGCTTCATTTTTAAATCCTAACCATCCGAGACTGAATGAAACTGAAATGAGAGCAGCTACTATTGCTGCAACCAAATGTATTGAAACAACTTTTACAGTAGTATCCATTATTTTCCTCCGAGTAAAAAAGTATGATAATAAATTAATTTTAAATTTAATCGATTAAGCAACTTAATAATTTATACATAAGAATATTACTTTAATATAATATATAAAAATTTTGTTGAATAAGAAAAAAAATAGGCAAGGATAATCAATAATTTTTGCACAATTCAAATGCTTTTTTATCAAAACAATATATAAAATTAAATAAAACTTAAAACAAAAATATTCAAGAATAATAAATAAATAATCAAAAAATATTTTAAAATCACCACTGCCCAACATAATAGAATTATAAATTTTAGAATTTTAAAAAAATTCAAGTGATTTTAAATAAATAATAATCAGAATCATCAAGTGATAATATGAAATCAATGTCTAATGTGGACATATACACAATATGTCAGGAATTAAAGGATTTGCTCACAGGCGCAAGAGTGGACAAGTCATACCAGCCTACCAAGGACACCATAGTCATCAGATTCCACAAGGCAGGAATCGGAAGGCTGGACCTTGTCATGCAGGCTGGAAAAAGAATTCATTTAAGCGTTTACCCTCTTTCAAATCCACAGCAGCCTCCCCATTTTCCAATGCTGCTTAGGAATCGTGTAAGAGGTGCCAATGTAGTGAGTGTGGAACAACACAACTTCGACAGGGTCGTCATAATAAAGATGAAAAAGGACATAACATACACCCTCATTGTTGAATTGTTCTCCCAGGGAAACATCATACTCCTTGACGAGGAAAACAACATCATTGCGCCTCTTAAGAGAAAGCAATGGTCAGACAGGGACATAAGTGCAAAAAGGGAATATATCTTCCCTCCTGAAAACGGAATCAATCCACTGACAATAACCGAAGACGAATTCAACGAGCTTGTGAAATCCAACGATGATGAAATCGTCAGGGTTCTTGCTAAAAGCGGATTGGGAAGCTTGTATGCAGAGGAAATCCTGTTGAATACATCTATCAACAAGAAGACCAACTGCAGAGCATTAAGCTCAAATGAAATCGAAGAGGTCTTTAAATCCTTGAAAAACATCTTCTCCAAGCTTGAAAACAAAGAATTCACTCCAATGATTGTAAACAATGAAAAGGAAGTTGAAAGGCTCAAAGCGGAAAATCCGGACAAGAAATTCAAAGTCAGGGAAGATGTTGTTCCAATATCTCTTGAAACCTACAAGGACTTTGAAGCAAAAGAATACGATTCTTTCAATGAAGCCTGCGACGAGTTCTTCTCAAGCAAGGTTGCAAGTGAAATAAGCAATGTCCAGGAATCCGCATGGAACAAGAAGGTTGATAAGTTTTCAAACCGTCTTAAAAAACAGCAGGAAACCCTTGAAGGTTTTGAAAAGACCATTGACGATTCAAATCGAAAGGGCGAGACAATCTTTACAAATTATGTCCAGATAGAAAATGTCTTGAATGTCATTCTAGATGCAAGAGAGAAGGACTATGGCTGGAAGGAAATTGGAAAGACCTTGAAGGATGCGAAGAAATCCGGAATGAAGGAGGCTCAGATATTCGAATCACTTGATCCGCTTGGAAACATTGTTTTGAATATTGACGGAGAAAGTATTGCAATGGACTGCAAGAAGTCAATTCCAGACAATGCAGAAGTTTATTATGAAAAGGCTAAAAAGGCTAAGCGCAAAATCAAGGGAGCGACAATAGCTATTGAAAACACTAAAAAACAGCTGGCTGAAGTGGAATCTAAAAAAGAGAAGGCTCTTGAAAACATCATGGTTCCTAAAAAAAGGGTTAAGAAGAACCTCAAATGGTATGAAAAGCTCAGATGGTTCCTCTCTTCCAATGGTACCCTTGTTGTCTGCGGTAGGGACGCCGGTACAAACGAGATGGTTGTGAAGAAATATCTCGAATCAAATGATATTTATATGCATGCGGATATACATGGTGCTCCTTCAACTGTTGTAAAACTTGGTGGCGATGAAGCAGATGACCAGCTGCTTAAAGAATCTGCTATCTTTGCAGCATCCTTTTCATCTGCTTGGCCGAATAACTTCGGAATACAGGACGTATATTGGGTGCATCCGGAGCAGGTTTCAAAAACACCTCAGTCAGGGGAGTTCGTTCCAAAGGGAGCTTTCATTGTAAGAGGCCGTAGAAACTATGTGAGGTCTGCAAAGCTTGAGATAGCCATAGGCATTGTTGAATACGATGGTGCAAAACGAATCATGGCCGGCCCTATCGATGCCATGAAAGCACACAGTGAAAAATATGTTGCAATCAAGCCGGGATATACCAAAAAGGAAAAAATAGCCAAGGAGATTTTAAATAGAATCAATGAAGATGATTTGCTTACTCTAGAAGATGTTGTGAGAGTCCTTCCTAGTGGAAAATGTGATTTTATTTAAAATTATTTTTTAAAAACGGTTATTTAAAAAAAATAAAATAATAACTTAAAAAACGCTTTATTTAAAAAAAAAATAAAATTATAAAAAAGACATGATTAACTAATTTTTCTAATCAGAACGGAAGTATTGTTTGTCTTTCCTCTTGGAAGGAGCATTACTTCCTGATGGAATCCCCGGGTATCCTTGTTAGTAACTGGAGAATATAAAATAGCTCTCATACCTGTGTAAGTCCTGTAGAGAACTGGGGTCTTCTCATCAACAATCTCCCACACATTTGCGAAAACCCTGTCCTTTGGTTCTGCAAAGGCAGCAATCATAAGGATGTCATAGTCCAGATCTGAAATGGTCTTTTCATCACCTGTGACTATTTCTATGTCATCATCAAGTCCCAAACGCTTTAAAACTTTTCTTGACAATTCTGCAACATCCTCAAACTGTTCTATTCCTATGCATTTGCATCCAGTCACCATGTTGAACATTATCAAAGTTAAAGGAAGAGGACCGCTGCCCAGGAATACGAATGTCTTTTTTTCATTGAATTTGGCTAATTGCCTTTCATTATCAATAAGGCCTATGTATCTGTCATAGAAATGGAATGAATCCAGAACCGCCTTTGGATCATCGGCTTCCAATATCTTCATTGCATTCTCTTTTTCAAGCCTTGCACCTATGTACACATAGAACTTTCTTATCAGCTGCAGAGCCTTGTTCATCTTCTCATCATCAAGGATGTGCTTTGCAGAGTCGAAATCTATCTCCTTGTCATGTGCGATGACCTCAATTTCATCAAGAATCATTGTAATTTCATCAATATCAGTGCCGTCAAGTGCTGAAAGGCCTTCATTGTCCAAGTCTCCATAGCTTGAAAGCTTGTCTGCAATTTCTTCGATTTTTCCCCAGTATTTGTAACAGCTCATCTTATCACGCAAAAGTTTGTTAAAAAATTAATTTTGTAAATTAATTTTAAGAAATTAAATATTAAAAAATAAATCTTAAATTAATTTTTAGAAATCAAATAAGAATTTTTTAAAATAATTTATATTTGAATATTAATTAAATTAATTTTAATTCTCACATATAAATTTTTTCTTCATTTGATTATTTGCCGCATAAGTTTTTTACCATGTGAACAGTCTTAAGCTCATTGTTAGTATCCAAAGTAACCTGGAACCCCACTTTTTTCCAAAAATTGAAACCCGCAACAAGATTCTTCTGGGTATGCAGATAAATCTCATTGAAGTCATTTTCATAGCAGAATTCCTCGACAACATCAAATAAATGTGTAGCCAGTCCACAGCGCCTGTAAGGCTTTTCGACGAAAGATCTCCATATGCTGGCAGTGGTCTCTCTAGAGTAAATGTCTCGAAATTCTGGAAAGTCCTTGTCATATTGTCTAATTGCCATGCTGGCTATGATTCTCCCATCATCATTATTCTCAACAAAGAACAGATTGTTCTTCCTGCAGTCGATATAATACTTGTTCAAGTCCACTATGTCCTTGTGCCAGGAAGGAATGTATCCATAGCCATATTCAGATCTTATCTGGGAGAACAGGAAGTTTCTAACTCTGATTTTGGTATCGCAGTCATCAGACAGTTTCTTAATGGTAAAATTCATTCAATCACTTTAAATCATTTGATTATTAATATAAACCAAAAGTGAAAAAAAATAAAAAGTAATACTTATGATGAAAAAAATATTATATTAATACTTTATATATAATAATTATTATGTGACATATAAAAATATTTCTATAAAAAGTAATAAAAATTGATTATTTTTGGCTAAAAAGTATTAATTATTACTAAAAAATAATTTATTTAAATATTAAGTATTATTTTTAAAATTAAAAAATTAATACTGATTATTTATAGTAATAAAGAAAAAAATAATCCAATCAACAACTAAAAAAATAAGAAAAAAATCCACAAAAATAAATAAGAAAAAACCTGCAAACAAAATAAAAAAAAATAAAAAATAAAAGATATTAAATATGATAAAAAATATCAATAATCAAACATGATTTATGTCGTCAAGATATATCACTTCATCGCAAATAATATCCATCAAGTCCTTGTCATGGCTTACAACCAATAAGCCCATGCCCCTTTTCCTAACAATCCTCAAAACCGACTCGAATATCTGGACTTGAGTAATCGCATCAAGCATTGTAGTCATTTCATCAGCAATCAGGAATTTGGTATTTGGGTTTAAAGCCCTTAAGACTGAGAATCTCTGCAATTCACCACCTGAAAGTTCAGCAGGCCATCTGTTAAGCCAGGATTTTTGAATTCCAAAATCATCCAGGAGGTCATCGGGAACATCCCATGATTCTCCCAGAACTTCATGCATCTTCCATTTAGGATTCATTACCTTTTCAGGGTGCTGGTAAATAAGTTGAACAGGATTGAAGCCTTTTGGAATCTCTGCACCATCCAGCCTCACCTCACCTTCGTATTTTTTAATATGGCCTGCAAGAATCTTGCATAAACTGGATTTTCCACTTCCGCTGTCTCCAAACAATCCTAAAACCTTTTTATTATCGATAGTGATATCAACATCCTTTAAGATCTGCCTGGAAGCGGAACTGTATTTGAAAGAGATATTGCGACCAGTTAATTCCATGATATTCCCCCATTGATTTCAAATAAATAAAAATCATTCATAATATCTACTCCTCGTATTTGAAACATCTGACCCTCTTATTATCATCGATAGGAATCAAATCAGGCCTGATCTTGTCACATTTCTCCAATTTATGGGCGCATCTGTCATAATAAGGACATCCGACAGGAATCTCTCCATGCAATGGCTGATGTCCCTTTGTCAATACAAAGCCGTTGTGAGGCAAAGCCTTGTAAAGGGATTTGGTATATGGATGAAGCAGATTCTCTCCCTCACCGCTGAAATCATCAGCATTTGCTATTTCAATCACATATCCTGAATAGAATATGGCAATTCTGTTTGCAACCTTCAAAGCAGCATCAATGTCGTGGGTAATCAACAGAACACCAACATTCTCCGCAGACATCTGTCTAAGATGGTTCAGAGTTTCCTCGACAGACTTTTCATCCAGCCCAGGAGTAGGCTCGTCTGCAATTACAAGCTTTGGGTTTGAAAGAAGGGCTGTTGATACAAGAACTCTTCTTGCCATACCTCCAGACAATTGGAAAGGATACATGTCATCAACTTCTTCAGACAAGTTGTACTTTTCAAAAATTGCCCTCTGCTTGGCTCTTTTTTCCATTTCTTCTGCTTCATCAGTGCATTCACCAATAACCTGGTCTGATACTTTCATCAATGGATCCAGGAAATTCACTGATTGTGGAATCAATGCAATTTCATCTCCACGCAGTTTCTGCTTCAATTCTTCAGTTAGAACTTCGCCCTTGTACATCATGGTTCCTGAGAGGTTTGCATTAGAGGGAAGAATGCCGAGTATTGCATGTGCAAGAAGGCTTTTTCCAGACCCGCTTGAACCTAGAACCGCTACAATCTCCCCTTCCTTGATATCCAAAGTCAAATCAGTTATAACCTTCAATTCCCTCTGATTCAAGCCTTTTACATATTGGGTGAAAGAAATGGAGATATTTGAAACATTAATCAATTCACTAACATCATTTGAAAAATTAACATCACTCATAATATCACCTACTCATTTGCGCTTGTTGGATCCAGCATCTTCTTGATATTCTCTCCAGCAATATCAAACAGCAATACAAGAATCAATAATGCCAGACCTGGGAACAATGCAAGCCACCAGTTTCCTGTTGCAAGATATTTCATGGATTCAGATAAGATAATACCAATAGCAGGCTCATGAGGAGAGAGACCGAATCCTAAAAATGTCACACTTGCTTCGTGCATGATTGCATGAGGGAAGATTAAAATTGTACCTACAATTACCTGTGTGACAACCAGCGGAAGAATCTGTTTTCTTGCAATCCATAACTTGGATTTTCCAAGCTTTTCAGAAATTGTTACAAATTCGGAAGTTTTGATTCTCTTGATTTCTGCCCTGAGCACTCTTGCAAGAGATGTCCAGTGGGTGAAAGCCACACCAACCAATACTCCAAAAGCGCCTCCACCTAAAGCAATGGAAATAAGAATGATGAGCAGAATATGCGGAATGGATAGGAACACATCGATAAGCCATGATACAAAACTGTCCAGATACTTGTTGAAACTAGACAGAAAAGCCAGGGCAACAGCAATGATGCTGCTTAAAACTGAAGCGAAGAATCCTATCTGAACACTTAATCCCAGACCCTTGAGAGTACGGATGAACATATCCCTTCCCAGCCAGTCGGTACCGAAGATATGCTCAAAGGAAGGCGGCTGGTTCATCATTGACCAATTGGTAGTGATGCTTTTAGGATCAATGGTGAAGCTGATGATTACTACTAGAATCAGTATGAAAGCAGACAGCCCTATTGCAAGCAATGTCTTGGTTCTCAGATTCATGCTGCCTAAAATATCAAACTTACTCATCTTATTGACTGATTCATCCATTTTCCTCACCTTCCTTGATTCTAGGATCTACAAAGTTGTATAAAATATCCGCAATCAGATTTCCGCAGTATACGAAAATCGCACTGAAAATCACAATTCCAAGCAATAATGGAACATCGCTTCTCAAACCTGCGGAAACTGCAGCCTGACCTATGCCGGGATACATGAAAACCTGTTCAACAAGAACTGTACCTCCAAACAATTCACTGAAAGATAAGAACTGCAAAGTTATGGCAGGAAGAAGAATATTCCTTATGCCGTGTCTTTTTATCAAAGTCCATCCATCTTCTCCTCTTGCCTTTGCAAAAAGGAAATAATCAGTTGACATAACTTCTATGAGCTTGTCACGGGTGTATAATGCGATTGATGCAACACCAAGAATGCTCAATGTAAATGCAGGCAGAATCAAATGCCTCAGCCAGTCCCAGAATGATACATCCTGGCTCAATGCTCCGATAGGAACTCCTCCACTTACAGGGAACAGTCCAAGATAGACGCTGAATACCATTACAACAAGCAGTGCAATCCAGAATGTAGGTGCTGACTGCAGTATGTAACAGTATGTCTTGACAGCCTTGTCAACCCATGTGTCTCTTTTAAATCCTGCAAGAACGCCTAAAGCAAATCCAAGTATTCCTGAAATCGCCCATGATGTCAGCATCAATATGAGGGATGCTGTGAATTTTTCAGAGATGACATGCAGAACCGGAGCCCTGTAAATCAGTGAAGTACCGAAGTCACCGGTGAGGATATTTCCAAGCCAGTTCAGCATCTTCTCTGTAATAGGCTGGTTCACTCCCCAGTATGCTTCCAGCTGTGCAATCTTTTCAGGACTAACAACCATGTTGGAAATATAAGCATTTACCGGATTTATAGGAGACATGTCAATCAGTATGAAACTTAATAATATTACTACAATCAATAATATGGCAAAGCGAACAAGCTTATAGCCTAAAAATTTAAGTATTTTCTGTTTGTCTAACAAGAAACAACCTCCATATTTAAAATCACATATAATGAATAATAAGATTGAAAATGCATTAAATTGGAATAAAATCATAAACAAAAAGATTTGAAAAAACTTCAAACAAAAATATTCCAATTCATACCCCTACACAATGCATTAAAAAGATACAATATTTTATAAAAGTGAAAATTAGAAAATTTTTTTAAAAAAAAAGTGGAAAAAGCCATTGGCTTTTCCCGACTTCATGATTTTTTAACTTTCTGAAGTTGCGTTGGTCATGGTCCAGTCGTATATGTTACTGAACAAGTCTCCGCCGTGAGGCTGCAAGAGAGCGGTGTCATTGGAAATGTCCACCCTGTCATTTACAAAGTAACCATATTTGATTTCACCTAACCATAACCAGTTAGCATCACCTTTAGGAGAAATACCTGTGGAACCGTCCCATGATACAGCAGACCAGTCTTTGTAGGAAGCTTCACGGGATTCCGCAAATGCTGCATCCATATGAGCATCTACTGCGCTGTTGTTGACACTTGCAGGGTTGAAGTCAGAGGAACTGTAGTATTCTCCGTACATATCTGAAGGATCAGTGGAACCGTATCCCCAGAGAACTCCTTGTGAATATTCATTTGGATAGATCTCATCCCATTCAGCACCTATAGGCTCAACTTCAATACCGAATTCCTTGGCTTGTTCAGCAAGTCCTAAAGCCAATGCCTGTCTTTCAGGAGCATTTGCAGAGTAGTATACTTCAAATGAAGCCTTTGTGCCGTTCTTTTCTCTTATACCGTCACCGTCAGAGTCAACCCAGCCCGCTTCTTCCAAGGTTTTGTTTGCATATGCAACATCACCGTCTTCAATAGCGGCTTCAGGATTAGCCCATGGCAGTTGATGAGCAATACCGTCGTAGCAAGGTACACCTAATCCGTTTAATGCGCCTTCAGCTAAAGCAGTTCTGTTGATACCATAGTTCAATGCTTTTCTTACAGCAATGTCTGAAGTTACATTGTTACCGATTGTGTAGTTGTCCCCTTCAGATACTTCACCAGTATCTGGAACACTAGGCAGTGAGATACCACGAACATCGATGGTGTCCATGAGGTACATTGTGTAGCCGTCCACACTTTCCTTACCATATTCAAGAGGTACTGCCACTACATCAGCCTCTCCATTCTTAGCGAGGTTGAATGCTGCTTCGTTTTGAGCGAAGAGAATGGTAATCTTTTCTACTTCAGGCATTTTTCCATAGTAATCAGGGTTTTTCTCCAAGATTACTTGCTGGCCTTTGTCCCATTGTACGAATTTGTATGGTCCGGAACCTACAGGGTTTTCACCATAGGTTTCGTTGTCATATGAATCGGAAGGAACAATACCGATGTAAGCAAGCTTGTCGAGGAAAGTGGAATCTGATTTGTTCAAATCAAACTCGACAGTGTAGTCATCCACAGCTTTTGCTTCTTTTAAAGCAGTCAAGTCAAGGCTTGCACCGCTGTCTCTTGCTGCATTGAAAGTGAATGCAACATCTTCAGCAGTAAGCGGTGTACCGTCGGTAAAGTTGACATCGTCTCTGATATTTACAGTGTATTTCTTGAAATCACTGGAAATCTCATAGTCTGTAGCCAGATCGTTTGAATAAGTACCGTTGGTATTCATTTTAAGCAGGGTACTTTGAATCAATGGCTCTGCATAATAGTTCCAGCCTGCAATAGGGTCGAAACCTGCTTCAGGTTCTCCTCCGTGACTGTAAGCTGCAACTACGATTTCTCCCGGTCCTCTTTCGGTAGTGCCCCCTCCCATAAGAAGAGCACCGCCGATAAGCACAACAATAATAGCGACTATCGCACCAATTATATATTTTGTATTCATAATAAGACTCCTTGAGTTAAAGATAAAATATTAAGCAACAATCTTAATGGAAAAGTATATAAACTTAATTTAAAATGAAATTAGTAATACAAATATTAAAATTGTTATGAAATTAATACTTTACATTTAATTATTAATACATATTCATATAAAAATATTTCTAAATAAAGTAATATTAAATGGCTTATTTTGGCTAAAAAAGTAATAATTATTACTCAAATTTATTTTATTTAAATATAAAGTAATAATTTATAATTTTAAAAGATATTACTCACCAGTATTAAAAAATAAGCGAAAATTAGTAAAAAAAGTAATACTTAAATAAATTAAGTTTAATGAAAAAATAATTTAAATAAAAATAGGATATTTAAAATAAAGAATAAAAACCATAATATATAAATGAAAAAATTTTCAGTAAAAAGCAAAATTTACAAACTATAGACAATTAAAAAGTATAAAAAAAGAAAAATTAAAAATTTAATAAAAAAATATAATGAAAAATAAAAATTTAACAGATTCAAATGAAAAAATTATGGAAGAATTTTAAAATTCTTCATTTTACTCATCATCATCCCTTTTTCGTCCAAGCGGCAACAAGCCAAGGAAAGAAAGCACCAATATTAACACCATTACCGGATTGCCTGTATAAATGCTAGCTAAATCAATGCCATCCTCATGGGCTTTATTATGAGAACCATTATGATTATCATCAACAACCTCTATGTATCCATCTGCTTGAGATGATTCATATTTTTCATCACCTTCATAGTAGGCTTTGATGTGATGTATGCCGACGTTTAATCCAGGCACATTGAATACTGCCTTGCCGTCCTTAATAAGAGCTGTGTACTTTTTACCTGCAACTTCAATGGTAATTTTTCCAGTAGCATCCTTAGGAACAGTAACAGTAACAGTTCCATCATCACCAACTTTGATTGTCGCAGCAGAAATGCCCATATCAGGTTTTACTTTGGAAACAGTGAATGTGCCATTGACATCCAGAGAATCATACTTGTCATCCCCATTATACCTTGCATCAACAGCATAATTGCCTGCTTTTAATCCAGGCACATTGAATACTGCCTTGCCGTCTTTTACAGGAGCAGTATAAGTCTTGCCTGCAACTGTAATGGTTACATTTCCAGTAGCATCCTTAGGGACGGTTACGGTAATTGTTTCCATATCTCCAACATTAATGTCTTGAGAATCTATGGAAACCTCAGGAGTATTCCTAGTAACTTTGAAGGTAGTTGAGTTTGAACTGTTGGTATAGTTTTGACTGCCCGGATACTTTGCAACAACATCGTGTTCGCCCGCTTTAAATCCTGGGACGGCCAATTGACCTTTACCATTCGTAAGTTCAACATTGTAATCCCTTCCATCAATAGTCACAGTAATATTTCCAGGAGCAGCTTCAGGTGAAAGCTCGACCTTGATTATTGCATCCTCGCCAACCTTGATGTCATCAACATAAACGCTTACTGTAGTATTCTGAGGAATTACATGGAATGTGTCATCATCATCCGCCTCGTTATGGTTCTTGTCCCCGTTATAATGAACGCTTGCAGGATATGTTCCCGCAGCAAGGTTTTCAAGATCCAATCTAGCATTTCCACTGTATGCGGCTGCAAGGGATGCAAATAGGCGATGTTCATATCCATCATCAAGACTGAGAGTCACATTGATGCCATTTACATATACTGTTACATTTCCAGGCGCATTGCAGGTTACAGTAAGTTCTTCAATATCACCATAAATAATGTCATAAACATGGATTTCAACAATGGCATCAGCTTTGGCCACTTCAAACTTGCCGTCTTTGGTGTCTGGAGCATAATTGTCATCTCCAGAATAGACAATCTGAACTGTGTAGTTTCCTGCATCTAAATCTGAAATGACTTTTTCAGCAGCACCATTTTCAAGAGGAACATCATTATATGTTCTTGTGTTTCCATCCTCATCTGTTACAGTAATATTGACAGTGCCTGTAGGAACTGAGCCCCCCTCAACAGGAGAGACAGTCACAGCAATGGTCTCATCATCACCATAAGTAATGCCATCTGTGCCGACTTTCATTTCAGGAGTTGCTTTGTCAACCTTAAAGGCAGATTCTCCAATTGCTTGAGTATAATTCTCATTACCATTATAGGTAATTGCCACATTATACTCACCAGCATTGAAAGTAGCAACAACAGCACCAGAACTATCAGTAACAACAACAGTAACATTACCCGTAGGAACAGCACCATCACCAACACCAGAAACAGAGACACCAATAGTCTCATCATCACCATAAGTGATATTAACGGTGTCTGCTTTTACAACAGGAGTTGCTTTGTCAACCTTAAAGGCAGATTCTCCAATTGCTTGAGTATAATTATCATCACCATTATAAATAACGGTCACATTATACTAAGTGACATCAACGTAATACTCGCCTACAGCCAAATCAGGGAGATTGAAACTGAAAGTTCCATCAGTCAAAGCTTCTTCAGTGAAAGTAGCAACAACATCGCCAGAACTGTTAGTAACAACAACAGTAACATTACCTGTTGGATTAGCTCCTCCTTCAACAGCCTCAACAGTCACAACAACTGTCTCGTTTTCACCATAAGTTATGTTTGCAGTGCTGATGTTTACATCAGGAGTGACCTGAACCACTTCAAATGAACCTGAAATATCAGAAGAAACATAATTCAAATCGCCGTTGTAGGTAGCGTTCACATCATATTCGCCGACAGCCAATCCAGTGACATTTATCTCAACGCTGCCATCAGTCAAAGCCTCTTCAGTGAAAGTAGCAACAACATTGCCTTCGCTGTCAGTAATGACAACAGTAACATTGCCGGTTGGAACAATGCCTCCTACAACAGGAATAACTTTAACAACAAGAGTTTCATTATCTCCATAGCTAACAGGAGTGATTGTCTTAAGATCCATTGAAGGCTTTGTCTGATTTACATGGAAAACAGCGGTTTCATTGTCAGGAAGGTAATTTTCATCTCCATTATATCTTGCATGAATATAATATTCGCTTGCATTCAATTTGGAGAAATCCAGTTTTGCCTTGCCTGAACTCAGTTGAATGGTGTCATTATATATTATAACACCATTTGTATCATTGATGACCACTGTGATATTTCCAGTAGGAGTCATGCCATCGATTCCGGAAACCTCGAATGTGATGTTCTCATCTTCAGGATATGTTATGTTCTGACAGCTTATGTTTAAAACTGAGGAATACTTATGAAGAGTGTATTCGGCATAGGTATAATAATTGTCTTCAGGGTGGGAGATCCTATAGGAATAGCTTTGAGCATCACTGCTTAAATCCACCTCGAAGTTATAATTGCCGCTTGCATCAGTATACTTCTTGATGCTTTCCACGAGATTGTTGTTCTCATCGAAGATTTCCAAAATGACTATCTGGTGAACTTCATTGAATGATTTTGCTGAAGTCACAACAGTAGTATTTGTAGTTCCTTCATCCACTCCACCACCGTTTACACCGCAGTAGACAACATTCGAAAAAGTGCCGCTTCCTGCATTGATGGCATTCAAGTAGTTGTCCCTGCCTACAAAAGTACCGTTGATAGATACATGATTCTCTGTAAATGAATGCCTTTGATTATTCCACTTATCGAATAATGCCTGGTTTTCAAGCAATTCTGTATTTTCTATGTTGACAGTGTTTGCTCTTATGGCAGAGCCAGTCGGAGCCTTGTTGTACTTGAAAGATGACTCGTTAACAAACAAATTGCCATTGCCATTATTGGAGGAAATTGCTCCTCCATTGGTGCCGGCAGTATTGTTTTCAAAAGTTGAGCCGGAAATATTCAACTTGCCATTGGCAAATATGGCTCCTCCTGCGCCGTTACAGGAATTATCAATAAATCTTGAGTCAACTACTGCAGCATCTCCAGAGAATCTTACAGCACCGGCATTTCCAGAAGCATCGGTAGCCTTGTTTGATATGAATTCATTGTTTGCAAAAGAACTGAAAGTTGTTCTAGCATCAGCATATAAAGCACCTGCATTTGGAGCGGAGTTGTTGGTAAATGAGTTGTTTTCAAAAACAATGTTCTTACCATTGTTGCTTATATATACCGCACCTGCGGTTCCAGTATTGGAACATCCATCAAAAGTACAGTTTGCAATGGTGATGTTCTCACCTTGGTCCTGGACTCTTAATGCTCCTCCACCGCCGATACCGGTACAGTTGTAGAATTCACACAGAAGAATCTGGGTATTGTTACCCTTTTCAATCTGAAGGGCCTGTCTGCCTCCATACTGTGTGGTTGCAGAAGAATTGCTTCCACAATTGATGAAGGTATTGTTTATAATCAGACCACCTACTGAATTCCAGTTTACAGCACCTCTTGTACCTGATGTGCAGTTGATGAATGTGCTGTTGGATAATATGGTTCCCTTTGGAATGATATTACTATTAGCACCTGCGTAAATAGCTCCGCCGTTTTTAGTGCCGTCAACATGACATTCGACGAATGTGCAGTTGTCGACTTGTCCGTTGGTTCCAGGATACCAGTGAATGGCACCTCCATGGCCTGAAGATGTGAGATTGTAGAAATAACAGTCCTTGATGAGACCATCCACTGAATTTTCAAGCCATTCCACTCCTCCACCATAGCCGGAATTTCCGCCATTTGCATAGGCATTTGTAATATTGCATCCAATTATATGGCTGGATACGCTTCCTTTATCCAAGTAGATATTGGCACCTGCTTTTGCAGAGTTGTGGTCGATATTTGAATCCTGTAATGTGAATCGGCTTCCTTTGTAGTAGACTCCTCCACCGTTAGTGGATGCGGTATTGTCTGAAATATTACAGCCTGTGATGGTTGTGTCGCTTCCCAAAACTTCGATTGCTCCTGCGATTGCGGAAGCATTGTTATTTGTGAAGTTGGAATTGGAAACATTGGTCCCATCACCAGTAATTTTCAATGCACCTGCATTCTTAGCGGAACTGCTGTCAACAACACATCTGTCGATTGAAGTATTGCTCCCTGAAATCAGGATAGTTCCATCGCCGCTTGAAGATTTGGAATTACTGATTGAGACCTTTTCCAGATCGCCGTTGTTACCAAATACATAAACAGCTGAACCATCGTTTCTAGAGGATGCATTGGAAATTTCCACATTGATTATGCGGGACTTGTTTCCTAAAATGTATAATGCTCCTCCAGATGCTTCAACCTTGGAATGGTCTGCAAAACAGTTTTCAAACCTGGAATTTGTGATGTTGCACTCGTTTCCGGTTAAAAAGATCGCTCCACCTTGAATAGTGTTGGTGCCAGTATAGGTCGGACCATTGACATGGCTGTTTGTAATATTAAGCATGTCCATGACTATCCTGTCACCAGTAGCTATGATGGTACCTCCCTTGGAACTACCATGAGCACTATCCCCATGGTTTTCATCAGCAGTCAGGTTGTAGATCATACCATTGTCACCATCCCACTCGATGGCACCGCCATCGTTATGAGCGATATTTCCCGTGAAAACTGTTTTGTTCAAGGTACAGTCATTACCATTTATGAAAACAGCACCACCATCTTCAGTAGCGGAGTTATTGATAAATTCAGCACAGATAATATTAGTGAAATTACCAATTATGTATAATGCTCCTCCTGAAGCATCATCCCCATCGAAGTCAACGGTACAATTCTCAAATACAGCATTAGTGATGTTGCAGTAATTACCAGTCAGGAAGATAGCTCCACCTTGAATTCCATTATGTCCTGAATCCGCTTTAGCAATACTGTTTGTAATGTCAAGCTTGTCCATGCTCATATAGGAACCTGTGATGATTATGGTACCTCCTTTTGAATTGGAAGTACCATAGCTGATAGCGCTGTTGCCGGAAGCAGTTAGATTAGAGATTTCTCCATAATCCCCCTCCCAGTCGATAGCTCCACCGTCATCACCTGCAGTATTGTCAGTGAAAATTGAATCAGATAATGTGAAATAATCTGATTTGACATACAACGCTCCTCCATCACCTGTTGAATAACAGTTGATGAATGTTGAATTGCTGATTCCTGAATGCTCTTCAGCGCCTCCTGCAGTTTCAACATAAACTGCTCCGCCTGCGACACCATGACTATTGGAATTACTTGCATTTGCATTTTTGAAGACAATGTCCTTCAAGAACACATTATTGGAAGAGATTGTGAAAATTCTTGCCATATTTTTTGCATTTATAGTATGGGAGCCTCCGATTATGGTAATAGGGGAGTTGATGACTATGCCGTCAGTCAGGGAATCATCTTCGCCGGATGTGAATTCAAAGTCACGATCCAGTGCCACGCTGTCATCGCCATTTGCAATAGCATTTTCTATAATGCTTTTCAAATCGCTGAATGTGTTTCCACTGCCGTCAGCGGCCAGTATGCTTGCACCGAAATTTTTATTATTTTCATTATAATTTTTATTAATATCTCCACCAGGACCATCTGCAATTTCTTCAGAATCTGAGATGGAAGCTACAGAATCATCTGAAACATTCTCATCTGCAATATCAAAACCATCAACATCAGCAGATGCTAACTGATAGATATCTGATTCGATTGCGAAATTGTCATCTAATGAAGAGGAGTCAGCTGAATTTTCTGCAGCTGATGCCATAGGCATGGTAAATAAAAGACAAAAAATTAAGCCAATGATTATAAATGTCTTTTTATTCATTTACAACCTCCATTAATAAAAATCTAATCAAATAATTCGTTCAACCAATAATAATCCCCATATCTATTAAGCATTTCAACAATCACATTTAATCGCGATTGAAAAACGCACAATAAAATGAGATTATTATTTTATCTAAATACTAAATTTTGAAAATAGCTTGTCTTAAGATTTTAAACTATTTCATTCCATATCAACAATATCTTAAAATTAAAATACATTTACATATGAATTATAAATATATAATATTGATTGTCAATACTAATATAAATTATATAATACTAACTATTTATAGTTTAATAAAACAATAATTAAGGGACTGTCACAAATTTGGGTGATTTTTCAACAAATCAGTTTTCTATCCCAAAATCTTAATTTAAGACCAAATCGTGTCAATACTCCCTCAAAAGTTC
>OMVY01000009.1:0-42484 GCA_900314635.1 uncultured Methanobrevibacter sp.
GAACTTTTGAGGGAGTATTGACACGATTTGGTCTTAAATTAAGATTTTGGGATGGAAAACTGATTTGTTGAAAAATCACCCAAATTTGTGACAGTCCCTGTAAGAATAAAGAAAATTATTATATAGTTAAATTAATATATATATATATATAATAAATAATATTTAGGATGTTAACATGGTTAAGATATCAGTAATAGTACCTATTTACAATGCTGAGCATTCAATTAAAACTTGTTTGGAAAGTATTTTTAAACAGACTTTAAAAGATATAGAAATCATATGTGTAAATGATGGATCACTGGATAATTCTTTACAAATATTAAAGGAATCTGCTGAAAAAGATAGCCGGATAAAGATATTTAATAAAGAAAATAGTGGTGTTGGAGATTCAAGAAATCTTGGGCTTGACAATGCTACTGGAGAGTATATTGCATTTTTAGATGCTGATGATATTTTTGTTGATGAAAATTCTTTAGATATATTGTATCATGAAGCGAAAAAACATAATGTGGAAATGGTTTCTGGAGGAATCCAGTTTATCATTAAAAATAAAATAACTTATGAAAATAAATGGTTTAAACCTATTCCAAAATTACAGAAAAAAAGTCCGGAGGAATATGGCATTCCATGGTTTTTTTACAAAAATATATTTAAAAGAGATTTTTTAAATAAGCATAACATCCGTTTTCCAAGTTTGTTAAGAGGCCAAGACCCAGTATTTCTGGTTGATATTTTGACAAAAATTGATTATTATTATGAAGTTCCCATAATTTATTATTCTTATTCCAGTCCTAATGAAATAAAAGTAAATAATCCTAGAAAATTTTTAGATTACTTTAAACATTTTTATTCAGTATTCAATATTTTAATCAATGATAAAAGATTTGCTTCAATGATTATTCAATTCACTGATCTCCTAATAGAAATGAAAAATAGGCCAATTCATATCACTACTAAAGAAGATTTACTAGAATTGCTTGAAGTAATGGATAATTTAAAATCAATATATGTTAATTTTGATAATGAGGATTTGCTTAAAAAGGTTATTTCTTCATTTGATAAGATTATTGAAAGAATTGATTTATATAATGTTGATATAATTAATAAGGGTGTAAAAAATAGTGCAGAAGATTATTCTTCAGGGATTATCATAAATGATGTTATTAAAAAACCTAAAATATCCGTTATAATACCTGTTTATAATGTTGAAAATTATCTTGAAAAATGTTTAAGCAGTGTAATTAATCAAACTCTTGCAAATATAGAAATTATCTGTATAAATGATGGATCTACTGATAATTCATTAGATATATTAAATCATTATGCAGAAAAGGATAGTCGTATAAAAATATTTTCTTTTGAAAATGCGGGTTTAGGGCCTTCTAGAAATAGGGGAATAGATAGGGCAAATGGTGAATATATCGCATTTCTTGATAGTGATGACTGGTTGGGCTTAACTTTTTGTGAAGAAATTTATAAATCAGCTAGTAAAAATAAAGTAGATCTTGTGCTTTTTAATGCTGTTGAGGAGTATGATGATCATAAATGTAATAGAATATATTTCCCAAAAAAACTTTTTGAAGATGCTGATATTGTTTTTGATTACAGAATGAATCATTCATTATTATTGAATAGCTTTTTTACTGCGTGGTCCAAATTATATAATGTTGAATTTTTAAAAGAAAATCACATTATTTTTCCAGATTCTTTATTTGAAGACGTGGAATTTCATGTGGAATCATATTTAAAAGCCAAAAGAATTTGTTATAATCCAAAAATATTTTATCATTATAGAAAAGATAATCCTAAATCTATTATGAATAGTTTAAAAGGTGAAGATTCATATTGTATTTTTGATATAATTGATAGTGTTGAGAATCATTTGAAAGATAATGATGTTATGAATGCATATAAACATTATTTTATACAATTTAAAATATCCCTATTAAAACAAGTGTTAATTAGAGTTCCAGATGATTTTAAAGAGAAATATTTTAAATTAATAAGAAATGAATTTTTGAATCTAGATGTTTCTAGATTAGATTTGGAAAATTTACCTTCAAAAATTTCTCAATTTTATATTTTTATTTTAAATTCAAATAATTATAAGAGTTTTTATGCATTCGATTCTAGTATAAACTCAAAAATAAAATATATAAACAAAACTAAGTTAAAAAAAGAAATTAATGAATTTAATGAATTAGGGATTACTCATATTAAACGTGAAAATAGGATTATAGTTTCTTTAACCTCTTTCCCTGAACGTATGAATGATATAAACTTTACTTTATTTTCATTATTAAATCAAAGTCTTAAACCAGATGAAATTTTCTTATGGTTATCTTATGAACAATTTCCTAATAAAGAACAAGATGTTCCCCAAGATGTTTTAGATTTAAAAGATAATGGTTTAACTATCAAATGGTGTGAGGATATCAGATCTTTAAAAAAATTATTGCCTGCATTACGAGAGTGCCCTAATGATTTTATTGTTACAGCTGATGATGATATCTTTTATCCTAAAAATTGGTTGAAAGAATTATGGGAAGAACATTTAAAATATCCTAATGAAATTATTTCATCCAGAACCAGAATGATATCATATAATTCAGATAAATCATTTAATAATTATGATGATTGGAAATTAGTTACTGATGGTTGTAAACCGTCTTACTTTAATTTTTTCACAACAGGAGGGGGAACTCTTTTTATTCCAAATTCTTTATCTGAGATGATATTTGATATAAAATTATTTTCAGAGTTATGTCCATATGCTGATGATATATGGATTTGGGCTATGGCAGTTCTTAGCAAAACAAAAATTAGGGGAATTGAAAATCCAATGCCGAATTTATGTTACGTAAATCCCGCAAGAGATTTAGGTCTATTGAATGAAAAAACATTATGGGAATTTAATAAATTTGAGAATAATGTTCAGTTTGAAAATGTTATTAAGCATTTTCCAGAATTATTAGATATACTATTTGAGGATTAAAGTGATATTATGGAAGAAAATGAGATTAATGAGTTTCTAGAGAAAATTTCACAACAAGAGGAAATTATTCAAAAATTAAGTAAAGAACTAGATGATGAGAAATTCATTAATAATAAAACTAAAGAATATTTATTCGTATTAGAGAATAGGATATCAAAAAAAGATAAAAAAATTAAATCACAAGAAAAAAAAATCAAAAAGCAGAATAAAAAACTAAAGAAATTAAAAAAGGAAAATCAGATTTTAAAAAATTCTACAAGTTGGAAATTAACTGCTCCTTTTAGAAAAATTATGAATTTTATTAGGAATTAATTTTTTTTTATTCTTGATTAAGATTTTAAACGGGTGTTGGTTTAAAAGCTAGAATAATTGAAGATATTAATATATGTTTTTCGGTGTTTTAAATGGAATTATTAAATAAGATTTTATCTAAAAGTAATAGTTATAATTATTACAAAACAAATTTTCAAAAATTCAAAAAAGAAAATAAACAGTTAAAAAATGAAATTGAAGAATTAAATAATAATATTTCTCAAGAAAAGATATTAAAGGAAAAAGAAATAAATAAACTTAATAAACAGCACCATAATGAAATTAATAATCTCAATCAACAATATACTGATGAAATTAATAACCTTTATGGAACTTTTTATTCATTAAAAAAAGATTTAAGCAATATATATGTAGCAGATAGCAGAATTAATAATGAAATTCATTATGCATTTATATTTAATGATACTATAAAAAATTCTATTTGGTTAGAAAAAACTGATTTTTCTTTAGTAAATTCCGCTGCTAATTACTCATTTATGTATTCTTTATATAGGATTTTGAATGATGCAACACCAAAAAATATTTTAGAATTAGGTTTGGGCCAAACTACTAAATTAACTTCTCAATATGCAAAATATTTTGATGATGTTAAGTTGACTGTATTTGAAACTGATGAAGATTGGATTCAAACATTTTCTCAAAAGTTAGATTTAACAGGCAATGTAGAAATAATTAATTTGAGTGAAGAAAGTTTCGATTGTTATGGTACAACAAGTATTCGTTTTAAAGATATTTCAAATGCTGTTGGGGATGAAAAATATGATTTGATAATTATTGATGGTCCTAGAGGTTTTATAAATGGGCCTGATGGAGATATATTGTTAGAATATTCAAGAACAGATATTTGGCAATTAATTCCTTCTAATTTAGCTAATGATTTTATAATTATCATGGATGATTATCATAGAGTTGGTGAAAAAAATACTATGGATCATGTTGAAAAATTGCTAAAAGAGAATAATAAAGAACTTTTCTCATATACTTGCCATGGATTTAAAACACAGTGTGCTGTTTTCACAAAAAAATATAAATTTATTAGTTGGATTTGAATTTTTTTAATTTTTCCATTTCTAGAAACATTAAATTTATCTAAAAAATTATTAAAATTAGTAAATTTTTCAATTTTTTTATTTTTCTAATAAATTTTACTAAAATTTTTTTTGAAATTTTTTGAAACTATTTTTCACTGCTTTTCAGTTTTTGATTAAAGATAATTTCGAAAATAAATTACAGCAGATTATTTATATAATATTAAAATGATTTATTTATTGAAAAAGTATTTCGTAAGAATTTAAATAATAATCTTTTTATTTTATTTGTTACATAGATATAATTAATTAACTCTTAAATAATTTAAGGAGATATAATATGAATGAAATTGTTTTGAATCATCCATTAATTACACACAAATTAGCTATTTTAAGAGATGTGAATACAGGTACTAAAGAGTTTAGAGAGCTTGTTACAGAAATATCCACTCTTTTATGTTATGAAGCAACCAAAGATGCAAAGCTTGAGGAAACAGAAATTGAAACTCCACTTGCAAAAATGCAAACCGGTAAGCTTAATGAAGACAATTATGCTGTTGTGCCTATTTTAAGGGCAGGTATGGGTATGGTGGAAGGAATCATCAATGTAATTCCTAATGCTAAAGTAGGGCATATTGGTCTCTATCGTAATGAGGAAACCTTTGAACCTGTTGAATACTACTACAAAATGCCTGAAGGAATCGAAGGTAGAATTGCCATAATCATTGATCCTATGCTTGCTACTGGTGGAAGTGTATCGGCTACCATCGATAGATTAAAGGAAGATGGAGTAAAGGCAATCAAGTTTTTATGCATTGTAGCTGCACCTGAAGGAATTAAAGTCATTGAAACAAACCATCCTGACGTTCAAATCTATTGTGCAGTGGTGGATAAGGGATTAAATGAAAATAAATATATCGTTCCAGGTCTCGGTGATGCTGGAGACAGAATCTACGGTACAAAATAGGCCATTTAAAGTTTAAATAACTATTTTTTTAATTTTCTTTTTTATTTTTATATTTTCTTTTTTTTTACTCTATTTTTTATTTTCATTTTTTTACTCTATTTTTTATTTTCATTTTTTTATGGAATTTCTGATATTTTTTTAATCTATTTTCTTTAAATTTATAAAAAATCATTAAAATAACTTGTTTTTCCCATTTTCATATTTTAATTCCTTATTTTTAGTTATACCAAAATATTATTATTCTTATTCTGATAATATCAAAATATGATTTATTTTTTCAAGAATTAAATAGATAAATTTAAGAATGCTCAATTACATAATACAAATTAATTATATACTTAATAAAATGCTATGATTAGTGTTTGAAAATTAAGATATATAATTTGTTAACAAATTTTATAGAATTAATTTTTGGAGATTGATTTTATGAGCGAAATATATAAAAAGATGATTGATGAAGCTATGGCTGCTCAAAGAGCTGACATAGACACAATCTACGAAAAAAGATACACTGACTTCAAAGTAGTTGATGCAAAACCTTATGCAGATGCTGTAGCCGGTATGACCGCACTTCCTACCCAGGCTGAATCAGTTATCAACCTGCACAAGGATTCTGTAAAAACCCACTTTAAAGTATTATCCTCTCTTTGTGATACCATCAGACCAGAGGACGACCCAATGGTAGAGCACTACCAGACTCCTCCAGTACTTGAAATCTTATGCGAGGAAGATGCTGATTTTGCAGAAAGCGTTTCCAAATTTGCAGACGCTATTGCTGACAATGAAGCACTGGTTGCTAAGGAATCAATCCGCAGATACGGCGGTTTCTACGGCCCTACTTGTGTAGTGGACTTTGCAATGATGCCTGGAAGTACCAGTAACGTGGTCAACAGGATTTTAAAAACCGTCGACATTCCTACAGCACACAAGCAGGCTATCTTATCTGCTAAATCATGGGGTATGCTCACTTCCTATGGTATTGGAAGTGCATTCGCAGCAGCTATTGAAGCTGGAAAAACCGCAGCTGAAGCTAGCGAAGATGAAGTCAAGGCTCTGCAGATGTTATACACAGATCCTATAGAAGCACAAGGCTCTCTCATGGATGATGCCGGCGTTGAATCATTCGATGTGAGAAAATACATGCAGGAATACAAGAAGGACATGACTCCTACAGTCAAGGCTGCAATGGATGATGAAGTACACTATGGTAACATCGTAACCGTTCCTGCCTACTGTGTTGGAGACATTGGTCACCACATTGCACAATCCACTTACAACATGTGCAAAGACGATGTCACCATGGAGATCATCAGAGCTACTTCCGATGTTATTGAAAACACTCTCAGAAACAATCTGGACAAATTCAATTCCCCTATGGATGTATTAAGCCTGGCTACAGGTTCCTCTGCATGTGCAACTGAATTCATCCTCGAGCTTGACGGTTTCAACGCTCCTATGATTGCAGACCTGTTAACCAAGAGATACCACAACTATGTACAGCAATATCCTTCCAGAGGAGCAGCTGATGAATTACACAACTGCGACTTCATGGACATGGCTTACAGAGGTTGGGGCTACATAGACAAGGCACGTAAGATGAGATCCAGTGAAAAGACAGAACTTGTTCCTAAGGTCAAAGGATTTGACGTTGACTTAAGTCCTATTACCACAAGCGAAGTTCTCATGAACCCACAAAGATACACTTACCCATCCTGTGGAATCACTGTAAGATTCTCCTCACTCATGAGACTTGCTGACTTCCCATGTCTCTTAACCTCAGAACCTATTACCGCAACAATGATGACCAACGTCATTGCTCTTAACCCTAAGGTACCAGGTTCCCCTGTAAGAGGATGTAAGAACTGTGCATTCTGTTCCATTGATGTAAAACACGAATACTGTCAATGGAAGGAAGCTGTATAAATTTGAAATTAATTGATTATTAGATGTCATTAGACGTCTAATTTTTTAATTTTTTTTAAGTTTTAAGCTTTAATTATGAATTTTAATTCTAGAAGATTTTTAACTTTAAATATGTTATTTTTTTAATATTTGGTGAGAATATGGCAGAATGTGGAATTGGAAAAAAATTTTTAGCTGAATTAATCGGAACCTTTTTCCTTGTATTCTTCGGTACCGGATCTGCAGTTGTAACACTTCTTATAGCTGACGGTGTTGGAGATGCAGGAATCGGATTGTTAGGTGGTCTTGGTGACTGGATAGCTATTGCATTAGCATTTGGTTTAACTGTAATGATTTGTATTTACTTGTTTGGAAAAATTTCAGGTGCTCACTACAACCCTGCAGTAACAATCGGTTTGCTTGTAACTAAAAACATCTCCCTTATGGATAGTATCTACTACATTGTAGCTCAATGTATCGGTGCTACCCTTGGAAGCGTATTGTTATTTGCATGTCTCGGAATGCAGGCTGTAACCGTTGGAGGACTTGGTGCTACCGCTCCAGGCCTTGGAGTCAGCTACATGCAGGCAATGCTTGCTGAGTGTATCGGTACCTTCTTCCTGATGCTTGTTGTAATGGGTGTTGCTGTAGATAAAAAAGCAGAACCTGGATTTGCAGGTATTTCAATCGGTATGACTGTTGCTACTGTAATCGTTGTTTTAGGCGCATTTACCGGTGCTTCAATCAACCCTGCACGTACATTCGGCCCTTACTTGATGGACATGATCTTAGGCGGTCAAAACCTCTGGGGATTATTCCCTATCTATTTAATCGGTCCTATAGTAGGAGCCATCCTTGCAGCATTTGTATACACTTACATTGCAAAGGACAACGATGTTTGTGAACTTCCACAACCATTTAACAATGACTAGATAGTTTTTAAACAATAGCTATTAATAATTTATTTTATTTTTAGCTATTTTTTATCATTTTTTTATTTTTAGAAATTTTTTGCTCATGATTAAATTCTTAGCCTTTTAGAAATGCCCTTGGATTGGGGATATAAATTATAAAAACTCTTTTTTTCAAATGGATTTATACCAAAGGTATATAAATAATAAAAATCATAATTAAATTATCGTTAGTTTATATGCTATTTGATAGCTATTTTTATTATCTAATCATCAAGCATGGCGATTATTATCTGATTTTATAATTCTTATAAAAATCGATAATCTGCTGTAAAATTAACGATAATTTTTAAAAAACTCTTTATAGGACTATTGTCCTTGGATGTGGCGTAAAGCTGAACGAGAGGTTATTAAAATGATGTACAAATATATTAGAGACGCATGGAAAAATCCAGATGAATCTTACGTAAGAGAACTTATGTGGGAGAGAGCTCCTAAATGGAGAAGACAACCTGCAGTTGTAAGAATTGACAGGCCAACCAGACTTGATCGTGCTCGAGCATTAGGTTACAGAGCTAAGAAAGGTTTTGTTGTGGCTCGTGTTAAAGTCAGACGTGGTGGAAGAAGGAAAACTCGTTTCTTACACGGTCGTAGACCAAAGAGAATGGGTGTAAACAAGATCACAATGGCAAAATCCATCCAGAGAATTGGAGAAGAGAGAGTAGCTAAGAAATACCCTAACATGGAAGTATTAAACTCTTACTGGGTATGGTCTGATGGTAAATACAAATACTACGAAGTAATTTTAGTAGACCCACAAAGTCCTTCAATTATCAATGATAAGAAAATCAATTGGATTTGTGAAAAACAGCACACTAACAGAGCTCTCAGAGGCCTGACTAGTGCTGGTAAAAAAGGCCGTGGCCGCAGAAACAGAGGAAAAGGAAGCGAAAAAAGACTTAAAAAAGGCTTTTAAGTGAATTTCCTATAAGCTTCGGCAAATAAAAGAAAATAATTTTTAATTATTTTCTTATTTTTTTATTTTTTACTTTTTTTAATTTTGATTATTAAATCCATTGTATCAATGCATTTAATAATTAAATGGCATTTCAAACATTTTACTGATTTTATTATTTTTTCATATTTATTAATGCTTTTAGAAAAATATATTTTTATATTTGAATTGGCAATAATTATTTATAAGCAATTATAGGTTAAATCATGATTCACAATATTAGATACAGGGTTTTCATATATGATAATGAAGACAGAGATGATGTTTTGCAGGCTCTTTTGAATATCCTGCCGGAAGCAGAGCCTGAAATTGAAGAGGCAGAAGGACTGCTCGGTGAAAACATGCTTATATTATCCGGCTCAATTTCCAAAAAGCGCCATACCAAGGAGTTTTTAAATAATCTTCTCTCTATTGACAGAAATCAATTGAAAAAGCTTTACAATGATCTAGAGAGAAAGATGGATGAAAAAGGAAATCTTTTTTTAAGATTTTCAAAGGAAAAGGCTTTGGATGAGCAATGGGAGATTTTAGACGGTGGAGACAGCATACATCTCAAGGTAAAAATAGCAGCATATCCTGCTAAAAAGGAAGTGGCTTTAAAATTGCTTGAAGGACAGTTCCCTGATGATATTAAGAATAATGATTAAATATGGAATAGTTTCATTTTGACTTGTTATTATAATTTTTTTAAGGAAATTTGATTTTTTGACTTGTGATTATTGATTTTTTAAGGAAATTTGATTTTTTGACTTGTGATTATTGATTTTTTAAGGAAATTTGATTTAAATGAAGTTTTATGACATGAATATGCGTGGAGCGAATTACAATCATGATTTGTCCATGATTAAGGAGGCCAGTCGCTTCGGATGGGATTATATTAATTTGAATTATTCCCTTGACGGTTTCAAGGAATCCTTAAAATACAAGGACGAATTGATTGAAGAGGCATCCAGTCTGGACAGGCCTGTTGAAATCGATATGGGCATAAATTTAAGAAATTCCAATTCCGGAGAAATGCAGAAGGCAGCTAAAAAATACAGAAATAAGACAAACATGATTTCATGCCTAGGTGGAGATTTGAAGCTCAACCGAAGCTGTCTGGAGTCATACAAGCTCGATGTATTGTCAAGACCTTATTTCAAGCGAAGGGACAGCGGAATGAATCATGTCCTGGCCAAGGAGGCTGTTAAGCATAATGTTGCAGTGGAGCTCTGCTTCAGGGATATTCTACACAATCATTTGAAATACCGCGCCAATGTCATTGCAAGCTTTAAGGAAATTTTAATGTTTCATCGCAAGTTCAATTTCCCGCTTATCCTTACAACCGATTCCAAATCCCTTTATGATATTAGATCAACCCGCGACATGGTTGCATTCTTCAAATCCATAGGATTCACCAATCAGGAAATAATAAATGGATTTTATCATTATCCCAAACAGATTATCGATTTCAACAGAGAAAGGGAGAACATGGTAGTCCAGGGGGTCAAAGTTATAAAAGGAGCCACAGACTTCAGCGATGTCAGGAGGGGTGCTGATGAAAACATTGATGAGAGTCTTTTCGAAGATGAGGAAATATTCATTGAAGATGATGATGAATTCCTTCAAGATGATGTCTCCTTTGGGGATGATGGGTCTTTTGAAAATGATTTAAATGGAGAGGATGAATTATGAAACTCAAGGTTCTGCCTCCGACTCTTAGAAAAAACAACCATTATCTTATTCTTGATGTGAAATCAGAAGTTGAAATGTCTAAAGACGATATGGTTGCACCTATATGGGACGCATGTATTCGCTTCTGGGGAGAGAATGCTTCAAGCAACTTCAATCTCTGGGTGATGAGACACTATTTCCTGGGAAGAAAGGGTGAAAAGAATGAAGCTTTCTTTAATTATAAAACAATTGTAAGATGCGGCCGTGGATATGAGGATGATGTTCGCGCTGCTTTTTCAACACTAACTCGATATAACAGGAAAAGAATATCTATTAATACGATTGGAATATCCGGCACTGTAAAATCTGGAATAAAGAAGTTTGTTGAAACAGATGGATTTGCTGTTGACAAATATTGATTTTTTTTTTCATGCCTTTTTCAATTTTTGTTTTTTTTCTTGATTTTATTAAACTTCCAAAAAGTTACTAAAATATGGAAAATTTGGCTGATTTTTGCAAAAATTTTGTTTTTATTTAGATTAACTATTATATTTTCATTTATTTTTTTGTTCTTTTTTTCTATAATTTTAATAATTTGTTTATAATTTTTATGTTATTTTGATTATTTTTTCAATTCTAAATAAAAAAGATTAACTTTATAAATGACTTCTATAATATATAAATATGAACAGGAATATCAAAAAAAAAACAATGTGCCAAATAACAGAATGTTTGGTTTTATTTTTAAATTAATTCAAAAATTTATATGGATTTATAATGCATTTTTTATTTTTTAAATTATAAATTTCAAAGGCCTGATAAAAATTAGAAGGTAAATTAAATGATTGAAATTAATTTATTTGTTTGAAGTTGGTTTTTGTATGTGGACCAATATTTTGTAAGGTTTAATTTTCTTGTTTTTTAAAGGATATTCCCTGTAGAACTTTAGACTTATGAATTAGATAAAATTAAAATTATAAAATTATGAGGTATATATAATGCAACCTTTACAACAAAATGCTGGATACGATAGAGGTATCACTATATTTAGTCCGGATGGAAGACTTTTCCAAGTAGAATATGCAAGAGAAGCTGTAAAAAGAGGAACCACCTCTTTAGGTATAGTTTCAAAAGATGGTGTTGTTCTTATTGTAGACAAGAGAACTGTAAGCAGATTGGTTGTTGCAAAATCCATTGAAAAAATATTCCAAATCGATGATCATATAGGAGCAGCTACTTCCGGTCTTGTAACTGATGCTAGAGTTTTAGTTGAAAGAGCTCGTGTCGATTCTCAAATTAACAAGATAACATACAACGAACCTATTACCGTAGAAGCACTGGCAAAAGGAATCAGTGACTTGAAACGTGCCTACACTCAAAACGGTGGAGTAAGGCCTTTCGGTACTGCTCTCATTATCGGAGGAGTTAACGGTGACGAAGCTAGACTGTTCGAAACAGATCCTAGTGGAGCTTTAATCGAATACAAGGCAACTGCCATAGGTTCAGGTGTTCAAGCGGCTATGGATGTATTTGAAGAAAGGTATGAAGAGGATTTAAGCCTGTCTGAAGCCATTGACTTAGGTCTTGATGCACTTTATGAAGCTACCGACGGCAAAACCAATAATACCAATGTTGAAATAGCTGTAATTGAAATTGCTACCCAGCAATACAGAAAGCTTGAAGATGAAGAAGTGGAAAAATATGTTGAAGCACTTCTTGAGAGAAATGTCGAAGAGGAAGAGGAAGCTGAAGAAGAAACTGAATCCGAGGAAGAAGCTGATTCTGAAGAGAGTGAATCCGAGGAAGAAGCTGATTCTGAAGAGAGTGAATCCGAGGAAGAAGCTGATTCTGAAGATGTAGTAGAAGATGAAGCTGACTCTGAAGAAGATGAAGCTGACTCTGAAGAAGATGTTGCAGACGATAAAAATGAAAATGAAGAAGACTCTAGTTAAACTGATCAAGAAGGGTAGTCTTAAGAGAAAAGTTCTTTTAGTGGCTGTTGATGTTATAGTTACTGAAAGAGTTCTCAATCACTTTTTAAGTGAGAAGAACACCAAGAGAGTCATGAAAGCTAAAAACATCTACGATGTTCACAAGGTTTTCAGATAAATGGCTTGATTAAAGACTGCTATTGGAAATTTTTATACATTGATTATATAATGTTTTTAAATTTTTTATTTAATTAAAGAGATTATTTAAATCTTTTATTTTTCAAAGGATTGTCTTTATTTGATTAAGCTTCATTTAGAAGATTATTTAATTGGATTTCATTTGAAGATTATTTAATTGGATTTCATTTGAAGATTATTTAATTGGATTTCATTTGAATTGATAAATTAAAGATTTCCTAATTTAAAAGATTTATAATCCTTTTTATTTTATCAAATTTGTTTTGAAGGCGTAAGCATGGTTAATATAGATGAAACTATTATTGCAAGATTGGAATCTTACGGAGAAAAATTTGAAATTTTAGTTGATCCTGATTTAGCTGCCGACTTTAGAAATCCTGATAATGAAAAAGAAATCAATATTGAAGATATTTTAGCTGTTGAAGAGATTTTCAAGGATTCCAAAAAGGGAGACAAGGCTTCTGATGAATCCATGAAAAAGGTGTTCGACACCACAGACGTGCTGGAAGTTGCAGAGCAGATTCTTAAAAAGGGTAATATTCAAATAACTGCCGAGCAAAGAAGACAGATGCAGGAAGATAAGAGAAAACAGGTCATAAGCACCATAGCTCGCGAGGGAATCAATCCTCAAAACGGTCTTCCACATCCTGCAACAAGAATTGAAAATGCGATGAATGAAGCTAAAGTAAAAATAGATCCTTTTAAATCCGTTGACGAGCAGGTTCAAATAGCTTTAAAAGCGATCAAGGTATTGATTCCTATTAAATTTGAAAAAGTCAGAGTCGCAGTTAGATTGCCAAATACCGCAACAGGCCAAGCATACTCAGCAATTCGTCCATTTGGAAAGATAATTACCGAAGAATGGCAGGATGATGGCTCCTGGATTGCCATAGTGGAAATGTCTGGCGGTCTTCAAGATGATTTTAATCATAAAATGGCTTCCATCTCCGGAGGAGAAGCTGAAACTAAAGTAATTAAATAAATTGGTATTTGCATGAATTAAAGTTGGTTTTTGTAGTATGTTTAACTTTAAATTATGCTGATTTTTTACATTAAAGCATTTATGGTGTGTTTATTTACTTTGCTTTAATGTTTTGATTATTTTAGAGTGGTAGAATTTTATATACTCGTATGGGAAGTATATGTATGATATATGTAAAAGAAAAAGATTTAGTTGTTCCTGGTGAAATCTTGGCTGAGGATGACTACTATGCTGGAAGAGGAACATTCCAGGAAAATGGAAAGGTTTGTTCCAATCTTTTAGGACTTGTTTCATTAAGAAACAAGAAGATAAGTGTCATTCCTCTTAAAAGCAAGTATCTTCCTAAAAAAGGAGATGTTGTTATAGGTAAAATCGATGATGTCAGATTCTCCATGTGGGGTGTGGACATCAACTCACCATATCCTGGTATTTTACCTGCATCTGAAGTTTTTGGAAGAGACAAGAAAGATTTAAGCAGGGTTTTTGATATTGGTGACGTCCTTTTCTTGAGAATCGTGGACGTTGATGAAGTTAAAAAAGTTAAATTAGGACTTAAAGGTCGTGGAATGGGCAAATTCAAAGGAGGAATCATTGTAGACATCGCTCCTACCAAAGTGCCTAGACTTATCGGCAAGAAAGGCTCCATGATAAACATGATCAAGGACAAGACAGGTTGTAAGATTGTTGTCGGTCAAAACGGTCTTGTCTGGGTTAAAGGAAAACAGGAAATGGAACAAATCGTCAAGGACACCATTAAATTGATTGAAAAAGAAGCTCACACTTCCGGCCTGACTGATAGAATCAAAAACAGGCTTTGCCTGTTGATCGATGGAGAACTTCCTGAAGAAGAAAATGAAGAGATTGAAGAAAACTTCGACGACGCTTTTAAGAAACCTGAACTTCAAGACTTTAGAGAAGAAGCAGAAAGAGAACTGGCTGATGAGAAAGCTCAAAATGAAGAAGACTTTGATGATTTAGATGAAGATATCGACGAGTCTGAAGATGATTTTGATGAAGACATCGATGAATCAGAAGATGATTTCGAAGATGTTGATGAGTCTGAAGATGATTTCGAAGATGTTGATGAGTCTGAAGATGATTTTGATGAAGACATCGATGAATCAGAAGATGATTTCGAGGATGAGTCTGAAGAAGATGATGAAGAAGACATAGATGAGTCTGAAGAGGAAATCGTTGAAGATGAAGATGAATCTGATGATGAAATCATTGAGGAAGATGAGGCTGAGTCTGAAGAGGAAATCGTTGAAGATGAAGATGAATCTGATGAGGAGATCATTGAAGAAGATGAAGCTGAATCTGAAGAAGAGATTGTTGAAGAGGATGAGGCTGAGTCTGAAGATGACGCTGTTGATGAGGAATCAGAAGAAGCTGTTGATGAAGAGTCAGAAGAATCCGAGTCTGCCGATTTGGAAGAAGGGGAGGAAAAACCTAAGGAATCTAAATTTCTAGATACCTTCAAACATATCAAAGAACAGGAAAAGAAAAATAAATCCCCATTTGACTTAAGTCGAGGAAATAGAAAATCTCCTACATTGAATATTTCTTCCAACAAATAGTCTTCTTGTAAAAATTAATTAGAATTTATGATTATGTTAATATAATATGTGATTGAAGAGGTGTTTTTTATTAGCTCAGAAAACAAACAATTAAGAGCAGATGGAAGAGCATACGATGAGCTCCGTCCAATTAAGATTAAAGCTGGAGTCTTGAAGAGAGCAGATGGTTCCGCTTATGTGGAAGTTGGAGGAAACAAGATCCTTGCATCTGTTTACGGTCCTAGAGAAACCTATATCAGACGTTTATTAAAACCTAATACTGGTGTAATCAAAGTAAGATACAATATGGCTCCATTTTCAGTAGATGACCGCAAAAGGCCTGGTCCTGACAGAAGATCCAATGAGATTTCAAAAATCGCAGCAGATGCTCTCAGACCTGCTTTGATGCTGGAATCCTTCCCAAGGTCAATGGTTGATATTTCAATTGAAATCATTGAAGCTGAAGGAGGTACCCGTTGTGCTGGAATTACCGCAGCTGCTGTTGCATTGGCTGATGCAGGAATTCCAATGAGGGACATTCCTGTAGGCTGCGCTGCTGGTAAGATGAACGGCGATATTGTTCTGGACTTGTCTGAAAAAGAGGACAAGGAAGGACAAGCTGATGTTCCTATTGTAATATTGCCAAGAACCGGCGAGATCACATTGCTTCAGGCAGATGGTAAATTGACAGAAGAAGAATTTGAAGAAGCTTTAGATTTGGCTATGGAAGGCTGTATGAGAATCAGTAAAATCCAGGAAGAAGCTCTCAAAGAAAGATACAATGTAAATGGATAGGTCGTGTGAAAATGAATGTCGTTCCTGAAATTTCAAAAAGAAGTATTGTAAAACTTATCAATAATGGTAAAAGAGCTGATGGTAGAGATTTTGACCAGAGAAGGGAAATAGTCGTCGAGCCTAATATCATCACCAAGGCTGAAGGTTCTGCAAAAGTCACATTGGGAGATACCCAGGTAATCGTTGGTGTAAAGCCATCTATCGGAGAGCCATTTGCAGACACTCCCGATGTTGGAGTTTTAATGACCAACTGTGAAATGCTTCCTATGGCCGCTCCTGAATTCGAACCAGGTCCACCTTCTCCTGAATCCATTGAACTTGCCCGTGTGGTAGACCGTGGAATAAGGGAAAGCGAACTGGTTGATTTGGAAAAGCTCTGTATTGAAGAAGGCAAAAAGGTATGGATGCTCTTTATTGACCTTCATGTAATCGATTATGATGGAAATCTCTTTGATTGTGCAAATATTGCTGTAATGGCAGCATTGTTAAACACCAAATTGCCAACTGCATCAATTGTTGATGATGAACTCGTACTGGATGAAGAGAACCTCATGGACCTGCCTGTAAGGGACAAAGTCGCTTTATCCACTTTTGTGAAAATAGGCAATGGAATGGTTCTTGATCCTAGCCTTGAGGAAGAAGAGGTTCTGGATGCACGCTTAAGCGTTGGAGTCACCCAAAACAATAGTTATATCTCTTCCATGCAGAAAGGTGGGGAAGTTCCTTTAACCAGGGATGAAATCCTTGATGCGGTTCACACTGCAATAGCTACCAAAGATGAAATTTTCGAATATCTTGAGTAGATAAATTTATTTTGAAGTAATCCAATTGGATTTACTTCTAAATTTTTTTAATTTTTTAGCTTTAAATTAGAATCAAATCTTTAGTTTTAGATTAGAATCATAACTTTTTTGCTTTAGATTAGAATCATAATGTTTAGCTTTAAATCAGAATCAAAATTAATAAAACTTGGTTTTTTATTTTTTAAAGACTTGTCTAATTTTCAAATACAAAAATAAAAAATCATATAATTTTTATTCTTAAAATTTCTCAAAAACCATTAAGTTTAAATACTTTTAAGTAGACATATAATATTATTAGTTAAGTTGATGTTATATTACTTAATTTTAATTCTTTTTATTTAATCTTACTCTAATAAGACAACAGTATGTTTTATAGGCTTATCTATTCAATTTTAAGTGATTAAATAATTGAAATATTAAACGGGATAGATGTTTAATATTTTCTTATAAACCATAGGAATTGGTTTATTTATTAATTCAATATTACTGGAGATATTATAAATGGCAAGAACAAAAAAAGTAGGTATTACTGGTAGATTTGGTGCTAGATACGGAAGAAAAGCAAAAAGATCTGTAAAAAACATTGAAGAAAACATGAAAAAACCTCATGTATGTCCTAAATGTGACAGACCTTATGTAAAAAGACAAGCTGCTGGAATTTGGAAATGCAAGAAATGCGGTACAGTATTTACTGGCGGCGCATATGTTCCACAAACTCCAATGGTTAAATCTGCAACCCGTAACATTAAAAGAGTAGTTGGAGGAAACTAATTGGAAGACAAAGATAATTACAATTATGTCTGTCCTAATTGTGGGGAGCAAGTAGATTATAAAAGCTACAAGGAAAATAAATGTCCTAAATGCAGATATAGGATTTTATTAAAGAAACGATCCCCGGTCAGACCTTCAAAACCTATCAAAGCAAGATAATTATTTGAAATAATTATCTATTTTTTATTTATTGGCTATAGGTTTTTAGTTTATTTTAGCTTACTTAGCTATTAGTATAAACTATTTTTTCGCTGGTAAGTAATTCTATTTTTTCTATTATTTTCATTGATTTTTATTCATTTTTTGATATTCCACTTAAATTTTTTTAATTTATGGAAACTGGTGATAAAGTGTTAATTTCTACATCAAGGAAACCATCTCAGAAAACAAGAACATTTTGCAAGAATTTATCCCATGCTTTTGGCTTCGACTATACAAACAGGGGAAAAAGCAGTTTAAGAGACATGCTTGTAAAAGCTTCCCAGATGAACCACGACACTCTTCTTTTAGTATACCAAATCAAAGGCAATCCCAGCAAATTAACATTTTATGATTTAAAGGCTCAGGAAAAACTGGCTTTATTGATTTCTGCAAATGAAATGAACGGAAGGCTGAACATCGACCCTGAAAATCTTAAAATCAAGTCCAATGTCCGTGAATTGGATATTTTGGCGGAAGTTTTAGGCTTTGAACTTTCCAATAAGCCATTGGAGTCAAACTACCTTAGAATTTCCTATGCGGATTATGATGACGAGAAGAATTTTGCAATAATATATTTTGTAAATAGCAATGGGGAGCAGTTGGACCTGCAGATAAATGTTAAAAAAGTGGTAGATTCTTAAGATTTTTTTGGAGAGATTTATATTAGTGAAAGTGATGTTTTAAAATCAATAGACAGCGAGATAGCAATTGATTTTAGGGATGAAAAACAAGCGGAAATCGTTTATGATTCCATCCTGCTGGAATTTGAAACTTCTCCGGATTACAGATCATCCATGGATTTGAAACTGGATGGAAAAAGGATTATAATCTTAATAAACGCCGAAGATGCCACTTCATTCAGAGCATCAATAAATTCAGCCATCAAATGGATAAAATTATCTGTTGAAATCAATGAATTGACAGAAAACTAGGAATTTTTAGAAAATTTTATTTCCTGGAACATTTTAAAGAATGAAATCAGCTATTATTTTAAAAATAACAAGATTTAAATATTGATTATTTTAAATACTATAATATAATGTTTTATTAGTATTTTATCCATTAGAATCTGGAAAGATTCTATTAAATGATTTAATTAATACTTATAATAATTTATTTAAAAACTAAAGGTGAAAATATGGATATTCCAGAAAGTGTACAACATCAAATAAATCAATTTCAACAATTACAACAACAGGCACAAGCAGTTACAGTTCAAAAACAAAGCGTAGACATTCAGTTAAAAGAAACTGAAACCGCTCTTGAAGAACTTAAGAAAACCGCAGCAGATGCTGAAGTATTCAAAACTGCTGGAAACCTGCTCATCAAAGTAGACCGTGATGAGACTTTAGAAGATCTTGAAGACAAGATGGAAACTCTCAAATTAAGACAGCAAACCATGTCCCGCCAGGAAGAAAGAGTAATGAAGAAACTTGAAGAGATGCAGGCTTCTATTCAACGTGCTTTAGGCGGAGCATAATCTTGACAAGTTAATTTTATTTAACTTCTTTTTTTCTATCTATTTTCTTTTATTTTTGTATTAATTCAGTATATTTTTAATTTTTAATAGGTGTTTTAATGGTTTCAAAGCTTAAAAAATTATCCGAGGATGATTTGGCTGATATTTCCGACTATTTTTCCAATTTGATTTATAAGAAGATCAACTACACAGTAGACTCTCCGAAGGAAATCATCAATATGGATGTTGATATAAATGTGTCCTATAATGAAGATGATGGAGAGCTTGATGTAGATGTGGATGTCGATATTCAGCCGGATGAATTATCAAGTTTATCAGATGAAATAATCGAGGAATTAATCGATGAGTCTTATGATGAACTGGACGAATACATTAACGAGAATTACAGATAATTAAGTGATTGTTTTTTTATTTTTTTTCATAAGGATTTTTTTAATAAAAAAATTCTTTATTATTAAATTAATTTTCATAAATATTTTTTAATTAAAGTTTTTATATTATAAATTCTCATAAAAAAGATTTTTTATAATTAAATTCTTTTTATAAAAGATTTTTTTTATATTATAAAATCTTATATGCGATTTTTTTATAATTAAATTCTTTTTATAAAAGATTTTTAAATTCTTTTTATAAAAGATTTTTTTTATATTATAAAATCTTATATGCGATTTTTTTATAATTAAATTCTTTTTATAAAAGATTTTTTTTATATTATTAAAATCTTATAAAAAGATTTTTTATATTAAAAGTTTTTTAATATATTAAAAAGATTTTATTCAAAAAAGTTTATTCTTTCTTTGAATTTGTTTGAAGATGTTATTATGATTGAAACAGATGTTTTAGTTGTTGGTGCGGGTCCTGCAGGTTCCATGGCTGCAAAACATGCGGCTCTTGGAGGAGCGGACGTAATTTTGATAGACAAGAAATCAGAAATAGGAACTCCTAAAAGATGTGCGGAAGGAGTTTATGAAAGCGGATTGAGATGGCTGGAAATAGAACCCGATCCTGCTTGGATTGCTCAAAGAATTAATGGAGGTGTGATTGTCGCACCTAACGGCACCCGTCTTGTGCTTGATGAGACAATTCTGCCTGAGAAGGGGTATATCCTTGAGAGGAAAATATTTGACAAGCACATGGCAATGGATGCTGGGCGCGCTGGTTCAAGAATAATGGTTAAAACTTTATTCCAATCTTTAAGAAGAGAATCTGATGAAAATGGTGAATTTTTTATTGTTGATTGTCAAAGAATGGATAAGAGCTTCCAGATTAAAGCAAGGATTGTCATTGCTGCAGATGGGCCTGAATCCCATGTGGCAAGAAAGGCTGGAATCAATACTGCTACAAAGCCTGCAGATATGATGTCAGGAGTTCAATATGAAATGGTCGGAGTCCATTGCGAGCGCATGGACCTCATAGAGCTTCACATGGGTAGTTTTGCAGGAGGGGGCTATGCATGGATCTTTCCAAAGGGAGATGACATTGCAAATGTCGGCATTGGAATAAACGACCATAAGAGCGGAAAAGCACCAATAGAATACTTGAATGAGTTCATCGAGACTTCTCCATCACTGAGTAATGCACAGGCCGTTGAACTTAATGTGGGCGGAGATCCTATTGGCGGTTTGATTGAGAATATTTATGCTGATAACATACTTGTCTGCGGAGATGCTGCAGGACAGGTCGACCAGGTTACAGGAGGCGGAATAATCTTGGGAATGCTTGGGGGCCGAGCTTCAGGCATTGCAGCCGCTAATGCAGTTCGAGATAATGACTGTTCCAAGGAAAAGCTCAAGGAATATGAGAAATTGTATGGGGAAGCTACTTTCAAAGCTCTTCCAAAAATCAAGGTAATTAAGGATTTGATGGACTCTTTTAGTGATGATGACTTGAATGAGATAATTGAATATTTCGCAGCCTTGGATTTGAAGGGTTTAAGTCTTTCAGATGCAATTAAATTATTTTTCAAGCTTTCTCCAAGATTGACAATCAAATTCAGAAAATTATTCAAACTGATTTTATAATTTTTTTGTTTTCCCATTCATATTATTTTTTTTAGTTTTTTTTTTTTTTAAAAAAAACATTTTAATTGTTAGATTCTTTTGTTTCTTTTTACTTTTTTTATAAATTTTTATTTTTTTATTTATTTTTCAAAATATTTATTGAAAATTTTTTACTTCAATTAGATTTTAAATTTTTTCAAGTAAAGTTTATATACTAGTTAGTATATACTATTTGTAAGGGTTCATTCTCTTTAATTTTTAATCTAAGCTAGTTATTTAAACACGGTTGATAAGAAAAGAGATGACTCTCTTTTCTTTTCTCCATTTAAACGCATTTTTTAAAAAGTCTTTTTTTACAATCTTTTTAGATTTAACTAATATCAATTCTTTTCTTTCATTATTTGGATTTTATGTAATCAAATAATTTATATTAATATCAAGTTTTTTCTTTGATTATTATGATTTTATCCAATCAAACAATTTATATTAATATCAATTCATTATTTGGATTTAATGTAATCAAACAATTTAAATAATTCATTGACTTATATAATATATAATTAATCATGGAGGTTTTTTATGTTGGAAATTATTCCAGTTATTGATTTGATGAATTCTGTAGCGGTTTCTGGAAAATCAGGCAACCGGTCTGAATACACTCCCTTGAAAACTATTTATGCGTCAAGCGCTAATCCTGTCGAAATAGCCAGTTCATTAAAGCTGGCAGGTGCAAAGGAGATGTATATTGCTGACTTGAATTTTATTGAAAGAGATGGAAGCCACAATATCAATGAAATCAATGATGTAAACAGGATTCTGCCGGTAATTGCTGATATCGGCGTTGATAATTTGAATACCTTTGAATTTGCATTGAAATATGCGTATAAGATCATTGTAGCCACTGAAACCCTGGAATCCATTGACGAGCTAAAGAAAATCTTTGAAAAATATCCAAAAGAGAGAATCATAGTAAGCGTGGATGTTAAGAATAATGAATTGCTGGCTAAACATATGGATATTGATCTGGAAGGATTCAAGGAAGTCCTGCATGAAATTGACCCAAATGAAATAATCTTGCTTGATATTAGCTCTGTTGGAACAGAAGGAGGATTCAATAAGGAGCTTCTTCAAATTTTCAGTGATTTCAAGGACAAGATTATTTTAGGCGGCGGAATCACTCCTGATGAAATAGATGAGATTTCCAATATGGGGATTAAAAAAGCTTTGGTAGGCACTGCCCTGCATAAAGGAGAAATTAGAATTAATGAGTTTTAATTGTTGATTTTGATTTTTCAAAAAAATTCTTTTTTATTTCATTATTCTTTTTTTTTTTTAAAAAAGAAAAAATAGTTTAATTTTTAATATAAGTTTAAATATGAAGTAATACAAAATATTAACTAATATATCATATAACGATTATAAAACTAAATAAATTTAAATTGTGATAAAATGGACTATGGAATAATTATATTTTCACATTTTCTTCCGTTAATCCTCGGATTTTTGAGTTTCCTGTTGATTATTAACGGCATAATGGATGATCAAAAGTCAGTAACAGTTTTAGGCATAGCAATATTCCTTTTAGCTGCTTTCGGACCATTTATAATATTGCCGGTCTATCTGGGTATCTAATTTGAATTTATTTTTTCTTAAACTTTTTTTTATTATCCTGTTTTTTGTAATCTTATATTTTTTTCTGTTTTTGCTTGTTTTACAAATTAACTTCTTTTAATTGTTAACTTATTTTTTTGAAATTAATCCTGTTTAATTAATTGTTTTTCAATTTTACTTAAAATTACTAAATTATTTATATATTAATTGATAAACAATATAATACTTATAAAAATAAGCATTTTTAACAAGTTCTTACAAATGGTGTAATATGGATAATAATGAAAAAAACGGATATCATAAGGAAACAGCTAGTCACAACCACCATGGACATGTCCATAGCCATGTGGATTATCATAAGGAAGCAAGCGGCAATTTATCATTCGCCCTCGTCTTAAACCTTCTTTTCAATATAGTTGTGATTGGCGGAGGCATATTGACTAACAGTGTAGCTATTCTAGCTGATGCGCTGCATGACTTAAGCGATACATTTTCCATTCTCGTGGCCTGGCTCCTTGAGCGGATTTCCCAGAGGGATGAATCAGATACCTTCAGCTACGGATATAAAAGATTTTCAATCTTTGGAGCATTGATTACTTCAACAGTTGTAATAATCGGTTCTGCAACCGTTGCTTATGAGGCATTAGGCAGGCTGTTTGTGGCTCAATCACCTGATGCATCAGGAATGGTTGTAATAGCCATTCTGGGAATAATATTCAAGGGAGGCTCATTAATAAGGTTGAACAAGGGTAGAACATTCAATGAAAGAGCCATTTCAGTTCATATGTTTGGAGATGTATTCCAATGGATCGCACTTTTGGTGATAAGCCTAATTCTTGTATTTGTTGACCTTCCTATTCTTGATCCTCTTGCATCTATAGCTGTCAGCATATGGGTTATATACAACCTGGCGAAAACATTCATTGCAAGTGTTAGGATACTCCTCCAGGCAAATCCTCAAGATGTTGATGTGGAGGACTTGAAATTCGGTATCATGGATTTGAAATATGTAAATGGAGTTGAAGAGATGCATACTTGGTCTTTGGACGGATTGGATAATGTCTTGACTGCCAAAATCAAAGTTTCAACTGCAGATGCCGATGAAATCAATGAAATTAGGGGAAAGCTGGAAAAAATAGCTCAAGAACACAATATTACAAACACTACTTTTGAATTCATTGAAGACGAATAGGCTCTATTCGTTTTTATTCTATTTTTTTTTAAAAAGAGGGTTTTAAGTTAAAATAATCCAATTTATAAATATTTTTTAAAAGATGATTTTAAGTTAAAATAATCCAATTTATAAATATTTTTTTTGAATTAGATGATTTAATGTTATAAAATAAGACTTTTTTTAATATGATGGATTTAAGTTTTGAAAATCTAGTAAAATAAGAATTTTTTTAAAAAAGAGCGGATTAAAAGTATAAAATCCATAAAAAAAAGAAAAAACAGGAGAATTATAATTCTCCTTTAGCTCGGCGCTCTTCCAATAAGTCGAGGCCTATTTGTCCAAGCTTGTATTTTTGTATCTTACCACTGGTTGTAAGAGGGAACTCATCTACAAAGAAAACGTATTTAGGGACTTTGTATCTGGCTATCTGGCCGATGCAGAAGTCTCTAATATCAGCTTCGGTAACATCATCGAAACCTTCTTCCTTTCTAATAAATGCTCCAACAATCTCTCCGTACTTCTCATCAGGAATACCTGCAACTTGAACATCCTGAACGCATTCATGAGTAAAGAGGTACTCCTCAATCTCTCTTGGATAAATGTTTTCTCCACCACGAATGATCATGTCTTTTATACGTCCGACAATAGTGTAGTAACCATCTTCATCCACTGTTGCAAGGTCTCCGCTGTGAAGCCATCCGTCAGGCTCGATTGCCTCTGCGGTTTTTTCAGGCATGTTGTAGTATCCTTTCATCACATTGAATCCTCTGCACATGATTTCTCCTGTTTGGTTTGGTCCGAGGGTCTCGCCTGTTTCAGGATCCACAATTTTTACTTCAATATTTGGGAAAGCAGTTCCAACTGTGCTGATTTTTCTCTCGAATGTGTCTTCAGCTTTTGTTTGGGTAAATCCTGGAGCCGCTTCGGTAAGACCGTATACACTTGTGATTTCAGGCATGTGCATCTTTTCAATGGCATCCTTCATTGTCTCGACAGGACAAGTGGAACCTGCCATGATTCCTGTTCTAAGTGAGGACATGTCGAACATGTCGAACATTGGATGGTTCATCATTCCGATGAACATGGTAGGCACTCCGTAGATGGATGTGCATTTCTCCTTTTGAATTGATGAGATTGCAAGAAGAGGGTCGTACTCTTCAAGAACGACCATGGTTGAACCATGGGTTATGCAAGCCATTACTCCAAGCACTGTTCCGAAACAGTGGAAGAGAGGCACTTGCAGGAGCAGCTTGTCATCTGCAGTATAATTCATGTTCTCTCCGATGTAGTAGCCGTCGTTTACAATATTTCTGCTTGTAAGCATTACTCCTTTAGGGAATCCTTCAGTACCGCTTGTGTACTGCATGTTGATTACATCGTGTTGGGTAACTGAATCCTTCACCTTCTGGTATTCCTCGTCATCATAGTTCATTCCCAGAAGCAGGAGCTCATTGGTATTGTACATTCCCCTGTGCTTTTCCTGACCGACATGGATGATGTGCTTGAGATATGGGTATTTTTCACTGTTCAAGTTTCCACGAGCTGATGTGAGCATTTCAGGAACAAGTTCTCTTATCATTTCAAGGTAGCTGGTTCCTCTAAACTCGTCGGTCATTGCTATTGCATTCATTTCAGACTGGCCGAGAACATAATCCAGCTCATGTGACTGGTAAGCCGTATTGATTGTTACGATTGCAGCACCGATTTTAGCGCATGCAAACATATAGGTCAGCCATTCCGGAACGTTTTTCGCCCAAATTCCAACACGGTCTCCTTTCTTTATTCCAAGAGTAAGCAGTCCTTTGGCAAGGTTGTCTACTCTCTCATCGAATTCTTTATATGTAAATCTGAGATTTCTATCAGGATAAACAATAAATTCATGATCCGGCTGTTTTTCAGCCATTGTTTCAAAGAATCTGCCTAGTGAAAGTTCTGTAAATAATTCACTCATTTTCTCACCCTTTTTAATATTTATTGTTTTTTTTGCATTATTTATAAATTTGATATTTTTTATCTTAGAATCTTTCTTATTTGATTCAATTCAAATCTTTTTTTATTAATTTAATATCTAAATATTCTTTCCAATATCTTCTTCGGATATCAAATGCTCTTCAAGTTTCTTTCGCACATCATCTGGAATAGGAACTGATTTCTGAGTGACATAATCAAAGTGGACGATAACGGTTTTTCCTTTTGCCTTAAGCTCATTGCTCTGCCATACTTCATTTCCAACTGTAAATGAAGAGTTTCCAATCTTCAAAAGATATGTTCTTATTTCCACATCCTCGCCGAAACGCAGCTGCCCTACAAAATCTGCTTCCTTTCTAACCATTATCAATTTCCAGTTTTCAAAGTCTAGATCCAGGTCTGGAGTAAAATATCTATAGATATCCAGTCCGCCGAGTTCAAACCATTCCAAAATACGGTTGTTGTTGACATGTTTCATTCCATCTATGTCGCCAAATGAAGGAGTAACTTTTGTTTTAAACATTCAAATACCCTATTTCAAGTTCAAATAAATTTTATCCCATTATAAAGGAGTGTATAATACAGCAAGAATCTTGGAAGGCTGGCCGTTTGAGTGCAGGTGGTGAGGAACAACAGAATCGTAGAAAATGCTGTCTCCTTTTCCAATTATGAAACTGTCCTTTCCATAAACGACTTCGATTTCACCATCTAAAACATAGATGAACTCTTCTCCTTCGTGGGAGGATAATTCATACTCCTCGTCCTCTATGTCGACATCGATTATGAATGGATCGATGTTCCTGTCGATTTTTCCAGCGCCTAATGCATGGTATTCAAGTCCTGTGTTGTTGGTTACATCCTCTCTTCCTGAGAAATAGTATACATTGTCAGGCTTGCCTTCTCTTACAACAACAGGACCGATTTGCGGAGTATCATCAAGGAATGTTCCAAGTCTTACGCCAAGGGCTCTGGCCATTTTTGTAAGAGGAGTCAGTGAAGGGATTATATCTCCGTTCTCCATGGCTTCAAGAACTTCTATTTTAACGCCGCTTTTCTCGGAAAGCTCTTCAATGCTCATGTTTTGTCTTTCTCTAATGTCTTTTACTTTTGAAGCAAATTTTGTATTCTTATCCATATTTTCATCTCTTAAGTTTTTAAGTTATATAATATCTTTAAATAAAAGTATTTTATAATCACAGTTGATTTATTTATTTACAACTGGGATTATATATCGTTTTAAATAGTTAGTTTATATTCGAATTTAATTCGTATCCAATTAATTCATTAACGTAAATTAATTTTATAAAAAAAGAATAGAAGTAATAAATAAAACTAGTGATTTAGTCTTCAGTATTGCCGTCATCGCTTTCTGAATGGGATGGATTATCACTAGTATCAGTATGAGTAGTTGGAGTAGTGCTTTCTTCAGGTTTTGGAGTTTTTTCTTCAGTTTCTGAATTATCACTATCTTCATTGGTAATATTGGAATCAGAATCATCCACAGTTTCATTTGTTTCATTCTTGTCTTCCACTTCTACTTCCTCTTTATAAGTGCTGACCGCATTTGGAGAAAAACCATCGTCGTCCAAGGCAATCATCTTGTCGCTGCTGTTCATGCCTGGCAAAGAGGTTGTGAACAAATCTCCTGTAAATGCAGCGGAGATACTACTCAATCCCAAGGCAACGATTGCAATTGTTAGAAATACAAGCAGATTAGCTTTTCTATCTGATTTCAAATTTTCACCTTTATTAATTCTGTTATATTTATATTAAATATACATTGTATAATTTATTCTTATTTATATAAATAAGTTATGGTGATTATTTAATTTTTTCTAAGAAAACTTCTTTTTTGTTTATTATTTTTTTAATCGGCTTATAGTTCATTTTATTAATTTTATTAGGATTATAGTTCATTTTATTAATTTTATACCATTTGAGGTCTAGTTTGCCATCTGTTGTTTTACAAAAAATTTATATATTTGAAAATCAAATAATATCTTGTCGGAAGTCGGAAGCCGTTTTCCGATAGACAATTTTAAAATTATATTAAAAATTATGAGATATGATAAAATGGTTGATTTAATTAGTGCAGGGGACACAGCATGGATTTTAGGAGCCACAATACTGGTTCTTTTAATGAGTGTTCCTGGAATAGCATTTTTTTATGGTGGTTTGACAAAGAAGAAGAACGTTTTGAATTCAATGTTTCTGGCTTTGATTGCATTTGCAATAGCCAGCGTGATATGGGTGGTTTATGGATATTCATTCGCATTTGGAGACACCAGTCTGCATGGACTGATTGCTGCACCTGCAAATTTCCTCATGATGGGAATAGGTATTGATGATGTTACAGGAACAATTCCTACAATTCTATTTGCAGCATTCCAGTTGACTTTTGCAGGGCTTACTGCAGCGCTGATATCCGGATCCATAGTCGAAAGAATGAAAACATCCTCATGGATGATCTTCATTGTTGCATGGGTAACTCTTGTCTACATACCTATTGCCCACTGGGTATGGGGAGGAGGATGGCTCATGCAGATGGGCGCACTTGACTTTGCAGGAGGGACAGTTGTACACATAAATTCAGGTGTCACAGCTCTTGTGCTTGCTCTGGTTCTTGGAAAAAGAAAAGACACTTCCCTTCTGCCTCACAACCTCGGATATTCCATACTTGGTGCAGGATTCCTCTGGTTTGGATGGATGGGATTCAATGGAGGATCAGCTCTTGCTGCAAACGGACTTGCAGCATCAGCAATCATCGTATCCAATGTTGCAGCAGCTGTTGCAATGATTACATGGATTTTAATAGATACATATAGGATTGGAAAGCCTACAGTCTTAGGCGCCATCACAGGTGCGGTTGCAGGTCTTGTAGCCATTACTCCAGCAGCTGGATTCGTTGATGTTCCAGCAGCTATCTTCATAGGATTTGTAACAGCATTCGTTTCATACTTTGCAATTTATGTCTTGAAGTCCAAGCTTGGATATGACGATGCATTGGATGTATTCGGAGTTCACGGTCTTTCAGGTGCCTGGGGAGCAATAGCTACAGGAATATTCGCATCTCCTGCTATAAACGAAGCTGCAGGACTGGTTTTCGGAAATCCTTCCCAGGTCACAGTTCAGATAATAAGCATAATTGCCACAGCAGCATATGCGGGGCTGATTACTTTGATTCTAGCTAAAGCCATTGACAAGACAATCGGCCTTAGGGTGGATGAGAGAACAGAAGTCGACGGACTTGACTCACACTTGCATGAAGAGTCAGGATACCGATTATAATGAGGTGATGAAATGAAAAGGATCATAGCGGTTATCCGTCAGGAAAAGTATGAGGATGTCAAAAGGGCTCTCCTTGCTATCGGATGCGAGGGTATGAATGTTTCCGAAGTCAAGGGAAGAGGGCATCAGCTTGGAATAAAAGAGTCATACAGAGGTTCAAATTACTGCATTGACTTGATTCCAAAAACAAGAATCGAGCTGATAGTCAATGATGAAGAGCTTGAAGATGCCATCGATGCGATTGTTGGAAGCGCAAGAACAGGAGAAATAGGAGACGGAAAGATTTTTGTCTCAGATGTTCTTGAAGTTGTAAGAATCAGAACCGGAGAGCGCGGCAGCAAGGCGGTTTGATTATAACTAATATTTTAAGAAGCTATTTCATGATTTTCAAATGGGAATCATTTAATAACTTCCTTCCTTTTTTTAAATAATTTAATTATTTTTTTAAAATTCAAATCATGGAATGTTTTAATGTTTTTTAATCAATATCTTATTAAAATTTTCCTTTTGCTTATTTTAATAGTTTTTATTCATTAAAGATTATATATGATAAAAAACTAAAATTAATATAGCTAATAATAGTTATTTTTTAATTTAAATTATTTTTAATCATTTAAAAATAATTTTTTTTAAGATTGGAGTTTATTAGTTTATTATATTTTTGAGGAGATATTATGTCTGACGTAGGTAAAGAAGTAATAAAAACTGTCATAACTTTAGTAACAACCGCATTTGGTTTAGTAGCAGGTTTAGCATGGAACGATGCAATTCAAGCTTTAATCAGCCAATTCTTCGAAGCAGGAAGCGCACTTACCGGACAAGTCGTTTATGCTGTAATCGTAACTATCATTGCAGTTGTTGTAACCATCTTACTTGCTAGAATGGCAGGTAACATGGGTGTTGAATTAGACGAATAAGTCTTTTTTTTTAACTTAGAATTTATTTTCTAAGTTTTTTTATCATTTTTTATTTATCTATTTTTAAAGTGCAGATTTCCTTTTTTTGCTTATTTGACTGTTTTTTTAGAATTAGTATTTCATTTAATGATTTATCAATCGATTTTTTTCATCTAGTAAAATCGTTTTTTAGTTATTTATAAAATCGTTTTTGATTATTGTAAATTCCTTTTTTCTTTTGTTTTGATAATTATTTAAAACAATTTTCAATTTTAGGCAAACCTAAATATATAAATACTATAATTTACAAATTTAGGTATACCTAAAGATATTTATATTTTTAGGTAATTTCAAAAAATATTTAAAGGCAGAAAAAATTTTTTGATTAAGAAAGGGTTTTAGATTAATTATATATTTAAAAAAAGTTTTTCAAACTAATTAAAGCGATAATATCCATTCGGATCTTATAGTTTTGATAATCATGAATTCAATATATTTTTTTCTAAAACTTTTTCTTTTAGGAATCGTTGCCTTTTTGGGCTTGTTTTAATAGTTTTCTACAAGATTAAGTTGTGAAAAAACAGTTAGGTATTTTTTACAAATTCAAGTCTTTAAAGAAAGAAATGAGATATCTTCTTGTAAAATTATGCTATTTTCCTTTTTCTATAATCTTGATTAACTTATCCGCTTCTTTTATTATTTCCTTGTTATTGTATGCCCTGGCTACCCTTTTTATTGCGTCAAGGTTTCTGACATAGGTGTCCAGCCATGCAAAGATGTCTCCTGGATATGCTTGAATCTGATAATCCCTCATCAGGGATTTGGAAATATCAATAGGATCCTTTCTATCAAGCCTCTGATTGAGGATGTAATATGAAATTCCTCTCTGCAGGCATTCGCAGAAGGGCCTCTCGGCGCAATCACATCTTAAAAAGTCTATCTGTATCTTGAGCAGTGCTTCCTGGAACTTCTTATCTAGTTTGGCCATTGCCTCCCCTGATGAGATGATGTCCAGGGTGGATTCTGAAAAGAGCCTGGTTGAAAAATTCATTTTGAGGGCTGAGATTATCTGCTTGTGAACAGCAGGGGCAAGATAGGCATTTTCAAATAGTTCAAGGTCAAGAGCTATTGACTGGACTTTTAGAAGGGCATTGGCATTTACTTCATCATTGGTCATTTTCTCATGAATGCCTTTGAAGATGTTATTTGCATTTTTTATTTTAATGCTTTCATTCTTCTTGGATAATTTTTGATTTTTAGTGCTGTTCTTCTTTTGTTTTTTAGAATTGTCATTAGCTTGCTTTTGTTTTTTAGAATAGTCATTAGCTTGCTTTTGTTTTTTAGAATAGTCATTAGCTTGCTTTTGTTTTTTGGAATTGTTATTAACTTGATTTTGTTTTTTAGAGCCTTTTTTAGAATCGTTGTTTCTGTTCTTTTGACTGTTTTTTCTGTTCTGCTTGTCTATCTTGTTGGAAAGCTTATGCAGATCCTTTAAGGCATTTTTAAAGAATGGTTTCTTATAATACTGGCTTAAATAATGAGGATTCTCCATTGAATCCTTGATAACCATTCCATCGTCTACTGAGATGAATGACATTGAAACAGCTCGGCCGAACTTGGTATTTCTGATTGTTCCGTCTGCAGATATATGTATAGCTTTCTTATCATCAAGCTCGTCAAGGGCTGCATTTAAATCGATAGGAACTGGAATATTCTGGTAGAACTCCTCAACTTCTTCAATAGTATTGAGGGACTTTGATGATATGTCTGCAAGAATCTGCTCAAGGCTTCCCTCTTCGGTGTAGTCGACATAAATGTTTTCAACATCGCTTTCAAGAAGATCCAATGCAACAGCCTCCTCGCTTTCGCCGTCAAATTCGTTTGCAATCTCAGGAATGAGATAGACAAGTCCCCTGTCGTGATAGCTAGGCCTTCCCGCTCTTCCAAGCATTTGGGAAAACTCGTTTGGTGTAATCCACTTGTTTCCCATAATGAGGGATTCGAAAATTACCTGGGATGCTGGAAAATCGACTCCTGCTGCAAGGGCTGCAGTGGTTACGACAGCTGTTATTTTTCCTTTTGCAAAGTTCTTTTCAATTCTCTCCTTTTTGGAATAGGACAAACCTGCATGATAGGCAGCTGCGTTTATTCCTTTGTTTGATAGGAAGTTGGCAAGCTTGTGTGTTTTTCGACGGGAATTAGTAAAAATCAGGCTTTGTCCGTTATAGCCTTTGGATGATTTGTTATAGAATTCCTGATTGACCAGCTTTCTGATTAGGAGCCTTCTTTGGACATCTCCTCTTACAAAGATTATGTGGCGCTCTAAAGGTACTGGACGCTCCTTGTACTGGACAAGCTTCATATTGAAGTCATCAGATAGTGTTTTCGGGTTTTTGACAGTTGCAGAGAGTCCTATTATCTGGGTATTTGGAAAGAGGTGTCTTATTCTCTTGATTAATCCGTTTAATCTCAATCCCCTTTCTTCATCGGAAATGGTATGGATTTCATCTATTAAAACCAGTCCAAGATTATCAAGCAGATGGGATTTTCCAGATCTGATGAGGAAGTCTATTCCTTCATAGGTTCCAACAACTATGTCTGCATTTGCAATATTTGAATCAGGAAGGTTCAATTCTCCTTTTGCCTTGATTCTGTTTCCTCCAACTTTAATTGCTACTTTAAGACCCAGAGCTTCGTATTTTCTTTTGAACTCCCTGTATTTCTGGTTTGCAAGTGCTACGAGAGGTGTTAAAAAGAGGAATTTCTCGCCTCTCATCGCTTTTGGGACTCCTGCAAGTTCCCCGATCAAGGTTTTTCCGCTTCCTGTTGCAGATACTACAAGGGTGTTCTCGCCCCTCAGGACTCCCTCTCTTACTGCCAGATATTGAACTGGCAGAAGGTATTCGTTGTTGTTTTTGATTATGATTTTCTTGAAATTTTCAGGGATTTTCAGACGCTTTGTCGCAATCTTAGGTATTTTCCTGTCATGAACCTCCACCTTGTCGAACAATGTCAAATCGGAATTCTTTATAGGATCAAAACGTGGTGAAAGCATTTTCAATACTTCATCAAGATTTCCTGTCTTTTCCAATACCTTCTTGAAGTTTCTGAAAACCTTTTTATTGTATCCTCTAAGTTGAAGCTCTCTTTTTATGGTGTCTTCTGCACATTCCTTGCATATGAGCTGGTCGTGGTAGGTGTAGGAGTAGCTTGAGTTGATTATGGTTACGGCTCCCTCATAACTGCAGTGCTGGCAGATGTTTGCATATCTCACAGATATGTTGTTTGCATTGAGGAATGTTTCCAGCTCCTCATCCTTCTGCGCTAGAAATACTGCCTGGGAGCGCAGGAATGAGACAGCCTTTGAAGGGGGATAGAGCTTCTCTTCAATATCGTCTTTCACTACAAAGCTTTTTATGTCTATTCCCTTTTCGGTTTCGATGAATTTCAAAACCCCAATGAATTCAGGGACTCTTTTTGTATTCAATGCTCCTTTCGGACTTCCAATTGGATACATTTCCCATGATTTCTTTCTTTTGTTGAGTATGATCATTTTATCAAGTAGTTTATAATATTAATTTTTTTAAATAAGCAGTTTTACTAAAATAACAGGTTTTATAAAGATGTTTGAAAATTTAATTTTGGCTAAAACATGACTTTTTTTAATCCATTTTTTCCAAATATCTTCTTCCAAGGTATTCCACTTGGATTTTATCATTGTATTTTTCCTTGAAACCGTTTATCTGCTCGGCATTGGCTGTTGCAATGGTGTATCTTACAAGGGAGTCATATTCCTTGTCTGTAACTGCCAGATTCTGGCTTCTAACATCATTGTCGATGGATTTGATATCAGGATAGCTGAAGGTGACCTTGAATAATTCATATGCTTCCATCTCAACGATTTCAGCAACTGCCAGTGTTTCAAGAACTGACTTGCTGTATGCTCTAACCAATCCTCCGGCTCCTAGTTTGATGCCTCCAAAATATCTTGTAACAACTGCAACAGAGTTTTGCAGATTGTTCTTCTTTAAAACATTGAGCATCGGCCTTCCTGCTGTTCCTCCAGGCTCTCCATCATCATCATAGCCTTCTCCATCGCTAACCAGATATGCGGAGCAGTTATGTGTTGCATCCTTGAACTCTTCGGATATTTTAGATATGATCTCCTTTGCTTCCATTTCATTCTGTGCTGGATAAAGCCTGCAGATAAATTTGGATTTTTTAATATCTATGGTGCTTTGATAAGGCTTTGCTATTGTTTTCATGTTATCAAGTTTTAATTTTAAATTTTAAAAAACCATTTTTCCAATCAATCATTTTCTGGTTTTAATTTGGATAAATTCATGATTTTTATATAAAGTTTTTATACTAGAAAGTACTTTATACTATTTATATATAATTTTACTTTAATAATTATAATGTTTTTTGTTGAAATGAATTGATTAATAAGTATAAATGAGGTTGTAACATGGAAAGTAAAAAAGCTAAATTCAGTGTTTTTCTTGTTGTAGCTTTATTGGCTATTATTTGCAGCTCCTCATTATATTCAGTGACTGGCGGTTTTTCCGATTGGATTGTAGCAAGCACTGTCAATGAGGATCAAAATAATAATGGCATCATAGACAGCGCGGAGAATGATAATTCAATTGATTATTCAAACTCTTATAATGGTGAAGAGAGCAGTAATAATGAAGGTGGAGGACTGTTTGGATTTTTTTCAAATTCCCAAGACTCTTTTGACTCCAATTCTTATGATTCTTATTCAAGTGATTCTTCCAGCTCACAGGAGCCTGACTTGCTTGCCAGATTGCTCAGGGGTTTTTTAAACTCTGGAAATAGTGTTTCCACCAGTTACCAGGAATCTAATGGCTATGATAATTATAATGTTCCTGTATCTGATTATGATTTCTCAAGCCTTTCAGGTTCTGATTATGGGGATGGTTCTGACTATTCATCCATAATAGACAGGGGAGTTAATAAGGTTTCTGGAAAAATTAATTCATTGTTTTATTGATTTTTTATTTTTAAATCAATTATTTATTAAAATAGATTTTTTTATTTTTTAATCAATTTTTTTGTTGAAATAGATTTTTTTATTTTTTAATCAATTTTTTTGTTGAAATAGATTTTTTTATTTTTTAATCAATTATTATTTTTTAAATATTTTAAGTTAAAATAGCTGTTTTTTATTTAAAAATAAGGTTTATAGGACATAACTAAAAAAGAGAGATTTTATGTCCCATATTATATCTTTTTTTTTTTTTAATTTGATTCTTAAAATGAATTTTTTTTGATTCTATAATGTTTTCTTGAAACCGTAATCAGAGTCCAGATTCTTTTGAACGTCAAGCAAAACAGAATCAATAGCTAAATTCAGCAGGGCTTCGCCGTATTCCTCATCGACATAAACTCCATTTTCTGCAATGTCTCTTGCACCTGCTTCAATGTTTGGATCATTTTCACGGGCTTTTGCAAACATGGTAAGTCCGATTTCCCCATAGGTTTCGGTATCGGTCTGATTGACAACTTCCGCTTCATTTGTTATTCCAAGATACATGCCCATTGAAAGCTCTCCGGTTCCTCCATGAGGGCCTTCACTTTCAATGACTTTGCTGTTCAAGGTTATCATGAGGTCTGTTTTCTCCTCTATTTCACCCAGGCAGGTAACCAGTGGAAGATTGCCTCCATGTCCGTTGACAATTATCACTTTGGATATTCCAAGGTACTTTTTAGCTGATTTCAATACTTCTATGATGTTGCTGCATAAATCCTCAAGAGTATTGTGGATGCCATGGTCTATTTCAGCTATTTCGTGTGCTGGATAGATGATTCCAAGATATTTGGCTCCGCTGAGCAATGAGGCATTGAAAGCTATGTATGAGGCTATTTTGGAATCGGTATCAATAGGCAGTGCAGGTCCGTGGTTTTCCAAGTGTGATCCGAGAGCTATTATGCCTATTTGATGAACATTCGGATTGCTAACATTTCCAGCAGTCAGTCTTAGTTTTGCCATATTATCACATAAAAAATATTTATTGCCATTTCATTTTATAGTTCAATCAATTATAGCAGATTTAACCATAGGTCTGAAGAACAAAATTTAATTAATATTATCATTACTAGATTTCAAGGTTCCATATTTCATCGCCTACGTGATGTATGGACTTGATGGCTTTTCCTTCATCGTTTGCCACCATTTCAGGACCGGTAATCAAACTTATTCCTATAGCCAGAGGCTTGTTGTGTGTTTCATCGACAATCAATACGATGTCATCTTTTTCGATTGTCTCATCTGCTTCCACGATTCCAGGACTCATCACATCGGCTCCATTTGTCACGAATCTGATGGCTCCCATGTCGACTACGACTATCTTTCCTCCCAGGTTTTCATTCAATGCGGCCTTCAAGGTCGGATATGGCTTGTCGTTGATCATTATGATATACGGCTCTCCATTTACAAGAATGAAATCATAATCTTCTGATTCAAGCAATTCCAATGTGTCCTTGTTTCCTATAAAAGACCCATAATCGCCGAGCTCTTTTTTAATTTCCTTCACTTTTTTCTTTTTCAAGTAATATCTTTTTTTAATTTTCAATATTAGCACCACTGAATTTATTGATTTTATATATGTTTTTATTTTAATTAAAATTTTTCCAAATTTTTTATTCCAAATATTTTTCATTATTTTAAAAAATTGCTTATTGTTTGTTTCTTATCAGTGAAAAAAGTCTTATTTAATAGCTATTTTTCATTTTTTGACTCAAAAACTTTATATAGTATAGAAACATAACTTATATTAATATTTAATTTAAATTTGGCTTTATTGTTTTAGATTATTTTAAATTTAAAAGGATTATAGTGTTTTATATTTGATTTTAAAATTTTAATTCTTTTTTAATATTTTTTTAAATTTTTCTTATGATTTAGCTTAATTTATCCTAAATGTTTTCAATAATCCTTGGTATTAAGCAAGGAAAATAGATACATTTAAATAGTATCGAAACAAATCTAATATAGTATAGGTGATATTATGACCGGACAACAAAACGTTCAAAGACCACTTGACGCATTAGGAAAAGCAGTAAACTCTCCTGTTTTGATCAAGCTCAAAGGAGAAAGAGAATTCAGAGGAATATTAAAAAGTTTTGATTTACACATGAACTTAGTCCTTAATGATGCTGAAGAATTAGAAAATGGAGAAATAATGAGAAGATTAGGTACTGTTCTCATTAGAGGAGATAATATCGTATATATCTCTCCATAAATACTTAATTTTTTAAAGATTTCAGATTTTCAATTCATGTCTACAATTTGTTGTATTTTCAATACAATAAATTCATTTTTTTGATTCTTTTTTAAAAAACTGTTTTTTAAAGAGTCTTGGAATATGTCAATTAGCTTATGCTATATTTGATTTATCATTATTACAAATTATATAAAATAAAGGAGGAATAGCAGTGAAGGGAACTCCATCAATGGGTAAGAAGAATAAGAAGACCCATATCAGATGCAGAAGATGTGGTAAAAACTCATACCACATACGTAAAAAAGTTTGTGCTTCTTGCGGATTCGGAAGATCCAGCAGAATGAGAAGATACAGCTGGCAAAACAAAAAACCTACTACTCGTCAAAGATTAGTATAAATTTGCTTATTTTTACTTAAAATCATGTGGATAATGCAAGTTATCCTCATACACCATTTATTTTCTATTTTTATATTTGTTTATTTAACTTTTATTTCAACCTTTTTTTAATTTAAAAATCTATCTTAAGATCTTTTCAATCAATATTTTTATTTTTTAATCAATGGAATAACTTTTTTATAAAAAAAGACGGGATAAAAAATATATTAATTTATTTAATAATTAATAATATTAACTATAAGTCTATAAGAAATTTTCATGCCTATTGAAAAACATAAGCACAACTAAAAATAGCGGATTTTTAATAATCATTATAACTGAAAAAATTTTACTAGCTATAAGTTTAAAATAACATCATCCAACTGATTTTGCACTTCATTTAGAAGTTTTATGTCCTTTCCGGTTCGATTTAAAATCAAATCAATGATTTTTTCAGCCTCTGTTTGTCTGTAATTCGGATTCAATTCTTCACTTACGCTGTCCCAAAACTCAACGGCCCAGTTTTTTCTGCCGTCATAAACTTGATCAATCAAGGTCAACTTTCCGTGCTTTAGTCGCAAAAGCCTGAAATCCTGCTTGGGCTTGGACTTCTTTCCTGTCTTGTTACAGTCAAGATATAATCCATCGCTGTATTCCTCCTTGAAATCCCCGGATTTTACAAATTCTCCAACTAGGGAATATCCATTCAATACGCTTTTATCTAAACCTGTAACTGTTTTAAGCCATCCGCCAGCATATCTGAAATTGATTGATGGATCAAGATTTGTAATTTCCTGGCACCAATTGAGAAGCATGTTTTTCCTCCGTAGATTTTTTTAAGACATTTATTAATTTAATTAAAATATGCCTAGGATTTCAATAATTTGAAAAACTTTCATTTTTTTTGTTTTTAGATAAACCCTTGGATTTAAGACTTGAAAACCTTGGGTTTAAAAAACTTCTAAAAAATGAATTTATCAAATTTAAAAAACCAATGCATTCCTTTAAGAAGGGATTAATAAATCCTTTTAAAGAACATCAAATGAAAAAATCTGCTTTGATGTTGCCTGCATATAGTTTATGATTTGATATATAAAGGGTTTGACCGAGAGCATTTGAAAAGTAATATTTTATTAAAATAATTCGTTATGAACTAAAATTTTATTAAAATAATTTCTCTGTATGAACTAAAATTTTATTAAAAATAGTAGAAATCCTATTTGAAAATCCTCATTTCACCCATTTAATCAAAGATAAATGATTAAGTATATAAACACTTTTAAATAAATATATTATTCAAGTAATTATCGTAGTTTAATATAGTTTTATAAAATCATTAATGAATTAATATTAATATTATTTGATTAAAAATTATGATTTCATTTTTTAAAATAAAAATAAACGAAATATTGATATTTGAGGATTTTTAATTCATTTTTACAAAAGCATTTTTTACAGATTAATATTAATTGATTATTTTAATAAAGATTTATCAGAAATAATAATTCTACAGTCTTTTAAATTATATTAAACGATTATTACTTATCAATAAGATTAATTTTATTATAAGTGAAAATATGAACATATTAGAAAAATACGACATTGTTCCAAATGATGAAAAATTATATGAAATAGCATTCACTCATTCCTCATATAGTGCCAAGCATGATTTGGATTATGATTATGAACGGTTGGAATTTTTAGGGGATTCTGTTTTAAACATGCTTGTATCTGAATACCTGCAGAACATGCATCCTAGCTATAGCGAAGGAAAACTGACTAAATTACGAGCGAACTATGTCTGCCAGACCGCATTGATTTTCTACTCACATGAGATAGGCCTTGACAAATGCGTTAGATTGAATCTGGAAGACAATTCCATTACAGATAACGAGGTCTTGTCAATAACTGCAGATGTGTTCGAATCATTCCTGGGAGCCCTTTATCTGGATTGCGGCATTGAAAAGGCCAAGGACTACCTTTCCAGAACCATATTTCCTTATATAAAGGCCAAGAAGATTTTCTTCTATGACTACAAGTCAACTATCAAGGAATATGGGGATGCTGAAAATGTCGACATATCCTATGAACTTCTGGAAGAGCATGGTGCTCCTCACGACAAGACATTCATCATGAGAATCCTGGTTGATGGGGAGGACTACGGCCATGGCATAGGAAAAAGCAAGAAGGATGCCGAACAGGTAGCGGCTCATAAAGCTATTGAAAGGCTGGGAATCGATAAATAATGATTAAGAGTGATTATTGCAGATAACTCAATTGAGGGTTTTCTATTTGAAAAATTATTGAAAATTTTAGAAAAAGAACCCATTTTCTTTCTTGATTGAAAATGGATATTGTGGTTTATAAGGATAATTTATAAATAGTATTAATTAACAATAGTTAATTGTTCGCATATATTTTAAAATTTATATAATAGTATATTAAAAAACTAATATCACAGATTGTCAGGATTATTAGAAAAATTATTATTTTCAAGTTGTCAGATTTATTAGGAAAATTATTATTCTTTTGGTTATGGGGTTTTAAAATGAAGCAAAAATCAATTGGCAGAGTTGAGACTCAGAAATTTACTATTGACGGCGAATTAAAGTTAAGTTCAGGAAAAACACTCAGCAATGTTGATATCGCTTATGAAACTTATGGAGAACTTAATGCTGCAAAGACAAACGCCATTCTGGTCTGCCATGCATTAACAGGTGATGCCCATGCAGCAGGCTGGCATGCCGGCGATGTGAAACCTGGCTGGTGGGAGATGGTGATAGGTCCAGGCAAGGCATTGGATACCGACAAGTTCTTTATTATCTGTTCAAATGTTCTGGGAGGATGCAAAGGATCCACAGGTCCTTCTTCCATAAATCCTGAAACCAATAAGGAATATGCTCTTGATTTTCCCCTAATCACCATTCAAGACATGGTTCATGCTCAAAAGAAACTCATAGACCACCTCGGCATCAGCAACCTGCTGGCCGTAATAGGAGGTTCAATGGGTGGAATGCAGGCTCTTCAATGGATTGTAAGCTATCCTAAGATGGTTAGAAAGGCAAGCATAATCGCCACTACAGGAAGGTCATCCCCTCAGCAGATCGCTTTCAATGAAGTGGGCAGGCAGTCAATCATTACAGACATCAACTGGCAGAACGGCCAGTATTATGATAAGGAAAAATCTCCGGATTCCGGTCTTGCAATTGCCAGAATGATCGGCCACATCACATATTTGAGTGATGATTCAATGTATATGAAATTCGGCCGTGACCTTCAGGACAAAGATGAGATCTCCTATGATTTCACTACTGATTTCCAGGTTGAAAGCTACTTGCATCATCAAGGTGAGACATTTGTCAAGCGTTTTGATGCAAATACCTATCTTTACATTACAAAAGCCGTTGACTATTTCGACTTGTCCGTCGGCGGATCTCTGGCTGAAGGCTTGAAGGATGTAAGCTGCAAGGTCCAGGTGATTTCAGTGGATTCAGATTGGCTCTATCCTGCAGACCAGTCAAAAGACTTGCTTGCAGCATTGCAGAGCAATGATGTTGATGTAATCTATAATGAAGTCAAATCCAACTATGGTCATGACGCCTTCCTTTTGGAAAACGGACAGATGAATTTCCTTCTATCCAATTTCCTTCGTGAAAATGTCGTTGACGAGCTTATGGAAACCGATGTGCCTACCATCTCAATCGATACTGAAATCAAGGAAGCCGCAGCCATGATGATTCACAATGAAGTGACTCACTTGCCTGTAGTCGATGATGACAAGGTTCTGCTTGGAATAGTTACTGCATGGGATTTATCCAAGTCAATAGCTGAAGACAAGCATGAATTAAGCGATATCATGACCAAGGATGTCAGATACTGCAAGAATGGAGATTCCATCGAATACATAGCAAGGCAGATGAAGAAATTCAATATCTCATGCCTGCCTGTTGTAGATGATGATTTCAAATTGGAAGGAACCATCACAACCGATGAAATCAGTCATTTGATTTCAAATTTATAATTTTACTTTTTTTATATTTTTACCTAATTTATTTTAGGAATTTTTTCAAATTGATATTATTTTGAAAATTTTTACAAATCGATAAAAAATTCTTAATTTATATCAATATTGTTTTTAATTTGTTATTTTTCAATTTATTTGTAAAATTATTTCTATTTATTAAATTATCATTGATTTAGTATTTTATTATCGATTTTGAGCTAATTTTAAATAGTATGAGCTTTAAAATAATATTAAAGTTCAATTTCACATTTTGCATTCTTTGAAATTTAATAATTGACTATTAAAAATTATTTTTGAATTTCATATTGTTTGTGGGAATGAATTTTCAATCAAATATTTAAAAATTATTTTTGAATTTCATATTGTTTGTGGGAATGAA
>OMVY01000009.1:42502-144925 GCA_900314635.1 uncultured Methanobrevibacter sp.
TGTTTGTGGGAATGAATTTTCAATCAAATATTTAAAAATTATTTTTGAATTTCATATTGTTTGTGGGAATGAATTTTCAATCAAATATTTAAAAATTATCGTCAATTAAATTCATAATTCTTTGTTTTGCTTTAAAATTTTAAAGCAAACTTTTAAAATTCAAATAGCTTTTGTAAAAAACGGTGAACTTATGTGCGGATTAGTAGGTTTAGCAGGTAATTTTCAAAAGGAATTGCTGTTTTCCATGATGGAATCATTGAAGCATAGGGGTGAGGATTCTTCAGGATTCTACCTTTATGATGGTGAAGACTGCCGTCTTTGCAATGATTTTGATATTTACAGCGATTGGAAGATTGAATTTCCTGAAGATTGCGGTTTACATGAGGAATTCGAGGGGAATTCAAGTGTGAATGCAGTATCTCCTGATGGCAAAACTTATTCAATCGGACTTGCCCATAATCTGCTTTCTGTTTTCAGGCTTTTAAATGACAATGAAGAGCTTGTCTACAACACCGACCACAACAGGCAGCCTATTGCAACAGACAACATCATTCTCATATTCAATGGTGAATTATACAACTTCAACACTCTCAACAGCTATTTGAAAAGCAGGATTGATTTGAAAAATCCTCCGAAAAGCGACAGCGAGCTTCTCTCATGCCTGATAAAATATTTCTATATAATCTGCGGAAACGATCTTCTCTGTGCTCTAAAAGAATTGATTCCATGTTTGGATGGAGATTATTCATTTGCGGTCTATGATATGAAGGAGGATAATCTGGCGGTTTGCCGTGATCAAATAGGAGTGAAGCCCCTCTTTTACGGCTCATGCGACTCATTTTCCGCCTTTGCATCCGAGAAGAAGGCCTTGTGGAAAGCGGGAATTGAAGATGCAAAAATAAAAGATCTCACTCCCGGAACCATTCTTTACAACTTTGAAGAGCATGATCTGGAATCCAATTTGATAGACAGGATATTTTCACTAGATTTAATTGATTATCAGAAGGAATATGGGAGCTACAAGGAATATCTCTCCTTAAAGGATTCCTATGATGTTTACAGGGAGCTGTTAAGTGATGATTTAAAGGCATCTGTCTTCAAGAGAGTGGAAAATCTTACAGATATCGGCTTGATTTTCTCAGGAGGAGTGGACAGCACTATTCTTGCGGTCATATTAAAGGATATTGCAGAGGCTAGATTGGAAGAAATCGAGGCATTCCAGGATGGTTGCTCCTTTTTTAAAGAAGGTGTCAAGCCATTGAACATTACATTATATTCCGTAGGAGTTGAAAATTCTCCAGACATAAAATTCTCATGCAGGATAGCCAGTGACCTGGGCCTGGAACTTAAAACAATCATAATAGACGAGGAAGTCGTCAGGGAGAATGTGGAAAATGTCCTAACAGCTATTGAAGATGACAACATAATGAAGCTCGGAGTTGGAATGACAATCTACCTTGCATCTCGGGAGATGAAAAATGACGGCATAAAAGTCGCTATTTCAGGCCAGGGTGCTGATGAGCTCTTCGGAGGCTACAACAGATATCTCAAGCACTTTGATAACAATAGCATTTCTGATGCGTATTTTGCCCTTGATGAGGAGATCCGCCATGACATCGCCAACATGCACCATGTTAATCTGGAAAGAGATGATGCTGTGGCTATGGCAAATGGCGTTGAGCTTAGAGTTCCTTTTCTAGACAAGGATATAATCGACATCGCCTTGGACATTCCTGCAGGATACAAGATCAGAGACAGCGAGGATGTTTTGAGAAAGCATATCCTTCGTGATGTTGCAAAGGACCTGGGAGTGCCTGATTATATTGCAGACAGGCCGAAAAAGGCGGCTCAGTATGGCACAGGCATCAACAAGATACTGAAGAAAAGGGTTTTGAAGGAATTTGATATCACAGGCTTTGTAGATTCCTTGAAAGAAAATTGAACTTTTGACATTGGCGCTTTTTGAATTGGACTGTATTTTTATTCTTGCACTTTCATGAAAGTCCATAAAGTTTTTTCTTCTTCTTTTTTTCAATATTAAATTCTTGATTTTATAAAACTATATTTTTTTAATATTAAATTCTTGATTTTATAAAACTATATTAATATAAAAAAATAAATAGAATTATAATATAAACTTTTGAGTCGTCAAAAGATAATATTTACAGAAAATTATTAGCAAATAAATTATTTAATATGGAGTAATTGTAATGGCAATTGAAAAGGATGCTGAAAAAATCTTGGAACAATTTTCTAAAGCTTTAGATGATGTTCCTGAACTTGAAGGTACTGTTTATATCACTGATAATCTAAATCTCAACCGTGAAGACGAATCCGAACAGACTGATTCTACTAAAATTGTTAGAAACGCTAGAACAGACAAGGACGGAAATGTTATTGTGAAAAGAGCTGATTGGATTAATTAGCTGCAGGTTGGAAATTTATTTAAGAAAATGCTGCTGGATTTAATTTAGCTAAATTTATTTAAGAAAATGCTGCTGGATTTAATTTAGCTAAATTTATTTAAGAAAATGCTGCTGGATTTAATTTAGCTGTAAGTTGGAAATTTGTTTAAGAAAATGCTGCTGGATTTAATTTAGCTAAATTTATTTAAAAATTCTTATTATCTAATTTAATTAACTGCAATCTATTTATAGTTTGGTGATGAAATGAGAATGGATTTGATTCTTGAAATACTGGATGTTCCAGGACAATTGGTTTCTGTTTTAAGTCCTCTTGGAGATTTAGGAGCTAACTTGGTCACTGTTATACATCAAAGGGAAAATAAAAACGAGAAAGGCATGGTTCCTATTCAACTCACTCTTGAAGGGGAAAGGGAAAATCTGAATGCCGTTATTGAAAAATACAAGGAGATGAATCTTTCAATAATTGAAATCGACGGTGTTGTTCGAAAGGAATACTTCAGCACAATCCTTTATGGCCATATTATCGACACAGATGTAAGGGATACCGTTGATAAGATCAATGCTGTGGAAGGACTTGTAGTCAGCGCGCTGCAATTCAAACTTGAAGGAGAACTTGCATCTACTGCTTTGCTCACTATAGAAATGGATGTGGGCAAAAGAGAGTATGCTTATGAAAAAGTTATGGAAATAGCCAAGGAAAAGGACTTCCTGGTTATCGATGAGGTATAGGGTGTGTTTTTGATGGATGAATGTAAGCTTGTGATTTTAGGTTTCGGTGCAGTTGGACAGGGATTTGCAAGGGCTGTGCTGATGAAAAAGGAATTTATCAAGGAAAAATATGGCGTCGGCTTGAAAATCGTGGCTGTGGCTGATTCATCAAGTTCAGCTATTTGTGCTGACGGCCTGGCGGAAGAGGAGCTGCTTAAATCAAAAGCCATTTCAGGCAAGGTGGGCTCTTATCCTGACTGCGGAAGTGATCTGACAGGAACCGACCTCCTTGATGCTGTTGATTATGATATTCTGATAGAAGCCACTCCTACCAATATTCAAACTGCAGAGCCTGCGAAATCTTTGACTTTAAAGGCATTTGCACATGGAAAGGATGTTGTCACCTCCAATAAAGGTCATCTGGCATTATTCTACAAGGAATTGATTGAAGCAAAGGAAGCTGCGGGAGTAGAGTTCAAATTTGAGGCTTCTGTAGGCGGAGCGATGCCTATCATCAATTTGTGTCAGGAAAATCTTGCAAGTTGCGGAATCAGTTCAATCAAGGGAATCTTGAATGGAACCACCAATTATATCCTATCAAGAATGACCTCTGAAGGAACTTCCTATGAGAACACATTGAATGAAGCCCAGCATCTGGGAATAGCCGAGACAGATCCTACACAGGATGTTGAAGGTATCGATGCAGCCTGCAAAGTTGTCATCCTTGCAAATTCAGTTCTGGGAATCGATGCCACCTACAGCGATGTTGAAGTGAGAGGAATTTCAAATGTCACTCTTGAAGCCATCGAACTTGCAAAAGAGGAAGGATATTATGTCAAATTGATTGGAGAAGTATCTAAAAACAATTTGAAAGTATCTCCAAGACTTGTCAAGCAGAACAGCCAGTTTGCAATCGACGGCACATTGAACCTTGCTACAGTCACTACAGACCTGGCTGATGAGATTACAGTTATGGGAAAAGGCGCAGGTTCTTTAGAAACCGCTTCAGCCATGCTGTCTGACTTAATCAGCATTATAAAAAATAAATAATTTTTTTATTCATTATTTTTTAAAGCCTTGAAATTATTCATGATTTAAAAAAACAATAATCTGGTTTTATTAAATTTAATAGGTCATTTCTTAGTTTTAAGGCTTATTCATTACTTTTAAGATTTATAGTTTATGGATTATTCAACAAATGGAGAAATTAAATATTATAGATTATTCAAACAAATGAAATGGAGAAATAAAATGAAGTATGTTATTGTTATAGAAGATGGAGCAGCTGATTATCCTATTAAGGAAATCGATGGTAAAACTCCTTTAAAAGTTGCAAACAAGCCTGTTTTAGATAGAATTGCTAAAGAAGGAAAAACAGGATTGATACAGAATGTCCCTGAATCACTTCCTCCAGGTTCCGATGTTGCAAACATGAGCATCTTCGGATATGATCCTCTGGATTACTATACCGGCCGCGGACCTCTTGAAGCAGCAAGCATGGGTGTTGAAACTGTTGAGGGAGATGTCATATACCGCTGCAATACAATAACAGAACGGGATGGTAAAATGGCAAGCTCAAATGCTGGACATATTTCATCCGAGGAAGCTGCAGAGCTCATGGATGCTTTAAATGAATATTTCACAGATAAATATCCTGATTTCAAGGGAAGGTTCTATCCTGGTGTCAGCTACCGTCATTTGTTTGTATATCATGATGAAGAGAATGCCAAGGATTTGGCTGAGATTTTCATGACTCCTCCTCATGACATTGTTGATGAGGACATCGCTCCATATATTGAACTTCCGGATTTCGTCGATGATGTCAAATCAATCATGCTTGAATCAAAAGAAGCCTTGGAAAACCATCCTGTAAACCAGAAGAGAATTGCAGATGGCAAGGAGCCTTGCAACATGGTCTGGTTCTGGGGTCAGGGAACCATGCCTGACATGCCTGAGATGAAAGATACTTATGGATTGAAAGGTTCAGTAATTACAGGAGTGGACTTGATTAAGGGTTTAGGAGTATGCACTGGATGCACCAATATAGATGTTCCTGGAGCTACTGCTTTCTTTGATACAGACTACAAGGCCAAGGGCGAATATGCGGTGAATGCATTGAAGGACAATGACCTGGTAATTGTCCATGTGGAAGCTCCTGATGAAGCAGGACATGCCGGCGACCTTGATGAGAAGGTCAAGGCTATTGAGAGAATAGATGAATTTATCCTTGCTCCTTTAATGGAAGCTCTTCCGGAATATGGTGATTTCAAGATTGCAGTACTGCCTGACCATCCAACTCCTATTGATGTCAGAACCCACACAAGAGACCAGATTCCAATAGCTGTCTACTCATCCAATGGCGAAGCAGACTCTGTTGAAGTTTATGATGAAGACAGCGTCAGACAAGGTGCTCTCGGCGAGATAGTGGGATGCAATTTAATGAAGTTATTATTAGAGGAATAATCTAATAATAATCTTTTTTTACTTTTTTTTATTTTATTTGGTTTTTAATTATGGTTTTTTATCTTTTTTTTTTAATTTATTTGGTTTTTAATTATGGTTTTTTATCTTTTTTTTTAATTTATTTGGTTTTTAATTATGGTTTTTTATCTTTTTTTTTAATTTATCGGTTTTTAATTATATGCTTTTTATCTTATTTTAATAACTTTTAACTATCTTTTCTTTTTAGGTCTGCAGCCTGTTTTTGAAAACCATGTGCAAGCCTTGTAAGGGCCGAATTTTCCTTCGGTATGGTAGTTTATGCCTTTGCATCCAGGTTCTTTGCAGTAGGTGATGTGCTTCAATTGCTTCAATGGCTGGCTGTATGGTCCTCCATCCCAATCGCAGTCATTGTTTGTGCATCTGAAGAAGCCCTTGCCGGTGTCCATGTTTCTAATTAGAATCACCTGCCCTTCCATGCATTCAGGGCATAAGAGTTTGCTTTCAAATCTTTCATATTCCGCTTTAGACTTTTCTTTTTCTGAGGATTTGCCTTCTTCTGTTTCCTCACTGGATTCTTGAATGATTTCAGGAGTTTCAACTTTTTCAGTGATGATTTCAGAGTCTTCTTGTGGTGTTTCTATAAGTTCTTCAGTGATTGCATCGTCTTGTGGTGTTTTAATATCATCTATTGGTGGAATATCAAGTTGTTCGGAGTTTTCATAATCTTCTTTAATTTCAAGATCTTTATCAATTTTTTCAATATTTCTTGTGTATTTGCATTTCGGGAAATTGGAACAGGCCATGAAGGGTCCTTTCCTGCCTATTTTTTCATAAAGTATTCCCTTGCATCTCGGACAATGTTCAAGAACATCTGTTTTAATCTCATCCCTGTTGTAGAAACCACCATTCCAATGGCAGTCATCTTCCGTGCATCTGAAGAATTTTGTCTCCTTGTCCTTTGTTGTCTTGATAACTAGAACAACATCTCCTTTTTCACATTCAGGACATTTCAAATCTGTTCTTATTCTTTCATAAACTGGTTCTTCATTATTGGAATCACTGGAATTTTCCTTTTTGGAATCACTGGAATTTTCCTTCTTTGAATCATCGAAAGTTTCGTGGGATGCGTCTTTTAAATCATCGTCCTTTTCTTGAGAGGAATCCTTGTTCTCTTCAATGAAATTATCCAGATTCTTTTCAGTTCTGCTCTCAAGCAGCTTGGCCTCCTCATCTGTAAGCTCTCTTGTCTGCTTGCACTTTGGAAAATGGGAGCAGCCTAGAAAAGGACCTTTTTTACCATTTCGAACATATAGTATGCCGTCGCATGAAGGACAATTGTCTATTATGTCTATATTTTTGAGGTCCTGGTTGAAGAATCCTCCATTCCAGTCGCAATCATATTCTGAGCATCTGAAGAACTTATACTCTTTGCCTTCCTTCCTGCTTATTACAAGCCTTACTTTTCCCTTGTCACATTTTGGACATTTCAGTTTGGTTTCTTCAAATTTGTATTCTGGCATTTCATCCCCCCTTGAAATATTTAAACGAGATTCATTTGCTAAGAAATTCCTATTGATTTAATAAAATACTCAGTGAATTAAAATAAAAATTTATTAACAAGTGATAATTTAAAAAGAGTTATTTTAATATTTCAATAACTCTTCCTTTTTTCTGTCAAATTCCTCCCTGCTTATGTAGCCTCTCTCAAGAAGATCTGCGAATTTAAGCAGTTCATCAGCAGGTGAGAACTGGATGACGTATTTCGGATTGTCCTTTGAGTTATGATGATGATGCCTGGTTTTGGCATGGCTTTTAGCTTCGTGTATTTCAGCACCCTTTGGCTTGAAATATTTGACATCGTTTCCCTTCTTCATATCTTCTTCTATGTCCTTTTGGATTCTTTCCATTTCATCTAAAAAGGCAGCTTCCATCATTGAAGCAGGTCCCATCTTGCTGATTCCAATCGGTCTGTTATCATCTTTTATAGGTTTGGCAGGTTCGAAGATCTCCTTGAATTCCTTGAATTTAGGGTTTTTCATCAGGTCCTCTTCTGTCAGCTCCTCCGGATTGGTAGATAGGAAATCCCTGCCCTTTTCTGTAATTGAATAGTATCCGAATCTTTTAAGCTCCACCAGCTCGGCCTTTTTAAGGCGCATGTTGGCTGTGCTTATTCTTGATGATATTACCGGCTCCTTGTTCGGCATCTTCTCATTCAAGTCTTCTTCACTCAATTCCAATGTGTCAACGACTTCGTCTATGATTTCTTGAACCTTGTATTCTTCCTTGTTTTCGATTACTTTAAGCAAAGGCAGCAGCAATTCGTTAGTTTGAGGTAAAACCATGATATCTCTCCTTATTTTTTTTCTTTTGATTAAATTAAATAGTGTTTGCTAATTCGCATTCTTGAAAAATGGCATAGCTATTTTTTCTTCATAATAATAAAATTATGTAAAATGGCATAGCTATTTTTTCTTCATAATAATAAAATTATGTAAAATGGCATAGCTATTTTTTCTTCATAATAATAAATATTATGTAAAATAGCATTCGCCTAATTTCATTAATTAAATATTGTGTAAAATAGTATTTATTTATTAATATTTTATTGCATTGGATTATTTGTAATAATTTTTTTAGCAATTCTCAAAATATCGGCTTTAATTAATTTTTTAAAAAGTCTTTTTTTCCATTTTTTCCATTTTTTTAACTAAAAAGCTTGTTTTTTTAATGAAATTGTGTAATAATTTCATTTGAAAAACTTATATTTTTTAAGATTTCAATCGAAATTGTATATTTTTTGTACATCATTTTTTTAAAAAAAGCGATTTTGTAATAATTTTTTAATTTTTTTATTTTTTATTATAATTAAAAAAATAAGTATTTTTTATAGTTATATTTGATTTTAAAAAAAATATTAACTTTATTTACTAAATAAATGTGTTATAATTTGTTTTATTTATTTTTCAATAATATGCATACATATTTGTGGTTTGTAATTTTTTTATTTTTTTAATTTTGTAATAATTAAATACAAAACTTTATATAGAATTATTACAATATATTTTATTGTCAAGATAAATATGGGATTTAATATCCTTCTTTTATTATTAAAATTTGTGATTTGAAAGTTTTCGAATTATGATTATATTTAATAGCCAAAAGCAGGAGATATTTTATGAGTACTGTTGGATCACGCATAAAAGAACTTAGAGAGTCAAAAGCTTTATCCCAGTCAGATTTAGCCATTTATCTTGGAATATCTCAACCGCTTTTATCCCAGATAGAAGCTGGAAACAGAAATTTAAATTTAACATTGCTTGACAAGCTTTGTTCCTTATTCGGATGTACAAATTCTTATATTCTTGGGGAAGATGACCACTACAGCGACATTCGTTTTGCTTTCAGATCCAAGAATGCGGCTGTTGAAGATCTGGACTGCGTAGCTGCAATAAATAAGATGATTCTCAATTTAAGGTTCTTGAATAAAATCAATGCGGAAAAGGATTTCAATCAATGATTGTTTTCTAATAACTTCTGATGCTTATGATTACAGGTGGAAGAAATCATTTTCTATGGAGGAGTTAATCTAGCAATATTTTTTTTGATTAAGGGGGAATCTTGATATTGCAGGGGTAATTTAGATTAATGGTGGTAAATGATAATCATTTGTAGGTTGGAAAAATTTAATCTAAATTAAATCTGGTTAATTGATGATTATTAATTTTGGGATTTTTCAATCGGTGAATTTCATGATAGACAGACTAAAATTAAATTCATTTGCAGTTGAACTAAGGCATGAGTGGGAAATAAACTCATTAAGTCCTGTTAATTTATTAAACACAGTCTTATCCAGGATGCCCAATCTTACAATCCTGTATTATCCCATGAGTGATAATACAAGTGGAATGTGTGTTAAAGACATATATGATTCCAGTCTGGATGCCAACATCCTAAATTTAAAAGATTTAAATGGCGATTCAAGTCCTGACCGTGAATTCTCAAATCTAAAAGATTCAGATTTGGATGAGGATTCAAGTACAGGTTCTTTTAATGGTTTGGATGAGGATTCAAGTACAGGTTCAGATTTGGATGAGGATTCAAGTACAGGTTCTTTTAATGGTTTGGATGAGGATTCAAGTACAGGTTCAGATTTTGAATCCAAGATCTCCTCAGACATGTTAATTGGAATCAATTCAAACATGTCCATCGGCAGACAGAATTTTACCCTGGCTCATGAATTATATCATTTGCTGTATGAGGAAAACAAGAATAATTTTGTTATCTGCGATTATTCAAGCGAGAGCGAATCAGAGATTGAAGCAAATATTTTCGCTTCATACTTGCTGATACCTTATGAAGGCTTGAAAAGATATGTTAAAAATATGAATATAAGCAAATGGTCCTTGGATGATGTAATCGCAGCTGAGCAATACTATCAAATCAGTCACATGGCGTTGCTGTTCAGGCTTGTCGAACAGAATTTTATCACTGAAGAGGAAAGCTTGGAATTCCAGAATGTGAAAATTAGTCATGAAGCCCGCATAAGAGGATTTAATGATGATTTATACTATCCAAGTCCGGAAGATAGAAAGTATTTCTCTTTGGGAAATTATGTAAAATCCGTTGGAAAGGCATACTCATCCAATAAGATTTCCGTTGGTAAGAAGGACGAGCTTCTTCTAGATGGTTTTAGAGGAGATTTAACCTTTAAGAAAAAATAATTTCTGCAATCAAATTCATTAATTTAAAGAATGAATAGTTTCCAGTTTTGATTCAAGTTCATAATTTAATTATGTAAAGTAAAAAAACATATGTAGGTCATATGTGAAGGGGGTAATATGTATTGATAAATTAAGATTTTCATTAATGCTTTTAATTTAAATCTTATTTTATCAGTCTATAATAATATGTAAAGGGAGTGATTTTTTGAAGTCTATTTTTTATGATATAGATTGTTTAGTTTCTTTTTTGTTAATTGGCCGTTTGGATGTGTTAAAAAACGTATTTGATAAGATTTACATGTCTAACAAGGTTTTTGAACTCTATACGAATCCAAGTATTTCAAGTGATATTCGAGACGGAATAAATGAACTGGTTCAAGAGGAATTCATTAAAATTGAAGAAATCCGCTTGAATACTGATGAATTCGATATTTATTACTCTTTAATCAATGACGGTGAGACAGACCGTTACATAGGCAAAGGGGAGGCATCTACAATAGCTCTTGCTGTAAAGCACAAGGCCATTGTATTATGCAATGACTGCAAGAATGTAGGATTTTATCTGGAAAAGTATTCTTTGAAGTCCTTGAATACCGCTGATATTATAAAAAGAGCTTATCAGAAGAAGATCATAACTCGCGATGATGCCGAGGAAATATGGGGCCAGATGAAAAAACAGGGAGTTCTGCTTCCTGATGATTCATTCAAGCAATATTTGAAAGGATTATGATATTTTAAAAATATTTTGTCCGATTTTTTTTATTTTCATTATCTCAATAATAATGAATTTTATAACTTTTTTTATTTTTTTCTGATTAGTAAACTTCATTTCTTATTATGTTTTATTTTAAAATCAATCATTCTTTATTTTAGTTATTAAGGATTATAATTTTCTTATTATTTGATAATTTACTAATTATTTATTTTTAATATATTTCAACTAATTTTAATTCTAATTTTTAAGTTTAAATCAATTTAAAGTAGATTTTTTAAATACAAATATTTAAATACATAATTGTAAAATATAGTTATTGCATTGAATTAATTATTCGATTTTAAAATTATGCATATGATAATTTAGGGAGGTGTTATAGTGTTATGTCCAAAATGTAATACTGTGAACTCTGATAATGAGAAATACTGTAGGAACTGCGGTTTTCAATTGAATGCTTCAAGAATCTGTCCTCAGTGCGGAAAAGTCAATCAGCATAATTCCAGATACTGTGATGAATGCGGAGCTACTTTAAGCCCTGTAAACAGCTTTAAGAAGGATGTAACATCCGCAGGCAAGGAATCTTCATTTTTTAACAAGTATAAAACAGTGCTTATTGCTGCTTTGATTCTGGTTTTAGCTATTGGAGCCGTTACAGGAATCGCACTATATGGTGGAAATGACAATGGAGGAGATGACGAGCCTTTCTTCCCATTGGTCAATGGAAATAACAGTCAAATCGATGACAACACTCCTTTGAATGATAATGGCAGTGACTTGGATGACAATCAGACAGAGGATGTTAAAAATCTAACTGATGATAAGAATCTGACTAATAAAAGCGATAATCAGGCAAAGAGTGAAAACAAGACCAATAAAACCGATCAGGTTAAATCTGATAACAAAACTGAACAAGTAAAAACAGATAATAAGACTGAACAAGTAAAAACAGATAATAAGACTGAACAAGTAAAAACAGATAATAAGACTGATGTTAAAATTGAAAATAAAACTAAGCCTGTTGTATCTGATAACAAAACTGAACAAGTAAAAACAGATAATAAAACTCAAACTGGACTGATTAACATGAATAATAAAACAAATGATTCAAATAAAAACCAGAATGAGGGTTCCAGTTTTAAAATCAAGATGAAAGATGTTCCTAATCTTGCAAAGGAAGTCGCAGACAGGAATTATGACTTCTCCAGCATTGATTACAAGGGCAATAGCTACAGCGAGTCCCAATGCATTTATATCTTCTCAAAATATGTTTTAAAGATCGATAGCGGCGATGACTCTGCAATAACAGTAAGGTCTATAAGCAAGGCTCCTAATCCAAATGCCGAGGATTTAAGTCAGGAAATCAGCAAGAAAGATTATATCAGCATGGCTGGAAGAATTGTTTCATTTATAGACAACAACAATGCTGTTCCTAATTATGTCGGAATCTCAAGCATTGGCCCTAGGGACTTGTCTCCGGATAAATTGTTGTATCTATACTCCCAGATTGTTTTAAACTATGGAGTGACTGGAGACCTTCCGGAATCTGTTGAAATTTAAAATTTATTGATTATTTAAGTTTTCAACTTAATTTAATCAATCTATTTTTTTTATTTTTTATAATAAATCATTATTTTATTTTTCTTATACTCTTTTTGGTTTCCATATCTAAAATCAAGGATTATATTTTACTATTTTTAACTATTTATTGATTTAATGAGTCTATTTTACTATTTAAAACTATTTAATCATATTTCAAAAAGAAATTTTTTGAAAATAATAAGTTTTAAAAAATAGAAAAAACTAATTAATAATTGTATAAATTTTTCAAGTTTGAAATTTTTTTATCAATTTGGAATATTTTTCCTGATTGGTATTTTTTTTCAATTTGGAATATTTTCCGGATTTGGAATTTTTTCCTAATTGAAGATTATTTTGAGTTTTTAATTAAATTTCAATGATTTAAATTTTAATTGAATTATAGATTTACGATTAAGCAAATATTTAAAATAAATGATAAAACTTATTAAAGGTGATTATGTGATAGGGCCATGGGTAGAAAAGTACAGACCTCAGACTTTGGATGATGTTGTGGGACAAAAGCATATTGTAAGCAGGCTGAACAAGTATGTGGAGCAGCAGAGCATGCCTAATTTAATGTTTACAGGTCCTGCAGGAGTAGGAAAGACCACATCAGCTCTTGCTCTTGTCAAATCAATGCTTGGAGACTATTGGAGGCAGAACTTCCTGGAGCTCAATGCTTCAGATGCAAGGGGAATCGATACTGTAAGGAATAACATCAAGCAGTTCTGCCGTTTGAAACCTGTAGGCGCTCCATTTAGAATAATCTTCCTGGATGAAGTAGATAACATGACAAAGGATGCTCAAAGCGCACTTAGACGTGAAATGGAAATGTATACCAAAACAGCTTCATTCATACTCTCATGCAACTACTCCTCCAAGATTATCGATCCTATTCAATCAAGATGCGCGATTTTCAGATTCACTCCTATAAAGGGCGAGGAGATTGCCGAGAGACTAAAATTCATATCCGAAAGCGAGAACTGTGAATATACCGACGAAGCCATCGACCTCATTGTCAAATTCGGCGAGGGCGATATGCGTAAATCCATCAACATGCTTCAGTCAGCAGCATCTGAAGGTTCAATTACTGAAGACCATGTCTATGATGTAGTATCAAAGGCAAAGCCTCATGAAATCAAGAACATGGTTGATGCTGCATTGATGGGGGATTTCCTCAAAGCCCGTAATATCCTGAGGGAAGAGATGATCATGCAGGGAACCAGCGGAGAGGATATGGTGAATCAGATCTACCAGGAAGTCTCCGGACGCGTGATGGATGGAAAAATGGATGGTGATGTCTACATGGATTTGATTTCTGTAATAGCTGAAGCGGATTTCAGAATCCGTGAAGGAGCTAATCCTAGAATCCAGTTGGAAGCATTGCTGGCACAATTCTTATAGCATTTAAATTAATGAGTGTAATTATGTTATGGACAGAAAAGTACCGACCAAAGACCTTCAGCGAGGTTATTGGAAACGGCAAGGAGAAAAAGGAGATTCAAGCATGGCTTGATGGGTGGAAAAACGGCATTCCACAGCCTGCTTTATTGCTCGTAGGTCCTCCGGGAACAGGAAAGACAACAATGGCTCATATAATAGCTAATGAATTCTCTGAATATGTTGAATTGAATGCCAGCGACAAGCGTTCCCAGGATGTGCTTTTAAACACAATAGGCGAATCCTCAGCAACTAGGTCCCTTTTCGGAGAAAACAGGAAGCTTCTGATTATGGACGAGGTTGACGGAATACATGGAACCAACGACCGTGGAGGAACAAGAGCTTTAAACAAGATCATCAAGGAAAGCAAGCAGCCTATTGTCATGATGGCAAATGATTTCTACAGCAAGAAGCTCACCACAATAAAAAAGAATTCCCATGTAATAAAAATGAGCAAGATACGCTCCAACTCATTGAATGCCTTTTTAAAGAAAGTTTTGAAGAGTGAAGGCATTGAAGCGGATCCCGAGCTTGTAAAGAAGCTGGCCAAACGTTCAAGCGGTGACATACGCTCTGCTTTGAATACCCTTCAGGCCATAGTTGAAAACGGGGAGGAGCTGAGCGAGGAATCCTTGAATGCAACCAGCCAGAAAGATAATACTGCAACCATATTCGATACTGTAACCCGTGTTTTAAAAAGCAAGGATCCTGTCAAGGTCAAAAGGACATTGTTTGAAAACAATGAAGAGCCTTCCCTTGTCATGGAATACATTGCTGAAAACATTCCAAGGGAATATGAAAGCAGAAAGGAAATCAAAAAGGCTTATGACATGATTTCAAAAGCGGACATATTCTTTGGAAGAACAAGGGCCACAAGAAACTACGGATTCTGGAGATATGCTTCAGATTTCATGGGCACTGGAGTTGCAATGAGCAAGAGAGAGACCTACAAGAAGTTCACCAAGGTTCAAAGTCCCGGTTCATTCAGCCTTATGGGCCGATCCCGTGGAAAAAGGGCTCTTAGAGACAATATCGCAGCTAAGATGGAGGAGAAGATGCATGTCTCCCTGGAGATTGCATATACCATGTTCCCTTATTTCGAGATAATGTTTCAAGATGACGAGACAGCATGGGAGATTTCCGACTTCTTGGAACTTGATGATGATGAAATCAAGCGTTTCAGGAAGAAAAAGATACCTAAAAAGGTAGTCACAAAAATGGAGGCAATCAAAGCTGAAATGAGGGCTGAAGAGCTTGAAAAATGGCGTCAGGATGTTAAAGAGGGAATATTTGCTTATGCTTCTCAAAATGATGCAAGGGACATAATCGAAGAAGCGCCGGATGTTGAAGGTGGACTTGAGATTGATGGCCATTTCGAATCAGAAACTAATATTGAAGATGAGATATTCATTGACGACAGCGATTCATATGAGATTTCTGATGATGAGCTGGATGAGATAGCTCAGGAAATAGGCATGGAAAAGCAGTCACGTTTAAATCCAGTTAGCGAAGATGATTCTTCCAAATCCAAGACAAAGTCTCGAAAAAGAACAAGAGAACCTGTTGAAGAGCCTAGGGATAAAGGTCAGACTTCCTTGTTTAATTTCTAATTCATATGATTTTTAGATAATGCAATTTCATAAAATCATAAGTAAATAAGTTGAACATGTGTTTTGGGTATGTCTAAATTAAATTTTTTTACAATTCTTAAAAATAATAATTTATTATTTTTTTACAATTCTTAATATTAATTAAGAATTTTCTTATTTTTCCAATACACAAGTTCTGTAGCTATTTTTTTTTTTTAATCATCATATGCGCTTTTTTAAATAGTTTTTATTCATTAATTACCAATAATCCTTTTTTGTAAAATTTTTTATTCTTTAAATTATTCCATTTGATAAATAGATAGATTTAAATATTTTAGTAACCTTAATATACTTTAATTGATATAATATTTATATCAATTATTATTTGATTTATACTGTTAATTTATCAAATTAAATCTATCTAATTAAACTAACTAAATTAAATTTATAAAAAAGAGGTTTTTTTTATGAAGGGAACATGGAGACTTAAATTGAGACTGTGGTTTGCCATGCTTGTCATGTTCGGCCTGGTTTACTTTATTTTAATGCTTGCAGGTTCTTTACTGGGCTTTGGTGGAAGCATAAGCTTTTACTTTGTAATGGGTATTGTCGTACTGTTCATACAATACCTTGCAGGACCTAAGATTGTGGAAAAATCAATGGGCGTTCATTACTTGTCCGAAGGTGAAGCTCCTGAAATTCACAAGATTGTTGAAGAACTGGCTAGTGAAGCTGGAATACCTAAGCCTAAGGTAGGCATGTCCAATACTATGGTTCCTAATGCTTTCGCTTATGGAAGAAGCAAGCGCAGCGGCCATGTGTGCGTTACAAGGGGAATTCTCGGCCTGCTTGACAGGGAGGAGCTGAAAGCTGTTCTTGGTCATGAAATATCCCATATCAAGCATAATGACATGGCAATTACAACCATTGTAAGTGCAATTCCATTGGTATGCTACTACTTGTCATTTTCATTAATGTTTTCAGGAGGAAGCAGGGATGATAATGGTGCAGGCATCTTGATTGGATTAGGTGCAATGATTGCTTATTTCCTTAGCCAGCTGATAGTGCTGTTCATATCCCGTGTGAGGGAATATTATGCTGATGCCGGAAGTGTTGAGCTTGGATGCAAGCCTGAAAAATTAGCTTCAGCATTGTATAAGCTTGTCTATGGAGCTGCTAAGATTCCACAGGATGAAATCAAGGATATTGAAGGATCCAAGGCATTTTTCCTAACTGACGTATCCAAAGCAGGCAGTCAGATAACTGAATTGTCACAGCTTGATTTGAATCATGATGGCGTCATTAGCGCTGAAGAGCTTCAACGCTTGAAAGACAATGACATACGTGTTGGAAGAGGAGGCAGTTTAATGGAATTACTGTCAACTCACCCTGACATGCTCAAGAGAATAAAAAGACTGGCTGATAACAGCTGATTTATTTTTATTCTTTTTACTCAATGGATATATTATTCATTGAAGTAATTTTTTCTTTTTTTTATCCAGTATAAATTGGGTAAATTATATTATTACTTATTTTTAAAATCCAAATACAAAACTTTATATTTACATAAATACAATATAGTTTTATTATAATAAAACAATTATTTGGATATGATTTTATCATGGCATTTGAAGCTCAATACTTTTCAAATGCTCTATCTAAAATGATTTATATATTAGAATAAAAATAACAATATGATTATAAATTAATAATTATTAAAATTATTAAAACCACAATTATTTTTATGTTTAGGTGAAAAAATGGGAGAGACAGAGAGAAGAAACATAGTTTTAAAGGGTGGAAGAGAGCACAACCTTCAAAACATCGACCTGACAATACCTCGTGACAAGTTTGTTGTCGTCACAGGACTAAGCGGCTCAGGCAAATCCACACTTGCTTTTGACACTATTTATGCTGAAGGACAGCGCAGATATGTGGAATCATTGTCCGCTTATGCAAGACAGTTTTTAGGGCAGATGAAAAAGCCGGAAGTCGATTATATAGAAGGTTTGTCCCCTGCTATTTCCATAGATCAGAAAACTACCAGGGTAAATCCCCGCTCAACAGTAGGTACCATTACCGAAATTTATGATTATCTCAGATTATTGTTTGCAAGAATAGGAATTCCCCACTGTCCTAACTGCGGAAAGGAGATCTCACACCAGACCGTGGGACAAATAGCCGATGCCATCATAGAAGAAGGGGAAGGTATCAGGATACAAATCCTGTCCCCTATGGTCAAGGACAGAAAAGGTGAATTCAAGGACTTGCTGGATGATTTTAGAAAAAACGGTTTTGTAAGGGCTAGAATCGACGGCGAGATAAGGGATCTTGACGAGGACATAAAGCTGGCAAAAACTTACAGGCACAACATAGACCTTATTGTCGACAGGCTTGTAATTCGCTCAGGCATAGATTTCAAGCGCAGACTGACAGATTCTCTTGAAACCGTAACAAGCTTTTCAGATGGAATTGTCACAATAATGTATTCCAAAAAGGATGAAGATGGCAAGACAGTTGAATATGAAAAGTCCTATTCAGAAGATTTTGCCTGCACAGACTGTGGAATAAGCTTCCAGGAACTGACTCCCCGCATGTTTTCATTCAATGCGCCTCAAGGAGCATGTCCGGCTTGTAATGGAATTGGAAGCAAGATGGAGATGAATCCGGATCTTGTGGTTCCAAACAAGGACCTGTCATTGAATGAAGGAGCCATCGTTCCATGGGCAAAATCAGACAACAAGAACAATTACTACTATCAGATGCTCCAGGCAGTAGCCCAGCATTTCAAATTCAGCATGGACACACCTTTCAAGGACTTGACAGAAGAGCAGCAGCACATACTCCTCTACGGCACAAACGAAAAGGTCTCATTCAACTTCAAGCGCAGAAACAGAAGCTATCGTGTCAACCGCAAATTCGAGGGAGTCATTGCAAGGCTTGAGCGCCTCTTTGTCGAAACAAAGTCCAATTACAACCGAAAGTACATTTCTAAATTCATGAGCGACAGGAAATGTCCGGTCTGCGATGGTAAAAGATTAAAACCTGAAGTTCTAGCTGTTTCTGTAGGAGACAAGTCAATCATCGACGTATGTGACCTTTCAATCAAGGATTCATACAAGTTCTTCAACGAGTTGGAGCTCAACGACAGGCAGATGTATATTGGAAAGGAGATTCTCAAGGAAATCAAGGCAAGGCTTGGATTTCTAGTAAATGTCGGACTTGATTATATCAGCATGTCAAGGTCTTCAGGTACCTTGTCCGGTGGGGAAGCTCAAAGGATCAGGCTTGCAACCCAAATCGGAGCAGGCCTTGTCGGCGTTCTATATATTCTCGACGAACCGAGCATAGGGCTTCACCAAAGGGACAATAGAAAGCTTATCAGCACCTTGAAGCATTTAAGGGATATTGGAAATACTTTGATTGTCGTCGAGCATGATGAAGAAACAATGCTTTCAGCTGATTACATTGTTGATATCGGTCCTGGAGCCGGAGAGCATGGAGGAAAGATCATTGCTCAGGGAAGCCCTGAGGATATCATGAATTCCGACGAGTCAATCACAGGCCGCTACTTGTCCAGAAAGGACTTCATTCCTGTAAAAGAGGAAAGGCGTCCTGGAAACGGCAAGTTCATAACAGTCAAGGGAGCAAGGGAGAACAATCTTAAAAACGTGGATGTGGATATTCCTTTAGGATTGTTTACATGTGTAACCGGAGTAAGCGGTTCTGGAAAAAGCAGCCTCATTAATGAAGTTCTATACAAAGGTCTTTCAACCAAGATCAACAAGAAATACATGCACCCTGGAAAGCATGATTCCATTGAAGGAATAGAAAACATTGACAAGATAATCAGAATAGACCAGACTCCGATAGGCAGAACTCCACGTTCAAACCCTGCAACTTATGTAGGGGTCTTCACACCTATCAGGGAATTGTTTGCAAGCACTCCTGAAGCTAAGGCTCGAGGATACAAGCCTGGAAGATTCAGTTTCAATGTAAAGGGAGGAAGATGCGAGTCATGTTATGGAGATGGAATTGTCCAAATCGAGATGCACTTCCTATCTGATGTCTATGTTCCTTGTGAAGTATGTCATGGAAAGCGCTACAATGAAGATACTCTGGATATCCGCTACAAGGGAAAGAACATTTATGATGTATTGGAAATGACTGTGGAAGAAGCCTTGGAGTTCTTTGAAAACATTCCAAAAATTTCCAGAAAGCTTCAGACATTATATGATGTGGGATTAAGCTATATCAAGCTAGGCCAGCCTGCAACAACTTTATCTGGTGGAGAAGCACAGAGAGTCAAGCTTGCAAAGGAGCTTTCAAAAACAAGCACTGGAAACACACTTTACCTTCTTGACGAGCCTACCACAGGTCTTCACTTTGATGATATAAAGAAGCTGCTTTCTGTTTTAAACCGTCTTACCGATGCTGGAAACACAGTTCTAGTCATCGAGCACAATCTTGATGTTATCAAAACAGCTGATTATATCATAGATCTAGGTCCTGAAGGTGGAGACGGCGGAGGAGAAATCATTGCTACAGGCACTCCGGAGGAGATTGCAGAATCTGGAACATATACTGGATTGTATTTAAAAGAAGTTCTGGAGGACAATATTACATCTCATGCCAAGGAACTAGTGGAAGATATGGCTAAATAGATTATATCTATTTAGTTTTCTTTTAAAATCAGTTTTTTTATTAATTAATTTTTTTTTATTCTTTTTTTCTAAAATTAATTTTTTTTAATTAAATTAATTTTTTATTCTTTTTTTATTAAATTAATTTTTTATTCTTTTTTTATTAAATTAATTTTTTAAACTTATTTTTTTAAAAAAAAGATTTAATTCATTTTTCTTTCATAAAATTAATTTTAAATTTTATTTATTTTATAAATAATTTTATGAATTTTATTTATTTTATTACTAATTTTTATAAATTTTATTCGTTATATTCAATTTTTAAAGTATTATAAAAATAGCTATTTTTTAAGAGAATTATATCTCATTTCAGCCATTTTTCTAACGTAATCTGTTGAATCATTAACTGCGATTTCCTTTAACACGCTTTGGCTTGTGATCTTTTTAACAGCAGCTTCTCTGACTTTTGCATCATTGTCATTCTGTGCAAGCTCTGCAAGCAGTCCTTGATTTCGTATTCTGGCTATTGCTTCTGTACGTGAATCTGCAAACTCTCCATTCAAAGAAATATCCTCGAGCAATTCCTCGCTTTTAATTTTTGATATTGAGGAAAGTCTTATTTTCTCATCATTATCTCTTTTGGCAAGTTCAGCTAAAAGGTCTTCAGATTTGATTTTTAGTGAAGCTGATTGCCTTGAACTAATGTGTTTTGATTCATCAATTATCTTCATTAGTGTTTCATCATCATCTATCTCGCGAATGGAGAGGTTTCTTATCTCCTCATCCCTTGCAATTGTGGCAATTTTTCCAAGGGTATCTTTGATATCTTCATTTTCAGACTTTGAAATGATATTATTTAAAGCGTTTTTAGCTACGATTAAATCACTATCTGATATGGCAACATATGCTAAATCTTCAAGGGAATTGATATATTTAACAGCTTCGCTTCTAACAAAGCTATCTTCATCATGCTGAGATATATCAGCCAATATTTTTTCATCATTTATGCCTTTTATGGCTTCTATTCTAACGAACTTATCATCATCTGATTTAGCTATTTCAGATAGTATTGCCTCGTTTTCAATTTTTTTCACAGCTTCAAGGCGTGAGGATGAATCTGATGATTCAGTTGCAATCTTATTTAAAGCATCCTCATCATCTAATCTGCTTATTGCCTTAAGCCTTACAAGCTCGTTTTCTTCATTAAAAGCTATTTCCTTGAATAAATCCTCATCATCAAGCTTGTCTAGTGATTTGCTTCTGATATACTTGTCATAGGCATTATCTTCATCAAAAGCTATCCAGGATAATATTTCTTGATCATTAAATCCTTCCTTAGTGATGATTTTATTAATGATTTCCTTGTCATCGGTATTTTTCAACAATTCCGCCAGAACTTCGTTGTTTTCAATTTTTTCAGTGGATTTCAATCGTATTTTCTTGTCATTTGCATTTATTGCAATATCAAGGAGGATGACTTCATCGCTTATCTCATCAAGTGCCCGGTTTCTGTTGGCGCTCTTCCTGTCGAATTTAGCTATTTCGGCAAATACATTTTCCTCTCTTCCCAGCTGGTCGTATGCTATTCTCCTTGCATCGCTGTATTTTGCAGTCAGAATCACTTCCTCCAGGATATCAGGGTCGCTGATTCTTGATGCCACAACTGTTCGGACAAACCTGTCCTTTATGTTTATCATATCTTCCAGGACGTCCTGTGATTTAATCTCCATAACTGCGGCAACTCGGTTGTTTCGATTCTTATGTGAGATTGCAATCTCCTTTAATGTTTCATCACTGATTTTCTCTTCTTCGGTTCTCTTGTCTTTTTTAAGGCGTTTTTCCTTGTTGTTTTTAAGTTCCTCTTCGCTTATAGTCTTATAAATCGGGCTGAAATCTATGGAATCCTTGCTAGATGATCTTTTAAAAAGTCCTTTTCTCTCATTTTGATCTTCAAATCTGCTGTTGGATTTTTTAATTTCTTCCTTTTTTTCATTTTTAGAATCATCCTTTTTTAAAAAATCAAATAATCCCATAGTTTCACCTAGTTTCTTCTTTTAATGCTATTTTTAAATTATTCCATGTACTTGAATCTTTTTTCCAGTAAAACCACAATAGCTATGCCTATTAATGCAAGAAGGAGACATATTATCCAAGAGCCTGTAAGGCTGCTTGAAATCTTGTCAACAGGCAGTCTTAATGTTCCAATCATTATTCCAATCAGGAATGCCATTGTAACTGACTCGTGATTTTCAAGCAGGTAGTTCAATATCTTGGAGAATCCGAGAATTCCAATAACGGCACCTAGGAGGAATGTAATGATGTCTGCAAAGTTTAGAGCATTCAGGGTACCGAGCATGTACTGGTATTGTCCTAGAAGCAGCAGAAGGAATGAGCCTGAAATTCCAGGCAGGATCATTGCGCAGATGGCGATTAATCCGGATATGAATATTACAGGCAGTGAATGGTTGGCTGCAATTGGATTCAAGCCGACGAATATGTATGAAAGAACTATTCCTATTGCTGTAACGATTAATATTTTGATGTTGATTTCATCCAGTTGTGTGTATAGGATATATGATGATGCAAGAATCAGTCCCAGGAAGAATGAGAATGTGTATGCTGTCTGCTCTTCAAGCAGATAGCTGATTACATGTGCAAGGGTTAGCACTGCAAGTCCAATACCCAATATCAGGGGTATGAATAGTTCAAAATCTATTTCTTCGAACAGTTTTTCTTTAAATCCAGTGAAATCCCCTTTCAGCAATGGTTTTATGAAAGTGAAGTTTATGCTGCTTATCGCATGCACCAGACGTTCATATATTCCTGTAATTAATGCAATTGTTCCTCCGGAAACTCCTGGAACAATATCCGCAGATCCCATGAAAAGACCTTTGAGAAAAATTGTGATCGCTTCTTTAATGTCAAAATCCATTTTTCATCACTTTAGATTATTTTTAAAAAGTAAATATTAATAAAATTATGTATATTTGAATTTAAATAATTAACTAATATTTAATTTTAAATATTTTATTATTCGCTTAAGGATTATTACTTGTTTAGGTTTATTACTTGCTTAGAGTTTATTACTTGCTTAGAGTTTATTACTTGCTTAGAGTTTATTACTTGTTTAGGTTTATTACTTGTTTAGGTTTATTACTTGTTTAGGTTTATTACCAGATTAAGCTGGATTTTTTCATTTCTTTTAAATAAACAGTATCTTGGTTTAAAATAGATTATTTTTACTTTAAAAGCTTTGAATAGCTTGTTTTTAAGATTACAAACATTTTTTCCAATATTTTTTAATATAAAAAGGGCTTTAAAATTCAATTTTATTATCCAAACTGCTTATAAGGGCTTTTTTAGTCTATCTGCCACTTCTTATTTGAAATTTGATTTGTTTGATATTCCAATGCCTTATTTTTATTTGAAGTGTAAAAAATATATGATATTTATTTTAAAGTCCTTTAATTTGTTTTTAAATCTTTTAAAACATTCTAAGACTGTTTATTTCTAAAAAATAAAGACTAAAAAAGCTTAAACATTTAAATATAATGAATTACATAAATTTCACTACACACGATAGTTGAATATTAGGTTATTTTCGAAGGAGGTGTAAATATATCGTTAAAGATAAGATTTACTCTGATAGCCTTGATGTTGATTTTGGTAATTAACATAGGCGCAATATCAGCGAATGAAATAACTGACATTAATAGCTTAAAGAGCGATATTGAAGACTCTTTAAGTGTTACAGATTACATTGATGAAGAGACAGATTCATCTGATCAATCATTAGGCGCTGGGGATTCCAGTGCTGATTCCTATGACAGCGGTTCTTCTGATATTGAAGAATCAGATTTGTCTAGTTCCGACAGTTCTATTGTTGCTGAAGAAGAGGAAGAGGAAGCAGATGTTAGGAATGCAAGTTCCATTTCCGTTTCCAGCAATTCTGTAGTTAGAGGAAACTCATATGCAATAACCTTGCTTGATTCAAATAATGCAGCAGCATCAGGCAAACTGGTGCAGTTCACATTATCCGGCAAGACTTATAATGCAACAACAGATTCTAATGGAAAGGCAAGTCTGCCTGTAAGCCTGGCTGCAGGAACTTATCCGCTTGAAATATATTTTGCAGGAGATGATGCTCTGAATGGTTCAACAAGAACCATTGACCTTAAAGTCACTGCAAATACTCCAAGCATTACTGTTGGAAGTACTACAGTAATCAGGGGAAAATACTTGTATGTCTATCTAAAGGATAATAATGGCAAGGCAATGGCAAACCAAAAGGTTACCATTAAAATAAACGGCAAGACTTATGAAAAGACTACAAATTCCAATGGAAGAGCAGCCTTGAAGATTAAATTAACAGGCAGCAAATATTCCACTAAAGTTTATTTCTACAAGAGCGGAATATATTCAGCCGCCAGCAAGTCTTTCACTCTCACGATTTCAGACAACAAGCCTAAAATCACTGTGGCAAATGCCACTGTAATAAGAGGCAAATACTTGTATGTCTATTTGAAAGACAAATCAGGCGCTGTAATGGCCAGCAAGAAGGTCACAATAAGAATCAACGGCAAAAATTATGTCAAGACCACAAATTCCAATGGAAGAGCAGCCTTGAAGATTAAACTGACAGGCAGCAAGTACGCTGCAAAAGTTTACTTCTATAAATCAGGGGTCTACTCATATTCAAGCAAGTCTTTTACTTTGAATATTGCAAACAACAAGCCTTCATTCACTATAGCGAATTCCACTGTAGTCAAAGGCAATTACCTCTATGTTTATCTAAAGGATAAAGCAGGCTCTGTAATGGCTAATCAAAAAGTTGCTGTCAAATTAAACGGCAAGACTTATGCCATGACTACAAATTCAAATGGAAGAATTGCATTGAAGGTTACTTTGGCTGCTAAGAAATACACAACCAATCTTAATTTCTATAAAACTGGTGTATACTCAGCATCCAGCAAATCATTCACATTGAATGTGGTAAATGACAACAGCAAAAACTCTGTTGCAAATATTATGGCTGCAGCCACCAAGGTGCGCAATTATGTGAATTCATATAAAAGATTGCCTGAAACCGTAACTGTTGGTTCATACAAGATTTCCATTGAGGAATTCTCATATCTCATGAGCGAATCCATAGTCGGCCTCAACAAGGGAAGCATAAGCAGTGTTAAAATTTTGGAAGGCATTCAGGATGTTGAATCCGGCGGAGACTCTATGAACGCCAAGATTTACAAGGAACAGTATGTGGATTTGGCAAATCGTGCAATGACTTACATCCAGAACAACAAAGTGCCTGCAAGATATGCTGCTGCTTATTCAAGTTCCAATTCAAAAATAGGCAATGCAGGATTTGACTTGTATATATATTGTTTTGCAAAGATACTGGTATTCTATGATGATAATAAATATCTGCCTAACTACTGCACTTTTGAAAGCAGTGTGTTTGGAAGCAGTTCAGATAGCAGCGAGTCAGTTCTTTCAAATGTGATAGACAGCAGCAGACTGCGCAATTTCACTATAGCATTAACAGGATTAGACAGCTCAATTCTCTCAAATATGGCAATCAATCTGACTTTGGATGCTCCGACAGGTTCCGGCAATAAGATAACTAAAAAGACTGTTATTCTTGACTCTGACAATATCTACAGCACATCCAAAGACTTGAAACTGCTTAATGACATAAAAACAATACTCGAGTCAAAAGGATACGAGGTCATAGTCAATACTACAATAGGTCCGAACACACACAATATGGATGTGCAGAATAGAAAAAACGTATGTGTATTCAGCATATATGGTGGAATAGATGCAGGAATGTTTGTTGATAAAGGTGCTGTCTATTTCCAGAATTACTTAAAACGGAATAACAACCAGATTGTCTTAGGTTTCCTGGCTCCTCCGATTACAAGAAATCTTGCTACTGAAACCTGGCTTGAAAGGGCTCACGATGATGACTACAGTGCGCCTATATTCACAGGTCTTGCAAATCCAGGGACTTATATAAATACAAATGTAGGTGCGGACTATGTATATGGTTCCACTGCAAGCGAACTGGCTTCAAATTTCCTTAATTTTGCAGTAAACGGCTTCAGTGTTGGATTGGATGGAACCATTCCTTCAGCTCAAAAGACTTATAAGCTGACTACAAATGCAAATGGGCAGGTTACTATTCCAAATCTTGTTGCTGGAGTATACAATATAAGCTACTCTTATATTGATAATTTAGGAAACAGGGTTGTGCAGAACAAGCAGTTCACTTTAAGTTAAATAAATAGATTATCTTAATTTTTTAAGATAATTCTTTTTTTTATTTTTTTAAAACTTACTATTTTTACATTATTTTATATTTTTTTATGAAATTTTTTATTTTTTATTAAAAATTTTTATTTATTTTTTAAAACTAATTTTTTATCTATTTGATTATTTTTCATAAAATTTTTATTTATTTTTTTAAAACTAATTTTTTATCTAATTAATTATTTTTTCATAAAATTTTTATTTTTTCTTAAAAATCTTTATTTTTCTTAAAACTCGCTTATTTTACCTTATTTTGTCCTAATATCAATCAATTTTAATGTTTTATTGAATAAAAGGGATGCATAGGATAAATCTGCTTTTAACGAATATCACAATAATGATTTTAAAAAATGTTTGGTCTTGAGAGGTCAAAAACATTATAAGCAGATTTCCAATCTCTGTTTTTAAAAAGCAAAAAGTAAAAAAAGTCTCATTTTGTGCTTATTTTTGAATTTTAAGCCTTAAAATTCATTAACCTTTATATATGTTGAAAAATAAAATTGTATATGTAAATATTTTAAAAATCTATAACAATTTAGTTTTTTTTTAAGCTATTAGTTATGAAAAAATTTTTTAAATATTTGTTTATTGTAAAATTTTAAATTTTAGTCAATTGTATAAATGGAGGTGTTAAAATTACGAAGAGAATGACAATACTCGTATTGTTATTGGTATTTGCAATATTAAGTATTTCTTCAGTATCGGCGAATGATGTCGAGAATAATCTTGCAATTGATGAAAATAGTTTAACTTCCAGTGATGAGGTTTCATTGGAGGATTCTTATAATCTGGAATCAGATTCTCAGGATTCTGATATCTTAGAAACTGAAGTTGCTAGTGAGCAATTCAGTGATGATGAAATTGATGACGGTGACGGTTCTGGAGATGGAGGTGCAGATTCTCCTGGTGACGGTTCTGGTGATGGAGGTGCAGATTCTTCTATAGATAATCCGGATGAGAATACAGAATTAAATAGCACTGATTTGACTGTTGTCGACTCCAATGTGATATATGGCCAGAATCTTGAGGTTGTCTTAAGTTCCAATGACAATTCTTTAGCCGATCAAAACATAACTTTTGAAATCAATGGCACAAATCATACAGCTCTTACGGATTCAAGTGGGAAAGCAGCTTGTGAAATATCATTGGTGCCAGGTGCATATGACATAACCGTCTATTATCTTGGAAATGATCAATATGCCCCATCCAGCAAAGCATTCACAATAAATGTCTTGAAAATTACTCCAGTATTTACAGTATCAGCTACTGAAGTAATGAAAGGATATTATCTTTATGTTTATCTTAAGGATGCTAAGGGCAATCCTATAAATGGCGTTAATGTAACAATAGACATTGGAGGCAATAAGTACTCTATCACAACCTCTAATGGAAAAGCAGGCCTTAAAATTAAATTGGATCCAAAAAAATATGCTGTGAAATTGGCTTATGCTGGCGATGAGATTCATGCTCCTGCAAGCAAATCATTTAATTTGAATGTGGTGAAAAATCAGCCTTACTTCAAGTATAATTCCAAGATTTCCACACTCAATTATTTAACAGTATATTTGAAGGACGGCGCCTACAAGCCAATTGCAAACAAGAAGATCACAATCAAGATAGGTAGCACTAAATACACTAGAACTACTGATTCCAATGGAAGAGCACGTGTTTATGTTAAGAAGCTCCCAGGAAAGTACAAGGTAAAGCTTTACTATAAAGGAAATGCGATTTACTCAGCTGTTTCAAAATCATATACCCTCAAGGTAGTAAAGAAAGCTACAGCATTCACTGTTAAAAACACTACTGTTGTAAAAGGAAAATATCTCTATGTCTACCTTAAGGATGCAAATGGTAAAGCCCTCAAGAATAAAAAAGTCACTATTCGTCTTAACGGCAGGAAATATGTGAAAACCACTAATTCTAATGGCAGGGTTTCATTAAAAGTCAGCTTAAAAGCAGGCAGTTATAAAGTAAAATTATACTATTCAGGCAGCAAGTATTACAAGGCAAAAAGCAAAAGCCTTACCATGAAAGTTGTTAAATCAACTTCAGTTTACAAGTCTGCAAATGGATGCATATGGCTTTGGAACAGTTTGAAGAATGAAGTGAATTTCAAGACCCTTAAAAACAATGGAATCAAGAATATCTTTATAAGCTATGTTGCTGTTGAATCCTCTGATTTCGATGCATGGCTGAATGAAGCAAACAGCTATGGCATGAAAGTACATATATGGATGCAGGCGTTCTATGACAAGAAATGGATCAATCCAATACTAAGCGATGGATCTGTAAATAATACATTATTAAACAAAATCGCTAAGAATGCAGAATCATATGCAAAGATAAAAGGCGTTTCAGGTGTTCACTTGGATTATATCAGATTCCCTGGTACCGCATATAAATATAAAAACGGTGAAAAAGCTGTTAGCGAATTGGCCAGGAAAGTATCAGAATCTGTAAAGCAAGTAAATTCAAGTATAGTAGTATCCTGTTCTGTGATGGGTGAAAGTCTCTACAGCAATTCATATTATTACGGACAGAATCTCACCAAGCTATCCCAATATGTTGATGTAATTGTTCCTATGCTTTACAAGGGAAATTATGGTCAGAGCAGTTCCTGGATTAAAACTCAGACTGCAAGCTATGTCAAAGCCGTCGGTTCAAATGCTAAGATATGGGTAGGACTTCAATCCTACAAAAGTGATGATGATTTGACTAAATTGTCCATATCTGCATTAAGCCAAGATGCGGCTAATGCAATAAAAGGCGGAGCTAATGGAATTGCCTTATTCAGGTATGGATTGACTAATTTCATTAACATGACCAGAATAATTGCATAAAATTTTTTTCAAGTAGCTATTAGCTACTATTTCTTTTTTTATTTTTTTATAATGCTATATTGAATAATTTAATTTTTTTCTTGATCTTTTTATAAATTTTTATTGAACTCTTTGATTTTTTCAATATTTTTTCAATGATTTTTTTATTTTTCATTAATTTGCTTATTTTGCTTCAAAAATAGATTATTTTTATTTATTTTTGCTATAAATCATTTTATTTCATTATTTTATTGAATAAATAAATGATATGGTATAGCTTTATTTTATATGAATGCTTTTTAAATAATATTTAAAAAAGTTGAATATTGATTAATTTTATACATTATAAACAATTTTCCAATCTTTATTTAAAAAAAGCAAAAAGTTAAAAGAGTCTCATTTTGTGCTTATTTTTTAATTTTAAGCCCTAAACTTCATTAACCTTTATATATGTTGAAAAATAAATTTAAATATAAGAATATTTTCTAAATTAAAGACTTATTATGATTAACACTTTTAATTTTTTTAAAATATTTGTCAATTGTATGAATGGAGGTGTTAAGATTAGGAAGAGAATGACAATACTCGTATTGTTGTTGATATTCACAATATTAAGTATTTCTTCGGTATCGGCAAATGATGCTGATAATAATATTGCAATTGATGAAAACAATTTTAATTATTCCGCTAATTTGAATTCCTTGGAAAATTCATTAGATTCTCAATCAAGCTCAAATGATTGCTATTTTGGACAAAGCAGTGATGGTTCATCAGAACATGCTGATAATGGGGATGGAATGGGTGAGGAATTCTTAGAAACTGATTCTGACAGTGAAACCGATGATGGGGATTTGGATCCTTCTTCGGATAATTTAGATAATGATGCTGAATTAAAGCAAAGCCAGTTGACCCTTGTCAATTCCACTATCGAGTATGGCAAGAACCTGGAACTGATTTTAAGTTCAAATGATGTTGCATTAGCTGGTGAAAATCTAATTTTGGAAATTAACGGCACTAATCATACTCTTATAAGCGATTCAACAGGAAAAGCAGTCTATAAGATATCCTTATTGCCTGGAAGTTATGAATTTTTTGTTTATTACCTGGGAAATGATATATATGCTCCTTTTAATAAGACATTCACATTGAATGTTTTAAATATTGCTTCAAGCTTTACAGTATCTAGTGTCAAGGTAATGAATGGTTATTATCTCTATGTTTATCTAAAAGATGCAAATGGCAATCCAATCAATGGAGAGAATATAACACTTGATATGGGTTCCAGTAAATATACTGCCAAGACTTCCAATGGAAAAGCAGGTTTTAAAATCAAACTGGATCCTAAGAAATACTCTGCAAAGTTGTCATATGTTGGAAACAGCATTTATTCTCCTTCAAGCAATGCATTTACCTTGAATGTGGTGAAAAATCAACCTAGCTTTAAATACGGCACAAAGGTTCAGAGACTGAATTACCTGTATGTATATTTAAGGGATGGTGCTGGAAAAGCCATCTCTGGAAAAAAGGTCACTATTAAAATAGGAAGCAAGAAGTATTCCAAGACTACTAATTCAAAGGGCAGAGTCTCATTGAAAATTTCAAAACCTTGCGGAAAGTATGTCGTCAAATTAAGTTATGGCGGAAACAGCATATATTCCAAAGCCTACAAGAAATATACTCTTAAAGTCATTAAAAACAAGGCCTATTTCGAGGCGGGCTCTTCTATTTCCACACTCAGCTATTTCAAGGCTTATCTTAAGAACAATGCAGGAAAAGCCATTAAAAATAAGAAAGTTACCATTAAAGTAGGGAGCAAAAAATACACTCGCACTACAAATTCCAATGGCAGGATAACTTATTATATCAAGGCTCCTGGGACTTACAAGATAAGACTGTATTATGATGGAAACAACTACTATGCCTATACATATAAATATGTCAAGCTCAAGGTGTCAAAGAAGGCAACAAAGGTTTATCCAAAAACTAAAACAGTCATTAAAGGAGGCTACTTGAAAGTTTACGTCAAAGATTCCTCAAACAATGCTCTCAAAGACCAGAAGGTTTCAATCACTGTAAATGGTAAGACCTATGATGAAATCACCAATTCCAAAGGTCTGGCTAGTTTAAAGATTTCCTTGAAAAAGGGTTCCTATAATGTGACTATCAAATATGCGGGAAATAAGTATTATAAATCATCCAGTAATACTTTTAATATGGAAGTGATTCTAGGTTCAGGACTCAAGATTTCTAAAAAGACAATTGTTCTGGATTCAGATCTTATTTACAACACAGCCAGGGATTTGAAGTTGTTGAATGATATGGCATCTCTCCTTAGGGCTAAAGGCTATAAGGTCATAGTCAATTCAAAAATAGGACCTAACTCACACAATAATGATGTCATGAATTATGAAGATGTGTGTGTATTCAGTATTTATGGAGGTGTGGATAGCGGAATGTTTGTAGATAAAGCTTCAAACTGGTTCCAATACTATTTAAATCATAATGATAATCAAATAGCATTAGGTTTTCTTTCTCCACCTGTAACTAAGGATCTAGCTACTTTGGATTGGCTTGAAAGGGCACATGATGATGATTACAGTCCGAAGAATTTCACTGGTTTGGCAAATCCAGGACTTTATATTAATGAAGAAGTTGGAGCAAACTATGTTTACGGATCCAATGCTGCCCAGTTGGTAAATAATTTCCTAAATTATGCTGTAAATGGTAAAAGCATAGGCATAAGCGGAGCTAGTTAATTTAAAAATTATATTATTTTTAGATAATTTTTATTCTTTTTTTTATTTTGTTTTTTACTTTTTTCAATTTTTTTTTATTTGAGTTTTTTTTTTTAAATTGGTTTATATTTCCTTTTTTAATTTAGTTTTATTTTCAATTTTTTTAATTGCTTTTTTTTAACTAACTAATAAATATTAATATTAGAAATATCAAATATTTAATTAATATTATTAGAACCAAAGTTTTAAAATAATAAATATTTATTTGTTTCAATAATTAATAAAAATAAAATTAATTCTATTATGATTCGGAGACTAAATCATGTTTTATAGTACAATAATGAAAATTGATTCAATTGACAGGTTAAGAGATATAAGGGATGCATTATTGGTAGAACAAGGAATTAATCCTACTAGAAATGGAGAACAAGCTCTACGTGTTGTAGTGGAAAGAATTGATGAGATCCAAGATACTTTGGATAAACGTTCTGATAATTTTTAACTACAGTTTTTTTTTAATCTAAATTAGCTTAGGTTTTATTATGATAAAGGTAATTAATAGTCGTCGACGGTTGTTAAACCATAAAACTTCTTATAAAGCTCCTCATGTTCGCAGTAGGCAGTTTTCTCAAAAAACTCGTGAAGAAAGGGTTAAATTGAATCAGGAGAAGAAAAGAGCCAAGCTGGATAAGATTAAAGCTAAAAACAAACCTAAAAAGAAAAGACCTCAAAAAGTAAACATGCCTTATAGATTTAAGTATTATAATTTTAAGGATTATAATTATCGAAATGATATTTATCAATTAGAACATTTGGAAAAAATTGATGAAGATTAATTTTTTACTTTTTTTATTTTTTAATTTATTGAATTTTTCATATTTCTGATTTTTTATTTTTTATTTTTTGATTTTTTGAATATTGATTTTTTTCATTTTTCTGATTTTTTAATTTTTTAATTTTTAATTTTTTGAATATTGATTTTTTTCATTTTTTTGTTTTTGCATTATGAAATTTTTTGATAAATTTTTGTAAAATTTATTTCGTTATACTACTGTATAACGAACTATTAAAAAAATTCTGAAATTTAATGCTCTAAATTGGCATAAATTAATTAATACATATATATGTACTCAATCCTTTTTACTAATTTAAAACATTTTTATATTTTTTTAGATTTTTCCATTTTTACACTTGAAATATAACTTTAATACAAAAATTTATATTAGTATTAAAAATTTTTTAAAAAAGATTTTTTGATCTGAAATTTATTTTATAATTTATGAATTATTTGTATATGTGTAAACTATTTTATCTTATGCTAATTATTTGTATAATTCTGAATTGTTTTATTCTTTACGAATAACTAACTCTTTTCTCTAAAAATTATTAATTTTGTTAAATTAATTTTATATAATACAAACTATTTGAATATATATGAATATTTTCATATTATACAAACTATTTTTAACAATACTTACTAAATTACACAAAATTTCTTAATTTTATAGCATTCGTTAAAATTATTACTTTTATTAAAATAAGTAATACTTTTTTAGTAATACTTTTTATTAAAATTTTAATACAATCGTATTATTACTTTTTATTAATTTTTTAATACTTTATTGTTAATAAAATTAACTTAATTTTATTGTATTACTTTTTATCATTTTTTTAATATTTTGAAAAGTATTACTAAAAATCAATAAAGTAATATAAAGTAATAATAAATAAGAAAAAAATATTAATATATTATTGCGGCTGCTAATATTTGCAAATTTGATAATTTTAATAAACAGATTATGAAAAAATTTATTTAAATTCTATTTTATCATTATTATTTATAAGTATCTCTTTACCAATCATAGCATCAACAACTGATGTAATCTTGTTTGATGTCTTTTTAGAGGTTGATTTAAAGCCTAAAGTCCTTGAAACTTGTTTTGCTAACTCTTTAACTTTTAAGGATTTTTTAAAGCTTAAAACTAAATCAATAGCTTTTTCAACTTCTAAATCAGAAATAAAATCCATATTGGGTTTTTCTCTTCTTCTAACTATGATTTGATCATAATCAGTAAATAAGAAGTCTTCTTCATTAATTATGTATCCTTTATTTTCATTGAATTTAATTGAATCCATAATTGTGCTTTTGAATTTAGTTCCTGCTCTTGACAGTCCGCAGCTTTCTCTTAACCGTCTAATAACCATGTCTGCATGAATCGGACCCTCGATTGAAACTATGGTTTTAACTGTTTCATTTAATTTTTCAGTTTCATCATAGATTTCTGTTGCGTTTTTAATAGCTATGTCCTGAATTTCAACATAATCTTTTATATAATCTTCAATAGTTCCATCAGGAGTTAAACGTGTGTTATCCACCTTGCTTAATACATTAGCTTCCTCGATTCTTGCAATTTCTCTTTCTTTATACTCCTGTCCGACATTATTTATTATGCTTTCCAATTCATCCTCATCCATTTCAGAGGATTTCTGAGAATTATCTGTGCTGATTTCCTCTAATTGGCCATTGGCAGTAATGTTGCTGAAATCATCATCAGAGTAATCTTTCATGCTTGGTTCATAGTTTATGTTTTCATTTGCAGATGAGGAATTCACTGGTATGATCACATCGGTTTGGGAATCGCTGTAAAGTTCTGAGGAGTCAGGGTAAACTTCTGCATCTGGGATGTAAGTATCTTCACTATATATTTCTGAATTATTATCTTCATAGAATGAATCCCCTGCTCTGTATTCATTATGTGCAGGTTCTATTGGAATAAATTCCTCTTGTGAGTAATCATCTGAAGTAAATATTGTGTCCTCTTTTGAATAATAATCTGGATTATGATTGTCTTGTTCTAATTTATCATATGAATCAACATTTTGGGTGTTATCCACTTTAAAGTACTCTTCATCATATAATTCCGGATTAAGTGAATTTATTTCCTTTTCCACATTAGAGAAGTCACTTATTGTTTTCATAATGGATTTTCTTTCCACAGGTTGATCATCTTCATAATCCTGAGGAATTTCCATATAATCTGGAATTTCTTCACCGTTGTCATTTACCCTGTCAATAACATATATCTTCTCTCTTTCAGTAGGATTCTCGATTTCCTTCATAGCATAATCATAGTATTGCATTCCATGTTTAATAGAAGTTAAAGTACCCATCAATCCGGTTTTATTGGAGTTGTTTTGCTGAGGCATTGCATTCTTCTTCAAGGCATTTTCAATACCTACAGCACTGTAATAGTAGTCATCAGATTCTGCCGGGGTTTGTGAATCCTGTTTATTTTGAGCTTGATTATTTGAATTATTTGAAGAGTCGTCATTTTTTCCATCATCTTCATCGGAAATCCCATATGTACTTTTATCATTTTCAGAATCTAGACTATTTTCCTCATCGGATTCATGTTTGTTGTTTGACTGATCCTGTTTGGCTTTTTCTTTTTCCCTTATCTCAGCACTAATCGGGATGATTGGTTCATCTTCATCATAATATTCATCATCAATGGAAAAATCATCATTTTCAATATTTCTAGTTTTTTCAAAAGATTCTTCATTTATATCGTGATGAGAAGTTGGATTTTGTTTTTTGTTTTTTCTTCTTGGAGTGGTTAATATGCCTTTCATAAGTTCAGAATCCTTATCATTTGTGTTTTGATTTTCATTTTCTTCATTGTCAATGTTACTTAATAACTGATTTAATTCTTCATCGGAAATTATATTCTTTTCATCCTCTGACTCTTCGCTTAAGTCCTTGTTTTTATTTACTAATTTTTTATCCTTCTCAATTGTGCTATCAATTTGAGAAAGGATAACTTCTGTTTCATTTTGATTGTTTTCTGCAGATTTTTTATTTTCTTTTAAAGAATTGTCAATTATCTCTTCTTTACTAATTGATTTATTAATATTTTTATTTTCTTTTAAAGAATTCTCAATTATCTCTTCTTTGCTAATTGATTTATTAATATTTTTATTTTCTTTTAAAGAATTGTCAATTATTTTTTCTTTGTTTTTTGATTTATTAATATTTTTATTTTCTTTCAGTTTCTTATTTTCATTGTTTTTTGCCTTTTTATTTGCTTTTCTTCCTTGGGGATTGATAGCTTCATCATTATCAATATCATTTTTCTCTCTAGGCCTGTTTAAATTCTCCTTATCTTTTGTAACTTTATTTCTATTTGGCCTAAAAATTTGATAAACTCTATTTGCAACATTTTTAGTGCTGGATTTATTGTTTTTGTTTTCATTATAAATGAAACCATCATCAACATTTTTTAAATTGGAATCTACATCATCTTTTTGTCTTGTTTTTTCATCTTTTTCTTTTTTATCCATTTTTGCTGGTGTATTTTTCTTATCCAAGTTATCATTGTCTTTTATATCTTCCGGGAAGTTTTTTAAGAATTTGTTTATTAAAGCATCTCTGGTTTCATCAGTTTTATCAAAGTTTTTGTTATCATTGGATGTTTCATCGATTAAAAACTCTGAATCTTCTGAATCTGCATTGTTGAAGTTATCTGCTCTGCTTTGACTGTAATCTTCAACCTTTTCCCTAATGCTGTCATCATCTAAAACTGTGTTGTATTCTTCGTTGTTTTCGGTTTCTTCTATTTCGGTTTCATTTTCATTTGATGTGTTGTAGTCTTCTTCATAGTTTTCATATTCACCAATATCATCATCAATTTCATTTTCTAAACCAAAATCATTATTTAATTCATTTTCAGTTTCTTCTATGATTCCATCATCATTATCTTCTTCTGTGTCATTTTCTAAAGTTTCAGGGAAATCTTCATTTTCTGATGTTACGCTTAAATCATCTTCTTCTGTGTCATTTTCTAAACTTTCACTAAAATCTCCATCTTCTATGTCGATTTCTGTTTTTTCACTGAGATTTTCATCATCATGCACAGGGTCTATGATGATTGATTGAACCTTGTTAATTGGAATGGACTCTACTTCCCTGATTTTTGATTTTATCTCGCTTATCTTTGAGTTTATTTTTGTGGATTCAATATAATCAATCAGTTTTGATTGGGCAAGATCGCTGTTTCTATACCAGTCAGTAGACCAAAGGTGGTAGATATTCCAACCCAATCCGGTTAAAACCTGTTCTCTAAGTCTGTCCCTGTCTCTAGCCACTTTTGATGAAGCGTAGTTCCTGCCGTCGCATTCGATTCCTAAAATATATTTTCCTGGATTTTCCTCATCGATAATAGCAAGATCCACTCTGAATCCAGCACATCCTATCTTTTCATCTACAGCATATCCATTTGAAACAAGGAAATCATAAATGGCATCTTCAAATGGTGTATCTCCATAATCATCATTGTTTTCACTGTATTGGTTCAATTGAAGGTTTTCAGCATATTCCAAAAAGCTTTTCAATGATTTGACTCCAAATGGAGGATTTGCAGTCAGGTGGATGTCATGAGCTCTGAAATTAGAAAAGACTACGCATTTTTCCCTTGCTCTTGTAACAAGCACGTTCAAACGTCTCTCTCCTCCATCCTGGTTTAAAGGACCGAAGTTCAGTGACATTTTGCCTTCAGTATCGAATCCATATCCTATGCTTATCAGGATAACATCCCTTTCATCACCTTGAATTGTCTCAAGGTTTTTAACGAAGAATCTTTCATTTTTCTTGTCTGAAAACAATGGTTCGAATTCTGGATGGGCCTTTCGCTCTATTTCAAGCTCTTCAAGAATGGCATTCTTCTGAGCTACTGAAAATGTTCCAACTCCAATGCTTTTCTTATCTCCCCATTTGTTGAAATGCCTGAATATCTCTCTAACCACATCCTTGGCTTCCTTGTAGTTTGCAGAACTGTTTCCTCTGTCATATGCAGTATTTGGGTTGTAATGGAATTTAAGACCTAATTCTGGGTCGTTATGGGAAGGTGAAGGATATACAAGCAGCTCATTGTCATAGAACTCTCTGTTTGAAATGTTGATAAGAGATTCATGACGGCTTCTGTAGTGCCATTTAAGCATTTTAACAGGGAATGACAACTTGCACAAATGAAGAATGCTCTCCATATCCAGTGCAGTAGCCACCTCTTCTCCGCTTTCATAATCTGTCATCTGATCAAAGAAGCTTGTAGGAGGCAATTGCTGAGTATCTCCCATTACAACAGCTGTTTTTCCTCTCATGAATGCTCCTAATGCATCCTCAGGTTTGACCTGACTTGCTTCGTCGAAAATTACCACATCAAACTGCAGTTTAGGGTTAGTCGGGTCAAGGTATTGTGCAATTGAAAGAGGGCTCATCATGAAGACAGGCTTGATTTTCTTAATGGTTCCTCCAGCCTTTTCAAGGAGAGTCCTGACAGGCAGATGTCCGCTTTTTCTTGTAAACTCCCCTGCCAGTATTTTAGCTTCCTCATCATCTGTATTGCCGTAGATTTTCGGAATCTGGCTGTTGAGCTTGTTGAATATTCTTTTCCTATTCAAGTTGATGATCTTTCTATCGAGATCCTTGAAGTCATGGATTCTGTTTTCATGCAATTCACCGATGAATGTGGATAAGACTTCATTTTGAGAGAATACTATATTGAGCAGGCTGTCTGCAAAATTACCGAGCACTAAAGGCTTGACATCGTCTTTTTTAATGTTTCTTTTTTCAATGGTTTTTATGAAAATGGATGCTTGAGTATGCAGGCATGCCTTTTTGGTATTTGAATATTGTGACCATAAATGCAGGCTTGAAAGCTGGCCTTTCCATTTGTTCAATTGCTTTTCCCACATTTCAAATGGAACTTCATTTGATTCCTTCTTAAATATCAGCTTGCTTCTTGGATTCAGTTTGGATTCAAGTCTTGTGAGATTGTCATAGAAGATATCTCCCTTTTCAATGTAATCCTCAATTCCTGAGTTGATATTTACATGGAAAAGATCATTGGAAAGCAGCTTGATTGTTGCCTCGCCGAATGTTCCGTTTGAAACGAGGTATGTGAACTTGTTCATCCAGCTGTTTACCTTCTGCAGTTCCTTGATATTGGCTTTCTTGCTCCATAATGCTCCAAAATACCTGTATCCAAGTTCTTCATTATCTTGAAGGCTTTGTCTCACCTTGATGTTCTTTCGAACTTCAAGAAGATCCTTAATGACTTGCCTGTCATCTGGAACAGGGCCCTTGTATAAACTCTCCAATTCCTCCTTATGGGTATTTCCACCAAACAGACGGAATTTCTTATGGGAATCCTTTTCAAGATCCCTTATTATGACGTCCAGATCTGCAATCAATAAGTAGTCTGTGAACTTGTCAAAGAGATGGGCTGTCTTTTGATATTCATTAAGCAGTTTGATAAGTGTCAAGGCTCGTTCTGGATTGTTGTACCATTCTCTGTTTAATAGTATTGAACTGTCAATCAAATTAACTGCATTGCTGTTCAATATCTCCAGAGCTGTGATTGAATCGCGATATTCCTCTAATGTGTCAGGTACTTTTATTCCGTAAACTTCATTTACAACAGACATCTCGTATCTGAACTCATTCAATGAATCGAGGCTGTCGCGGATAAGCATTTCAATTTCCCTCAAATCCGCTGGAAGCAGGCTTTTTGGATTGCAATAACTCCAAGGATTATTTTTGGATATTGTTCCATAAAGCTCGGCCAGATTCTCCAATGACAGTATGATGTCATCCAAGTCCTTTTCGCTAATTTCTTCAGGATTGTCGAACCTGACTAGAGGCAGCATTCTATTCTGCTTTTTAAAATAGCTTTCTGAAGACTCCTTCATTCCATATAGCTCGAAAGGAGTAAGTTTTACATTGGCAACAGGTTTGTGAATGACTTCTGCATAAGCATCAAGCTGGCTGCGCAATGTTTCAAGCTTTCTCAGTGTTTGATCAAGCTTTAAATCTCGTGAAGGCCTTACATTGGTGGCCTTTTGAAGATTTTTCAAGAATTTCTTGCGTCTTGTTTTATTGCTGTGGAGCTCAAGCACGAATTTTCCTAGCCCTACGCTGTCCAGTCTGCTTTTTACAACCTCAAGAGCAGCCATTTTTTCACTGACAAAGAGAACGGTCTTTCCTTCAGCTATTAACTCTGCTATCAGGTTTACAATGGTTTGTGACTTTCCTGTGCCTGGAGGACCTTCTACAACTAAATTATGTCCTGCCTTCACGTTTTCTATAACTGCAATCTGTGATGAATCAGCATCCAGAACCTGATACATGGTTTTATAGTGAAGCTTCTCATCTACTTCATCTTCTTCAAAGGTATCATCGTAAACATTCTTTTTAGGATTGAAAATAGCTTGAATAAGTTCATTTGTTGTTAAATCTACATTATCCGCCCAGCTTTCAGGGTTTAAATCGTTATACATGATGAACTTGGTGAATGAAAAGAATCCGAGGGATACCTTTTCGGTGTTGATTTCCCAATTCTTTATAGGGGCAATGGCCTTCTTCACGCTGTCAAAGTAGATGTCTGTTGCTTCCAAAGCTGATGTCTGTTCGAATTTTGGAAGTTCTATGCCGTTTTCAAGAAGCTTTGCATGGAGGGATATGTTGTTTTGAATGTCCTCTCCTGTCCATGATAATGAGAAATTCTTTCCTACTGATTTTCTCTCGATTTCCACAGGTATGAGTATCAAAGGAGCCAGATTTTTTTGTTTCGGCTTTTTCCTGTCGATCCATTCGATAAATCCTGCAGCAATGTATAATATATTATAACCCTGTTCTTGAACCATGGTTTTTGCTTGCTGGTCGATATAACGCAGTCTTTTTTCCAATTCAGGCTTTGAGAGATCGGTTTTCAGGTTCTTCTTGTCTTCAGGGGTGAGGAATCCTAATTTATCTTCAATCATGTTCAGTGCTTTTGATCCTTCTTTGGATTCCCTGCCGGATAAGAAATGCATTCTTTTATTTTCTAAAACAAGGGTTTTATACACATCTCGAGGTCTTTGATTAGTAAATGAAAGGGTTCGATTTCTCTCCTTGAAATTAAGAAGAGGGTTTCTTAAACTTAAATCTAAAAGCTCTTTTCTTAGATTTTTAAACTCCCTCTCGATGTTTATGTTTTCCTTTTTTGTAGGTGATTTATTAAACTGCATTATTATCCCTGAAACATGAAATTTAAGAATTAGAAGTTCAAATACGGTGTTAAATCATTTATTTTCCAATTTTAAAGTATATTATTAAATATTTTTAAATTTGGATAAAATTTTGATACAATATTATTTATTATAATATTAATTAATAAAGTTTTCCAAAACCTAAATTTTCTCTTTAAATAGCTAAAATTCACATAAACAAAAATTATTTTTTCAAGTATTTTTTTAAAAATTTTTTAACTTTTTCATTATTTTTTTAGCTATTGATTTTGGTTGATTTTATTGGTGTTTTTGAGTGGTTTTTTTTAATTATTTTGGGTATTTATTTATAAGTTTATTGGTGTTTTTGAGTGGTTTTTTAATTTTTTTTAATCATTGTTTTAGGTTTAAAATTTAGTGGTGTTGAGTTAATTTTATTTTTTTTGTGGCTAATTTGGGTATGGATTTAATAGAAAAATATATATAATTTGATAAAAACTCCTGGTTTGGAATTCTATATCAAATTAAAAAAATAAAAAATTAGAATAAAATTATTCTAAATCATTAATAGCTGCTACGATGAGTTCAATTGTTGATTCGATATCATCAAAGCTTGCTACGCTAACAGGTGTGTGAATGTATCTTGTAGGAACTGATAATACTCCTGTTGGAATTCCCTCTTTTGCAAGGTGTATTGATGTTCCGTCGGTAGTTCCGCCGTCACTTACTTCAAGCTGGTAAGGGATTTCATATTTGTCTCCTGCATTTACCAGCATGTCCCTGATTACTTTAGGGGTCATGATTCCTCTGCCGCTTGCATCAATCAATACGACAGCAGGTCCTTTTCCTAAGACACATGGAGCTTCTTCCGGCTTGATTCCAGGGTGGTCTCCTGATAATGTGGTGTCAAGTGCAAATGCATAATCAGGATCTATTTTAAAAGCGGATACGCGTGCTCCCTTTAATCCTACTTCTTCCTGCACGGTTCCAACACCTACTACGGTAGCCTTGGAATCTACTCTTTTCAAGACTTCCATCATTACGTAACAGCCGATACGGTTATCCAAAGCCTTGCCCATAATGCGGTTGTTAGGGAAGCTTGCAAACCATGATTTAAAAGTGATTGCATCTCCAATGCTTACCATGGATTCGGCTTCTTCCTTGTCTTTTGCTCCTATGTCTATAAACATGTCGTCTGCAGGGATTACTTTCTTTCTCTCTTCAGGTTTGGTTACATGAGGTGGTTTTGAACCGATTACACCAGTAATCTCGCCATCTGCAGTATGGATTGTCACGCTTTGGTTCATGAGCATCTGGTCGTTTATTCCTCCGATAGTGGAAAATTTAATGAATCCTTTCTCATCAATGAATCTAACCATCAATCCTATTTCATCCATATGGGATGCAAGCATTACAGTAGGTCCTTTTTTAGAAGAACCCTTTTTAGTAGCGAATACATTTCCCATGTGGTCAACTTCGATATCATCCGCTACGTCCTTTAATTCTCTTTTAATGATTTCTGCAATTTTCTCTTCATGGCTTGATATGCCTGGAGTCATACAGAGTTCTTCCATTAATTTAATTTTATCATCTGCCATTTTTTCACCTATGATATAATAATTAGTTTAAAAGTTTATATAATTTTCTTTTTGCTCTCTTTATAAACTTTTACTCTAATAGTTTTTATAATTTTTAAAAGGGGGTTTTATTTTTTTATTTATATATAATTTAAATAATCCTGATTATTAACAATGTTTTAAAATCTACCAATTTTGTTTAATACTAATGCTTATTAATAAGTATTTACATATATTTAATTATTATTAATAATCTATTAATATATTAAATTAATAATTGCTAGTAAATAATTTATTATGCAATTTTTTATAGTGATTTAGTTGGTTATTTAATAATTCAAGATTAAAATAAGTGAAATAATGAAAGCGGCAGTTATTGGATTGGGTGTAGAAGGAAAAAAGGCTTTAAACTCTCTTTTGAAATATGGATGGGATGTTTATGCCAGCGACTTGAATGTCAATATCAATATTGATGACCTGCCTATTTCACTTGGAAGTGCAGATGTTTCTCCTTCAGAGTCCAGAATAAGTTTTGCAAATGACAATCTTTCCATCGATCTTGGCTTTAACAAAAGGGAGGAAATCGAATCCTGCGATGCAATTGCTTTAAGTCCGAGCATATGGGGCTCTGCTGTTAGCGAGGAATTCAAAAAAACAGGCAAGCTATTATGTGATGTTAAAAACAAGCACCGCTCTATTTTTACTATTGGGGTTACAGGAACTAATGGAAAGACAACCACCACTTCCATGATAAGAGAGATATTGGAAAATGCAGGCTTGAATGTTTTAACAGGAGGCAATGGAGGCGGAGGTTTCGATGGATATTACGATCTCATGCTTGATGCAAATGAAAACGACTATGATGTGCTTCTTATTGAAGTGTGTGACATGACTGTTGGTTTCTGTGATTACTGCTTCGACTTTGATATTGTGGCCCTTACAAATATGGGCAATGACCATATGGATGTCCATGGATCCATGGAGGGATACAGAGACTCTTTAAAGGATTTCTTTAAATGTAAGACAGTATTTCTCAATGACAACCAGATTTACAAGGATGAATTCGAAGATGTTGCAGAGCATATGGTTGAATGCAGTCCGTCAGATTATGATTTAAAGCTTTTCGGCATATTCAACAAGAGAAATGCAGGCATTGCTGAAAATATCTGCAGGCATGTTGGCGAAAATTTCTTTAAAATCGATGAATCTATTATCCAAAGCACATTGGAAGATTTCACTCCTGTCAAAGGCCGTCTTGAAGTATTAAAATTGAATGATTGCAATATCTACATAGGAAAAACAGACAATTCTGATGCATTTAAGACAGTTTTAAATGAAGTTGATTTTAAAACATTGTTTATTGGAACTCCAAGGCATGATGAAAGCCACAGATTTGAAATCCTTGATGAAGTAGTCAAATCAAAAGCCGAAGTTGTTGTTTTATTCCCAGGTCTTGAAGATACTTTAGACCAAGCGGTTTACAGATTGCATGGTCTTGATTACTCAGGACGCATAGAACTTGCTAATAATCTTGATGAGATAATAGGATACGTGGCTGAATTTTCACATGAGCCTAATTTGTTTATTGGCGGAAATGGCCAGGAAAACATAATTAAAATAAGAGATAGGCTAGAGGAAATATGTAAAAACTGCAATTAAATAATCTATTAAATTACATAGGAAAATATTAAAAATGCAATTATATTAAAAATAATCAAATATCTTATCTGCGGATTATTTGATTAGTCATCATTATAAAAAAATAAATTTCAATCTATAAAATAATATTCAATCCATAAAATAATATTCAATTCAGAAAAATAATATTCATAAAATAATAATATTCAATTCAGAAAAATAAATAAATACGGTAAAGGAAGTGTTTTAGATTAGTTCAAGAAGTTTAAGAGAAAGAAAATCATTTAAAATATTTATTGCATTGCTTGTAATAATTATAATTCTCATCCCTGTTACCCAGTCTAACAACAACAGCGTTTCCTATGATGATATTTCAAAAATATCAAAATTTGATAACGGATCTACTGTTTATGCTGGAGATCAGGTAATAGATAAGAATAATGTTAATAAGTATCCTACTGTTTCAAATCTGGGATATTTGTTCGGTCAAATTGGCTCAGGGGATTTAATAACCTCATTTTTCTCAGTTGCCACTGGAGCTGTTCCTATTCCAGCAACAGATATAGTAGTTGGAAATGTGACAGATGGTGGAGTTGTTGAAGACTTTGATGGTCCGGGCCATATTGAAATTACAAATAATACGATAAAGGTCATAGCTCCGGACGATTTGATTTATGGTTATCTTACTCCATATTATCAGGCAGTAAAGACTTCAACTGGTGTTGACATAGTAAATAATAAAACAAATGAAACTGTCAGGCACATCAATGGAGATGACATCAATAATGATACATTGGATAGTGACAGAGTAAACACAGACCAGTTCCTCTATTGGTACAATAGAGCCGCTGAGGGTTCAACATACACAATGGAATACGGTCTTGCAGGTTTCTCAGACAATCGTTCCATGATTACTCCTGAGGAGCTAAAAGAGCAATTCCCAGATGCTTACAATTATGCAATACATTATCCTAATGACTGTGCGGTTATAATATATCAAAACAACATTGAAGAAAAGCTTGTAAGCAGCACTTACACTTATCTTGATTCCCACCCTCAATATAATGATGCAAACAGGGAATATAATGCCAAGCAATTCGTAACTGCATGGAACGGCACTGTCATTCCTTCAGATGCTTATGGCTGTGGTAGGGAGGATGTTGGATTCAGCGCAGTTCCAGAATCAGAAGCAGAGTCCGGAATGGCAACACATGGAGTATGCCCTCCTGCAAGATCATTAAGGGAAGCTGTAATGGCTTTAGGCTTTTCATTACCTATAGGTATGGATAGCGGTCGTGATGCTGTGTTATACGGATACAGTCCTTCTACTGGAATAAAAATCCACAATACACTTGATTACCCAATGAAAATCATCATGTGGACAGAAGGTTCAGGTGCAGGAATGGAGATTCATACTGAAATTTATGAATTAATTCCAAAAAGCGCGGTAAACAGCACAAATTCAACTAACTCAACTAGCAATACAACTTATTAATTAATTCAATCATCGAATTAATTATTAGTTTTAAATCAATAATTAATTAAAGGATCAATATGTTAAAAGTTTCAGCAATAATTACTGCGGCAGGAAAAAACTCCAGAATGAGAAAAGATCAAATGGAGAGAAACATTCCGCTGCAGAATAAATTAACACTTCCTTTTAATTCAAGCACAATAATAGAAACTACAATCGCAAATGTCTTGAATACTGACAATATCGATGAATGTATTGTGGTTCTTGGACATTTCAGTGATGAAATATTGCCTTTAATTAATAAAATTGATGATTCTAGACTTAAAATCATTGAAAATGACCCAGTTGATGTGGGTCTTTCTGTTTCTTTATTGAATGGATTATCCTGTATAAATTCAGATATTGCCCTTTGTGTTACAGGCGACCAGCCTACAGTTAGCACTAAAACATTCAATTCAATTCTTGATTGCATTTTAAAGTTTGAAAATCCCAAAAACACTATTTCTATTTTAAGACGCTTGAAAACTGGAAAGCTTGATACCGCTGAAGGTTTGGGAATGCCTTTTGCTGCAAGCAGGCTGGAATTGATTGATTATTTGAAGGGCAAGGATGACAATCTGAATCCTATCTTGAGAGAAATGTTTTCTGACGGCTTTGATTTTTATGGAATCGAAGAAGATAATCCTCTTGAACTGATTAATATCAATACCTATTCTGAATATGAAAGCATTCTATAAAAATAGTTGCTAAGCATTTTTTAATTATTCTGCTCTTTTTAATTTGATTATTATATCATTTTTAAGCTTTTTTTTAGTAATTCTGCTTCTTTATATAGAGATTATATTTTTAAAAATAGCTATTTTTCAAATTAGTTAATATAATAAAATTTTAATTTGTTTTTTTCTTTAAATAAAATAAAAATAGCGGTTTTTCTAAAATTAGTTAATATGATAAAATTTTACTTGTTTTTTCTTTAATAAAATAAAAATAAAAAAAGAAAGGAATAAATTGATTATTCCAAGTTTAAAATAATAGGGGCATGTTTAGAACTTTTAATATTATCTAGGATATCTGATGATTTTACATTGTCTTTCAATGACTTGGATACAAAGAAGTAATCTACACGAGATCCTTCATTTGCTTCTTTTGCATCATTGTTCTTCCATGAAGAGTATTTCACATCATCATTGAATAATCTGTAGGCATCGCTGAAGCCTAAATCGATTATCTTGTCTATAACTTCTCTCTCTTCCTCTGTAAAGCTGACTTTAGTGTCCTTGTCGAAAATGTCTTTTTCTTCATGAGCGATATTGAAGTCACCTGCAATTATCATATTTTCATCTTTGTTTTGAGAGATGAAGTCAATCAAGCTGTTGTAGTAATCGAGTTTCTCAAGCATGTTTGCTTTCTTGCCTGTTCCAGCAGGAGCATAAATGTGAATTAAGGTAAAATCTTCAAATTCAAGAACTGATGCTCTTCCTAATGCATCATCTGCTTCATTAAAGAATCTTTTAACAACCCTAGGAATTTTCTTGCAAAAAGTGGCAAGTCCTCCGGTTCTTTCGCTTTCACCCTTGAGGAAATAGTAGTTGTATCCGCTTTCATCCAGGAATTTCTTATCCATTTTTTCAAAGCTTGCCTTGGTTTCCTGGAATAATATTATGTCCGGATTCTCTTTCAAGATAGGGTCAATGTCCTTGTTTTTTATACGTGTTCTTAAACCATTTGCATTCCATGAAATAATTTTTGTTTGATTCATCATTTCTCTTCCTATATGTTCTAAACTAAGCTGATTAAATAATTTGATAAAACCTTTTATTTAAACCATTTTATTATTTATCATTCAAGTATTATAAACGTTTTTGATATTTTGGATTTAAAATCGAATTTTAGCCATCATCATTTCTTGATAATTATTTTTCTTATTTTCGCATAGTTATGAATATATATTCATTTAATGGATAATTTTTTTTAATTAGAGAGTTTTAATGTTTTTTTATTTGATAAAAATTGGTATAATTAGTTTATTTAATTAAAAAATTGATATTTGTGATTTAATTTAAGAAAAAGATTATTTAATTTTGTAAAATTTTAAATAATATAAAAAATATATGGAAATATAAGTATGTTATATTTTTTTAATTTAAAAGTTTTAGTTAGGTGTAATCATGGCTTATGAAGCAAGCGATAATAGCAGATATTCAGAAATTATAAAGGAAAAATTAGGTTTGGAAAGAGAGCCTGTAGCAGTTAAATTTGTCAAAACAGAGGAGGACATTCCTCAGGGTATTGAAAAGGTGGCAAAAAAAGCAAGACATTGTGAATTTGTCACTCGCGCAGCAGCTGGAGAAACTTTTTATGCAAGTGCTGAAGAGCAGGCATGCAAGGGAGGATCTTCTGCAATGGGACTTGAGCCTAGACCTCCTAAAGTCGAATCAGGTGAATTCTATTATGGTCTTGGCAGGTTTGATTCTGTTGAGACAAGTAAAAAAGTAGTGGACTCTCTTCCAAAAGTGGATGAAGAGAACTTCGCACTTTTATATGCTCCTTTGAAGGATGCTGATTTTGTTCCTGACACTCTTATTATTATAGCAAAACCTATTGCTGGAATGAAAACCGCTCAAGCTATTGTTTATAATACCGGCGAGAGAGCTCAAGCTAACTTTGCAGGCATACAATCATTATGTGCCGATGCCGTAGCTGGAACATACACCACAGGCAAGCCTAATGCTACCTTTGGATGCGACGGTTCAAGAGGCTATGCAGGCATTAAGGATGATGAAATAATTTATGCATTAGCCAAGGACAATATAGAACCTTTTATCAGTGCTTTTGAAAATTTATAATAAATTAAGGTAAAACCTTAACTTATTTTTTTCTTTTTTTAATCTATTTTTTATTTCAGTTAAAAAACTGTTTTTAAGATATGGATGGTTTTTTTACTATTTTTTAAGATTGAATAGTTTTTTACTATTTTTATGGAATTGTAATATTATTAAATTCGTTTTTGTGCTTGTTGCAGAATGTTCTAAAATCGCATGCACTGCATGTTCTCTTTTCAGCTTCCGCATTCCATGCATGCTTTATTGGAATTCCATTGCTTTCCTTGAGGATTGACTCTTCGATTTTCTCAACAACGCTGTCGAATTCACTCAATGCATTTTCAATCCTTTCGGAATCCTTGGATATCGGTATTATCCTTATAGACCTGTCTATTTTAAACTTGTCAGAGAGGTCATTTAAAATATGGTATTCAGATTCAGGATTCCAGTCAAAGAGAATCTCCTCATCCTTCTTGCTTATGGAGACATCTGTGTTATTGTTTTCCAAATCTGTTTTGATAGCCATCAAATCCTCATTGGATGGAACAAGCTCATTCAAATAAAAGATTATTCCAGCTACTACATGCTTGTTGTCATTCTGTTGGTTTCTAAGCCATGCATAGGTCAGTATCTGCTGTTCATGGTGTTTCCAGTTTTTTGAATCAAGGCTCGGCCTTTTCATGCCTTTGTAGTCTGTGATGATTTCAAAACTATCCTGCTGCTTTATCTCATTATCGAATCCATTCATGTTTTCAATGAATTCTGAATTATTGAACAAGTACTCGTATATCATGTTTGACTTGAAAAAATCATAATAGCTATCCAGATTTGATTGAGGACTTATTTCAAGTTTGGATTGCTGTGTTTTTTTCTCGTGACTGTTCTTTCTGTTTTTAAAATAGCTTATATCAAGATAGCTCAATACATCCAGAACTCCATTAATGGTGTAGCTGTCTGATCTTTTTTCAAAATCATCAAGATCTGGCATATCGCGTATCCCTTTAATCATCATTTCAGTATTGCTTATCAATGGAAAGAGATGAGGGCCCCATATATTTATTGCAGCCTCTGCTCTTGCACTGTAAAGCATTTTTCGAGGATTGTATTCATCCATTCTTTCCTCATCGATATTTATTGATGAATCATAATAGTTTCGAGGAGCCACCAATCCTCTGGTTTTAAGCCTGTTTTCAATCATTTCCTCAATAGGCCTGATGTCAGTCATCCAGTTCCATGGAAATTTCAATGATTTCTGATTTTTATATGGGCTGTCATCTGGAATGTCTTGAGGGTCAATGATGCTGTTTTCATCTAAGTATTCCCATTTGAGATAGGATTCCTCCATGACTCCATGGATGAACTCTCCAAACCACAATTGAATTGGTGTTGATGGTGGAAGTGTTCCCCTGTTTTGGTATCTGTATTGCAGATTGCATGTTAAAAAGGAAAGCAAATCTCCAGTCAGGCTGTATTCTGGAACGATATACTCTTTGGATTTAGTAGATAATTTCATAATATCCCTTGAAAAATTTAAATATTTGAATTAATTGTTACCAATTTTTATAAAAATATTTTACATATGTTTACTTAAAATAATGATCGATTAAATTAAATAGATTTCATTAAAACCTATGAATTCTTCATCTCTATTCCATCCTAATGCAATGTTTGGAATATACATCTGTTTTTCCTTAGACTTATATCCATCTAGTGATGGAATTAAACCAACTAGGAGTAAAACATCTTGTGCCCTTGAGAATGCAACGAAGTATAATCTGGTTAAATCATCAAATGCCCTGTCTCTTGGATCTCTTGTATTTTTTCCAAGGGGACTGAGATTTCTTATCTTGTCTTCCACTACTGAGAATTGATTTACTTTCTTTGGGAATCTCAAATGGGCTTCATTGGCTGTGTTTTTAGTGAATTTGGACCCGACATCGACAATGGTTAGCGGGAATTCCAATCCCTTTGACTGGTGGATGGACATAATATTCAATCGATTTTGTGGAAATGTTTCAAATAGGTTCTCATCCAGTTTCACATTTCCAGATGCTATAGGTATGAATATATTCCATAGTGCTTCACTGATTGATTCAAATTCACTCTCCTCGCTTGAAAAATCAATATTTGCAGAATATTTATTGAAAAATCCATTCTGAGTGATGGTCTGGGCAATTGTTTCCAGATAGACTATTCCTTCAATGTCATCCTGGAAGAACTTGATGCTTTCATCATTTTCATTATCCTTGCTCTTTTTTCCAGGCTTCTTATCATATTCTATCCATGTAACCAGCTTATATGTAAGTTCTATAAGGCTTGCCTGCTTCGGCCAGTTTTCCCTGTTGAAAGGCTGTCTTGATTGCCAGTGCTCTACGAATTCCTCCAGATTTACTGGAGATACAGGATCAGGATAGGTTTTGATGAACGCTTGTGCTGTTTTTCTCCATCTTGTAAGATATTTTACAGCGGTTTTAGGCATTTTAGTATTAAGATTCTGGACTCTGCTTTGAGGGTCTATGCATTCAAGTATCAAACCGCATAGGATTGCCACAGGCTCTATTGTATGCAATGCCTGTCCTCTAGGATTGAATACTTCAATCTGTGGATTTTTGGACTTTTCCAGTCTTTTTCTTAACAAATAAGTGAAAGTGTGATTTTCTTTTTTGGTCATTTCCTGAGGAGAATATGTTAAAAACGCTATATCATTTATTGAACCTGACTCCTCGTCCAGTTTCAGTTTGATTCTTTTTGAATTGTTTTTAGATTGCCTTAATCTTTTTTCCATCTGAGGGTTTTTAGAACCTATGATCTTCATGTTTTGAGGATTGCTTAGGTTTTTGATGCCGTCCCTTGTCATTATTCTCTTTACATTGTATTTAACTTCCTTTCCCTTGGCAAGGTCCTGGATAAGGCGTGACAAGTCCATAGCCAGTTGTTGTTGATTTTTTCTGAACATCCCCAATACAGGAATGCTTTTTTCATCAGATGCGATTCCATTATCTTCTGTGGGTTTTTCTCTTTTTTCGTCCTTGTTTTCAGGATGAACTATCTTCGGTTTTTCTTTTACTCTGGCGGATTGGTATTTATCATCTATTTCAGCATATTCATTGCACAAGTCAATAATGCTTTTAGTTGAGCGGTAATTTGTTTTCAAATTGATTTCCTCGACATCAATTCCGATTTCAGATTTAGCCCGCTCTTTGAATTGTGTGAAGAGGTCAACTGTCGCCCCTCTGAATCTGTACAATGACTGGTCGTCATCTCCTACTACTGTAATGCTTCCGCCATTTGATATTGCTGCTTTAGCTATTTCAAAGTAAATGCTCTCCTGAAGCAGGTTGGTGTCTTGATATTCGTCTACAAGGATGATTTTCATGTCTTTGAGGAATATATCAAGCTTTCCTGATTTCAATCTTGAGAAGAACTCGTTTTCAAGCATGGTGAAGTCGTAGATATTTCTATCCTTCAATGCATTGATGTATTCGGTGATGATGTTCAAGGTCTTTTTCCTTCCCAGAAATAGAGGATCGTTCTTGTCCTTGTCTATCTCCCCTTCCAATTCGCCAATGTCCACTCTGTTGTAATAGATGACATCTTTAATCTTCAGCAGAATATCCGCCATTATTGAGATGTTGGATACCTTTGGAATTTTTTCCTGGTTTGATTGTATGCCTGTTATTTCTGCAAGATATTCCTGAAGGGCTTCATTCTGGAACCGGTCATCCTTTAGAAGGCCTGCATTTATCATAGCTGAATGCGCTGCTGCTTCTTCTATCAGAACAGGCTGATTTGTGCCTGCATCCCTATGGATTCTAAGCAGCTCTTCTGCCACGCTGTCTATTGTTCCTGTTACTATTTGATTCAAATCAAGCTTTTGAACCTTTTTTGTAAACTTCAATACATAACTGCTGTCGCTGAAAGGGGAGTCTTCGCTGAATTCATCATTGAATGACTTTTCCATATATGTTGAGACAATTTCCTTTTTAATTTCGCTTCCCCAGCTTAAAATACGTGACATCAGTTCCTTGGCCGCTTTTTTTGTAAATGTGGTGGCAAGTATCTCACTTGGTGCGATGTCATCTACAAAAATAAATTTCAATATTTTCAAAACCATTACTGTTGTCTTTCCGGAACCAGGTCCTGCAACTATGAAAAGTGACTGGTCCGCTCTGGAAGAAATAGCTGAATTCTGGTCTTGGTTGGATGAGATGTCCCTTTCCAATGTCTTGACTACAATTTCCTTGAATTCTTCATAGCTTATCATATTTTTCCCTTTGCATATTTTTGATTTTAACCCCGATGCATATTAGTGAAAGATTATTTTTAATAAATATTTATTTTAAAAATCATTTTTGAATATAATGTCAAAAATTTTTTGTTTCATATAATCATTAGTTTTTTATTATAAATATATTTTAACATAGAGAGCATTTGAAAAGTAATATTTTTTACTATTTTTTAAAAATAGTAAACGATAACTTTTATAATGATAAATAAGTAAATATATTATTGTTAAAAAAAATTTATATCTTTATTTGATTTTTAAATCATTTATAAATAGAATTTATAGCTTTTAAAAAATTAATTTTTTTAATTTTTATCGCTATATCTTTGAGTGGATTTTTTTCCTTTCACTCCATTGTTGGGGGAGTGAATTGATTAATTAATTTAATTATGAATTTATAATTTATATTTTTTTTAAGAATGATTATTATGTTCGTTAGAGCAAAAGATGATGAAAAGAAGCCGAAAATTGATTTGTTCAAGAATGATATCCGCTTCCGCCATCATATTGAATATGTGGAGACCATTCCCGAAAAGGAAGCTGAATACCGTCATGTCGATGGCCTTGAAGATAAGATTCAGGATTATCTTGACAAGAATGGCATAAGGCTTTACCAGCATCAAGCGCTCTCCATTGAAAAAGTCAGAGAAGGCAAAAACATAATAATCACAACTCCAACAGCCAGTGGAAAGACTCTGGCATTCAATCTGCCTGTTTTTGAAGAGCTCATAAAGGACAACGACGCATGCGCCATGTATATCTACCCTGCCAAGGCATTGTCATATGATCAATTGGATGTACTGCGCAGACTTGAGGATGAGTTGGATGTTGAAGTGAATCCCAATGCCTATGATGGAGACACTCCAAAGCCAAAGAGGCGGAGGATACGAAACGAATCAAGGATTATCATCACAAATCCCTATCAGATTCATCACATCCTCTCATGGCATCATCAATGGGAAAGATTCTACTCAAACCTGAAATTCATCATAATCGATGAGGCTCATTACTACAAGGGCATATTCGGATCAAACATAGCTCTTCTGATTAGAAGGCTTAAAAGAATCGCCAACTACTACGGCTCCAATCCGAAGTTCATCCTATCTTCAGCTACCCTTGCAAACCCTTTGGAGCTTGCAAACAAACTTACCGGGGAAGAATTTGAGCTGGTCGACAACGATACTTCTCCTAGCGGCGAGAAGGATTTCATACTCTACAATCCTTACAAGGATGTAAGCGGCCTTATCGGTACAAAGGATTTTGATTCACCTTCCGTTCACAGGGTCACCGAGCAGATACTTCTTTACTTGATATTGAAAGATATCCAGACTCTCTGCTTTACATCATCCCGTAAGATGGCCGAGCTGATTGCATTGTGGACCAAGAAGGACATGGATTCAATTAAAAGACAGTATGTTGAGAGAATCAGCGCATACAGGGCAGGCTATCTTGCAGAAGAGCGCCGTGAAATTGAAAACGGCCTTAAATCCAAGAAATACCTTGGAGTAACCACTACTTCCGCTTTGGAACTGGGAATAAACATTGGAACCCTCGATGCTGTTATAATATCTGGTTTTCCAGGTTCAATGATATCCACTTGGCAGCAGGCTGGAAGAGCTGGAAGGGGAGCTCAGAAATCCCTTGTCATTCTTGTAGCATTTGAAAACCAGCTTGACCAGTATTTTATGAACAATCCCGAGTTCTTCTTCGACAAGCCTCATGAAAATGCGGTCATTGACTTGAACAATGAGAAGCTAATCAGGAATCATCTCATATGTGCATCAAACGAGCTTCCAATAACTGAAGATGAGGCTAAATATTTCTTTAATGCCGATGATGAGTTGCTGGATGGCATTGTAAGAAGCAGAGACCTTAGAAGAAGCAACGGCATGTATCTCTATCCATATACAGACAGTCCATCATTCAGATACTCTCTAGACCAGATATCAAACGAGATATTCACAGTGATGAACGGAGACAAGGTTCTTGAGAGAATTGAGCGTTCTCAAATGTACAGAGAGGCTCATGAAGGAGCTGTACTAATCAACAAGGGCGAGACATACATTGTTACTAATGTTAACTTCGATACCCATATCATTGATGTGGTTAAAAGGTCTGTGAATGCCCATACAATGGCTTTGAAGCGAACAAAAACCAAGATCATCAAGAAGATCAAAAAGGAGAGAATAGGTGATTTCACCCTTCATTTCGGAGAGATTGAAGTGGAGGAGAACTATTACGCATATAAAAGGATGGAATTCTCCAAGACAATCGGAACTTATCCTCTAGACCTGCCTCCTTTGAAGTTCAAGACAAAAGGATTGTGGTTTACAATTCCAGATAGCGTAAAGCAGTATCTGGAAGACCATTATGATGACGATGATGTTTTCCCTGGAGGACTTCATGGTGCTGAGCATGCTTTGATAGGTCTTTTCTCACTCCATGTGATGTGTGACAGATTTGATATAGGCGGGCTTTCAACAAATTATCACGAAGACACCCAGGAAGCAAGCATCTTTATTTATGATGCATTTGAAGGAGGAATAGGCATTTGTGAAAAGGCTGTTGAAGTCTTCAAGGACCTGACCGAATCCACAAGGCAGCTGCTTAAGACCTGTCAGTGTGAAAATGGATGTCCGTCCTGCATCTACTCTCCAAAGTGTGGAAATGACAACAAGCCTCTTCACAAGAAGGCTACAGAATATGTTTTGGATTACATGCATGAAGAAATGAACAAGCTGTCTCCAGAGGAGTTGAATGATTTAAAACGCAAACAGCTTCCTAATCCTTATGATGATTATGAAAATGAGGATTTATCCGCTTTGTATTCTGAAATATTCAAGGAAGATAAGTATTATGAGATGGAGTCTTCAAAAGAGGATTATTCCAAGCTGGAGAGGGAATTGAACAGTTCTGGAATAGTTGATTATGCTGATATTGACAGCAAGCTGAATGATGAGAATGATTCTCTTCCTGAGTTCAGCGAAGAGGAGCTGCTGATACGATCAGAGTATGAAGATGCCTTGGAAGAGTTCAATAAGGGAAACTACAGTTCTGCCAAGGATATTTTAAATGATATTCTAATCAAAACTGACAAGATCAATGCAGATGCTTATTATCTTATAGGAAAAATTCTTTATGTTCAGGGAGATAAGAAAGGAGCTGTTTCATTTGTTAAAAAAGCCATTTCACTTGAAGGAGCTTATGAAGAAGCAAACGATCTGTTAATTGAAATTAAAAAAGATTTGAAGTCTTAAATAGTGTTTATTAAAAAAATCATATTAGTTATAGATAATAGGTGATAATATGGAATTAACTGATGATATGCGAAAGGAGATGAAAGAGGAAATTCCTTGTGAAATCAATAGGATTTTAGAAAAATATGAACTGCCTTACAGGATGGATCAGGTATCCATTATGAATTCCTCTAATAAGATTAGCTTTATAGGAAACGTTAGAGTGCATGATCCTTCCAAAGTCAAGCCCGTTCAAACTGAAGTGGAATCCTATCTGAAAAAGTTTGGAGATATTGCTATCAATACAAGAAAGGTTGTTCCATGCTGCGAGCTACCTTATACTTATATCAATTTTCATATAACTTATGCCAAGGACTGAGTGATCTGTAACTCATATCAGTTATTGAATATTAATGAATAATTAGTTTTAAATATTATCTGTGATTATCATGGTGTCTCGAAGAGAAGAACATGAAAACTATCTTAAAAAGATCCTGTCAGAGTCCATAACATCTGAAAATCCTTCTGAAGAAGCTTTTAAACGTTTTTATAAGGATTCTCCTGTCTATTTCAATCAGTTGAAAAACGGACTTGTCAACAAGTATGAAGGCTGTGAATTGCTGGATATAGAAGGCAGCGAAATCTGTGAGAACAGGTATGGTGAATGTCTTAAAATAATCTACAAGGAAAAAATGGATTTTTCCCTTGGTGGTGAAGAAGACTACAAGAAAGAGCTTCTAAGTGATTTGAAGATTCTTCCAGGTGTTGGAGTAAAGAAGGAAAAGCGATTGAAAGAGGAGGGCTATAAAAATTTATATGACCTTTTAAGTCATGATTCCTACTCTTCAAATGCTCAAAAGGCTATAGAGAAAATCGAAACCCAGTGCTTCATCAAGGAATTCGACATTTTAAAGGAGCTTGGCAGATATTCAAATGCCTCATCCAATCTAACCCTAAAATCCTTGAATAATCTGGATCCATTCAATCTGAAGTTCATGGATATAGAAACATTGGGGCTCTCCAATGTTCCTCTCATATTGATATGTGTTGCTGAAATCAAGGGCAGCTACATAGAATCCAGCCAGTATCTTTTAAGAGACATCAATGAAGAGCCTGCAGTCATTGAAGGATATCTTTCCCATATCGATGATGCAAGCGTTCATGTGAGCTACAATGGCGTCAACTTCGATATTCCATACATAAAAAACCGCGCACACAGATTCAGGATGGACTGCAATCTCAATCAGATTCATTTTGACTTGATGTATCCCGCACGCAACTTGTGGAAGGATGTGCTTCCAAACTGCAAGTTGACTACCATTGAAGAGCATATTTTCAATATAAAGAGGGATGACGATGTGCCTGGTGCCTATGTTCCCGGATATTATCAAACATATCTTGAAAAGAAAAACATCGGTCCTTTGATTCCAATCATTGAGCATAACAGAAATGATGTAATTTCCCTTGCAAGCTTTCTGATGAAAATTTATGAAGAATCATTTTCCAATTGATTTTTCAAGCAATTTTTGTATACAATTATTTAATTTTGTATATAAAGTTATTTAAAGATTGTTTTTTGTTTTAAATAGTTAAAACTTATTTAATTTAAGTTTAGGTTTAAAATTTTAATTAATATATCATTATATTGATAAATTATTATTTATCTTTAAAATAAGTTAATTTTAAACATTACATTTATAAATAATGAGTTATATATTAAAATATGAAAATTCCTTCATAGGTAAGACTCTGTTTTATTTAAAGAATAAAAATTAAGATATTATTTAAAAACTTTTTATCCCATATAATAAAAAATATACTTAATTTTTATCTTTATTTTTTTAATCTCTTTTTTACTCTATTTTTTAAAACTTTTTTTATCTTTATTTACTCTTTTTTAAACTTTTTTTTTTAAATGTTTAATTTTTTTATTTTGGATAAATAATAAATAAAATAAGGAAAATAATTATGTATAATAAACAATATTAGAAAAATAATCGTATTTAATAATTAAAATAGAAAATTATGCTCATGATATATTAGGAATTGCAACTATGCATAATTGTTAAAAAATCTGCATGTAGATTCGGTTATTTTAAACTTATTTTTCCAAGGAGATTAAAATGTTTGAAGAAGAGCAAGACAATAAAATTTACAACCTTATCATAACCCAGGGAATCGATCCTGAAAATGAATACAAGGAATTTACAGCTAAATTATTCTCAAAACCAGAGTTTTTATGGACTGAAACAGTTGCAAGAGATTATTCTGCATTTTCTGAAAAATTCTTTGAAAAAGTGGACCTCATTGTTATTCTATCCGGCCTTTACAATGAAAACAAGGAAATGATAGAAGACCTGATTCAAGTTTCTGAGAACTTCGACATTCCAATTCTTCTTGTACGTCCTTATGGAATGGAAATTGTTCCTGAAGATATTGAAGAAAAAGCGAAGGCTGTCATTGGGTGGAATGCCAACTGCATTATAGATACTATCAAAGATATTGTAAATGGCACTTATGACGAAGAAGATGACTTTATTTAATTTCTTTATACTTTTTTTCTTTTTTTTTTAAAAACTTTAGGCTAGATGGCGTTGAGATTAATCGTAGAATCATATGATTATTTTTGGAATTGTGGTAATAGAGATTAATCTGTAAAATAAGGTATATTAGAATATTACCCTTTTTAAAATCCAATATTTAAATTAAAAATATTAAAAAAAAAATAAAAATAAAAATAAAAGCATTATAAAAGTGCAGGGGACGGGAATCGAACCCGCGAAGGGACTAACCCGCTGGGTTTTGAGCCCAGTGCCTTTGACCGCTCGACCACCCCTGCTGATTAAAAAAAGTAAAAAAAATATACAATTTATTATTATATTCTCTTTAGATTTAAATGTTACGAATTCGGTTTTTTATTGTTCTGCTCTAATTCTTATTCCTTTAATCTTTGATTTTTATTGTATAGAATTTGATTAATTCAATGAATTATATCAGAAACTGATAAAATCTATTGTGTTGAATTTGATTTAATTCCAACAAATGAAGCAAATACTGATAGTATGCATAATATTATACAAATCATACAGGTCAACTGACAGCTTTGAACCAGCAATGGATAGTAGGGTTCTATTATCGCAACATCACCCATAATGAATGCAAATACAAGTGTCAGTATTCCCATGCTCATCGCCTGGCCTACAGTACGCATGGTTGCAACAGCTGCTGATGCAACTGATGTGTCTTTTGGTGGAACGGAACTCATGATGACATTTGTATTCGGTGGTGAGAACAATCCAAAACCAATTCCGTAGATTATCATTGAAACTATCAGGAAATTCATTGAAGTATCTCCATTCAAGAAGGAGAAAAGGAATAGTGAAATAGTACCAAGGGCCATTCCAAGAGCTGCTAATATTTGCGGAACGAACTTGTCTGACAGTCTTCCTGCAATCGGCGCCAGAACCACCTGGCATAATGGGGCTACAAGCAGGATTATTCCTGCAGTTTGTGAATCCAATCCCTTGATGTACTGCAGGTGATAGTTGAGAATTGTTGTGACAGCATAAGTCGCTAGATATGCACATAATGATGCAAAATTAGCTGATAGGAACTCCTTGTTTTTAAAGAATCGGATGTCGAATACCGGATGTTTCTCTCTCAGCTCTATCAGTGCGAATATTGCGAGTATCACTATTGCAAGGAGGGTTAGAAATATTCCCAATCCTGTGTTTAGAATAGTGAATCCATACATGAAAAGCACCATTCCAATTCCATATGTGATTGATCCCTTCACATCCAGGGGAACATTCTCAAATGATGTCCATTCCTCTTTGATTTTTGTTGAAAGTAAAAATAGAATGACAAATAGGAAAGGCACTCCAAACAGGACTACTGACCTCCATCCAAGGTTATGGTCCAGTATTCCGCCAATAACTGGGGATAAGGACAATCCTATGTAAACTCCTGTGATATTTATTCCTAGAGCTTTTCCTCGCTCATTTGCAGGAAATGCAGAGACGATCATCGCCATTGAAGTGACATTGATGAATGCAAGTGAGATTCCTAAAACAAGTCTGCATGCTAGAAACTGCTCCTGAGTTGTTACGCATACATTGATGATTGAAATTATGATAAACAGGAGGATGCATATTCTTGTAACTTTTTTAAGTCCATATTTAGCTGAAATCTGGCCTGCTGGAACAGAAAGGACAGCCACAACAAGCAAGAAGATTATGGTGACCCAGTTCTGCATGATGTTGCTCATTCCATATTCCGCAGCTATGCTTGGAATAACAATTGTAACAGCATTAACTGCAAAAACTGTAAAGAATGACAGCACTGTGCATATTAATAAAAGCAGATTTTTTGATTCCATAATTATTAAAAGGAAATTAAAATTATATATATTTTTCGCTAGACTAATCAAAAATCTGTTATTTTATAAAAAATCCGTTATTTTCTAAAAAATTAATTATTATTAAAAAATTAGTTATTTTCAAAAAAATCATTTATTTTCTAGATTAAAATTCTATTTCAATAATTTAATTTATATTTTAAAATTATAAATTTTTAAAAAAAGAATTGAAATGATGCAGGGGACGGGAATCGAACCCGCGAAGGGACTAACCCGCTAGGCCCTGAACCTAGTGCCTTTGACCGCTCGACCACCCCTGCATGTAAATAAAAAACAAGAGTAAAAACTACATTATATAATAACATTCTCATTAGATTTAAATCTTTCTGTAATTTATTTTTTTATCTGTTTCAAAACATTGCTATAATTTCGATTTTATCTATTGTTGGATGTAATATGTGCATGGGAACATATAAACTAATTAAAAAAAATATTAGGTTTAAAATATTAAACTGAAGCTTTGATTAGATTTATTAAATTTTTAAAAATAGTCAAATTATTTAGTTTAAAATTAATTAAATAATAGCTTTTTTGCTTGTTTAAAATTAAAAAAAAAGAAAAAATAATAATCAAGAGAGCACTCTTGATTATTGGATATGTAAATTGTTAGTTGGTATTTATCTATTTATCTGAGTATAATAAACCAATTGCTCTGTTTCGGAAGAAGAACATGTAAGCGCTGACAACTGCAGCGATGATTAGGGTTAATATGTCACCAATTGTTCCATGTCCACTAAACAAGCCTGTAATAATGTTTAAAATAGCTCCAATAACAAAAATTACGATAAGAATGACCAGTATTTTTACAATGCCCACACTCATGATGTCGTTAATTGCTTCCTTAACGTTTAATGCATATCCAAGGCTTTCGGTTTCTGCTAATCTGCATGCTCCCATGAATAAGGCTAATCCGAAAACGATAAAGAGTATTATGCCTACGATTAATCCAAGAGTATCATTGATTGCACCTAAGATGGCCATAATGATAATTGGTATGATCAAGTATACAATACTCATGATAATATATTTGCAACCATTGATTACCTGTCTTGCAATATCAATTGAAGGAGCGTCATCGCTTCTTTCAATACCTAATTTCACAACATCCAGACCATATCCTTCAACTAGAAGACAAATCAGAAGAACAAGAACAATTCCAATGATTCCAACAATTCCTACAGTTGCAACTGAATCAAAAGATGCTCCAACAGCTACTCCTCCAATAGTGAGTAACAATATTAAAAAGATAACAAACATAATTCCGATATAAATTCCAAGTTCTTTCATGTGGTTTAACGGATAATTGATTGCATCCATAATTATTTCCATAATTTCCATAATTATACCTCATTTTATATTCATAACTCATTAAAGTAAAATTGAGTTAATAATAAATTTATTTTTAATAATATTTAAGTCTAATGCATTATTTGGTGCTTTTTCGCTTATTTTTCATTTTTTAAAATGAATTTTATTTAATTTTTCAATTATTAAATATTTATAAGAATTAAGATAATTACAAGTTATTTTTTTAATTCTTTTCTTAATTTAATAATTAATATTGCTTTTTTTCATTAATACTCTTCACTTTTAAAAGTAATATTTTTTATTTAATTTAATATTTTGAACATGTTTTTCTAAAAATTTTGATTACTAATCCAGAAAAAGTAGATTAAATTTAAGATTTTGTGAATTTAAGAAAAAGTAGATTAAATTTAAGATTTTGTGAATTTAAGAAAAAGTAGTTTAATTTAAGATTTCATAAAATTAAGAAAAATAAGAAAAATTTGAGAATTTAAAAAAAGAAATAAACTAAAAATTAGAATAAGAAATAAAGATCTTCCTTAGATTTATCCTCTAAATTGGAACTCCAAGCAGTATCAATATGAATATAAATTCATCTGTTAATAAATGGCTGAGATAAGGGATAAGCAGGTTCTTGGTTTTAACATATCCATAAAATTCAAATATGGAACCGAAACCTGTATGAAAAGTGCAAATATTAACATGATTGGATTGTATGCATGGAGGGATGCAAACATGACCATTATCAAAGCAACTGATACCAATATAGATAATTTACGATTGTTTGTGTATTTGTAAAGCAGTCTGAGGAAAAACATGAATGGAATGAATTTGATAAATTCCTCTCCCATAATTGAAAATAATGATGAAATCAGTGTCATTGAGGTCATGGCTTCTGTATCCACGGTTCCGGGGCTGACTATTCCAAACATTTCGAGTATTTTGCCCACGACTACAGCATATATTATATATCCGACGAAAAGCGCCACTGCAAGAGCAATGTCTCGACGGGAAGGCTTTCTAAATATCTCCTTGTAATCCCATTTTAAAAAATACAATACCGGCACGATCAATATGATGCATTGTGCTATTGCAATGGGAATTATATCAGATATTAATAAAAAACGATTATGAATGCGACAAATAAAACAATCTATCCCCATTTTGGAATATATGGGGGATTCTTGTAAAATGGAAAATCATAATCTTCGTCTTCGAATTTGAATCTGTCTGTTTCTGTCATATTATTGAATTTTGTACTAGATTATTTATACGTTTTTGTAAAAAATGAATCTCATATGAAAAACAATTAAAAATTATAAAATAATAAGTTTTTGACTTATATTAAGAATTATGATTATGAAAATATATAAGGTATTAAATTCATAATTCATATTAGAAAATAGAAGGGAAAAAAATGGTCGAGTCATTAATTTTATATTTATTTGTTCTTGTTTTAATAGTATTAATATATCTTGGAGTTATAAAAGCAGCGAATATAATCTATAGCTATCTGAGAAAGCACAGGGAGAACAGGCTTTTCAACCCAAGCGAATATTTGCCTGAAGAGGAGATACATACATTAAGGCAGGTATTCTTCCTGATTGTCATCGCAATGTCATTTACAATCATCATTTACACATTAATTGCTTTGAGCATACGTAGTTTCTCAAACTATTTTGTATTTATTGACATTTTATTGTCCTTATTTGTCTGTATGATAATTAAAAAGGAGACAGCTTTTGAAAAATTTGTTTTCTTAAGCTTGATTCCTTATGCATCAACAGTGTTTTCACTTTTAGATGTAATGATGATTGATCCGTCTACTAAAGTGCTTATAAATCCTATGATGTACTATGTCTCAATGGTTTTCATAGTTTTCCACTTGATAGGATTCGCTTATGTGATAAAAGTATATATTTCCAAATTCAATCAATATACTGAATCAAATGGATTGGGGATAAGCATCTTATTATTAATTGGAATTGTATTCTTTAGTTTCATTCTCACTCCATTAACAGAAGGAGTTGACTTGCTGGATGCTTTGGTCATGGTTTCAAATGCATTTACCAGTAATGGATATGCAGTGCTGGGTACCAGTTCATTAGGTAAGATAAACAGTGTGATTCTGGTATGGGGAGGATATATCCTCTCTGGAGTAGGTACTGCAACATTGGCAACAGCTCTTATTTCCAAACATTTCCAAAATAAATTTGGGGACATGAATGAGAAAATGGATCAATTACAGAAGAGCATTGATGCATTGAATGATGGTAAAAAGGAATAGCTTGTTTGTTATAATGAATATCCTTTTTGTTTCATCTTTATTTAATTGGTGATGATTGGCTTCATCCGTATTTAGTTTGATGGGAATTTCATTAAAAATATTTAATTTTTTTTTAATTTATAATATTATTTGAACTCTTTCAAAATAGGTGCAAATGCTTTTTTTCTAATTTAAACATTTTTTTCACAACTTCCATATTTTTAGGCTGATTTTTCTAATATTTATATGATTATTTCAATGCATAGGTCATGACATCATTGCTTTGGTCTTGGAACTTATTTTATCAGCAATTGTGGGTATTTTTGTACCATTGGGAATCGCTACATATATCAGCCTTGCATTATCTGCATTAATTGGAGCATATGTGTTCTTCATATCCAATAGAGCAATCGGTTTGATGTATTCTGACAACGAATAATTATAAAAAGTATTATCACTTTTTTTCATGATTATACTGCCATGCTCAGATTAGCGGTAGAAAATAATTTGAAACTATTCAATTTCCACCTTGGATATGCCGTTTTCCTTTTTGACTTTGATAATACTGTCTGCGGCATTCTCAAGTTCTGAGTCATGGGTAACGATAATCATCTGAGGAAGCACTGACATGCCTCTTAAAAGACCTATCAGCTCCTGTCTTCTTTGAGAGTCAAGGTGAATGGTAGGTTCATCGAGAAGGATAGTCTCTATGCTTCCCTTTGACATTGCCTGTGTGATTCCAAGACGCAATGCAAGTGCAACAGCTATTTTTTCTCCGCCGCTTATCATATCCAGCTTGGCCTCTCCTTCAGGACCATACAATGTAATATTGTACTCGTTGTCAAGAATCAGATTGGAATAATTGAAGTTGAACTCTTCAAAGAATTTTTTGGTATACATTTCTATAACAGGTTTTGAACGTGCTCTCAATATTCCTTGAATGCCGTCCTTGCTGTATAGGCCGCGAATTTCCTTTAATAATGCAATATGTTTCTCAAGAGTGTCATGCTCCTCTTTGATTTTCAGATTGGTCTCGAGAGCCTTGTTCAGATATTCGATTCTCTCATTTATCTGGGACAGTTTTCCATTGACTTGTCCAAGGATAGCACTGTTGGTGGAAATATCCTCGTTGATTCTTGACTCCAGCACCTTGATTTCATTATATCTTTCCTCATTGTATTGTGATGAGTCAATATTTTTTTGAATTTCCTCTATCTGGGATTTTTTAATCTCGATTTCCTTGTTTTTATCATCCAGTTTCTGGATAGTCACATCCTTGCGTTTAACTGAACCAATCAATTGATTGTATCTTTGATCCTTTATTTTAAGCTCTTCAATTTTTGAATCGAGATCTTCTTTTGAAATATCCATTGAAAGATAGGAATCCTGGGAGATATCATTTTTAACCCTTTCTTCCTCGAGGGATATTTTACCTGCCAGCTTATAAAGCTCGTCCTTTACTTCATGCTCTTTAGCAAGAGTCTTTAAGGCACCTTGAGCTTGAATGTAGCTGTTGTAATTGGATTCCAGATTTTTGCGTTTGTCGTTTTGTGTTTTTATATCATCTGTCAAACCAGCTAAAACCTGATTTTTCTCATCCAAATCCGCCAGTTTCTTATCCAGATCTGCAATTTTATTGATGTTTGCAGCTAAGCTGCCTGCAATATGTCTGTTTCCATAAATACTTCTTTCAATATTTTCCAGGTCTCTGACCTTGACTTTCAGTATTGAATTAGTTTCATCAAGCTTTTTGATTTCGCTGTCCAATTCATTGATTCTTGAAGAATTGTCTTTGATTGTGTTTTCATAGGATGAAATCAATTCCTCTTTTTTCTCAGGGCTTATGTCTGATTTGCAGACAGGGCATTGATTATCCACCTCTTTTATCTCGGCAAGAGGCTTTTCAGTAGATTTTATCTCTGTTTTCAAGCTTACAGATTCGTTTTCAAGTTTTTTTACCCTTTCAAGATTTGAATCCAAGTCGGTTCTTGCTTGGATCCTGATTTTGTCCACAGTGTTTTTCAGTTTGTCGAAGTCTTCATCGCTTTCGATGGATGAGAAATCCTCTTCCAATTCGAAATCCTTTAAAACATCGTTGATGTCCATGCTGAATTTCCTTAAAGCTTCCCTTGACTGGTTAACTTCCAATTCCAGTTTGGACTTTTCCTGGGCGGTATTGTTCAATATCTTTATGTCTGATTCAGCAGATAATTTCCTAGCTTCCAAATCCTTTATGACGACTTCAAGAGCCATATACTCATCAAATTTCTGCTTTTCTTCAGAAATTATGCCTTCAAATTTTTTAATGTCATCTATAATTTGATTCTGCTGTTTCTTCTGCTCTTTTAAGTCATTAAGTGTATCCAGAGCTTCTTTGAAATCAATATAAATCGGAAGCATCTGTGAATATTTTTTCAGTTGATTCATCTGATTTTCCATGGCGGTAAGCTCGCTAAGCTCCTTATGAAGTTCTTCCTTGTCTTTACTTAGATTTTCCAGATTGGTTTTTTCATTGGCGAGGTTGATTTTCAAATTTTCATAAGAAGTCTTTAAAGTTTCCATTTCTGCTTTTAGAGTGTCGTTCTCTTCTTTTCGAGAAATTAGAATATTTCTTTTTCCAGCTTCCTCCCTGGCTTTGCCTAATAATTCATCATGCTCCTGCATGTTGTTTTTGAGTTCATAGTCAAGCTCGCTTTGGGAATGCATCCTGCCTTTGAGCTCTGCCATTCTGTTTTCATACTCATTTGTTAATATAGGGCTGTTTCTCCATGCCTTTTCTAGCTCTTCAAGCTTCAAGAGCTTGCCTATCAATTGCTTTCTCTCGCCAGGAGTCTTGCTGATGAGGTCTGCAATTTCTCCCTGTCTTACATAGATCGCATTGAGGAAGAGATCTGCATCCATTTCGAGAATGTTCTGTATTTCCTTGTTTACCTGGCTGTCTCCTTCTACAATTGGAGTAAAATCAAATGAGCTTCTGCTCTGCCTTTCCAGCCTTGCAATTGATTTTCTGCTTCTTCTTCCCCGGGTAACTCTGTATTCATTTCCTCCGGATATGAAGCTTAATCTCACAGTCATTGGTACATTTTCAATATCTTTGTTTGTTCTAACAAGGTCATCGATTTTGTCTCCGGTATATTTTTTGTATAATGCAAAACTTATGGCTTCAAAGATAGTTGATTTTCCAGCTCCGTTTTCACCAATTATCAAGCTTATGCCTGAATTGAAATCAATTGAAGTCTTTTTATGTGATTTGAAGTTCTCAAGTTCCAGTTTAGTAAATATCATTATATCGCCCCTTTAGAAATTATCCAGACTAACGAATTTAGGTTTGTCTTCTTTCTCATCAGTGGAATTCTCCATAGCTTTTGAATCTATTTTTTCTCCAGATTCATCATTATCTGAATTTATATTTGATTCTCTGTTATTTGAATCGATATTTCCATCTGATTCTCCACTATTTTCCTCTTTTTCAATATCAGAGCTGTTTATCTTAAGACCGTAGTAATCTTCATAAAATTTATCTGAAATATGTTTGGATTCCTCTTCATTGCCTTTAGAAAGATTATCCAGCAAATCAACCGCCAGGTTGTTTATCTCCTTGCTGTTGTGTCTCTTATCTAGTTCCTGATATAAAAGGCCTCTTGGATCAAGTGTTTCCATATCGCCGTCAATAATTATGTCATGTTTGTCTGGATTGAAAGTATATCTGATGGTTAAAGCATATTCTTTCAGAGTATCATTAATGATGTCATAAACATCAGAGCTATTGAAATCGCCGTTTTCCACTATGAGTTCAAGAACAGGCTTCTTTTCCATATTCATGATACGGTTTTTGATGATGTCTAGCTTTTCATTCAATTGATTATAATCGATATATTCCCTAATATATTCTCTTTGCAAGTCAATTCTAACCCTTTCAATTTCAGGAGGATCCTGTGATAGATTCACAATACAGAAACCCTTTCCGTTTTTTCGGGCGTCCTCAAGTTCATTGGCTCTCCAAACCTCTCCAGATCCAGGATAGACGAGCTTTCCCTTTCCAAAATCATCGACTATGTAGTTGTGAAGATGTCCTAGTGCATAATAGTCGAAGTTCTTAGGAATATCTTCGAGCTCCAGTTCATAGTTTTGATTGAAGTACTTGTCTATTCCCTGATGAAGCACTAAAATGGATTTCAGATGCCTGTCAGCCTCTTTTTCAAGCTTTTTTAATTCTTCTCGATATGAATTCATTTTAGTTTTAGGGGTAAAGCGCAATCCGCAGATCAATACTCCTCCATGAAGGTAACATGGTTTATTCGGACTGATAAGCTTCAATCCCAGTTCCTTGAATAAGACCTGTGGGGGCAGTGAGCCAGCTTTCATTACTGAGTCATGGTTTCCTGCTATTGCATAAACAGGAATTCCCGCTTCCTTAAGTTTGAAAAATCCTTTTTGAAATTCAAAAAGTGTTCTAGTTGTCGGTTTGTTTGTTTCAAAAAGGTCTCCGCTATGAATTACAAAATCGACATTGCTTTCAATAATCTTGTCCACTGTTTTGTGGAAAGCTTCGTAAAAGTCTTCTTCTCGCTCGATAAGGCCGTACTGCCTGTATCCTAAATGTGTGTCTGCTAAATGAGCAAAACGCATACATATCACCTCTAAAAATTTTAATTATTTTTAAATTTAAGTAATTTCTTTAACTTATGAATATAATTTTTATCGTTAAATTTTATTTTTTTATGAATTCAGGGATTACTGAATTATAAATTCTAATTATCTTTTAACGAATCAGTAATCTCCGCCAAGACTATATAGGTCTTTTCTCTCCTTTTCAATCTCTTCCTGCAATTCCTCTTCATAATTCATCCACTGTTCGATGATATCCAGGTCTCCTCCTCTCTGTCTGCCCTTGAATTCATCAATCTTTACAAGTGTTGGAACCTTGGTCATGAGTCCTAGAACCAGAGCTTCTCCGATATTCAATGAAGGCAGCTGCTGGACCAGGTCTTCGCTCAGGCTTTCGCTTGCGGTTTGAACATGCTTCTGGTCCTTAGGCTCAACAAGCCTTAAAATGATCATGTTGTTTGCCTGGGCGAGTGTTTCTCCATCTACTGATTTTGGACTCTGGCTGACAAGACATAATCCGAGTCCGAATTTACGTCCTTCTCTTGCAATTCTGGTAATCCAATACTTTGAGTTAGGATTTCTGCTTTGAGGGGCAAGGATATGGGCTTCTTCGACTATGAAGAAGATAGGGATTCTAAGTTCATTTTTGTCATGGTTTCTGATGAACTTCTTTCTGCTGTACAAGGCATGTCTTAAAACATGTGCTACTAGTACTTCTGCTGTGTTTTCATCAACCTGTCCAAGGTCGAGGACATTAGCCTTTCCAGGCTTTATCTGGCTCAATATGTTTCCTATATTGGTATTGAAGAGCTTGTCATACTTTATCATCAAATCTGTGATCTTGTTCATTACTGCAAGTATGTCGTTTTTAGTGCCTTTGTTCAGGTCTTCGTCTTTGTATTTGCTATCAAGAATGTCGTACATGATTTCTAGAAAATCATTTGTATCAACTTTTCCCTCGCTTATTTTTTCCTTTGCTTTTGTAAATGCCTTTCTGAAGTATCTCTCCTGAATATGTGCGCTGGATTTGATGTTGGCCAGGTCCTTTATCTCGTTGAATTCCATGTAATGAGGGTTTACAATAGGCTGGATGACATTGACATCGCCATTGGAGAATTCTGCATCTGAATATTCTGAATGCATGTCGAATACAAGCATTGTTCCCTTGTATCTGAGAAGTTCGTCGATTATCACAGATACTGTGTTTGATTTTCCTGCACCGGTCATTGCAAGAATAGCAAGGTGTCTTGACACCATCTTGTTGATGTCCACTCCCACTTCTATGTCTTCCTGGGATATCAGATGTCCAAGCTTCAGGGAATTCTTCATTTCAAAAATATCATTTAAAATATCCTTTGAAGCCTTGTAGATGGGAGTTCCAGGAGGGGCAGGAGTTCTAGGAAGATTAAGGTCGTCATCTATGTCTCCAAGGATTGTAACCTTTCCTCGGATATAATAATCGTCTCCTTCTATTTCCCTTATTTTGGCTATGGTGTCTGGGTCATATATTTCCATATTCAGTGAAGGGCTTCCACGAACCATTGTTTCAATCATTCCAAGTATCTTTCGTCCGTCATATTCCAAAGTAACATATTCCCCCACCTTTGGCATTTCTTTGGAAATGAAACTAACTGATACAAGTGAGGTTTCTCCTATACATCTTCCAATCATAATTATTCCTCATAAGTGTTATGTTTGTTTAAATTGATTTGTTAATTAAATATCTTGATAGTTTTTAATTTTAATTTATTTTAATTGATTGTTTTTTTAAGTATTTTTTATAGAAAATTTCTTGCTAAAAAACGATATTTCCTAATTTTTTAAAATTATATTTTTTTTTATTGTAGAAATGAATATTCTTTTTTCTGTGAAAGTTATGTTTTTTTATGCAGAAAAGAATATTCCTTTGTGCTGAAATTATATTTTTTTAATCATAGCATTTCCCTTCCCGTCTTTTCAACAAGGCCTACGATTTTTGAGAGCTGGGAAATATCCGAGTTTTTAATTACAACATCGTGATGTGCTTTTTTAAGCAGAAATGGATATCCTTCAACTGAATCCTTTTTCAAGTCAGATAGAATCTGTCTGATTTCATTTTCATTTGCACGATATGGAAGCTCTATTTTGATGATGTTCTTGTAGTCATCAAGTCTTGCAAAGAAAACAGTGAATTGCAGTGTCCTGAAGAATTCATCCTCTACTGGAAATTCGTGCTTGACTTTTGAAGAGACGCTTCTGTAATATGGTTGTGAAAATCCCTGTGTCTTTATGGCCTTGTCAAACAATGCGATATCGGGAATGTTGACATGGAATATCTCATTTGTGGATGAAGTTTTTGATATGGCTACAATCTTCTTTTTATTCTTGAGAAGATAGCTTAATGCAATCAGCTTTTCAATATTCTCCAAAAAGCTCATCAAGGCATCCTCATCAAGATTCTCATCTTCAAACAAATCTGAGAATTCATCTTTGAACTTGAAGGATTGGATATTTCCTTCATCGTTTTCAATATCTGCTCTTACAGCTTCCTGCACCTTGCTTATAATCTTATCTCTTTGGCTTTTGCTCAATTTGTTTGCGCTTGGTGACGGCCTTATCAAATCTCCCATGAGTGACCCGTCATCGAGATAATAGTCGATTTCATACTTGTTCAATGCCCTGATTGCATTTTTAATCTCGAATATGGCCATCTTGTTTCTAAGCCTGTCATCCACAAAGGACTGGTGGGGAATGGTGTCTATTTCAACGGTTTCTATGGTTTCAAGCTTTCCATCATAAATCAGTGACTCAGCGGCTACTGCATAGAAGTTGAAGCTCAGGTATTTCTTCTTGCTGACACTTCCATCACCAGCTGCTATGATGACATTATTTTCTGTTGGAACAATCTCCTCGCTGTTCCATTTCTCCTCCACTTGAATCTTGCTTTCATCGAATTTTTCCAGTTCATCGTTGATCTGCCCTTTCTTTTTGATAGCTTCGGCATATAATGAATCCAGCATCTTTTCACCTTTAAAAATTGAATTAATAGTTATCCGATTTAAAATTTAATCTTTAGGAATTTGTTTGCATGTTCTCAAATAATTCCCATATTGATTTTATGATTTATATAATTTTTAATAAGTTTCTGCTCTTATATAAATTAGATTAGAGCATTTGAAAAATAATATTTTAAATAAAAAAAGAAAAATTAAATAAACTGGACAGAGGCATATTATAAAAAAAGGGATTTAAGCTAAAAGAATAATTAAAATGTATTCACTAGCTTTATTTATGTCTCTAGATTTGAATTATTTACAGCTTTTTCTATGCTTCAATTTGAATTATTCACAAGCTTTTCTAATACCTGCAACGATTTCAGTGATTTTTGCCTGAACATCATCTGTTTCCTCGACTATTGTTCCAGTCACAATGATGTCGGCTCCAGCTTTTGCTGCAGTGTATGAAGCAACTCCGTCACGGATTCCACCACCTACTACAATCACCATGTCATCTGTGAATGCCTTGGCAGCGTATACCATTTCCGGAGGTATCGGCTTGTCTGCTCCTGAACCTGCTTCAAGGTAGTAGAATCTCATTCCCAGGTTTTCAGCAGCCTTTCCATAAATAGCTGCGATTTTAGGCTTGTTTCTAGGAATCAGATTAGCTTCTCCAACCCATCCGACAGTTCCTCCAGGTTCGGCTACAACATAGCCCATAGGAATTATTTCAACTCCTGATTTTTTGACAGCTGGAGTGGATAATGCCTGTGCGCCGATGATCCAGTAAGGGTTTCTGGAATTCAATACACTCATGAAAAAGAGGGCGTCCGCATATTTGCTTACTCCATTTGTGTTTCCTGGGAATAATATGATTGGAGCATCTATGTTTTCACTAAGGGCCTTGCAGTTTCCATCCAGAGAATCTGAATCCACAGTTGAGCCTCCAAGCATGATTCCATCACTGCCTCCTGCAATAGCTGCCTTTGCTATTTCAACAGCTTCTTCAGGACTTTGCTCATCAGGATCGATTAAAGTTAAATGAACTTTGCGACTTTTTAAGATTTCTTTTAAATGTTGTTCCACATTCTCCATTAAAATCACGTTGAATTTGAATATTTTAAAATTATTATTATTAATTATCTTATTATTAGTATTTTAAAGTTTTGTTGTTTTTAAAAGGAAAATGTATTCTGTTTTTATTGATATGATTTTAAAAAGTTTTAAAAGTTATAAAAATACGAGAGAAAACAAGTAAATGATGTAAATTAAATTGAAAATGAATAAAAATAGTAAAAAATAGGAGCAGAACTCCTATGTAAATCATAGTAAAAATTACTATAATAATAAAGTTTTAAGGGGAATAGAGCGAGTCTATCCTCTAGGTTCTTTAGCTTTGTATCTTAAACCTTTGTAACCGCATTTTCTGCAGGTAGTAGCTCCAGCAGGGTTACGTGCGTTACATTTCAAACAGATTTTAACATTGAACATTCTGTTTTCTGCTTCTTCGAATCTTGCCATTATATGTCCTCCTAATTTATAATATAAGATAGTAAGTATAACTTCAATAAAAATCCATAGAGATGAATAATTAATAAAAGTTGAAAAATAAATTATAAAATACAAAAAGAGTATAGTGTATTCATAACTATTAATAAACTATTTTATTTTAATAGTATTTAAATGTTGGCTTTTTTTAACTCTAAATAGAGCAATATTCTTTTAAAAACTATAACTGTGACAATATCTCACCTGCTTTTCCATGCAGGACAAACCTGGCTCTGCTGCTTGTGACATTCGGATTCTTGTCTATTAGAATCAGATTGTCTCCTTGATAGTAGTCTATCAAGCCTGCTGCAGGAAAAACATTCAAGGATGTTCCGGCGATTATCAGCACATCGCAGTGGGAGATATAGCATATGGCCTCATTCATTGTCTTCGTATCTAGAGGCTCTTCAAAGAGGACTGCTCCAGGATGTATTATCCCGCCGCATTCATCACACCTTGCAATTTCCTCGCTTTCTACAAGATAATCCAGAGAGAATATCTTATGACAGTCCATGCAGTAGTTCTCATGCATTGATCCATGAAGCTCAAGGACCTTTTTAGATCCTGCTCTTTGATGCAGGCCGTCTATGTTCTGGGTGATAACGGCTTTAAGTTTGCCTTTCTTTTCCATTTCAGCAAGCCATTCATGGCCCTTGTTAGGTTCTGCATCAAGCATGTATCCCAGAGATTTTTCCCTGAAAAATTTGTAGAATATGTCGGGATGTGCTTTAAAGAATGTATTGCTCAATATGTATTCAGGAGGATAATTGTCGTATTCCTCGCTGTAGATTCCATTTGATGAGCGAAAATCAGGGATTCCGCTTTCAGTGCTCATTCCTGCTCCTCCAAAGAAAACTATATTATTTGAATAGCCGATTATGTTTCTCACTTTTTCCAAATCATCCATTTAATACACCTTATTTTCAGCAATATCATTTAATTTCAATTTTATTTTAAATCGATAATAAGCATTTCCTACTGTTTTAAAAATTGTTAAAAATAAAAATAAAAAATAACTCAAAATTTAAAATGGCAGTTTTCCAGCATATTGATCTACGGTATTTTTAGCATCATCCACGTTAACTCCAGTTTTTTCTTCTATAACGGACTTGGCATTGCTTCCATTCATATAATCATCTGCTTTAGACTGCAAATCATCAGAAATGTTATCTATAGTGGAAAGAGTGTTTTCTAAATCAGTATTGCCAGGATAAACATTTTTGTATTTGACTGATTTGGCCATGTGAACTGCAATGTCCTTGTCCTTGCAGCAGATTAAGATATTGTCGTGAGTAGTTTCATTAGCTAAAGGAATGCAATAAAATTTGCCGTTATAATTTACTTTAATGACATCAAATATGTGGATTTCCAATAATTCATCAGCATCTATCACATAACAAGTGACACCATCAATATTCTGTTTTTCTCCATTTTTTATTATACTATTCAATCCAGAAAAGCCTAATTCAGTTACTTGGATAAAACTGGGATCCTCATGATTATTGTATGTAACCATCATTCCATTGTCCCAATTCCATATTTTGGCTCCCTCGATATTTCCACTATATTCAGTTTGATTGGCTGGAACTTCTATGCTTGTTCCGTTGGGGGTTATGTAAATTCTTTCATAATTAACTGAGGTTAGTAATACTATAAGAGCACAGGCAGTAATTAAAAGTATTAAGCCAATTATAATAATTTTTTTCTTATCCATTGTTCATACCTTCATTATTTGTAAAATATTTGTTGATTTTATCATAGGGGTAACCTGCACAAAACATATGCTATTTGAAAGGATTAGATAACTTTGTGTATCAAATATTCAAGCATGGTATGATATTGCCATTACAGGGCATTGATTTATGGCTTTGTTTACGCTCATCATGTCTGAAGGTTCAGGTTGTCTTTTAACTACAGCCAGACCGTTTTCATTCACTTTGAATATTTGGGAGTTAATATCTTCACACAATCCGCAGCCTATGCATGCTAGAATAGAAATAGATAATTCCATGATTTTCCTCCTTCAATTAATTAACTATTTAATTTTAAGACATATAAAACAATTGAATAATATTTAAAAATTAATAAGAAATTTTAAGACAAAAAACAGCTGAAAATAACTTAAAAATACTGAAAAAATTTTAAGACAAAAAACAGCTGAAAATAACTTAAAAATATAAAAAAAGCAATTATTTAAATTGGAAAAAAAGAAAATAATAAATTTTATAATTGCCTGTTGCTTCTGATGATTTCTCCAAGCTTTATATGGGGATTTATATAATGGCTGTCGCTTACCTGGACAGGCAGGTGGATGCTGTTCTGCGGACAGGCGTGGAGACATGCAAAACATGGCTCGCACTCATCAAAGAACTTCAATTCATTGTCGTCGATATCGATATAAATATTGAGGGTAGGGCATACAAGAGTGCAGATGGTGCACTGGTTGCAGGTTTCATTGTTTACCAAAAGTTTTGTCTTGAACCTTTCAGCAGATTCGAATCCGGTATCGGTTGTCACATACCTGTTGTCCACATGATTTTCGATATCTGATAAAATCTGAGCGATATCCTCGCTTTCATGAGGATTCCTATATTTTTTAGCCATTTCCATATCAAAATATCTTGCATGATTGCTGGTCATCCTCACTCCATTAGTGTAATTGACCTGTATTCCCTTTGTGATTAGGAATTTGCATATCCTGTTTAAAACAAGGGAAGGTGTGCTTCCATATGTTGTAAGTGCAAATAGATAATCGCATTTCAGCTCGGCGAAGTCAAGATAGTCCTCAACGATTTCAGGCATGTCTCCGTTGTATGTTGGGAAAACTATGCCTATCTCTTCATCTTCTATTTCATATCTGCCCTCCCGTATTAGCTGGGGAATGCTGAGTAGCTCTCCGCCAATCATTTTTGCCAGATACAAGCTGTTTCCGGTAGCTGTAAAATAAAGGATTTTCATCTTTCTTCCTCTTATGTATTTAAAAATAGCTCTTATATTAAGAATAAAAAAGGGAGTTCCTTCCTTATTCTTAATTGATTAATCATTTTTTTCATGATTTATTAATAAATAAATCATCTTGAGTTTTTAAAAGCTTCATATGAACTTCTTATAGGATTTGATTTGTAATATAATTTTAATTGGTTATTCATATTTTTAAGATTATTGGAAGCGATTTATAGGAATTATAAAAAGGGGGTGGGGAGGTGACTATAATTTAAGTGCTTCCAATAATCTTCGAACTGATTTTTTTATGGCTATATATCACTAAATGAGTCAAAAGATAATTTGATGGTTTATCTTTTGATATAAGTATATTTAATATACTAAGTATATAAATCAGATGGTATATTTTCCTATACTTTGTTTTGATTGATAGACTGTAATGAAAGTATATTAGGCATAAAAAATATACTATAATTAAAAACTATACTGTATTATTTTATTAAAAATCTTTAAAGAGGTAAAATATGGATGCAAATATGACTTTTGAAGAATACAAGGATCAGATTTCAGAAGCAGTTACAACTAATAGCGGTCTTTGCCCGGTTTGTGCTGCATTATCTGTTTTCAATGGAAAATGGAAGCTTTCAATAATTTATGAGCTGTCTGTCTACGGCTCCATGCGATTCAGTGAAATAAAAAAAGTGATTGGAAATATAACAAACACCGCTCTCAGCAATGCTCTTAAGGATTTGGAAAAAGATGGAATACTTGTTAGAAAGCAATTCAATGAAATTCCTCCCCATGTCGAATATTCACTTACAGAAAAAGGAGAGGATCTTCTCCCTGTATTTTATGCCTTGACTATGTGGGGTTTGAAATATATTCCATAGTTTAAATTATTAAATTTTATAATCGGAAAGTTATAATTGATGAATTTTGTAGTTTAAAATTAGTTAAATTTTTTAGACAGATAATTTATAAATGTGAATTTTGTAGTTTAAAATTTTTTAAATCCATATAATCTCTTTTTTGGAAAATGAATTTTATATATTGGATAAGAATTTTTTCTATCCAATAACTTTTTTATAATCATACTTTTTTTTAAATTATTTGATGTCCTTTAAATATTGGGCTGTTCTGCTTCTGCTGTTTTTTATAATATCATCCAATGTGCCTTCTGCTACGATTTCTCCACCATTCACACCGCCTGAAGGACCCATGTCAATGATATAATCCGCATTGGCTAGGAGATCAAGGTCGTGTTCAATTACGATAATGGTGGCTTTCCTATCTAGAAGCCCCTGCAGAACATCAAGCAGAACCCTAACATCAAGAGGATGAAGGCCGATTGTCGGCTCGTCGAATATGAAAAGAACATTTTCCTGAGATTTTCCAAGTTCTGTGGAAAGCTTCAGCCTCTGGGCTTCTCCGCCTGAAAGCGTAGGAGTGGCTTCTCCCAGGGTGAGATATCCAAGTCCGAGTTCGGACAATGTATTCAGTTTTCTGAAAATCTTCTTTTCAAGCTTGGAATCTGTATTCAGAGACAGGATAGCCTCATCAACAGTCAAATCCATGTAATCCTTGATGGAAAGGTTATTGTATCTTATCTTCTCTGCTTCTTCGCAGTATCTTAATCCATCGCAGTCAGGACAGCTTATCTCCATATCTGGCAGGAATTGAACATCCATGTTTATGGAGCCTGTTCCATTGCAGGTAGGACATCTTAGCTTTCCTGTATTGTAAGAGAAGTCCCTTGTATTGTATTCATCACTCATCTCTCCAAAGAGCTTTCTCAAATCATCAAATACTCCGCTGTATGTAGCTATTGTGCTTCGCACATTTATTCCAATAGGTTTTGCATCAAGGAGATGGATCTTCTTGATTCCATTCATATCCATATCCAGAACATGCTCTGGCATCTCCTCCTTGTTTATCGCTGCCTTGACAGCAGGATACAGGCTTTCGAGGATAAGTGTAGTTTTTCCACTTCCTGAAGGACCTGATATGGCTGTCAGTTTATTTTTAGGAATATTTACATCAAGAGGTTTTACTGTGTGAATTCTGCCTGTTTTTAAATGAATGAAACCATCATCAAACATATTTTCCTTGCTCGCCTTTTTGCGAATTATGATGCTTTCTTTTCTCTCTAAAAAAGGACCTATAAGTGAGTCTTTTGAATTTGAAATATTATCCAATGTATCATTATAGATGATGTTTCCACCATCACCTCCTGCTTCTGGCCCTATTTCAATCAGATAGTCTGCGATTTCAAGTATTCTTATATCATGGTCAACCAGTATTACAGAGTTTCCATCCTCGATCAGCTTCCTTATAACGCTTATGAGGCCGTCCACATTAGATGGATGAAGGCCTATTGAGGGCTCGTCTAATACGTATAATATTCCTGTTGTATGGTTTCTTACTGTTCTTGCCAGCTGCACCCTTTGAAGCTCGCCTGTTGACAATGTGGAGCTCTGCCTGTCGAGGGAGAGATAATCAAGGCCGAGATCAATTAGAATATTCGCTATGTCCATGAATTCATTTATGATTGCTTCTGACATTCCCTTCATTTCTTCGTTCAGTGATTCAGTCACTGATGGAAGCCATTTCACCATTTCTTCAAGGGTCATGCTGCTTACCTGAGACAAGGTGAGGCCATTCAGCAGTGTTGAGTTCGCTCTTTTATTCAGCCTGGAGCCATGGCATTCCGGGCATGTCTGAACTGAAAGGAACTGGTTGATCTTGTTCAATCCTTTTTCAGTTTTTGCTCCTTTCAAGGCTTCGACTATGGCCTGGTGGGCATTTCGGTATTTGACATTCAAATCAAACATCTTGCCGTTTTTAGAAGGTATGACGATTACCTTTTCCACTTCCTTTCCATGATAGACTATATCCTTTTCCTTTTCACTCAGGTCCTTGAATGGAACATCTGTCCTAACACCGAGCTCTCCTGCGGCGTGGTACATCCAAGATATTCCGAACTGATTCCATGCCCTGACAGCACCTTCCTCCAATGTTTTTGTCTCATCAGGAACAAGCTTTGAATCATCGACTTCCCTGACTGTTCCAGTACCTGAGCATTTAGGGCATGCTCCATCGCTGTTGAATGCATATTCCTCTGCTCCAAGACCGTAGAACTCCTCTCCGCACTCTGGACAGACTATTGGAATCTCCCTTGACACGTTCAGGCTTGGAGGTGTAATATGTCCGTTTGGGCATATGTATGATCCGCATCGTGAGAAAAGAAGCCGGATGTAATTCAACAATTCAGTTTGAGTTCCGAATGTGCTTCTGATATTAGGTATGTTTGGTCTCTGGTGGAGAGCCAAGGCTGCCGGTACATGCTCGATGGAATCCACTTGGGCTTTTTCCTGCTTGTTGGATATCCGCCTTCTGGTATATGTGCTGAAAGCATCCAGATATCTTCTGGATCCTTCTGCATAGAGAACTCCTAGAGCCAGTGATGACTTTCCAGAACCTGATACTCCTGCAATGGCGACTATTTTCCCAAGAGGGATTTCAAGGTCTATGTTTTTCAAGTTGTGAACTCTGGCACCTTTGATTACAATTGCATTCTTGAACATAAGATTATCAACTCTATATTAAAAAAAAGATTATTGTAATAAGTTTTATATTTATTTTTAATTGGAATAAGGAAAAAATAAGTCTAAACTTATCTATAATAAAAAATTTTATTTGGAAATTATATTGAATTTTTTTCTAAAGAAATCAATATAACTGCTCGCCGGAATATTCGTTTTCATCGCTGTATATTCTTACAAGCTCGTCCAGGCCGCTGTTGTACATCAGACGGTATCCTATAGCTCCTCCTTGTGGAGTATTTACATTGTTCAAATCCTTGTTTGAACCTTCGGATGAATTGTTTACAATATACCATATTGCATGAGGAGTGTATATGAACAGACTTCCATAACCTTCTTTGCTGCTATTTTTCCAGTCGTCGCCTGGGTCGTATATCTTAGCGGAATGGATGGCCAGTCTGGATAAGTCCATTTTAGGTCGGGTTCCAGCTTTTGTAAATCCTAGTCTGAGTCCATCGAATGCCTTGTCCTGCATGTTGCTTTTCTTTAGGGGATCCGCCATGTTTTCCTTTATTTTTGCTTCATGCTTTTCAAGGGTATCTTCTATTCCAAGAATCTCTTCAATGATTGGAACGTTTTCCCTTGTAAATCTCCATCCTTGAGGTCTTCCTGACATGTGGATGTCTGTCTTAAAGTCGTTTCTTCTAAAATCCTTCATATATGGCTTGATCTTTTCGAAGTCCTCGTCAGGAATTTTCTGATTCAAACCATAAAGATAACCGTATCCTCCTTCATTTCCGTCATAAACTTTTGTTTCTACTTTTAATGGAATCTCAGACATATTCAATCTCCTATTTTAAATTATTGTATTAATATTTAATTTTTTAGATTTCGATTAATGTTTAGTTTTTTAATTTATCGTATTTGTGTTGTTTTTTAATTTATCGTATTTGTGTTGTTTTTTAATATGTTGTATTAATGTTTAGTTTTTTAATTATAGTATAAATGTTTAATTTTATTTGATATAAATATTATTGAATCCCGTGCCAACAGTTTATATCAATTTGACTATTCCAGCGCCAATAAGCATCACAATAAGTCCGATTATCTGAATCATGCTCACCTTTCTAACCCTTGATCGCAAAAGCCCGTAATTGTCTATTAGAAGGCTAACTATCATCTGTCCTATCAGTACGAAAATCACGAATGCTCCTGTGCCTATCTCAGGAGTGATTACCAGTGCGAAGAACACATACAATGCTCCAAGGAATCCTCCCATGTAAAACCACCATGGAGCCTTTTTTTGAAATGCCATTTTCACGCTTGTCATCTGCTTCAATATCACATTGATTGCTATAAGCAGTATTGTTCCGATTAGGAAAGATATCAATGCTGCTTGAATTCCTGATGATATTCCGATTCCAAGATGGCCGTTGACTGCAGGCTGGATAGCCAGACAGAATCCTGACAATAGTGCAAGAATCTGCCAGAATAGTTTTCCAGATTTTTTCATGTGTTTTTCAGCAGTTGCCAAATACTTTTTCTCATGGTAGTCAGGCAAAATCACAGTAAATACTATTCCAATTACTAAAATAATAAGTCCTAGGATGTTTATCAGGCTTAAAGGCCTCTTGTCCATGGCGAACCATCCAAAATAGTCTATCAAGAGGCTCATCAGCATTTGTCCGAAAATTGGAATGGCTACTGTCTGGACTCCTCCGATTCTTGGAAATACCAGTATGGCAGAAAGAACCACATAGATTCCAAGTGCTCCACCTAGATATGCCCACCATTCCATTGACTGCAGAGTCTCAATAGATGGGAAGAGATGTCCTTCAATAATTATTGTCAAAAGAAGCAGAAGAGCTGTTCCAAAAAGAAAAGATATTAAAGAAGAAGCGTAGGGAGATTCAGCATGCTCTCTAAGCTGTGAGTTTATGGTGGTCTGGGTGAATATCATAACTCCGCAGAGTACCCCTAGAAGAATAAATAAGAAGTTCATTTTATCAATTTAAATTTTTCATAAGTTGGTCAAGACAGTATGGATGGGTAGTTGTTTTATCCGGTTTATCCTTTCATATGTTCGTCAAGATAGTCGTTTTGAATCTTGACAACTTCTGCGCTGGTATCCACGCTGCTGTATCCCTCTAAAAGGTCAAAGTTAAGCTCTATGAAACTGTGACCCCATTTAAAGCCGTCCATGATGTATCTGGCTTCGTCCTTGAATCCAGTTATATACAAGGTTGCAGCTACTGCCTCATTAGTTGACAGTATGCATGGCTTTCCATAATTTACTGGATTTGCAGCCACCAGGAATGGAAGTGACCTGTGGTACTTGCTTAGTGAGAAAAAGCTGGATGATGATGAGACCTTGTTCCATGAACAGTCAAGTCCCACTACGCCCTTGTCTTCAACAAGTGGCCTATCCTCCATTGACACTGCCTTTTCGGCAAATGGATTCAGAACTACTGCGCCGCGAGGAATTTGATGTATTTTGTACACGATTCTACATTTTCCCTGCTTTTCCATTTTCAATGCAGTGCATTTCTTCTTATCACATTCGTTGGCATGAAAAACAGTAACTTTCATTGTATCACTAAAAAATAGAATATCTTTAAAAATATGGGGATAATGGAAATCTTGCAAAAAACTTAATTTGAGGTAATTCCATTATCTTCTGATTCAAAAGGTAATTTTTTCTGCTTTATTAATATTGCCAGTTTATTCCATAGCAGTCACATTGCCTGCTTTTACCTGTTCAATATAATCCTTAAGCTGTTTATAATCGTCTTTTGTAACATTTAATACTTCATACATTTCTGGAGCATCAGAGCCGTCTTTTAAGGAAATGCTCTTAAGCAGAGGTTCAATATGATCTTCATACAATTCACAGTAAAGTGATCCATCGCATTGAACCTTATCATAGGACATGATATTTATGATATAAGTTGCATCATCACGTTCTGCTGTACAGATATAAACATCTATGGTTTGATTGCTTGTTACATTGCTCTCGTTTCCAGTTGTAGGAACAGCTTGTGAGTAGTATATCTTCCATTCGTTGTCTCCCAGTTTTCTAACCTCAGGAGCTTGCAGTCCCTGCAATTGATACAAGTCAAGCATGAATTGTCCGTCCTTGACACAGGACATGTTGTAGGTTATATTGCTTTCATTATTGGTATATGATGCTGACCAGTTCTTGAAATCACTTTTGTTCAATTCCTTTGATAAGGGGTTTTCAACTACCTGTCCCTGGAAAGTTCCCATCATAAATGCATTATCAAAGTCTGTTGTTTCATTAAAGAAGCCAAAGTAATATGCTGAAACTCCGATAATGGCTATTAGTGCAATAATAGCAATTATTATGTATATTATAGATTTTTTATTCATAATGAACTTCCTTTCTTTTGATTAGTATTTATTATAATTTATCTAATATAAAAAAATTTTTATCTCAATTGTTTGTTTTATTTATTTATAAAAAAGCATTCAGAGTTAAAAATATTTCATTTTTATAATTTTTAAATAAATAACGCCTTATATTAAAATAATTTAAAATAATATAAATATTAAAATGAATATACTAATATTAAACTTAAATAATTCTATTTAAGTATTTTGCATATTTTTGAGGTGAAAACATGTGTAGTTCTGGAGGCCCAATGGCTGATGTAGACTTAGGAAAATTGAAATCTAAAAAATACAAATGCAATGACTGCGGAAATAAATTCAAAGGAATAGGCAAAAAAGTAATCTGCCCTTCCTGCCAAAGCGATAATGTAGAAGAACAATAAAATTTTTGTTTTTTCTTCTACAATTTTTTTCTTTTTTTAAAATCATTTTATTAGATACCATGACAACTGAAATCAAATTCCATGACGACGAGATCCTCTTTTTACTTGGTGAAAGCGGAATGGTGGGCATTGTGAAGGCTGGAGAGGAGAAGATGCTCTTTTTGGAAACTCCGGAAGGTGAAATAGTCCAATACCTTGAAGCAGATGATCTGATAGCTGTTTCATCATTTTATCTTGGAGAGAAGTATGAAAAGGGAATCAGAGCCATGGCCTACCTCACTCGAGACATAGAAGCTCCGATAATAATCCTGCCAAAGGACAATTCAGCATCCAAAAGGCTCAAGCTAGTTTTCTCAGTAGGGGAAAGCGTAAGACTTGATTGCGGTATAATTCCAGGAACCCATCCAGAACAGGATATTTTATGTTCATGCGACAGCCTGTCAGGCTTAATCATCAAGAAATCAAAAGATGGTGTGATTATTGAAGGAGAGCTTAAAAATTATAAAATTGAGCCATTTTAAAAAATCCATCTCTTATTTTTACCCAAAAATTATTAAATCTTTATAAATATAACTAATATAGTAAAAATTTTAATTGATAACCATGTTAACATTTGATTCCTTTTATTCAATTTTCGGCCAGGGCATTCTTCTTGTCATAGGGATTTTGATATTGCTGGGCATAATCACATTAATACTTGGGGAGATTCTTATTCACAAGAACCGGCTGTTTTTCCCTTCTTTAATACTATTTGCTCTGGATTTGCTTTATTCTCCCTTGAAAAAGATAGCAAAGCACCTCGGTTTCGATGAGAATCTGATAGACCATATTGGAGTGGATGTTAGAAATGCCGTAAACAAGGATAAATTCAATTCAATCCCTCCTGAAGAAAAAATAATAGTTCTTCCTCATTGCCTGAGATCTGCTGATTGTGAAGCCAGCCTGAAGGAAAGCGGAATACAATGCACTTACTGCAACAAGTGTGCAATCGGAGTAATCAAAGAGAAGGCCGAGCCTATGGGATACAGAGTATTCATTGTTCCAGGTTCCAGCTTTATTAAGAAGATAGTTGGTCAAAACAAGTTCAAGGCAGTTCTGGGAGTTGCGTGTTATGATGATTTGTACTTGACCATGACAGCGTTTTCTGATTTTGCACCTCAAGGAGTGCTATTATCAAGATCAGGTTGTTTCGAGACAGGGGTAGATGTTAAAACTGTTCTTGAAAAGATTGGTTATTATGATTATATCAAGGAAAACAATAAAGATAAATAATTTTTTACTTTTTTTATTCTTTTTTAAAATATCTTGTTTTTGATTTCTCAATGAAATAGATTTTATTAAGAGTACTATTTTTTCAAATAAATCTTATTTTTTTATTATTTTATTATTTTAGAAATTTATATGGTATTTTTAAACTAATGCTTGGTTTTTAACTCAATACTAATATTAATAAGCATTTTAAGAAATATTTAAATATTTTTAAAGACAAGATTTTTATATCACTCAAAGTGGTTATTTGAAAATATTTAAAAAATAATGGAGTTTTTCTTGTGGTTCATCAGTCAAAAGACAAGGTTTTTAAATTTATGTTTGATGGTTTTCCTCAAGAATTACTATATTATTTCAATGTGAATGAGATATTTGTAGAATTTTTAGAAACTGAATTTATTGACCAAAATGGAAATAAAAAAGTGCTGGATAAACTTGCTAAAGTATTAAGGAATTTTCTAATTGATTTTGAGCCACATAGTTCAAGAATAAACATTCAAACTTTGTTAAATTTCGAACAATATCAAATGTTAACACGTGCAAAATATAATATGGAAGTTAAAACAGTTATAATTTCTTTATTTGGACATGAAAAAGACTTTAAACTTAAAAATCATGCAGTATTCAAACGGTTAACTCCAGATATCATATGGTTTAAGGATGAGGATGAAAAGAAATATTTAAAAGAGATTAAAAGTAAAATTGAGAATAAAGAAGAATTTTCAGTATATGATTCATTCAATTTAATATTATTGCATCTTATGGCAGATGAAAATGAGGAAGTTTTATTTGAAGAAACATGTTTGCTAACCAATGAGGCAATAATCAATGATGATTTGCTGGATTTAATTAAAGTTTGTCAAACATGGTTTCTAGATGAGACTGTGAAAGATGAGAATAGAAAAAATAGAATTAAAGAGTTGTTGAAAATGTCAGATTATGTGCCATCAATACTTATAGAAACAAGAAAAGAAGGATTGGAAGAAGGAATTAAAAAAAAATTAATGTAATTACTAATTTATTAAAAGAATCTAGAGATATAGAATTTATTCAAAAAATAACTCATTATTCCCTTTCAGATATTAAAAAAGCAGCTAAATTAGCATCTATTAATATAAAAATTTAATAATAAAAGAGATTGAAGGTAAACTTGAGAATTAAGAAGAATTTTCAGTTTATGATGCATTCAATTTAATATTATTGCATATTATGGCAGATGAAAATAGAAAAAATAGAATTAAAGAGTTGTTGAAAATGTCAGATTATGTGCCATCAATACTTATAGAAACAAGAAAAGAAGGATTGGAAGAAGGAATTAAACAAGAAAAAATTAATGTAATTACTAATTTATTAAAAGAATCTAGAGATATAGAATTTATTCAAAAAATAACTCACTATTCTCTTTCAGATATTAAAAAAGCAGCTAAATTAGCATCTATTAATATAAAAATTTAATAAATTATTGAAAATTTAAAATTTTTTAATGGTTTTCGATTGTGAAATTCTGCTTGAATTCAGAGCTTTTTCCATAGGATGCTATCTCTTCTCTTGAAATGCATTTGAACTCTTCTAAAACCAGGATTTTATAATCATAGTCCTCATTCAAATCAGGATCTTTTCCATCAATCAAGCCTCTGAAATTAGCGCTGGCCCAACCGGTATCTCCAATATTGTATTCCAGTTTTGTAGAGGAGTTCATTCCTTCAAAATATCTTTCCAAATCAATAGTTAAGTATAACGGAGCTTTATAATGAAAAGCCATGATTTCAGAACCTGCTCTGAGTTTTGTATATTCCTGTTCCAAAGAAACCTCTTCCAAAGTGTTTTTGTTTCTTATGATGATTTTTGAACCGATATCAGAATTAGACATATTTTTTCCTCGCTTTTATTTTCATTAATCCTTTTTATGAATATTTCAATATAAATTTTTGTGTTGGTAAAACTTTTTTTACCAAATAATTATTAGAGTAAGGATTTTTTTACTCTTTGAATACTGATATGTATCTCAAATTACTCTATTTTTGTTGTATAGTAATCCAATAATTCATTAAATTCATTTGTTTGGCTAAATTCTTCAATTAAATCTTTTAAGTCTTGAATAAGTTCTTCTCTTCTTTCATTTAAGTCATCTATATTGGAATAATCCTTTTTAATTATTAAATTCAGCAATAATTTTTCATCTTCAAGAATTAGATTTGGATAATTGTCAATATCGGATTCCATTGAATTGTTTTCTATTTTATCATTATCAAAATCAGTAAAATCCAAATCATCATCTGTTAAATCTAGATTTAAATCATCAAAATCAGTAAAATTCAGATTATCATCATCAAAAAGAGGTGTACTGTCTTCCAGTTCCTTTTTAAAATCTTCAAATTCCTTTTTAATATCAATATATTCCTTTTGAGACATGGAGTGACCTCTAAAAAAAAGAAGAAATTCAATTGTGATTTCACAATTGAAAGTTTATTTTAAGACTATGAAATTTATTATACAAGTCTCTTAAATAATGAAATTTATCTTCCAAGCTCCTTGTGAGCATTTACTTATCTAAGTGAAATTTATCTTCCAAGCTCCTTGTGAGCATTTACTTATCTAAGTGAAATTTATCTTCCAAGCTCCTTGTGAGCCTTTGCCAAATGACCTGCTGCAAGTGCTCCAATCAATGATAATTCACCTGCAAGAACAGCAGAAACTACAATTTCAGCAAATTTGTTTACATTTCCCGTACCTTTGGCGCCGAGTATGCTCAATCCTTCACTTGCAGTTTCAAGTCTGGTTCCACCGCCTATGGTTGCAACAGGTAAGTCAGGCAGATTTACTGAGAAATACAGGTCTCCATCATGATCCTCAGCTGTTGTGATTCCGAGAGACCCTTCAACAACATGAGCGGCATCCTGACCTGTAGCTAAAAATATAGCTCCAATGATATTTGCATAATGGGCATTGAATGCCATGCTTCCAGCAGCAGCTGAACCAACCAGGTTTTTAGCAATATTTACTTCTTCTATTGCTTTTGCAGTTGTTTTGAGTTTGGATTTGACTATTTCCTCTGGGATTAAAATATCTGCAACAACTGTCTTTCCTCTTCCTTCAACTATGTTGATTGCCGCAGGCTTCTTGTCAACGCAAAGATTTCCACTAAGTGCAATGGCAAGAACGCCGGTTTCTTCATGGAGTTTCTCCAGGATCTTTTCTGTTGCAATAGTAACCATGTTCATGCCCATGCTGTCTCCAGTTGAGTAGCAAAAACGAGGATAAACATAATTTCCAACGATTATTATAGGGTCTATCTTCAATAATTTTCCATGTGAGGTAGTGGATTCTGCAATGCTTTTAAGCTCATCGAAATTATTTTCAAAGAATTTCTTAACCTCCACCGCCTGGATGACTGATTCGCACTTCAATACAGGAGCCCTAGTCATTTTGTCATCAATTACTCTTGCATTGACTCCTCCAGCATTGGAAATAGCTGAACAGCCTCTGTTTATTGATGCAACAAGTGCGCCTTCTGAAGTGGCTAATGGAACAAAGAATTCGTCATTTGCATATTCTCCATTGATTTTCAATGGTCCTGCTACTCCAATAGGAATCTGCACTGTTCCAATAGGGTTTTCAATGTTCTTTTGCATTGCTGTATTCATATCAAGGCTGTAATTGGCCATATGTTCAAGATTAGTACCAGCATATTTTTCAATAAACTCCCTTCTAATTTCGAGGGCTTCAGTAGCGTTTTCAGTATACTTGTCAATTTGATAGAGCTTCATTTCGCCAGCTAAAAGTTTGTCAATTATTTCTTTTTTATCCATGTTTTCACTCTTTAATTAGAATAAGCTTTTAAAATAAGTCGTAAAAATTCAATGATAATTAAAAAATAAGTAAAAAATAATTAAAGTGCGAGGACTTAATTATTTTAATTTTCATTTTGTAGATTGTAATATATTATTTAATCTCTTTCATTAGGAAATCTTATTATTTATTCCAGGTCTTCCTTAATGAATCCGGCAATTTCAGAAGGAGTTTTTGCAACTTTGACTCCTGCATCAATTAAAGCTTCCTGCTTGCTTTGTGCTGTACCTGAATTACCTGCGATAATAGCTCCAGCATGACCCATTCTTTTTCCTGGAGGTGCTGATATTCCTGAAATGAATGCAACAACAGGCTTGCTGATGTTTTCCTTGATATATGCCGCTGCATCTTCTTCAGCAGATCCTCCGATTTCACCAATCATAACAATAGCATCGGTTTCAGGGTCGTTTTCAAACATGTCGAGGATTTCTATGAATGAAGTTCCTACAACAGGATCTCCTCCAATACCAAGACAAGTGCTTTGTCCGATTCCGGCTCGGGTAAGTTGGCTTGCAATTTCATAGGTGAGTGTTCCGCTTCTGGATACGACACCTACATTTCCCTCTTTAAAGATATGGGTAGGCATGATTCCAAGCTTGCCCACTTTAGGTGAAATGATTCCTGGAGTGTTAGGTCCGATGACAGTTACTCCCTTTGCCTTGGCGTAAGCCATTATTTCCATTGAGTCCTGAATAGGAATGTGTTCTGTGATAATGATTACAAGGTCTAAATGTTCTATTGATTCAAAAGCTGCGTCTTTTGCAAAAGGAGCTGGAACGAATATGATTGAAGCGTTCACATTTGTCTTTTCCTTTGCTTCCTCTATGGAATCGAAAACAGGCACTCCGCAAACTTCTTGACCACCTTTGCCCGGTGTTACACCGGCTACGATATTTGTATTATATTTCAGCATCTGTTCAGTATGGAACCTGCCTTGTTTACCTGTGATTCCCTGAACCAGACATCTTGTGTTTTCATTTAATAGTATCATTGTTTCACTTTCGTTTTTAAAGTAATTTTATAGTTAAATTGAGTAATAGTTTATTAATATTATTTTTTTTAATTAATTGAATAAACATTATTATATATTGTTTTTAAATATTATATATTTATTTGTTATTTTTTGCTTTTTTTATCAAATAAAGGGAAATTTTTAATTAAGAATAAGGTAAATTTTTTTTAGGAAAGAATAAGGTAAATTTTTTTTAGGAAAAAATAAGGAAATTTTTATTAAATTAACTAATTTGAGAGAATATGCTATAATAAATAATTTTTATAAATAAGAAATATTAACTAATTTTTTAAATAGTCAAATTTCTTATTAAATGCATTATCCCAGTATTCTGGTTTTGTTTTCAAAAGGTATGGCTAAATCAATGATGTTTCCATTTGTCATAGCTGTAAGAGATACCAATACGCTTCCTGGAAGGACATTGCATGGAGTATGCCTTCTTACAAGGTATGTGTTCTTGCATCCAAGGGCAGCACCTGCCATCGCTCCAGCAACAACTGCAATCTGCTCCAAGCTATCGACTGTAACAACGACTACCGGATCATCTGTATCATTTGAGACATATCCAACTCCTGGAATATCATGCCTTTCACCTATCCTGTCTGATACATCGATAACATTCTTCATGCCTGTTGCAGCCTCTATGGCAGCATTTGCAACATCTTCAACAAATCCTTCTCCGCCGTAGGTGTCAAAATGCATGATTATAGCATCATGGTATCCTTCTTCATGCAAATCAGCTTCAGCATATGAGATTCCCTCGCCTGCATTATCCGGATTAGTTGAAATTCCATTCAAGTCTCCCAGATCTTCTGCATTGTCCCTTAGAATCTCTACGATTCCCGCATTGACTTTTTCCAAAAGCTCGTCCTTGCAGAATGCAGCAATTGCAACATCATCGCCAGTTATATTGGTCAATGCCGCTTTTTCAGCTCCAATCTCCAGAAGTTTTGGAATATCTTTTTCCAGATTTTCAATCAATGAATGAGAACATGAGACATCATTATTTGAAATATCCGCACCAATAGCTGTAACTTTCATAATATCAATTAATATTTTGGCCTTCATGCTTAATATTTTTATTCATATTCTTGATGGTAAGTTTTTCATGGAAATATTTTTATTAATATTTTTTTAATGGGATGAAATAGATTGAATAGTAAAAAATTATTTATATTACAAAATATAATTTAAAATATAAATTCAAGGTGTGTTCATGAATAAGAAACTATTTTTGTTTATTCCTGTCATATGCGGAATCTTTTGGGGTTCAGGAGGAGTATTTACAAGAGTTTTAAACGATTTTGGAATGAACAGCCTGACAATTTTCACAGCAAGGGTCACCCTAGCATGCCTCATGCTTTTTCTATTTTTGATCATATTTGACAGGCAGTCCCTTAAAATCAATCTAAAGGACCTGTGGATATTTATTGGAAGCGGAATTCTAGGATTCATGCTTAACATGTGCTATAACGAAGCAGCGTTTAGAGTTTCACTATCACTTGCTTCATTATTGCTGAGTCTTGCTCCTATTTTCGCATTGATAATCTCTGCAATATTGTTTAAGGAGGAAATCACTAAAATAAAGCTCGCCTGTCTCGTTGTTGCATTATTTGGTTCATTCCTTGTAAGCGGTTACCTTGATGGGGGTTCAACTGTCTTCTCTCCTTTTGGCATTCTCTGTGGATTTTTATCAGCACTATTCTGGGCATTGTTTGGAATGTTTTCGAAAATAGCTTCAAACAGAGGATATTCATCATTCACAATCACATTCTACAGTTTTTTAATAATTTCCATTGCAATAATTCCATTTGCCGACTGGGGAATATTTGCAGAATATCTAACTACAAACAGCTCATTCAATGTTCCTTTCGCAATCGCCAATGCCCTTTTTGTTGGAGTTCTTCCTTACATATTATTCAACATCAGCTTGTCCCATATCGACAATGGGCTTGCCACAATACTCTGCAGCGGAGGGGAGCCTCTATCTGCAACAATTTTCGGAGCCTTGATCTACAGTGAATATCCGACTTTTTTAAACTTGATTGGGATTTTCATAACTTTGATTGCATTGTCTGTTTTAATCAATTCAACTGATGATAATGGTTAAAAAAAGTATTTGATTTTTTAATTTCAGAATCTTGAATAATTTATTTTAAAAAATAGAATTCCAATTTTTATTATTTAAGAAATGACTTTCATAAAGTTTTAAAGAAATAGATTTTTTTAAGCGATTTTTATAAGATAAGTTTTAAAAAAAGAAAAAATTAGAGATAATTAATTATTATCTCTTTTTATTTTAACTCCCAAGAGTACTGCCAATAATACCAAAATCAGAATTATTAAGTTGAACATATCAGCTGATTGTGTTGAAACACTATCAGTTGAATTCTTGAGAGATGTGACATTTTGATTATCGGAGTTCAAACTATTATTTATTTTATTATTAATTTTCATATCATAATCAATCGGATTGTGGGAAAATTCATTATCTGAAGTTTCCGGAGCACTTGCTGCACCTGAAAATCCTGTAGCTAGAAAGATGTGATAACCGGATGAAATGCTTTTATAGATGTCCAATAAAGAGAAATTATCTCCAGTATGATTTTCAGCATAATTTATCAAATCATATATAAATATTAGAAAATCCAAATACTCTGATTCTCCAGTGGAATTTTCTGCAGAAATTTCACTCTCCAAATAGTTTTTAAAGTCTGCAGTAAAGTTTTCTGTAGAATTCAAGATATCCACAATCTTATTTACAAGACCTGTTAACTTAATAGTCAGATCTCCCACAGAATTAGAAAATGATTCATCAGTTTCAATAAGTTCCAAGACTTTCTGTGTGGCATTTTCAAAGGAATACTCTTCTTCAGTCAGGATTTCCTTTATATCTTCATCGATTTGGTCATCATCGGATGACTCTTCATCACTTGCATTCTTATCCTTGAAAATTTCAGTGAAGTTTATATTGGATATGTTTCCATTATCATTTACAATATAAATGATGTAAGGAATCAATTTTGAATAAGCATCAGGGTGTTTTTCCAATAGCTTATGATATCTCATCACCAAATCCTGATAGGCTAGATAATCCTCATCAAGATAGTCATCCATATCAAAATCATCATCTAAGTCATCAAGGTCTTCATCATCCAGATCGGAATCATCATCGTCTAAGTCAGAATCGTCGTCATCATCTATGTCTGAGTCATCGTCATCTAAGTCAGAATTGTCGTCATCATCTAAGTCAGAATCGTCTTCTGGATTGTTATCATCCAAATCCTCGTCTTCATCTAAGTTTGAATCATCATCGTCGTCAGGGTCTAAGTCTCCAGAGATGATGTCATTAGTGAAATGATCATTCAAACAGCTTGAAGAATCAGATTCGCTTAAATCAACACCTTGACTATCTTCGCTGGCGTATACACTTCCAGTTGCAGTTATTGAAATGATAATCAATGCTAATAAAACAAATAAATATTTATTTATCTGTATTTTCATATTATCACTTAATAATTTATATAAATACTTTAATTTTTTAACTATTTAAATATTATAAATTTTAATATTTTAAAAAAAGGTTTTAATTATCATTATTTATATAAGGTTAAACAAATATAGAATTGAAAGCTTATTTTCATTAGAGGTTACGAAAGTGTATAGCGAGACAAAAATAGCAATTCCAATATTTCAAAAGGATAAGGAAAGAATAATTGCAACTGCAGAAGATTGTATTGAAAAAGGAGCAGACATACTGGAGCTTAGAATTGATGCAATAGAAAATCCAAATCCAAAAATGGTCAGGGATATTATAGAAGAAATCAACTTTCCGATTATTGCAACTAACAGGGTTGAAAGTGAAGGAGGATCATTCAAAGGCTCTGAAGAGGATAGGATTGCCATTTTAAGAGAATGCGGCGATATTGCGGATTATATTGATGTCGAGCTTGCAACCGATGGAAGGCTGCTTAAAACATTAAGAGATATCGATGCAAAGACCATAATATCCTATCATAACTTTAGAAAGACTCCCTCTCTCGAATTCCTCTCTCAAGTAGTGGAAGAGGAAAAGGCCATTGGCGACATAGCAAAAGTTGCTGTCATGCCTAACAATCTGGAGGATACCTTGACAGTGCTTGCTCTTTTATCCCACTATGATGATGTTGTTGCTATTTCTATGGGAGAATTAGGCAGTTATACACGTGTTATAGCATCCAAATTCAATGCTCCATTCACATTTGCTGTTGCCAATGATACAACAGCTCCTGGACAGATTGACATAGAAACCATGAAAATATTGTTGAATAGTGATATAATCGATACAGAAGAACTGGAAGACACTGATTTTTAATAACTGCTGCATTTAATCAAAAATAATCTGATACAGAAGAACTGGAAGACACTGATTTTTAATAACTGCTGCATTTAATCAAAAATAAACTTGTCAAGAAGATGCAGCTCTCCGATTTCACATGCCGGACATTTTCCATAATTCCATACGGAATCTATCTTTTGAGAGCAGATAGGACACTTTCTGAAAGTATTTTCTACACTTGAAGAGAAGATGACATTCTCATGTGGAGAAATCTCCCTTATCAATTCTTCTATTTGCTCTATGGATTTATCGCTGGAATTGTCTGTGATGTCATATTCATAAATGAATTCCTTGCATTCAATGCAGTACCATACAAATATAAAACCTGATATCTCAGAGGCTGTTTTCTCGCGTGAAGTCATTATTCTTAATGTATCTTCAGTAATTTCAGTTAAATCCTCATTCAGGTAGAATATGCGGTCCACATGTTCATATGTGAAGTCACATTTATCGCACATGAATAATGAATACTTGCTCATTTTCTCCACCAATTTTTATATAATAAAGTATGATTATTTTTTGATGCTAAAAATATCAAATTATAATGATTTAATATAATTTGACCTCTTTTTATTCTTTCTAAGACCTTTGAGAGAGATAATTTGATCTCTTAAATCTGCTGCCCTTTCAAAGTCCAGATTGTCTGCTGCTTCTTTCATTTCCGCTTCAAGATCTTTCACAACAAGGCGGATTTCGTCCTTGGACATGCCTTTGAGGTCGTCCTTTGATGGAGCGCGGGTCTTGATTTCTCCCTTCTTCTCCTTCAATGTCCTCTTTGTTGACCTTGGAGTGATGTTGTACTTCTCATTATATGCCATCTGAAGATGTCTTCTCTTATTAGTAATGTCCACAGCATTTCTAACTGAATCAGTCATCTCATCCACATACATCAGGACTTCCCCCTCGACATTCCTTGCAGCTCTTCCGATTGTCTGTATGAGTGAAGTCTCGCTTCTTAGGAATCCTTCCTTGTCTGCATCAAGGATAGCTACAAGTCCAACTTCAGGCAGATCAAGACCTTCTCTTAAGAGGTTAACTCCTACAAGCACGTCAAACTCCCCTCTTCTTAAATCGTCGATGATTTCAATCCTCTCCAAAGTATCTATTTCAGAGTGAAGATACCTGACTTTGATTCCTATTTTTGCATAATAATCTGTCAGGTCCTCTGCCATGCGCTTTGTAAGTGTGGTGACAAGTATTCTCTGGTCCATGTCAACCTTGCGTCTGACTTCTTTCAATAAATCTTCGACTTGTCCTTTCACAGGCCTTATTGTTATCTTAGGGTCGACAAGTCCTGTAGGACGGATGATCTGCTCGACAGTATTTAAGCTTCTGGATGATTCATAAGGCCCTGGAGTAGCTGATACATAGATTACCTGGTTCTGAGAGGCTTCAAACTCATCAAATCTCAACGGCCTGTTTTCCTTTGCAGATGGAAGTCTGAATCCATATTCAACAAGGGTTTCCTTTCTCGCCCTGTCTCCATTGTACATTCCGCGAATCTGCGGAACTGTAACGTGTGATTCATCAATTATAGTGAGATAATCATCAGGGAAGTATTTAAGCAGGGAATAAGGCATGTCTCCCCATTTACGTCCTGAAAGATGCATGGAATAGTTCTCGATTCCAGGACAATATCCCATCTCTTGAAGCATTTCAATATCGAAACGGGTTCTCTGCTCAAGCCTCTGGGCTTCAAGATACTTGCCTGCAAGGTTCAACTCCTGGAGTCTTGATTCTAGCTCTTCATTAATATCCGCTAATGCCTGCTCCATCCTGTCTGAACCTACAACGAAGTGCTTTGCAGGAAAGATCATGTATCTGTTCAATGATTCCTCTTTTTTTCCAGTGACAGGGTGAAGGAGGCTGATTGCATCTATCTCGTCTCCAAAAAGCTCTATTCTGATTGGAGGTGTTCCTGTAACCGGATTGATTTCTATGACATCACCTCGAACTCTGAACTGTCCTCTTTCAAATGCGACATCGTTTCGTTCATACTGCATGAAGATAAGTCTTCTGAGTATTTCATTCCTGTCATAGTTGTCTCCCACATTGATTGCAAATGCGAATTCTCCGTAATCCTCAGGGGAGCCTATGCCGTAGATGCATGAAACACTGCTGACAACGATGACATCATCACGGGATAGAAGTGACTGTGTGGCGGAATGCCTCATAATGTCTATCTCTTCATTAATAGAGGCCTCCTTGTCAATAAATGTGTCAGTTCGTGGAACATAGGCTTCAGGCTGGTAGTAATCATAATAGCTGACAAAGTATTCAACAGCATTGTCCGGGAAGAAGACCTTGAATTCCTCATATAACTGGGCTGCCAGTGTCTTGTTGTGGGAAATTATCAAAGTAGGCTTTTGAACATTTTGTATGATGTTCGCCATTGTGTATGTCTTTCCGGATCCTGTAACACCAAGCAGTGTCTGTTCATGCAATCCCTTTTTTATTCCTTCTGTCAGGGATGCGATGGCTTTTGGCTGGTCTCCTAATGGCTTGAATGGTGATGACAATTTGAATTCTTTCATGATTACACCTGAATTTCTTTTATAATAATATATTGTTTTATTTATATAAAAGAATTAGGTTAGTATTTATATAAAAGAATTAGGTTAGTGCTTGCAAACTAATATTCATTGAAAAAAGGAGCATCTATTCTAGTATCATCATTTTATGCTTGAAAATGATATCTTTATAAAAAAAGCATAGCTATGGTATTTAAAAATTAAACTCTTTATAAGAAAATTAGTAAAAAACTCTTAAAATCTAAAAGAGTATAAAATCAATTATACTCGATTAGATTCCTTAAGATATGGTTTATCAAATCATCATAGCCTCCCATATAATAATTTGAACGATTTAAAAAAACATTAACCTTAAATTTTTTTTGGCAGAAAAAATTTTTTAAAAAAGGTTAAGCGCAACAAAATAAATATTTTTCATACAGGGAGGATGATAATGAAAAATTTGGCGAATTATTATTTTGTTACAATTATTAATATAATTTGATTTTATATAAAAGTTTCTAAAAATTTTTTAAATCATTAATAAAAACTTTAAATTTTTTTAAATTGTTAAAAAAAGTAATAAATAAATCTTTAAAGGATATAAAAATTAAGGAATGCCTAAATTTTAAAAAAGACGATTAAACACCAAGCAATATTCGCCATAGATTATCTCACTCTGCTTTTTTATTTGATTCAAGAAGAGATTCTTTGCGTAATTCAGTCAGATTATGCAGGCAAACAATATTACTATAACAGCAATTGCACCCAAGCCAATCATCTGAGGCAAAATAAAACTTTTAAGTGGAATTCGCTCCAGATTTAGAAGATCGAATGACCTGCCTGAAAATTTTCTCTTTCCGGTAGAAATTTTATTATCGCAGTATGGGCAGTAATGGCTTCCAGTTAAAAACTCTTTTCCACAGTGCGGGCATATTGTCATATTAACACCTTAATTACATTTTTAATTTTTTCATTTCATAAATAGCATTTTTAATTCTTTGCTTTAACGAATGAATTTTTTAATTTGTCTCATTTCAGAAATAATATTTTTAATTCTTTGCTTTAACGAATGAATTTTTTAATTTGTCTCATTTCAGAAATAATATTTTTAATTCTTTGCTTTAACGAATGAATTTTTTAATTTTTAAACTTTGCAAAATGGTTTTTCTTCTTGCTTTACAGGAAAAAATTCATTAAAATTCCTAATGTAGCTATCAATAGGAGAGCAATAAATTCAGCTGCAAAGAGTTCAGCAATTGATATATTTCCATTGGGTTTCAAGCAATCAAAATACTCAACAGACTTGTTTTTATTTTTTGCCTCTTCAAATACTTTGTCCACAAGATTTGAATGTTTTGATTTCATCGCCACAACCTTTAATGTTTTTTTAAATAGTTCAAAAAATATTTGGTATAACTAAATTTAAAGCATTATTTTTATCAAATAATGTCTAATAATGAGTATATTTATTATTGCATATAAATATTTGCTTATTTTGTTAAAACTAAACTCCATATTTGGTTTTTAGTTAAAACTAAACTTTATATTAATTTTTTAGTTAAAACTAAATAAGATTTTTAGATTTAGTTAAAACTAAACTTTTTATTGGCTTTTTTTTTGGTTTATTTGATAATTATTTATATTAATAAAATTAAAATTATACATGAACTATATTTTAAGCAAAAACAGCTTTTAATTAGTATTATTAGATTAATTAAACATTAACCAGAGGCAAAAAATGGATAGAGAAGCAAAGATTATAAGAACCAGCGTAGAAGCAATCATAGTGAACATACTGCTGGTTGTATTCAAGATGTTTGTTGGATTCCTGTCCAATTCAATAGCTATCATATTGGATGCGGTAAACAATCTTACAGACGCATTATCATCTGTGATAACCATCATAGGAACCAAGCTTGCAGGAAAAGCTCCTGACAAGGAGCATCCATTCGGATACGGCAGAATAGAATATATGACCTCCGCCATTATCGGAGCCATCATATTCTTTGCAGGCTTCACTGCCCTTCAGGAATCCTGGGAGAAAATAGTAAATCCTACAGCCGCAAATTATACAACTGTAACCATTATCATCGTGGCTGTGGGTGTGATTGTGAAATTCGTATTCGGACGCTATGTTAAAAGAATTGGAGAAAATGTAAACTCCGACAGCCTGATAGCATCAGGACAGGATTCTGTAATGGATTCAGTGCTTTCATTTTCAACCCTGATTGCAGCTTTCATCTCAATATTCTTCCACATTAGCCTGGAAGGATATCTTGGAGTGATTATCGCATTGTTCATCATAAAGGCAAGCATAGATATCATAAAGGATACCGTAGACTCCATGCTTGGAACAAGAACAGATCCTGAACTTGTTAAAAAGATAAAAGAGGAAGTATCCGCTTATGAGGAAGTGCATGGTGTTTATGACATAGTCCTTCATAACTACGGACCTAATCAGTCAATAGCTACAGTTCATGTTGAGGTAGATGATGACATGACAGCCCGCGAGATTCATGGACTTACCAAGCAGGTCCAGGGGGAGCTTTATCAAAAACTTGGCATAGTCACAACTGTGGGAATTTATGCAAGCAATAGTGAGGATGAGGAATCTGCTGCTATACGCGGCGAACTTGAAAAAATCATCAGTGAATATCCTGAAATTATTGAAATGCACGGCTTTTATCTTGAAAAAGAGAAAAAGTTCGTAAGCTTTGACTTGATATTCGATTTGGATTGCAAGGATACTGTTACAATCCGCGAGGAGATAAAAAACAGAATGGCAGCAAAATATCCTGAATATGCATACTTTATAATATTGGATACTGATTATACTACCAGTGAATTAATTGATAATTAGGATTTTACCTAATTATCTATCTTTTTATTTTATTTTTTAAAATTAAATATTAAATTTTTTAAATCTTTTTAAATTATAAAACTTTTTTTATCAATGGCTTTTTCAAATTTAATATAAGAGTTATTCGTCAACATTGAAGTCGATGATGTCACCATTTTCCTTAACAAGATGCGCAATGGATTCCTTTGCTTCGCTCAGCTTCTTGTCACAAGTCTTAACCAGAATCATTGCCTTGTGAAATTCGTCAATAGCATCATCCAATGGAACATCTCCCATTTCAAGCCTGCGTACAATAGCTTCCAATTCCTTCAAGCTTTCTTCAAAACTCATTTCATTACTTTTATTCTCTTCATTTTCCATATTTTCACCCACTTTTGTTATTATTTGAAATTTAAATTTATTTATAAAAATCTATTTTTCCACTATGTTTTTATTAAAGAACCTCGCTTTCAACATTGCCATCGCTGAATTCTATTTCTATCCTGTCTCCTTTTTCAAGGTCTTTGGATTTGGAAACCACTTTTCCATCCTTTTTTGTCAAGGTGTAACCTCTTTTAATTGTCAGCATCGGATTCAGCAATTCCAATTTATTGAAAATCTCTAAAAATCTTTGCTCCTTATTCTTTGTTAAAGCCTTCGGATTTCTTATAGTATAGAATTCTTTGGCTCGAATTAATGAACGTTCCTTGCTTTTAATCACATCATCCATGTTTTCCTTTAATCTTTGCGATAGCTCAGTATATATTCTCTCCTTATTATCCGCAAAATCATAAGGATTTCTCAGATAATAGGAATCCTTCAATCTGTTAAATCTGCTCTCCTTCTCCATGATTATTCTGTTTGCAGAATAATTCAGTCTTTCCTTGGACATGTCCAGATCCATTTCCTTTTGAGAGTATATTTCCTGAGGATTTTTAAACATGTTTCTGTTTTTGATATCCTGCAGTCTCTGTGAATAGGAATCCAGCTTCTTATTCATCACTTCCCTCAAGCGAATATTAAGGCTGTCCATCTGATTTGATATTTCACTGCAGTCAGGTACCGCCATTTCAGCTGCTGCCGTTGGTGTCGGAGCCCTCATGTCTGCAATAAAATCAGCTATTGTGAAATCCACTTCATGGCCTACCGCACTGATTACTGGGGTTTTTGATTCGAATATGGCCTTTGCAACAATCTCTTCGTTGAATGACCACAGGTCTTCAATGCTGCCTCCGCCTCTTCCAACAATCAAAGTATCCAGATGGAAGTTCTGGCTGTATCGTATCTGCCTTGCGATATTCTCAGCTGAACCTTGACCTTGAACCAGTGTTGGAAAGAGCAATATCTCGCATAATGGCCAGCGTCTTTCTATGGTGGTGATTATGTCATGAATGGCAGCTCCTGTTTGGGCTGTGACCACGCCTATTTTCTTAGGAAATTTAGGTATCGGCTTTTTATGCTCTTCTTTAAAGTATCCTTCTTTTTCCAGTCTGTTTTTCAATTGATTATAAGCGACATAAAGGTTTCCAACTCCATCTTCCATCATTTTTCGAACGATGATCTGGTATTTTCCTGTGGAGGGATAAATTGAAACTTCTCCTTTAACAAGAACCTTCATGCCGTCTTCAGGCTTGAATTGAAGTTTTTTAGCGAATAGATAAAACATCACAGCGCTTATGGAGCTCTTATCATCCTTGATTGTGAAATAGTGATGTCCGCTTGGATAGACCTTGTAGTTGGATATCTCCCCTTTGAGATATACTGTTTTAAGATTGGGATCTCGAGACATCTGCCTTTGAACATATTTGTTCAATCTTGTTACAGTTATGTATTCTTCATTTATCATATGGTCTCTCTTATAGTTTGTTTAATATTAAATTAGTTTTTCTTATTATTAAAATTTCATCTTAAGGAGGAATGGATTTATTTTTTTAATTGAAGAATAATTAAAAAAAAGTTAATTTTTGATTACTAAAATGGAGTCAATAAAAAAAGTTTCAAAAAATACAGTACAGACAGGTAAAAAATGCTAGTACTGGCTAATGTAAAAAATAGTTTCAAAAAATGATGCTAGTACTGGCTAATGTAAAAAATAGTTTCAAAAAATGATGCTGGTACGGACTGGAATGAAAAAAATAGTTTCAAAAAATGATGCTGCTACGGACTGGAATGAAAAAAATTTTAAAAAAAGTTTAGAGTATAATATGATTATACTGACTTGTTAAAAAATTTTAAAAGAAGCTTATGAACAATAAGAGTACTTTTATTTCACTGCTTAAAGGTTAAAGTCTTCAGAATCAATGCTGTCATCGAATATATATTCCCTGACCTTAGCGACATTTTGCTGCAATTTTATATCGGAAAATTCGAAGAGCTTCTTTATTTTAGCTTCACATCGCTTATCGTGGATATTGAGATACTCAACCATATCCTTACCCTTTGGAGTGATGTTTATCATATAAGATCTTCTATTATTAGGGTCCGGCTTTTGGGTAATCAATGATTTATCTTCCAAATCTTTTAAAGTAATTGAAACCAGACTTTTTTTAGATCTAAATACTTCAACTAAAAAGTTTTGATTAACGCCTGGAATGGTATTAATTGTATTTAAATAAAAGTATTGATTATATGAAATGTCATTTTCAATCATATAAGGTTTCATGTATTCTTTATGTAATTGAGAAAATATTCTAAGTCTACCGCCTAAAAAATTTTCATTTGCCATACTTATCCTCTTATTAATTGTTTTAATTTAAATATTTTAGATTTTATTAAAAATACAATTTTTAAACAACAAAAGTCTAAATATTTTATGTACATATATTTATCATTATCTAATATATAAATCTTATAATATTTTTTGAATAGGGACTGTCACAAATTTGGGTGATTTTTCAACAAATCAGTTTTCTATCCCAAAATCTTAATTTAAGACCAAATCGTGTCAATACTCCCTCAAAAGT
>OMVY01000008.1 GCA_900314635.1 uncultured Methanobrevibacter sp.
ATACATTTGTATTTTTAGAAATTAACTTATTTTTTAGGAGAATGGATTAAAATAAGGAAAATTCGAGGGAATTTTCACATCAAAAAATTCAGGCCCCTATATTTTTTTTTAAATCTCTTTAAGGGATTAATTTTTTGTAACTGTTTTTTGTTGGAAAATTGTTATTAATAGGTTAAATTAACTTTAATTTGTTAAATTGATTTAGATTTATTAAATTAGCATTAAAAATTTATATTTTTTTAAATTAAGCCTTTAAAAAACTTTATATATTAAAAAACTCAATATTAACATATGAATTCTATTAATTTTAATAATTTAAAAATTATTAAAGCTGATACAGAACTCTTATCAACAATTAATTTCGACTGTGGAGATGATGACCTTAATGAATTTCTTTTAAAAGATTCATTTGATAACATTAAGAATAAATTAAGCATTATTTATTTATGTTATTATCAAAAGGAACTTGTAGGTTTTTTTACTTTATCTGCAGATTCAAAAAAAGTTAATAATAAATTAAAAATTAATTATCGAACATATCCTGCTGTGAAAATTGGTCGTTTTGCAGTTTCTAAGGATTTTCAAAATCAATATATTGGCTCTTTAATGATTAATTGGATTATGGGATTTTGTAGGCACTTGAGTAATGATCTTGGAATAAGATTCATTTCTGTAGATGCATATAATAATGAAAAGACAATAAGATTCTATGAAAATAATTTTTTTGTTAGATTGGAATCAGTTGTCAAAAATAATAGAAAAAACATTCCAATGTATAGGGACTTATGTGAGAAATTTATTTAGATTAGATAATTATTTATAATTAATTACACATAAACAAGAACAAATATGGAGAAATAATATGGCAACTAAAATTAATCCAACACCTACATTAAAAGGTAAAGATGCAATAAGATTTCTTGAATACATAAATTCACCATCAAGCAAGGAAGAGTTGGAGTCCCTCAAAAAAGCTGATGAAATCTTTAAAAAGATTAAATTTGAACATTAATTGAAAATTTTAATAATTATTTTTTTTAAATAGCTTCTTATTATCTTATTTTTTATTTATATTAAAATTAAATCTTTTTTCATATTAATTTTAAATATTTTTTATTTTTTTTATTTTCCAAGCATTAAATTGCCTTATTTTTTAATTTATAGTTATTTTTTTGATTTTTTTCACTAATTTTTTTTTAAATTTTAATTATTAGTTATTTACTTTTTAATTATAAAAAATAGAAAACTTTATATATGTTGATTGACAATAGTATAATTACATCATAATAAAGAGGTAACAAAAATGTATACAAAATCTGAAAATATTGAAAAAGAAAACATCAACTCTAACGAGAATTTCTTCGAAGATGAAAACAATATCATCTTCATTCTCGATAGAAGCGGATCAATGTACAGACAGACTGAAGACACAATAGGAGGATACAATTCCTTCATCGAAGAAGAAAAGAAAAAAGGCAGGAACACCTATGTAACCACTGTCCTTTTTGATAATGAGTATGAACTGCTTGTAGACCACCAGCACATAAGCGAGGTCAAGGAGCTCACCTCAAAGGAATACTACACCCGCGGCACAACAGCTCTTCTGGATGCTATTGGAAAGACAATCAATGTTGTAGCAGCTAAAGCTAAAGGCAAGACATTGTTTGTGATAACCACAGACGGTTATGAAAACGCTTCCAGAGAATACAAAAAATCAGATATTAAAAAGATGATTGAAAGCCACAGCGAGTTTGAATTCCTCTATATTGGAGCAAGCATCGACTCTTATGCTGAAGCATCACAGCTTGGACTTAAAGCTAGCAATATTGCAAACAGGTCCAATGATGGAGAGGGCATGAGAAAGACGTACCAATCTGTTAGACTGGCAAGAGAAGATTATCTTTCCAAAAATAAGATTACCGACTCATGGAAAAAAGATTTGGAGGATTTTTAAAGAGTAGTTTTATGATGTATCATATTTGAAATTGCTTGAAAACTCTTAAAATGTGGTGGGTGGGTGGGATAGTACATAGTTTAGGGGTGTATGTATTGGGTTTTTTATGTAAAGGGTTGAAGTTTGGATAGGGATATTAAATGCCAATATCCCTATTCCCCTCCAATAATTCTCTACCATTAAATGATTAGGAAGTCACAAGCAAACCACTTTATTTAACTGCCAGATAAATCACCACACCATTTTATTTTAACCGCCAATAAATCACCACACCATTTTATTTTATAAAAACCAAGAGGAAAACAATATGATGAAATTATATGCAAAAATACCTCAAGAAGAAGTAATATACAAAGGAAAAATCAGAAAGACAGGAAATGGACAGGGATATGTGTACATGAATGACCAGTATCTTGGTTATAGGGCATACATAATCTTCCCTCAAAAGTACGAATTCGATGGAGAAAACTATTGGATAACAATTGATCAGGTAGTGAACAAGGGTGTGCACCCAGACAACGACCATACCTGCAGATGTTTCTTAAGCAGGAACTTCGTAGGTAAAAAATGTTTTGTTATCTTAGACGATGACTGGGGATAATATTTTCCAGCATCGTTTTTTATTAATTCAAGTTATTCATTTTTTATGATGATATATGTCATGTTTTACTATTTTTATGCTATTTCTTTTACTATTTTGTATTGAATATTTTTTTACAGCTATATTTTTTCTATTTTTTGCTTTGATACTATTTTTTCAGCTGATTTTCTATTTTTTGCTTTGATACTATTTTTTCAGCTGATTTTCTATTTTTTGCTTTGATACTATTTTTTACAGATATTGAATGATTTTGCATCGAAAAATGAATTTTTCATATATGAGATAGGAATCTTTAAAAATTGATAATATTTATTAATTGGATAGAAATCTTTAAAAATAGATAATATTTATCAATTGGATATGATCTCTTCGTATAGCTCTCCGAGAGTCTTTTCCTGCTTGTCTTTTTTTAGTTGGCACTCCCACACAGTAATGACCTTCCATCCCATGTCTTCAAGCTCTTTTTTTGTGCGTTTATCTCTTTCTTTGTTGCCATATAACTTGTTCTGCCAGTACTCCACATTGGATTTGGGAATTCTTGCATACTTGCATCCTTCATGGAGATGCCAGAAGCAGCCGTGGACAAGCACAATAGTTTTATATTTCGGAAGCACTATGTCAGGGTGTCCAGGATATCTCTTGTCGTTTTTTCTAAAGCGCAGGCCTCTGGAGTGGAGATACTTTCTAACTAGAATCTCCGGCTTGGTGTCCTTGCCCCTTATTTTTGACATCACTTCGCTTCTCTTCTCTTTGCTGAACACATCTGCCATTAAATCACCTTTTTTTAAGTAATTTTTTGCAAAATGCTATTTATATTTTTATTCAAAAACCGGCATCAATGAGTCATTACCAGTTCCATTTCGGAAACTTTCTGCCTACTGTATTGTTGACTGCAAAAAGATCGTAGGCCCCTAGAACTTTCAAGACCTTTTTATCTAAATTCAGCTCCTTTGCAATTTTGATAAGTTCAGAGTTTTCAGTTATTAAAAAATTTGCATCTTTAACATAAATGGAGTACAGCAATGAATTTTCTAGATTGCTGCTGTTGAACCTGTTCACAACTCTGCAGAATCCTTCATCTTCCTTGAAGTTCACAGTCACATCAGGTCTTGTGACTATTTCAAAGCCCATGGTTTCAAATCTCCTTGTCAACTGCTCCAGGGATCTTTTAATTAATTTATCCTTGGCAGATATTCCTTCCAATTCTGGGCCGTATAGTATTTTTCCAGTCATTTTACCATCTGGTATACATATAATTATTGATTTTTTTTGGTATTCAAAGAAAATTTCTCAATTTTTAAAAAATAATTTAACTTAAAGTCTGACATTTTTAGAAACTTTGCATCCGAAATAAATTGCTTTGCAAAGCACTTTGCTATTTTTTGGCTTTTTCATACTTATTTTTGCAATTCCCCTGCTGTTGGTCTTTACAGTATAAGTCTTCTTGCCTACCTTGAATCTGACTTTAGCACCTTTGATATTTACAATTGTCTTTAAAGTCATCTTCTTTTTTGATTTTGTTACTTTCAAATTAGGCTTGTAGAGTTTCTTTGTGAGTGTTGAGCCAAGATGGGAGAATTTTATGCTTTTTTTGGATTTTTTAATCTTCAATGATTTCTTAAATGTTCCAATACCTTTTGAATTTGTTTTTATTTTATATGTTTTTCCCATGAATTTGGCATAAACTGTGGTTTTCATAGGCTTGTTGAGCTTGATTTTAACCTTGATGGATTTGGAACTCATTTTGTATGATAAGATTTTAATTTTTGACTTTTTAACTTCAATGTCTGCATAGTCTCCGGATATTAATTCTCCATTTCTATAGTAGTCAATGCAAATTTCATAATCTCCTGCTTTAAGGTTCTTAAGTGAATACATTGCTTTTCCGTTTTTGACATTGACCTTGTGTTCTTTTCCATTAATGGTGAAGACTACATAGCCTCCTGAAGACTCTGGCATGTCATAGACAACATATTTGTTTTGCCCTGCTGTGAATGAGTAGGATACAGTCATTCTTCCTGCTGCATGGATAAGGGTTTCATATTCTTCGACTTCATAGTCATCACCTGAATATCCAACTTTCATGCTGTGGAATCCTGGAAGCAGTGTATCGACTCTGATTTTTGCATACCCATTCTTCAAAGTCACATTTCCAAATAGTTTGTTGTCCATATAAACTACAAGATTTCCATGAGCATCTTCAGGAAGATTCAAATAAACGAAGGATGTGTCCTTGTACTCAACGTAATCTGGTGAGATTATATTATAATTAACTGTGAAATTGATTATTTCATCCTTTGCTTCAAACCTATCATCTCCAGGATATGATATATGCATGGAGTATTTGCCTGCTTGAAGTTTTGATATGTTTATTTCTATGAAATTGTTTCCTGCATATGCAGGACGTTTGAAAGCGTATTTTGTTCCATTGATTTCGACAGTCAGTAGCTTGTTGTTCAGGGTGTCCGGCAGGATTATCTCGATTATGTTGTCCTCTCCGTATATGAAATATTCTGAAAGAAGATCGAAATCATAAACAATGCTGATGCTCTGTGTTTTTTCCCTTTTGACTTTTCCATTTTCATATATCACTTTGACTTCATGGCTGTCCTTTTTTAGATATTGCTCAAGGCAGAGTACAAAATATTTATCCTCCACTTTGGATGTGTTAATCAGCATGCCGTCAATGTATGTCTTCACTGTGCCATGTTTACAATTTTTGGAATATTTATTTTCACGTTTACCGCACTGAAGTTGGCTGTTGCATTCAAGTCATTGTAATAGCTGTCATTATAGAAAAGCACCTTCCAGCTGTGGTTTCCAAGGGTCAGATTCAGTTTATTAAAGTATATTATCGGCTGGGCCTTTGTCTTGTTTAAAAGAACGTCATCTAGCCATATTTCCACTATCCCGTTTGCTGAGCGTGGAAAGACAAAGATTTGGCGATCATTGCTTGTGAGAACCTCCTCTTGGAAATGCAGGTAGCTGTAGTCCTGCGGAAGCTTCATTATCTTTAATGTCTTGTTCAGCTTCAAGTCTTCTCCGTTTAAGAACGCGTGTACAGCATATGTTCTGCAGTCGATTCCCGGCCAGATATTTATGACGAGCTCGTAGTTTTTCTTTGGAAGCACGATTGGAACCTTGAAATGGGAATCTGTGATGGTTTCATTGTAGATTATTTCTTCATCAATCTTGATGCAGAGTTCTCCGCTTATGTCATCTCCCAGTTCAACATCGATGTCTTCAAGTTCCTTTTCATACATCTGCTCGCTGAAACTGATATTTATATCGTCGCGGCTTTCCACATCACTTACAACATTGTTATTTTCAGTTTTTAATGCGCTAACAGTATCTTTTTCATTATTTAATGCATTATCAGTATTTTTTTCAGTATATGATGCATTATCTATATCTATTTCAGAATTTAATGCATTATTTATATCTGTTTTACAATTTAATGCATTACCTATATTTGTTTCACAATTTAATGCATTAGTCATAACTGTTTCATAATCCAATGTGGTTTGCATGGTTGATTCATATAATGATTGCTGGCCTGTGGTGACTGTATCCGCGCTTAATGAGGTATCATCCACTGCACTAACTGCACCTATAAGCAGAAATGCCAGCAAAACAAAAACAAAAGCTTTACTTAAATTCATATTTTATATTATGTTTTTAATGTTTAAAAATATTATAGTTAAAAAAATATCAAATTAATTTTAGAGTTTAAAAAAGACTTAGAATCACTGAATTTAAAAAAGAATTTTTTTTTAGTCATTTTTTAAATTTTAAAAAGAATTTTTTTTTAGTCATTTTTTAAATTTTAAAAAGAATTTTTTTAGAAATATTTTATATTCAAAAAAAGAATTTTTTAGAAATATTCCAAATTAAAAAAAAGATGGAATTGTGAATGAAGAACTTATTCACAATCCTTGTCTTCTTCGTCATCATCTATTGATGAAGAGGTTGAAGCGGAGTTGGAATTTGTCCTGTCGCAGCTCTCAAGGTAGCTGTCAATCTCCTCTTCGGACATTTCGCTCCAGTTCTGTCTTATGCCTCTTTTCAAGGTGTTGAGATATTCCTCGCAAGGCTTCTCGTAAGGTCTCAGCTCATTGCTGGTGATGGTGACCATCTCGAAGCCATCCATTTCACCAAGAGTATTGATGTCCTCGTACCAGTTGCCGTATCCGTCAGGGAAGCGGCCTCCGTTTTCTTCTGCAGCCACATGCTCGAACTGCTCTCTTGTTATGAGGTATGCAACTCCAAGTGCATGGCCCTTCCTGCTTGTATCCAGGAATGAGACTCCGCATCCGTTCCATGACCCGGAATTGTTTCCGAAGTACATGTCGTGTGGAATCTCTATGGTCCTTCTTTCAACAGGCTCTGAGGTGTTGTTGCAAGGGAAGTTGTATGAGCCGCCATCCTCAAAGGCTCCGCCTTCTATGTAAGTGAGGAATCTCTCGTAAAGCATGTTGCTTCCATAGGATACATACCAGATGTAGTCCCTCCAGGAGTTGATTCTTTCAAGTCCTGAGATGTCATCCAGGTATTCGTAGAGGTATGCGATTTCATTGTCTTTGGTAATTTCGCATCTGCGCCTGTAGAGGCTTCCTTCGCCTTCAAGTGCGTCTATGGATGGCATGTCCTCTTGAGAGACCTCATAAAGCTCTCCAAGGATTCTGCTGTCTCCTCTAACGATTGCAGGGAACCATCCGACATTGTACATGTCGTATCCCTCGACAGAGGATGCTCCAAGAAGCTTGCTGTCTTCCAGGAAGTGATGGTTTCCTTCGCCCTTCATCAGGGTTCCGTAGACGAAGACCTTCCTTGTGTTGAAGTATTTGTTGACTTCAAGGATTTCCTTGCTGTAGTCTTCGCCCCATTCTCCTTTGAAGTTCTCATCTTCCTCAAATGATTCAAATTCCTTCTTGATCTTCAAGATCATGTCAGTGAATTTTGAGTTCATTTCTCCGTAGAGGTCTATGAATTCCCGAAGTCCTCCCTTCATGAAGATGTTCAAGGCTTCTATTTTTCCTTGAAGCGCTTCGTATCCGTGGCCGTTGAGGTTTCTTGAAGTGCTCATCTCCAGTCCGTGGAAAAGAGGGCATTCAAGTTTTTCGCGGATTTCGTCATCTCCTGCAAGATATGTCTTCATTAAAATGGAAGTGCATATGTAGGTAGGCTCGTGGCAGAAGTCCACTCTTGCATCTGATGGTATTTTATTGCTTGAAAGCAGTTTGAAGCTGCCGTCTGCGTCCTGGAATTCCAGAATCTCATCAAGCTTTTCCATCCATTTTGTGTTTTTGAAATCCGCTTCTTCGTCGAGGAAGTTCCTCATAGCTGATTTCATTTCGTATAACCTGTCAAAATCAGGTTTGTTAAGTTTAGTAAATTTAGTATCATTCATGATGATGCCTCCGTTGGTGTTTGTTTTAAAAAAAGAAGCCTGATTAATTTTCGGCTTGTTCTAGTGGTGTTGTTCTTAGAACATATTATATTGGTTTTCATCATATATAAATGTTTCGGTTTTTTCGATTGGTGAGATAAATATAATGTTGATCGGTGGGAAATATACTAAAAATAGTATAAGATTAATTACTTAATGCTAATATATAATATTAACTAATTAATAAATAATTGATAATCAAATTAAATATAAATTATTTTAGGGGGAGACAAATGAAAGAAAACAATCGTGGAAAGAACAGACTAAATAACAATGAAAAAAAGGATAATAAATTTGACAAAAAGCCTGATTCTAATTTGCCTTTCTTTGCCTATGGAATCTTCAAGCCTGGACAGATTGCATACTCAAAAATAAGAGGCCTTGACTTTTCATTGAAGGAAGCTTCCATAAATTATCTCATGAAGCAGAGGGACGGAGTTCCAATACTTTTGAAAAAGGAGAATGAGAGGTACAAGACCAAAGGATGCTTATATGATTTCAGTGATGGTGAAAAGGCCTACAAGATAATATGCCAGACCATGTCTCCAGCATTGTATGAATGGGGTACAATAGATGTTGAAGGCGAAAAGGCAAATGTCCTCTTTGGATTAAAACCAGATTCTGGAAGCGATTCAATTGAAGATGCATGTGATAGGGAATGCTTTGATGGAAGAAATGATCCAATCTTTAAAGAAGGCATTCAGCTTATTAGGAAAAATTTAGATGAGGAAGATTTTGATTGGGAAGAAGGCTTTTTCAAGCTGCAGATGAATTACATGCTGCTCTGGTCTGCAATTGACAGATACTGCAAGCTGAAATATAATATGGGAAGCGAGCATGAGAATAGACTGGAGCTTGCAAAGGAAGGTAATTTTATTGATGCATTAAGAAAAATTGAAGATACAAGGGCATACCGCCCGATATTCAGCACTGATGATTTGATTAGAAGGAGCTTTGATGTTTCAAATCCGAAATACTGCATAAATTATTATTACACACTCAGATGCAACATCGTCCACAGGGGAAAGACAAGCATTCGAGATCTCCGTCTTCTCAAAAAAGCGACAGCGGACCTGCTTAAAATATTTGAATATATTCTTGATGAGACATTCAGCGAGAAATGATGGGAATTTTTCAAATGGAAATCTCATCTATGGATTTTTCTATTGGGATGATTCAACAATTGAAAATAAATTTTATAATTGGACATAATCATAAAAATATGGCTGTTGTGGCCTATCATCAAGAAATACAAGTTTTCAAATGAGGATTCTCTGGATGAATAAAAATGTATTGCTTTTATTTGGTATTGTTTTTTGTTTTATCTTTTTTCTTTGTATTCTTTGAATATATTGTATATTTTTTGTTCTTTTTTCTTTGTATTCTTTGATATATTGTATTGTCTTGTTCTGTTTTTTGTTTAGTAAATTTTTTAAAAAACTAAAATTTATTAATAAAATGGAATATAATTCGAATATTATAATAATAAATTTTTAAAACATTAAATAATATTCAAAAATAATCATATGATTTAAATAATTTGATGTATAAATATATTAATATCATAAGATTTTGGTAAAAACAATATTGAAATATTATGAGGGATTATTATGAAATTAAAAACAAAAAGAAATATTCTAATAGCACTTCTTGTTTTTTCATTAATCCTGTGTATTGGAAGCGTTTCTGCAAGCGATGATGCCGTGCTCGGTGATTCCTCAGACATGCTCGCACTAGAGGATTCCAATGAGGAGACCCTGGAGGATGTGGATATGGCTCCAATATCAGCACAGGAAGATGAACCTACAATAGCCGAAATACCTGATACAGAATCAGATATCGATGATGGCAAGCTGTCAACTGAAATCTCACAAGAGGATGAAACATTGTCAGCATCACCGGATTAAATGACTATTCCGTATGGGTCTATGACACCACTTTCACATATGGATTCAGCAACAAGCTAGTCATTAATGTTGATGCCCAGCTTAAAGATTACAACACTTATGCATATGACTTTTATGTCAGGATATTGGATTCTTCTGGAAATCAGCTATTCAATGTGAACGAGTACAATTCAACAGACTTGTATGGAACAATAACATATACATTCAATGGAACAGCATTCGCTCCGGGAACATATACCGTGAAACTTGTTAATTATGATGATGGTGTCCTGATGGATTCCGCTACATTGCAGGTTAATAATGCAGTGGGAAGTTTAAGTGCAGGCAACTATGCGGCTCTTTACAATTCAGGAAAAACATTCAATGTCAGGCTTACCGAAAGCGGCACAAACAGGGCAATTCCTAATGCTTTAGTCAAGCTGGTCTTTAAAAAAGGCTCCAAAACCTATACAAGAACAGCATATACTGACTCAAGCGGTTATGTTAAAATAAATCCAAACATTCCTGTTGGAACATATTCAGTTCAGATATCTGCAGGCACAGGCGTTTCAGCCAGTTCCATAACAAGAACAGCAACTGTCAAGAAAACAGGCATAAAATTGAAGATTTCAAAAATAAAGACTTATCAGGGAATCAAGTTCAATTTAAAAGCCACAGTCAAAAGCAGTTCTGGAAAAAAAGTCAATGAAGGATACGTCTTGTTTAAGATCAAAGGCAAGAAATACAAGGTTCCTGTTAAAAACGGAGTCGCCAAAAAGAAGATCAAGATAAGCAAGGTAAGCAAGGGAAAATACACTGCTAAATATCTAGCTAATAGTAATTATAAATCCAAGAAGGCTACTAATAAATTTGCCGTTTTAAAAAGATATGCTACCAAGGTAACAACCAAAAGCTATTCTGGCTATGGAGGCACTACCAAAACATTAACAGCTATTGTCAAAACCAAGAGCGGCAAGAAAGTCAAAAGCGGATATGTGCTATTCACTTCCTCTGGCGGATTTGCTGATTATGCCAAAGTGAAAAACGGCAAAGCCAAGATCCGCTACAGCTTCTACAACTATTATTCTTACTATTACTACACATACTACTACAGCAAGAAAACAAAATTCACTCTTAAAGCTAAATACTACCCAAGCACTTACAAGTACAAAGGTAGCAGCAGCAAGTTCAAGGTGACACACAAGTACAGATGTATTTACTGTGGTAAGAAGAAATCCCACTATCACGGATTTTATGAAATGAAAGTAGTTTAAGAGGATTTAAATCCTCTATTTTTTTTCTTTTTTTTACTTGTTTTAAATTAAATTTTATTTGCCTTTTTTTTTATTGATAATTATTTTTTTTATTTTATTGGAAAATTGCTTTTTTTAGAAATATCCTCTTGATTGGTTTAACTATGTATTCTTTAAAAGGAAAAATTGTTTAGGGTTTTTTTAAAAAATAATAAAAATTATAAAAAAAGTATTACATAAATAGCATATAATGAAAAAACTTATTAACCTCTAATATAAAAATATGAATACTAAAAAATTAGTTTTATTAAATTGCTATTTAATAAATAATCAATTAAAATTAATAATTAAATCTCAATGGATATTCGAGATTTAATTATGAGCTATTAATTTTAATTGGATTTTAAGAAGATTTAATCTATTAAATTAAATTTAACTAAAGTAGTATAAATTAAATTTTTGCATATTACTGGGGAGTAATATAATGATTTGATTGTTTGATTTGATTTGGTGATTAAATCTTCTTTTTTTTCGGCTGAATTCGAGAATAAAACTTTTTAATGTTTTGTTTCTGGAATAGATAAAACAATATGGTTTTTTGATACTAGATTCTATAGAAGTATATTTCTTTTTTTAATTTTTGAAAACTTAATTAAAATCTATTCTTTTTTTAAAAATTTAATTTCATTTATTGTTCAACAGTCTAATTATTTTTTTCTTGGTCCGAGTTGACTAATGGTTTTATAAAACTCCTTCATGGTCCTTTGGAATTTTTCTCCTTCAGATGCTGAAATCCATTCAAATCTGAATCTTTCCTTGTCAATTCCAAATTCCTCAATGATGTCCTTTGTCATCAATGCTCTTCTGTTCCATTTGTAATTGCCTGCATCATAGTGACAATCACCAATGTGGCAGCCTCCCACGAATACTCCATCAGCACCTTCCTTATAAGCCTTGAATATCATGGAAGGATTGATTCTTCCAGAACACATGACTCTTATGATTCTTATATTTGGAGGATATTGCATACGTGAGGTACCTGCAGTATCAGCACCGCCATAACAACACCAATTACAACAAAAACCTACTATTTTAACATCTTCTGTCATAAAATCAGCTCCTTAAAAGACTTCTTTCATTGGACTGTATAATGGAGGTTTTTCATCACCAATGCCTGCAACATATCCAGTACGACTTTCGTATTTCTTCTGCAGTTTGTGGAATAGCTTGGATACTGGAATCTCCATTGGACAAACATCATCACATTGGCCGCAATTAATGCAGCTAGGGCTCATATGGGACAATCTGACACCATGGAATCCTAATGGATCAGGAGGTGATTGAGGGTCATCACTAAAGTAAGGCTTTTCCAGTTCGCATTCATTACACCAGCAGATAGGACAAACATCACGGCAGGCGAAGCATTTGATGCATTTGTTCCATTGGGCTTCCCATTCTTCAAGTGAATAGTCGTCGTCCAATTGTTTGCCTGTGTTCCTGTTGCCCATCTTGATCATGATGTTTTCAACTTTTTCCCTCATTTCCAGTGCTTTTTCTGAAGGGGCCTTGGTTTCAATAAATCCTTCACTGACAGCGCCATCAATTATCTCCCGGCCTTTTTCACTGTTGACTTCAACAAATGTCCAGCCAGGTTCTGAACCCCAGTTACCACAAGCGATATCCGCATTGCGGGGAACCTTGAGTTCACATCTTTGACAGTTGTCACGACGTCCGTAGCCTTCCTCTTCCAAGTCATCGATCTTGATTGCGATTTCCTCACCATCATCAAGTTCGATTATGAATTTTCCTTTGTCAATTTCTTCCTTGACTACTCTGGAAGGGTCAACATTATAGAATTTCTCTATCATTTCCTGTGCCACTTCAGGCCTTACAGTACCTCCGCAATTCAAACCGACAGTGATGATTTTATCTTCATCGATTCTGTGTCTTTTAACCAATTCGTTTATAGCCTTTGCATCACAAGGTTTGACTGCAACAGCTATTTTTTCATCAGTTAGAAAATCGGAAATCAGATCACTTACCATTGTAGGGGCGCAATGAAGGGAACCGCAAGTTTCAATGACTTTTTCTGCACTGGTTAAAAGTCTAGGAACACCATCATAGACATCAATGCCTTTGTTAAGAGTCAATACTCCATCTACCAGTTCATTGGCTAAGAGATATTGGAAAATAGAACTTACTGCTCCTCCACATGCGCCACTATCAGTTATTTCATTTTCCTTGCTTTTTGCAAGAATAAATCTTTCACTCATTTTATCACCGATATCAAGCGAGCTTATCGAATATTTCCATTTCACTCATATTGTCATTTTCAATTTCTGCAGATATGTCAAAGCATTGTTCCAGACCTTCACAGTTGGTGAAAGTTCCTGCCTTTTCCACCCAGGATTTTCCTGGAAGAACTACATCTGAAATTTTTGCAAATGCATTATCTTCATTGGAAATATTCACAATAAAGCTTTTTCCTTTTATGTCATCATCGGATAAATAGTCAAGCATATTATCCTTAACAACAACAAGTACTTTAGAGTCATCAATAATGTTCTTTACTTCTTCGTCATCCCAGGATTCCAGCCTGTTCATCGCACCTTTCATATTAGGCGCATTGAATACTGGCAATAGTTTCGCACCTGTATCTGCAGACAAGGATTCCAGTAATGCAAAGTCATCCTTGCAGCAGACTTTGTTTGCAATGATTATTGAATTTTCATCCAGCTTGCTTTTGACAGCATCGATTTTATCTTCTAGATGATCTTCAAATTTGATGAACTCATCTGCATTCAAAGAAGTAATGGATTTTTCCACATCATCTAAATTAATGAAAACAGCGCCGTTTTCTTTAGATAATATTATTCTTCTAGCTAGTAATGGATTTTCTCTGTAAATGTCTCCAACAGCTAATATGGTTGTTGCATCAGATATGTCGTCATAGCTTGCCACATCAGCTTTAAAATTAGGGAAATTATATCCGTAAAATCCTATTTTTTCACAACCAAAATCATCTGCAAATTCCTTGATCCTATCAAGCTCTTCATTAGTGCTGTTGCCGGAACAGATAATTGCCAATTCACTTGAATCTATGGAGTCCAGCTGGTCTTTAATAAGTTTTAAGACGGTTTCGCTGTCAGATTCCTCAAGTTGGCCATTTTTCACTATTGAAGGTTTCTCAATTTGGCTATCGAATTGCAGGATTGAATTTCGACCGTTTAAACAATTTTTTCCTTCATTTATCGGATGCCTTTTGTAAGGATAGGTTCCAACAATTGTTCCGTCTTTAGAAACAATGTTCAAGCCACATCCAACAGAACATGAAGGGCATATTGTATGTTTTATGTCTAACATAAAATTCTATCTCCAAAATTTCTCTTGAAAAATCAAATCATATGATAAATCAAACAATAATAAAAAATTCCAATAAATCAAAAAGATGCATTTTTAGCTATTTTGTAATTTCTTTGAAATTTTTTTTTAGCTGTTTTTTGTAATTTCTTTGAAATTTTTTAGTAAATACTTTTGATATATCATGATTTGATTTAGGAAATTACCTAAATTCAAAAAGTATTCTCTTATGACTTATTACTAAAATATTTAATTTTGTTTCTTATAATACCCAATAAAGAAATAAAAACTGTTTTTAAAGGAATATTATATCAAAATACTTAAATTTTAATAAATAAGCCTTGTGTGATTAAAATTATAAATCACACTTTTTATATGTTTAGTAATACTTATATAAACATTTTGAAAAAAATTGTAAAATTTAATTAACTTAAAATTCTTATTTTTTAAAAATACTAAAAAATAGTGATTTATATCTCATTAAATTTTTTAAATTTAATTTAAATATGATATGGGTAACTAATTGTGCTTGATTTTGATAAAGTAATAATTTATTATAAAAAAAGTTTCGCTAATAAAAATTTAATCAGTAAAAAAATTATTAAAATGCTTATTATAATAAATAAATTAATTAAAATCTTAATATAAACAAACAAAAAGAAAATTAGCTTTTTATTAATTAAATAAAGCATTTTTATTGAAATAAAAAAATTGTAATACTTTTTTCAATATTTGTATTAAATAATACTTTTTTTAATATTTGTATTATTTATATTAAAAAGTATCATCATATTTAAACAGTTAGCAATATTTTATTTTTAATTTTAAATATTGTTAGGTATTTTTATGTTAGATCTGAAAATGTTTTATTTTTAAAAAATATTTTCTAAAAATTGATTGAGAAATGAAATTTTAAAAAGGATTGGAAAATCAATCACCAATTATAATTGTAATATGAAGCATCATCGAAGGAGTCGTCGAATGAGTCGTCATAAACGTCTGACTCATAGTAGGCATCATCGTCAAAGTCGTATTCCCTGTCATGATGTTGACGATAGTTCTTCTGACTTATGGATGAGAGTACTTTTGAGAGTTTTACTCCCTTGGCCTTGATATAGATTGTATCATCCTCTGATGAAAAGACAAAGCTCTTCACGCCATTCTTTTTAACATAAAATCCGCTCACCCCTGCGATGCTTGTCTTGTAATGGTCCAATCCATTCCATGTGAAGATTGAATAGATGTCCATCTGATTCTTGGTGAATGAGGAATGCCTGTCCAGGCTTATGTTTACAAATTTGGATCCCTTTTTAAAATTCATGTAGTTTAAATGGTTTACATTGTCATATCCTGAATCGGTCTGCTTGAATGATTCAGGCACATTGAAAGTGTATCCTCTCATGTAATAGGGTTCAAAACCCTTTGGAGCATTGTCCTTTGCAAATGCGACATCTGCAACTAAAATTGTGGAAATCAGTATTGATAAAATCAGAATTATGCTTAATGCATGTTTGAAAATCTTTTTATTCATATTCACTCCCCTTTTGAAGTCTGATTAAGAATATGTCGATTGCAGATATTTAAAACTTCTTATTGATTTGCATATTTTCATTGCTGTGAAAATATCTTTTTAATCTTATGCCTATAGGAATAAAGTTTTTGTTTTTTTGTTAATCTTTATGTCTAGTGGAGTAAAGTTTCTGTTTTTTTGTTAATCTTTATGCCTGTAGGAATAAAGTTATTAATATTAACTATAAAATATATAAAACTAAAATAAAATCTAAAAAATTATACAAAAACCAAATCTATATATTAATTAAGTTTCATATGTATTATTAATATACTAGTTTATGTAACTTTTAATTAAGTTTGCTTGGTGATTATTTATGAACAACCGTTTTGAAATCGCTCGTGAATTTGCAAATAGGATAAAATCTGATGAGATTAAAAAAATTATCCTGTTTGGTTCCGTAGCTCGCGGCAGAGACACTGAAGATTCGGACATTGATATCTTGATAATATCTCCAGAAAGCGCAGAGTTGGAATCAAGAATTGATGACTTGATTTATGAGTTTATTATAGAAAAAGACGAGCTGATCTACGCCCATGTCATGAGTGAATCCCATTTCAATAAACATAAGGATAATCATTTCCTGCAGAATGTTTTAAAAGAAGGTGTTATAATTGGTTGATGAAGATGTCATGGGGAATTTCAATTTAGCCAAGGAAGAGCTTATTTCAGCTAAAATATTGCTTGATGCTGGAAGATATCGTGATTGCGTTACTTTATCTTACTACGCCATGTTTGATGCAGCTAAAGCATTGTTGCTTAGTGAAGGATTTTCTTCTAAGAAGCACGATACAACTTTAAAACAGTTTAGCCTTGAGTTTGTTCATAAAAAAGGGTTTGATATAGAGACCTATAAATATTATTCCAATGCTAAAAGAAGAAGAAATAAATCCAGTTATGATTATTCTGTTGAATTCAGTGAAGAGGAGGCAGAAATAAGAGTTTCTCAAGCTGAAGAATTTATTATGGAAGCAGAAAGATTCTTATAATGAAAAGAAAGATTTAAAAAAGTTTTAGTTCTGAATTCTATATTATTCCCTGCACATAAGAAAGAAATTAACTTTATATATGATGTTTGCTAATATTATATTGTATAGTCCCGTGGGGTAGTGGTAATCCTTTTGGGCCCTGGACCCGAAGACAGCGGTTCGACTCCGCTCGGGACTATTCACATTTGTTTTAATTATTTAACAATTTCTTTTTTTTACAGAATTCTATTTTTATCAGGAGTTATTCTTTATAATCAATCGCTATTTAAAACATTTTGTTAATTATATTTACAAAACTATTTTTTATTAATCAAAATAGATATTTATACAGGGCTGCCCAAAGCGTTTTTTACATTTTTCTTTACATATCATCCCCTTTACATATGTTTATTGAAAAACGGGTATCCCTTTTTTCATTATAATTTTCAGTATTTAAATTACCATATTCCCATCATGTTCTGCAATGCAAGGCTTACAATAGTTATTGCCACCCAGCATGCAAGACCAAGCAGTATTGGCTTTCCACCAGATTTAACAAGTTTTACAACATCAGTATTCAGTCCGATCGCTCCCATTGCCATGATGATTAGGAATTTGCTCAGGTCCTTCAATGGCATGAAGATATTGGCATCAACGCCAAAACCAGCAGAAATTGTTGTGATGATTGATGCAAGAACGAAAAGCACTACAAACAATGGCAGCGCCCTTTTCAGGCTGAATTTTTCGCCATTGGCATTACTGCCTCTTTGAGTGATGAAAGATAATGCCAGCGTAATTGGAATAATCGCCAATGTACGTGTCAGCTTGACTGTTGCCGCCTTGTCGAGTGTCTGGCTTCCAAGATTCCACATATTGTCCCATGTCGCGGCAGCAGCTGTAACCGAGGAGGTGTCATTGATTGCAGTTCCTGCAAATATGCCGAATGGACCTCCGCTTGTTGTTGAAAATCCAAGCATCTTGCCCATGATTGGAAATATTATTGCTGCAATCACATTGAAGAAGAAAATTACTGAAATGGACTGTGCAACCTCCTCATCGTCGGCTCCTATTACAGGAGCAGTTGCAGCTATTGCAGAGCCTCCGCAGATTGATGATCCCACTCCAATCAGTATTGCGGAATTCCTCTTCATGTTCAAGACCTTCTTCATGATAAAAGCTACAAGAAGAGCTGTTGAGATGGTGCCTACAATTATTGGCAGGGATTGTATTCCTGTTGCCAAAATCACATTCAAATTAAGGCCGAATCCTAAAAACACCACCGCAAGCTGAAGAACATATTTTGATGTGAAGCTGATTCCCTCGTCAAAACCGTCCCTTGATTTCCAGAATATTGCGATTGCCATGCCTAGGATTATTGCTATGATCGGACCTCCAATCAAAGGAAATAAATTGCCAATAATGAATGAAGGAATAGCAAGAATCAGACAAATGATAATGCCGTAAATCTTATTATTTATAATGTCGCCTCCTAAAATTTGAAAAAATAGCTGTTTGGATGTTTTTTTCATCCTTTTTATAAATATTTATCCTATATTGTATAAATATTTAATCCTATATTGTATAAATAGTTTATTAATTTAACAAAGTTCTAATGGATTCAATGCAAAAAAGTGATTTGTCAATAAAAAAATAAATAGATAATTTAAAAGTTTTTCATCGAAATTGCTTTTAAAAAAAGAAAAAGTGTTGGGAAATCAGTCCCAACGTAGTTTTTTAGAATAAGTCTTGTAGGTTACAGTAACCTTATAAGGTGTGTAGCCATAAGGAGTTGAAAAACTGATTAAATACTCATAATTCTTTTCCGGCTTGTATGTAACTACCTTCTTTGCATCGGTTGAGTCTTCCTTATAGAAAACTTTTGCCTTGATGATTTTATGATATTCTGGTTCTATTGAATCTCCATAGCAATGAATGTGCATTACTCTAAAACTTTCAGATTGAGGGTCATAACCAGGTATCCAATATGATCCTATAACTTCTCCTTTACCAACAGATACCTCTCCGTCATAATCGTAATATTTACTGTTGTATTTAATGGTATAACTTTTGGTATGAATTGTAGGATCATAGATAGTCAGATTTGCCTTGGCACTCACTTTGACTTTCTTGTTCAAGGAAGTTACAGTAACTTTGTGCTTTCCTTTTTTAAGCTTTTTAGTGCTTATTTTCACAATTCCCTTCTTGTTGGTTTTAAGCTTGTAGGTCTTGCTTCCAATCTTAACCTTGACTTTAAGGTATTTGACTGGCTTTTTGGATACTATGTCCTTGACTTTGATCTTATAGTATTTGTTCTTCTTGTATGCGTATTTTGAATTAGAAGCATAGATCTTGTATCTGTTTTTAACAGTCACAGTGATTGTCTTGCTTGTTGCATAATATCCGCTGTCGCCTTCAAATTTGAATTTCACTTTGTAAGTGCCTGTTTTTGGAACGTTGATTTTTATTTTGACAACGCCATTGTTATCGGTTTTCGCACTTTTTGTCTTTCCCTTGAAAGTATAAGTTATTTTCTTGTTTGCAATATTCTCTGCATAATATGAGCTTTTGAGTGTGACTTTCACGGTTTTAATGTTTTTTGTAGTGCTTTTTGCTGTGTATGTCTTGATGTTTTTTCCATCAAAATAAGTTTCTTCCCTGTAGTCTTCCTGGACTTCATCCTCATCGCTTGCGAGAATCGCTTCATCTGATGCGGCAGTAATATCTGAATTTGCTGCTTCATAGAGTGAATCAATTTCTGGTGCTCCATTTTCTGAAGTGACAACATCACTTGAAGCAAAATCATCTAAAACAGTAGCATCAGCTGCGCTGACGATGGATATTCCCATTAGAAAAACAGAAATCAGCAGTATGCTTAATATAATTTTCCTGTAGTTAATCATAAACACCCTCCTATTTTATATGTGCTTATATGTTTTTGCTAGATTATATAAATTTTGATATTCTGGAGGGTATTGAATTAATTTAAAAAAAGTAAATTTTAAAAATTTAAAAAAAAATAGTTTAGTCAAGGGCGAAAATATCCACCACGGTGCCCTGCTCATTGGTTTTGACTATTGGAGTCTCTTCTCTTCTTTTTCCATTGGCGTCTCGCCTTTTAAATCTCCAATGGTATTCCTTGAGCTCCTTTTCACTGAGGCCGTACTTGTATGCCACATATCTTATTCCGTGCTCTTCAACTTCCAGTCTTACATCATCGGGATTATTGAATTCAAGAGGCTTTATACTTTCATAGTATTCAAGAACCTCAAGGATCCTGTTGTTTGGAATATCATTCTCCCGAATCCACTCGCTTAGTTTCATGCTCATTTTTAATTCACTCATACTTACCAATTTGTCTATTTAATTATAAAAGTTTAAAGGTTTGTTTATTTCAAATACAGGCTTCTAAAATGAAAGGTGTTTTAATGAATAATACTTTTCAACCGCTCTAAAGATTTATATGTATATTGATATAAAATAATAATTACTATTATTATGGGGCGTGATAGTAGGGTTAATAATTTCAAATTTTCATTTCTAATTTTTAAAGACTTTTTTTTAAAAACGAAACGCACTAGCATGCCGTTTATAATAATTTCAAAATTTTTTACCTAGGGGGTGAATGAATGCTTGATGAGAAAAATTATCCAATGACTTACAAGGAATATGAAAAGAGAGTAATCGAATTATTGCTTGAGGACTGCGACGAGAGATTCAGGGAGTTGATGATGGAAAAGGTAGAAGCTGAACTTGAAAAAGAGCCTAACTTCATTCAAATGAGTTATGGTTATGACTGCTTCGATTACGACCACCCTGAAATTTATGGAGAAGTCTCTAAGAAAACATTTGAAGACGAGTTTCTAAGACAGACTCCAGTCGCAAATTTAAGAAAGATATTATAAGGAAATTTCTCTCAGATGGGCTTAGGACTCAATTTAAGAAGATATTATGAATAGGATTTCCTAAAACAACTCATTTATAAATTTAGAAAACTATTATAAAAAAGGAAAAAATGTCAATCAAGGAAAAAATTAAATTGCAAGGCCTGAACATTGCATTGAAGGCATCACCGGACAACATCAATTTATTATACGATCGTGCGTTTTATAATTTAAGACTGAACTTAGTCGACAAGGCGCTGGAAGATGTGGATAGAATACTGGACATAGTCACAAGCTATGATATATTATCTGCCAGAGTGTATTTGCTGATGATTCTTAAGCGCTATGAGGAGGCGTTGGAGTGCTATAATGAACTTAAAGCAATGAATCCTGAATTTGAAGACGATTTGCTTGTTCTTAATGAGATCTATATGTGGTTGGAAATGTATAAGGAGCATTTGCCTGTACTGGACAAGCTTCTCTTAATTGAAAAGGATAATTTATTCTATCTCTTCTACAGGGCAAGAGTTTTAAACGAGCTGGATAGAAAGGAGGAGTCCCTTGAAGCCTTGAACAGGTATATTCATACTGAAGGGGCCGAGTCAGACGACTTTTACATTTTTGCCCTCACTAAAAAGGCCAATGTTCTTCATGATTTGGATAGATGCGGTGAGGCAGTGGAAACATATGATGAGATATTGGAAATCGACGGCGACAACTCTAATGCTTTGATTGGAAAGGGTAATGCATTGGTTAAAATGTCCAGGTATGATGAGGCCGGAGAGATTAGAGATATTCTAAAAAACAATTCAGACAATGCCGGAGCATATATCCTAGAGGCATGTGAATATAGGAACAAGAATCAATTAAGCGAGGCTCTAGACATTCTGGAGAGAATAGATGACGCTCCATCTTATTACGATCAGGCCATTGCCATGATGAAAGTGGATATTCTAAAAAAGATGAACAGACTCGATGACGCCCTGGAAGTCTGCGATTCATACATCGAATCCCATATTGAATTCATGGACTTCGATTACGGGGATTTCAAGGTAAGTAGAGAGTTTCCCCAGAGTGAGAAGATATTCAGCTTGAGAGAGGAGATTTTGGGTGAAATGGACAGATTGGATGCTGGAGAGAGCTCTAAATAGGCTTGATAAAAAAACTCTCTCTAGGTTTTTAAATAAAATAAATAAAAAATAAAAAGCAAGTAATGTGGAATTATCAAAGCTTCAACAAGTGGATTTTAAATAAAATAAATAAAAAATAAAAAGAATTAAAGGGGGCATTAAATGTGCAGACTATTACATTCAGATGAATTATTGCAGAAGTACCGCTTGACAGAAGGTGTTGAATGTGATGATTGTGAATTCAGTTTTACAGAGGACGTTTTAGGCTTCTATTTCAATACAGAACACGGACAAATTGAAGATCATCTCATAGGCATGATTGACAGATATTCATATTCTCCACTCAGAGGATATGTGCATAGTGCATATTGCAAAAACTGCAATAAATTCATATCCGTCTACAGCATCAAAGCCTTAAATGATGAATATGACATGGAGGCCGCCTATTACCTGACAAGGCTTCTTCTGCCAAGGCAATTGGACTTTGTAAACAAAAGGCTGGAAACTTATAAAAACATTGCTGAAAAAATAAAAGCCAATGATTTGGAAGATCTTGAACAAGTTTTATGGCAGGATAGGGAATATTTGAAGGATTATTTTTCCAGTTTGAAGGAAGTGGATTATTCTTCCGGCTTGAAGAGAATCAAGAGTTTCAAGGAACTTCTTGAAGATGAGGAGTTCGACATAGATGAATATGTTTCAGTCTATGAAAAAGAGCAATTCAGATTGAAAAACACAATTTATTTAATCAATACTGGTGATGAGAGCTATGATTTTTCATTGAATGGAGAAAAAGTACCTAAATGGCACTGTCCTGAATGCAATGATGCATTTGAAGAGTTTAAATATAGTGATTATCAATCCTGTCCTGAGTGTGGTGGAAAACATATGCTTTTAAGGATAGCTGCATGTTATGATTAGCATTTATTTAAAGGAGAATGAAAATGACATACAGAATATGCCCTACATGTGATACTAAAAATGATATTTTAGAAAAATACTGCCTGCATTGCGGTCAAAAGCTTATTGAAGAGGATGAAGAAGAAAATGTTCTTGAAAAGAAGCTGGAAATCCCAAAGGATAAGATCATTCTTTTAGACTTGAACTACACCCTCATTTCCAATTCCTGGAAAATAAAAGATGACAAATATCCATATAAGATTCTCAATCGTCAATATGAATTGGAATTGGTGGAAAAGATAAAGGACAATCAGGTAATTTTAATTACCGCAACTCCTTATGATAAATCTTTTGATTCCTTAAAGCATATTGAGGAAAATACTGATTTGAAAATAGAGGAATCCTATTGGAATTTTAATAAAAGTCCTCCTGAATTAAAGGAGTATTGGCTGAAAAAAGCTGTTTTTCCAAGTCATGGAGAAGATCCAAGCAAGTATCTGGCTATTGAATCAAATAAGGATACAAGAGCAATGTATGCAAAATATGGCATAGAAGCCAGGCCTAAATGGGATTTCATTTGAATGGTTTTTTCAAGGTCTATTTAATTACTATTTTTTAAAAAAAATTTATTAGTTAAAAGATTCATATTATTAATTGTTCATTAAAGGGGTTGTGATTAAAAAAAATTAATTTTGCAAAACCCCTATTTTTTCTTTAAAGATTTCGAACCGCAGCGCTTAAAGAGGGTGATGTAAAATTTTATTGCTTTGTCAAATTTAAAAAATTTAAAGCAATGTTTAAAGGTTAAGTCAAGCTACAAGAAAAAATTCTTGTAAATATTTCTATTTTCGTTTATTAATCTGCTTAAAAAATTTTTATTCATTCTGAATCAACTTGAGGTTAGGGCTGCAAGATTAAAATCTTAATAATTTTCAGTGAAAAAGTGAGACAATGGATAAGAAGAATATAATTATAATAGCATTAATAGTGCTCATAGTTGCAGCTGTTGGTGCATTCGCACTGTTCAGTATGAACAACTATGAGAAAAAGACTGTTGAAATATTTGAAAATGGAACCACAATGGTTGTTCCGGCAGGTCTTGAACTGACCAACAAATCAGAAATGAGTGTCAACTTCGATGATGAGGATGATTACAACACACATATTTTAGCATTCCGATTTGATGATGAAGAAAATTTCTTAGATATTAATTCTATTGGTGAAAACATTGTCGATTCATTTATCAAAGAGATTACAGACAATGCCGAGCTTCAAGACAATGGTGTGTTCAAGCTTCCTTTTAAAGAAAGAAAAAAGCTTGCCGCACAGTTTGGAACTAATGTTAAAGGAAATAACAGCGGCGCGGATATGTACATTGGTGTTCTTAAGAATGATACATTGAACCAGACAATAATAATCATATCAGAGAACGAGCAGTACGTTGAGGATATGATGGATAGCATTGAGTGGAAGGCTCCATCCAAGGCTGTGGTCAATGATACAGATGCTGTCAATTCAACAAAACCAGTCCAGTCTGCAGATACTGATGACGAGGAAGATGATAATGCCTCAGCAGATACTGATGAAAGCGTTGATGATTCCACAACAGATTATGATAATGATGGAGTGGATGACACCTATGTGGAAGAGGATGATGCATATCTAGATGAAGAAAAATCAAATGAAAATGAAAAAAGCGTCGATTATTATTAATTTTTAATTTGAATGGGCCTAAGAGATTTTCCTTTATGGGGCTTATTTAAATATTCGGCTCTTTGTATTTTACAAATGAATGTATTAGAAAATCATCTAAAAACTAGTGTTGGATTATATTACATTAGTTTAGTGGGTTTTTGAATATGCAGATGATTTTTCTAAAGAAAATTTTTTTAAAGGTTAAAGAATGGAAACTAAAAATTTAATTATCCTATGTGCTGCTGCGATTATTTGTGTCATTGCAGTGTGCGGAATTTATGTTTATTTAGAAAGCGCTTTGGATACCACATTCACAATTAAGGATGCTTCCATAACTGAAGGTGAAAACTTTAAAGTGGTTTTAACTGATGAAAATGGAAAAGCCCTTGCAAACAAGACAGTGTCTTTAAGCCTTTCAAACGGAAAGACCTATAACAAGACCACCAATGACAATGGGATTGTCAAGATAAAAATGAAGAAGAAAGGCAGTTATATTGTAAACGGCAGTTTTGAAGGAGGAGATGGTTATAAATCAGCTTCATTCAATAATATCAATATAACCGTCAAGGAGAAAAAGAAAGCTCAAAAGACTACAAGCTCTTCACAATCCACAACTCCAAAAGTCTCTCTTGCAAACTCATGGGAATACGAAGAGGCTGCATACGAGCAGGGTCTTATAGATGGAAGGAACGGACACTACTCTTATCCTAGCGATCTTCCTAGCGGATATGAAGATGCTTATGCCCAAGGCTATAGAGACGGTCCGACATCAACTCAATAATCTTTTTTTCAAGCAATAGTTTTTCTATTGCTTTTATTATCTTTCTTAGTCTATTAAAATTAACTTTTTTTTATTATTCTCTTATTTTAGAAGAAAAAATAAATCGGAATTTTCTAAAAACTGATTTTTAAAAGAAGAATATAATTTTAGTTATTAATTTTAAAAAATAGTAATTTGACTTATTAGATTTTAAAAAAGAAAAAAAATAAAATGCAGAATTGCATTTTTTCAAAATCAAAAAATAAAATAATTAAATTCGAACTGTTTTAGAACCTATTAAACCTTGCCAAGACCAGACAGATAGAACCGCTTTTCCGTTACCTGGCAGACTTCCATCGACATAATGGGAATTCAATGTCATATAAACTGGATATTTTTTAGTCTTATATCCTTTTTTCACTTTGACTGTCTTTTTGAATTTTGCATAATTATTCTTATACATTGATCCTTTTTGACTGTCCATATATCTTCCAGTACTCCATGTTTTTACGCATGTCCATCCTTTGTCGATATATGATTGTGTCCAGAATCCATAGACATATTTTCCTTTACCGAAATTAACAGTTTTATATTTCTTTTTCTTTTTGTAAACTGCTTTTTTAACTTTTTTATATTTTCCAGTTTTAACAGTTGCGTCTGCATAATAACCATAATATTGGCCTTCTTTCACGCTATTGATTTTACTGTTGGAAAATGTTCCCTTATATTTTCCATAAGTGAATGTCTTACTAGCAGACGCGCTTCCCATAAGCATTCCGGTAGCGAAAACTGTAGTACTAATAGTACAAAAATTTTCTTTTTATCCATATCAACACCTTTACTAAGTATTTATAAACTTTATTGTTTGCAGCATATATATGATATATTATAACAGGTATTTGACTTATTAGATGTGTGGAAACTTTGAGTTCCATCTATTCAAAAAAAAAATAGTTAGAATTGAAATCAAATTGATCCTTTCTTATTCATATCAAACCCTGTTACATAATTTAATTTAATTTTATTAGTTAATAAAGCTTATTAAAATTTCATTATTTCTTTTCTCTTAATAAATCATTATTTTTTATCAGATTCTCAAAATTTAAAAATATAGATTATTTTTTGACTAATTTTTCATATGGCTGCATTTTATATAGGGAGGACTTGGCTAGAGTAGTTCTTTTTTTTTTTTAAAAAAAAGAATTAATGGCTGATAAAATTACTAAACTATTCTTATTTTATGAATAATTGTGGGGCTAAAAAATTTGAATGTGAAATATATGCTGAAATTGGAGTGAAAAAAGCATAAATACTGCATGCTCTAAATATAATCATAAATAATGTAAAGGAGTGATTATTATGGAAAAATGTGGAACTTGCCCTAATTGCGGCTCTGACTTGGTGAAAAAGGAAGGTAGAAACGGGGCTTTCATCAGCTGCTCTGGTTTTCCCAAATGTAAATTCTCAATGGATTACAAGGAGGAAAACATAGATCTCGATTTTGAAAACATCGACAAGTGCCCTAACTGCGGATCTGAACTTGTAAGAAAAAGCGGTTCAAAAGGAAGCTTTTTAAGCTGCTCTAATTTTCCGAAATGCAGATTCTCCATGGACTGCAAATCAGAAGGCGATTCCTATGGCAACTGTCCTGAATGTGGTGCGCCTCTTGAAAAGAAAAATGGAAAGCGTGGAGAATTCCTAAGTTGTTCCAACTTCCCAAAATGCCGTTTCTCAAAGGATATTGATTAATTATTCAATTATCCAATTTTTTTTATTTATTTAATAATACTCATTTTGATTCTCTTTTTTTGCTAATTCCTGTGTTGCTTTAGATAATGCTAGGAATCATGTTTATATTTGGATTGCCTTTGGCGTGATATTGCAAAGTTTTAAATACCACCATTTTCTTATTATAATTACAATCTATTTTTCGGGGTGAATGTAATGGAAAATGAAAAGACATATGACACACAAAAGAAGGACATTCTGATTTTTGACTGGAGAATAGGCCGCGTACTTGAATTCCTCGAAGACAATGAATTCACACACAAGCCACACAGAGCCTACAAGTATGGATGCACCAACTGGGTTTTTGTAAACCTTGGGAATATGACCTACACCAGCGGTGTAGGTGGAATACAGACTGGAAAGCCTCTAAAGAATCATGCAATAAGATTTGGAGAGTTCAAATACATTCTAGATGTATATAATGAATACGGCGAGGGCGAGATCCTGGACAATATAGTCAAAGATGTCTATAAGAAGTACGAGGGCAAGGAGATCTTCACATTCCACAGCGAAAGGTTCGATCTGGAAAAGGAAGAAGTTTGCTTAGAACCAAATCCAAGAAAAAAATACATCAACATGCACAGGGATTTGATAAAAGATGAGTACTATCCAAAACACTATGCCTTACAGATCAAGGGCATGAGCCTGGCTAAACTCATAGAAGAAAGGAACAAGCTTATGGATGAGATTAGTGAAATAGAAGATGGAATGTGTGATGAGGACATTTTTGTTCTCGATTCTCAAACCGCATACCAGTACAACCATTTATATCTGATGGAAGTCTGCAAGAGGATTAGTGAAATGAGTTTCCAAGATGATTTTGAAGATGCATTAAAAAACGCAATTTCAGATAGCAATCATTGATGATAATGGAGGATGCATTTAATAATTGCAGATTCCTTTTTACTTATTTTCAATGCTTTATAAATCTTTAAATATTAGTGTAACAAAATTTTAATTAATAACTTTTTTTAGTTTAGGGGATAATATGGTAGATATAGACGATGTACAACTTATTTTAGGAAAAGACAATATAAGATCAAACTCCAACATGAGTTTTGAGGAATTTTCCAGTTTAATCATTAATGACAGCTTTTTCAACCAGTATCCTGTTGATGTTGAACAGCTTTACAGCAATTTTAACAGGCGTTCATTTGACTGCACCGATATGTCTAATTTAATTAAGGCGGAAGAGCACTATGGCAATGCAGGCCCTTTCAAGTCAAAGGAAGCTTTTGAAAATGCTTCAAAACATTATATAAAACATTATTTAATCAGTCCTGATGATTTTGAGCAAGAGCATTATTATCATTTTGCAAGAAGCATGTATTATGCATATGTCAAGGACATCAATCGACCTAGTGTTCGCACAAATTTCAACAATGCCAAGGTGTCCTGTGAAGTCATATCAAGAATCCAAAAGCAGAAGGATTTAAGCATCAACGACAGTCAGGATTTTGTTGCACTTTCCATTATAAAGGTTTTAAAGAGATTATATGATGACCGTGAATATGATCAGATGCTCTACTGGCTGAACAAGTTGAATCCTGATTATTTAAGTTCAAAAAATTTTGAATTCAAGGATGGCAGCGTCAGGATAAGCGACAAGGAGAGATGGCATCTTTACATGGTCTGGACATTGTATGGGTTAAAAAGACATGATGAAGCCTTTGAAGCTGCTCAGGATGCATTAAAGAAGGTGGACAAGTTTTTCAAAAGACAGAACAAGGAATATTTATACTGTATTATGGGCCAGGTTCTTAAGGAGGAGAGAGGTGTTGATACTGCTGTAAGAGGCATCAGCGAGATGTGTGATGACCGCGCTATTTATAGAAAAGTGAAGAAGGTTCTTGAAAACGACAGGGTAAGATGCATGAAGATCGTCCATATTGGTGATGACAGTTATGCCGGCAGGAGATAATAATTTATTTTAAACATATGGAGAGTGTTAATATTAGTGAATTGACTTGGCAGGTATGTCCAATATGCGGCAGCAACTTTAAAGCAAAATCTGGAGGAATATGTAGGAAATGTACTAGAAAAGCGGAGGAATCACCTAAGGATGCTCCAAGAAAAAAGAAGAAATATCCTAAAAAAGCATTTTTAGTTTATAAATGTCCTGAATGCGGAGAACCTGTGGTTTTAAAAGATCAAGAGGACACAAGTCCGTTTTACGGGTGCAGCAATTATCCTGATTGTGATTTTACATCTTCTGTTGAATCTATAGATGCCAAAGTGGTAAAGATGTATTATTCAAAAAATTTAAGGCATACTTGTCCTTTATGCGGTGATGAAGTAATTACGATGAAAAGGAAAGAAGAAAACCATGAATTTTTAGGCTGTAGAAATCAGGAGTGTAAATTTGCATTTAGCTTGCAGGATAAGCAATTTATTAGCAAGCATGTTATTGAAGAGTAATGATTTTATTTATAGTGATTACCTATTTTTGTTATGGTTAGTTATCAAATAACCATATCAAAAGTTCTTAAAACTATTAACAAAGATCTTCAATATTTAAAGAGGTAGAAAACCTATTTAAATCTTATAGTATTTGCAACGCCAAGACTCTCATCATCACTATACATTATAACATAAGCATGCCAGCCCTTAACAGCAACTATCCCATAATCATGATTTGAATTGACAATACACAACCCATCAATCCCACCTATTGTATAAGATCTCACATCACTGGCATTCCAATATTCAATTATAAAATAATCAAACACTTCTTTTACATCAGATTCATTATAAACATATTCCCTGGAATCAAAATCAATGATTGTATTTTTTACAGCGCCTCTCTCATTTACAACATCATATCTTGTATTATTTTCTATTTCACATTCGGTAATGTTCCATCCTGCAGGCGCAGTCAAAGTGAATGTGTCTCCTTCCAATTCAACTGAATTTATTCCACGATACCTTTTTCCTTCATCTGGTTCTGTAATATGGCTTATTGGAACATAATCAGTAAAGCTTGCATTTTTTAAAAAAGACAGGTTTCCTTCATTGAGATAATCTATCTTATATGAATATCTGCTTCCGTCAAGCATCACATATGCAGTGTTCATGCCTTTCCATATTGGACTGGTGTCTGATCCCTTGTATCCTTCAGCATCTCCAAGCTTGACCTTTTCAATGTCTTTGAATTCATAAACGCTCATGAATGACTTAATATCAGATGCATTGTTGAAATTTGTAAATCTTTTAGGAATTCCGCTTATGTTCAAGACATTTGTGCCTTTGTCGTCATAAATAATGTAAAGGGGCACTGTGTTTGCCCCTGTTATCATGTATTCCTCTTCAATCATTGAGTATCCCTTTGGAAATGTTGCGCTGAAACCTTTTCCACTTATCTTGGACTCGCTTGCAAACCCATTAGAAAAATAGGCTGCAATTATAATCAGCAAGACAATCCCGATAACAAGAACTGCAGTTCTTCCATTTATAATGCTGCTTAGTCTATTATTGTCATGAGGGTATTCATTATGAACTTGAACTTCAGCACCGCACTTATTGCAGAATTTTTGATTTTCAAAAAGCTTTGCTCCACACTTGTTGCAGTAGTTATGTGCTTCAAGTGGCTTTCCACACTTTATGCAGAACTTGTCATTAGGATTAGCTTCTTTCCCACAATTCGGACACTTCAATAATAATCCCCCTTATTAAATTAAAATCAGTTAATTATGAATTGTTTGTCATGATTATTATATGTTTATATAGTTATAAAATTAATTTTGACAGTCAATACCAGGTGTTTTTTCTAATAAAATATTTAATTTTATGGCTATTTATTCGGCTATTTTTTTATATTCAGTTAATTTAATGCAAGCTTATTTTAATATTTTTATAGTTATTCGATAAAAATTATTTTTAGTTTTCATTTATCTACATAACTATTTATCTAAATTGCGATTCTTGCAATTTTTTTTAGTTCTAATTCAAAAATAGTTAAAAATAGTAAAAAATTAGAAAAAAAAATAAAATAAAAAAATTAAAGGACTATTATAAATCACAATTATCAATTTAAAATAAAAATAAAAAATTAAAGCACTATATAAATCACAATTATCATTTAAAATAAAAATAAATTAATATAAATCACTATTATCCACTATAAGACTTTTTTCATTAAAATTTTCCAATATCTGACTTTTGTATTTTATATCAGCAAAGAACATATTAGTCTTAGTCTTAGGAATAAATGAAATAGAATATCTATTAATCAAGACATACTGAATATCTGATTTTTCTAATCTGTATTCATCATCGCCAACTATAAATTCAATATGATCATTTTCAAGTATGAGTTTCTTGGAAATGTCCCTGTTTTTTAATTTGGAAATACTATTTAGAATCATAATATAATAAATGACTCCAAGTGCAAAAGTAACTGCAAAAAAGACCATCACATAGAAATAGATGCTTGACTTTTGAGTAAATGTCAAAAGAGAAAATATGGCTAGAAATACAAGAGCTATTCCTGTGAGAGTCAATGCGTATCGTCTTGAGCCTGAAAATTTCTTTCTTGGGTTTTTTATAATCTTATTATAATTAGAAGAAATATCCAATACTTCATCATAATATTTGCTTGTTTCATTATTATCCATCAATATTTCCATTTTCCTCCCCCCGCTAAATCAATTTCATTTTAATGATTACTCTTCATAATATTTAGTTTTATTTCCAGATTCTAAAAAAATATTAAAAAAATCAAATTTTTAAACGTGGCATTATTTAAAATAATAAAAAAAAGAAAGAATATTCAATTCTGAATTAAAAAATGGATTAAAGGTTTAAATTTAAACCTTTAATATAAACAAATTAGCTCCTTCGACGATTAATGATATTCCAATTAATATTGGAGCAATAATAGGGTTGTTGATTGTTAAAGCACCAATGACTATCATCATTATCGCCAAGATAATCATTAAAACTGAAAGGGCTTTTGCAACTTGATCTCCTGAAAACAGGCCTGCTATGCCGATTATAATCATCAAAAATCCCATGATATAGAATTGGAAGGAGATGATAATTGGTATTGCAAAGATATTGGTTGTCAATATGAATCCCATTATAATAGCTAAGATACCTGCAATAATGCTAAGAGCTCTCATTCCGGTATTTCCGAAAATTCCTGCGATTAATGAGAAAACACCTAATAACAGGAAGCTTAATCCAAGTGCTGTTGAAGCAAAGGCAATACTGAAAACAGGACATATGATAAATATTAAACCTAATATTATTGAGAGTATACCCATGATTTTATTGTTTTCCATTTTTTCACCTCTTTAATTTTATTTTCTAAAATTAAAATTCCATTATATAAAAAATAGAATTTCAATATTTATTATTAAGATTTAATATTATTAAAATTTTAGTATTAATTTATATTAAAAAAAGAGAACCTTTATTCGGTTTTCATGTGAAAAAATTTCCCATTAAATGATATTTTGAAAATTGAAGTTTGGTCTTTTGGATTTGAAAATTTTATTGAAACTTTCAAATTCAGTTTATAAAATCTAAACATCTTAAGCAGGTATTTTTTTTGTTTTTAAACCAATTCAAGAGGGTTTTTAAATATTTTTTAATCATTTTTTCTATAAAAAAATATTATAACCTTAAAAATAATAATATAAAATTAATTAATTCAAAAGTAGATAAGAATGTTTTTAATAGCAAATTGCCTCATTTTTATTACTTGCAGGCGGGATGATTATGGAAGAATTAATGAACACACTAATTGAATTTCAAAGGCAAAGGGACTGGAAGCAGTTCCACACACCTGAAAACCTGGCCAAGTCCATTTCAATAGAAGCAGCAGAACTCCTTGAGCACTTTCAATGGAACAAGGAATACAATAGGGAGGAGGTCCTTGACGAGCTGGCGGATGTTTTAACCTACTGCTGCTTCATGGCAGACGCCTTGGATGCGGATGTGGAAGAGATCATTTTAAACAAGCTTGAAAAGACAGCAAAGAAATATCCAGTCAAGAAAGCAAAAGGTGTTTCCACAAAGTATGACAAGCTATGATTTTTAAACAGGAAGGCCCTTTTTAAAAAAGTGATTTATTTAAAACAAGAATTTCATCCACAAAGATTTCTTCAATTTTGGGAAAGATATTTATATATAATTGAATTAATCTATTATTAATGGGATTGTCCTTAACCCTTTGCATATCACCCCCTTTTACATATGTATTTTTTTTGTAATTTAAGGGCGATCCCAGATTATGATGATAATTCGCTTTTTTTAATTAATTCATTACTTTCATGCTCTCGCTAATTCTTATTTATTATTAAAATCCATATTATTTTAGTTGAAAATTATTTCTATTGCCCATAACTCATTGTACTTTTTTCAAAAGAAGAATTTTCAACTGCTCCTTTTAAATGAAATCTATTTTTTTCACAACAAATATTTTAATCGCTAACTGATTGTTTTTTTATTTTTATTTCTTTCACATTATGTAATGTATTTTGGATATTTTTTGCATTTACCTTTTTTTACATTATGTAATGGGACTTGCATTATGTAATGTGATGTGTGTGTTTTGCATTATGTGATGGAACTTGCATTATGTAATGTGATGTGTGTATTTTACATTATATAATGGGACTTGCATTATGTAATGTGATGTGTGTGTTTTGCATTATATAATGGAACTTGCATACATTTAAATACATTGTTGAATAAATCTTATTTTAATTAAAGAATAGTGAGGGAATGAAATGGCTGAAATACCATGGGGAAATAATAGTGATCTTGATGATTCTCAATTTTATAACCGTGAGAATGAACTCTATTTTTTACATAACATATTAAACACAACTAAAGACGGAATACCTCCCGCCATTTTATTGACTGGAGTAAGGGGTGTTGGAAAAACAGCATTAATGAAAAAGCTCAGGAATGACTTTTGCAATGATTATCTGGTAGTGTATGTTGACCTGTCCATGTCCGACAATTATCAAAGCGGAAATCTGACTCGTGAGGGGTTTATGGAACATTATTATGATGAAATAATCAGGGCATGCAAGGATGCAGGATTAAAGACCATAGATAAAAAGTTGAAAAAATTCATTAAAACCAATGATCTGTCAATAGGGGATATTGTGGACTTTGAAGGGGTTCCCCTGCCTATTGTCAGCGCTAAGGAAAATTATAAAAAGCTTGCCGATTTTGTGATGAACCTGCCTCAAATGATTTATGAGGAATACTGTAATGATATCAAAGGAGTTTTGGTATTCTTTGATGAATTTCAGGTAATTAAGGATTTGGATAAGGATTTAAACAGTTTCTTATGGTATGTCAGGGGCTTCGTCCAGTCACAGAAAAACACAGCTTACATGTTTACTGGAAGCATGAGCCTTAAAGACAGTCTAATTGGGGAAATTGCAGGAAAAAACGGTGCATTCGGCGGCAGGATACTCACTTATGAACTGGAGGCATTCTCATATGATACAACAAGGAATTATCTGATTGAAAAGGCAGGACATCTTCGCTTTAGCGAAAGCGGTTTTGAGAGATTTTACAAATGTACGGGAGGAATTCCGTTTTATATAAACAGCTTTGCAAGGCTCTTGTCACATGAGGAAATCCTGGATGAGAAAAAATTAAGTTCCGAATTTAAAAATGCTCTGCCCTTTTTGGCCATTCATTTAATCAGCTATTGGGACAAGCTTACTTTCCAGGAACAGAAAGTCATAACTGCTTTGGTTGACGGTCCTCAAAGAAGGGTGAGGATTGCTGAAAAGCTGAATGTTACGAGTGGAGCCATAGGAGGTTCATTAAACCGCCTGCAGGATAAGGCTCTGATTGAGATGGATGATGGAAAGTATAAGATTTCCGATTCCATCTTCAGGTCATGGCTGAAGAGCGAATTTGAAAGGAAGGGAGTATACCCTTACAGGAGTTTCTAGCTTTGATTGTGAGATGTTTGTAGATGGGTTGCTGAAAGGTTTGATGAGTTTTTATTCAGTTGCTCTATTACTGCCAGGGAGTTTCAGAGATATCGATTCCTTGTCAGGTTCTGTTATGAAAAAATAGAAGTATAATTTAAAAAAACTAAAAACAGAGGTTATAATAATGCCATTATGTCCTGGATGCGGAAATTACAGCGGAGAAGTTGGTGATACATGTCCTATGTGTGGAGCCACCATTGGAACTATAGATTATAGAAACACATGTCCGAGATGCGGAAAGCATATGGATTATGGAACAAGGGTCTGTCCTAGATGCGGACAGGAAGTAAGATGGCCTGGAGATCCAGGTTACGGAGGAGACCAAACACCATTATGGAAGATAGGATTGTATATTGTACTCATAATCATAATACTTAGAATCATAGCAGGATTGGCAGGCTATTGAAGAAGTTTATCTAAATATTGATATGGGGATAGTATGGATAAAACAAGATGTCACTGGTTTGACGAGTCAAACGAGATCATAAGCAAATATCATGACGAAGAGTTTGGAATATTGAACAAGGATGATGATTATCTTTTTGAAATATTGGTTCTGGTTAATTTCCAAACAGGATTGTCCTGGGAGATAATGCTTAAAAAAAGAGAAGATTTCAGAATTGCCTTTGACGGATTCGATGTAAAAAAGATAGCCGGTTATGATGAGAAAAGAATAGAAGAGCTATTAAAAAATGAAAATATTATTAGAAACAAAAACAAGATCAAAGCGGTTATAAACAATGCAAAGGTATTCATTAAAATACAAGAAGACTATGGCAGCTTCTATGACTACATTAAAACATTTACAAAAGGACAAATCTTCCACGAGAGGGGACTTACAGAGTCAGAACTTTCAAGAACAATGGTGAAGGACTTGAAGAAGAAAGGAATGAAATACCTTGGCCCAATCACTATGTATTCTTATCTTCAGACTATAGGAGTCATAAACTCCCACGAAGAGGACTGCTTTTTGTATTGATTTTTAAAAATGATATATCAATCTTAATGGGTTTGACAAACAAAAGTTTGCAATACTCTAAAAATTTATTTATTGTAGAATTATTTATAATAATAAATAAATCTGAAACCATTTAGTTTTTTTTAAGAGTAAATGATTTATATTTATTTATTATTTTTATAATCTGTTCGTTTTTTTATTCAATAACCTCTCATTCTTTTTTCATTTTTTAAATTTTTCATGTATCTATCTTGTCTTTCTGGTTTTTGTTGTTGTTTTATTCTGCGTGTTGCTTGTTCTTTTTGTTGTTGTTTTATTCTGCGTGTTGCTTGTATTTTATTTTCATTTTTAAGTTGGTTTATGCTGGTTCCTTGTTTTTGGCAATATCGGTTCAAGTTTTCGATGGTTATGTTGTATCCTTGGGCTATTATTTCTAGTTTTGTTGTCTTAAGCCGTTGTTTTATATGTTCTGTGCCACCAAGTCTGTCGATTCTTTCATACGCTTCTTGTATTTTTCTGTCTTTTTCCCTGGGTTGTCTTTCTTTTTCTTGTTGTTGTCTTTCTTGTTTTTGTTGTTGTCTTATTCTGCGTGTTGCTTGTTCATGTTGTTGTCTTTGTTGTCTTTGGTATTCTCTTTCTTGTCTTTGTTTTTCTAGTCTTTTTTGGTGTTGTCTTTCTTCTTTTCGTATTTCCTTTTTAAGTTGGTTTATGCTGGTTCCTTGTTCTTGGCAATATCTATTTAAACTTTCTAGGGTTAAGTGGTGTTTTTCGGCTATTTTGCCTGCACTTTTTGTTTTTAGTTGTTGTTTTATGTAAGTTGTGCCACCTAGGCTGTCGATTCTTTCACATGCTTCTTGTATTTTTCTTTCTTGTTCTTGTCTTTCTTGTTCTCTTTTTAGTAGTACAAAAACAAAAATTAGTAAAAAAATAGCCATTAATAACAATATAATATATTCAATCATACAAACACCCCTAAACATTTAATTTCAATAAAATCTTTATTTTACAATATTTAAATATATTTCGATACTTCATTGAAGTCCGTTCAGACTTTGGCCAATTTAAATAACATTTGAAAACCATATCAGATAAATAATAAAAAATCCATACATATCACTAATAGAGGGTGTTCAATATGGAAGAAGACAAGATTGTAGCCTATGTGTATTGCAGGGAGTATATTGATTATTTTCAAAATGTAAAAATGGAGCTCATGCTGGGCAAGAAGACTTTAAAAACAGATATTCCCCGTGTGATTTCACAGACCTTGCAATACTACTCTGGAATTGAGGAACTCAAGGATGAGATAAATTACGATGACTGCATTAATTACATAAAGATATTTGAAGAATCCAAAGTCAAGATAAATAAAAGCATGGTCAAGCAATGGCTTGAAGACAATGACAAGACAATAAATGATTTAACAGCTATTCTTGAGAGCTATGAGGAACACATGAGGTTCTTCTATGAGTCCTACGGATACTTAGAATCTCACCAGAAAACGATAGCATCAGATCTTGACGAAGAGTTCAGCGACTATGAAAAATATTTGTTAAAATATTATGGTGATGTTGAAAAGCAGCTGTATGATTTGGAATTTATAGATCCTTATTACAGGAAGCATATTAAAAAAATAGAAGATGTATTAGATTTGAAAAATATCAATATTCTGGGTGAAACTAATTGGTTTAAAAAGCATATTAAGATTTTGGAATGTGGAGATATAAGTTATATTCAGGCTTCTATTACAGTTATAGCAAGAAGAAATCATCATATTGGGTCCCTTGGCTACAACTGGGGTGATGCTCTGACTTACATAAAGGCCATAGAAAGACTAAGGGAGCTTGTTGATAGTTATTTAGATTAAAATTTAATATTATTAATGAAACAATAATCTATATTTTGGCAAGAACCTCAGCTATAAAATAAAAAAATCATTTTAATATGCTCAAAATCAATGCTTTGCCTTGAGATATCCTGAGTTTCTTGTATTCTCCTCTGTATCATCGCTTTCGTCATAGCCGTCGTATGGGGCTTCAGGATCCGGCGATCTTCTTGAAAATGGTGCGCATTTCTTGTCCCTGTGTTTGAAGGCCCAGTCTCGGTCCCTTGTCCATCCGGTATGTCCTGTAATGATGAGAGGTTTCAGATTTCTTTTCTTTAGCTTTTCCTCAGCTCCTCCAATGACTTCAAGGACAATTTATTATCCTCAGCCAGTGTGGAGATGAAGCTGTATCCTCCGTCTGCTCCAAACCAGATTGTATCTCCTGTAAAGAGATACTCATCGTCAATCAGATAGACCATATGCCCCCAGGTGTGGCCTGGAACAAGGATGGCTTCTATTTTTATTCCATCTATATCAAAGACATCGCCGTCTTCAAGAAGCACCCTTTCATTATAGCTTTCAACCATTGGAAGCTTGTAGGTTCCCCAGCCTACTTTCCGTCGCTTTTCTCCTGTGAGGTACCTGTTTTCTATTTCTCCTATGTATAATGTGGCGTTTTTAAACAATCCCGGACTGTCATTTTCAACAGCTCCCACATGGTCCGTATCCTGGTGGGTTATGAGGATTTCTGAAATCTCGTCAGGACTTATGTTCAGCCATGACATCTTCTCCTCCAGTCGGTCGTAGTTGTATCCGGCATCTATCATGATTGTCTTTCCATTTTTCCTGTAGAAGAATATGTTTGCAATGTACTCCCTTACACAGGCGACATGCTCGTCAATCCAGCCGGTGTTAAGGGGCTTGAATATTTCCTTTCCACGATACATTATTGACATGAATTTGATTTGAAAGTTTGAAGCTTTTTTAGACATTTTTTCCCTCACTTATTACTTTTTATATATTTTTAGGCATACATAAATTTTTAGATATTTAAAAAGAAATCCTTGTTTAAAGTGAATCTATCTCAGAAATCTATTTTTGGAACGAAAATAGAAAATAAGATTTTTCAAATAAACAAATTTTTTGAAAGGACCATTTCATACATATAAAAAACAGTAAATAAAATGAGAGTCATAAATATATTAAAAAAGCTTTTGGTTGGATGGAAAAACATTAAATCTTTAAGAAATATGTATTTTATAGGTTTTAAAAGCGTTACAACAATTTTATGAAGATTAAAATTCGTGCTTTTTTTAGTTATGAGGGTGATTTTATGAAAACTGAAAAACAGGAGATTTTTGAAACATACTGTGAATACATTTTTGTAAAAGGTTGGTCTAAAGAAAAGGCCTTTAAAAAAATCAGTCGTTTTTATAATGTGTTTATATCTACTTTGGAAAAATGGTATGAAGAGGAGAACTGGGAGCAGAAAATAACCGATGAGGATTGGCAAGCAAGAGCCATTGCCAAAAATGAAGAGAGACTAAAAAGGAAAGAAAAAGTAAGGATGCGCCGTAAAAAAGAGCAACAGGCAATAAAAGAGGAAAAAGCTAAAAAAGAAGAGGTTATGAAAAAACTTTTAAATCGTGGAAAACGGTTTAAAAGATATAGGTGTCCTAATTGTAGTCTGCCTATAGAAGAATGTACTTGCGGCTATTTCGACGATTTAACTAGACATATAAATGACAAGCCTGAAATGAATAATGATGCAGAATCCAATCTTTCATCTAAAGTTCCTAAAAATGGTAAAAAATCCAGTTCTAGTGCAGATGTTTCTGTTAGTGTTAAGAATTCTAGTTCTGATGCAGTTTCTGTTGGTGGTAAAAAATCTAGGTCTAAACCAAAAGTTTCTAAAAGTATTAAAAAATCCAAAAAAGAAAAAGATATTCTTAAAAAAACTTCAAAGACATCCATACAATTATCTGCCAATCAGGAAAAAATCTTATCTGAAATTTCAGATTCAATCAAAAAGGGATATAAATTCATTGTCTTGGAAGCAAATGAAGGAAATTCAGACATTGCTGTTAAATTAGCAAATAATTTCGATAGCTCCCTAATTTTAACCTCTAATGAAAAGTCTCAAATGAGATACAATAAGAAGTATGAACTGGGAAAAAATTCCAAAATCCATCTATCAAATCATAAAAGTTTCTTTGATGAAGGAAATAACATTGAAGAAGGAGATTTGCTAGTTTTCGACGGCGCCCATAGGCTGGATGAAAATATTGCGGATTTGTTTTCATATCCGATCTACCTGGACGATTACAGAGATTTGATAAATAATTTCAAATGCAGATTTAAAGATTTGCCTGAAGAAGAGTATACCACTTGGCTTGATTTTTTTAAGCATTTGCATTTGGATAATGATAAGGTAAAAAGAGTGGCAGCATGTATTAAACAAAATCCCAAGAACTGGATTTGTTCATATGTTTCTAAAAATGAGATATTATCATTTTATCCATTGAATATTGCAGATCTTGCAAAAAAGTATTGGTTTAGCAAGGGTAAAGTTTGCGTTTTAATTTCTTCGAGAATCCTTGATTCAAAAATGTTTGCAAAGGGATTAGGCCTCGACATTTCCCATACGAAATTCATTCAATCTGATGAGACAGTTTATTCCGGAAGTAATAAGATTTATGCTAGAAAAACAGCCAGCATCAATAATCGTAAGCTGCTGATTCAGCGCATAGAGAAGATACTGGAAAATCATAAAAACGAAAAGGGTCTTATTCTCACAGGTAAACGAAACTACAAGGGTATTTTTAGACGGTTTAATGATCAAAGGATTATTATTCTTGGCGACTATGACTACCATAAAAAAATTAAAAAATTTATCGAAGTTTCTGATTCTGTCATTGTTACCGATTCCTTGGAGGATGAATTTGAATTTCCGTATGAACAATGTAAATTCCAGATTATCATGAATGCGCATGTGCACAAATTCGATAAACGTTTTGAAATTAAAGAAAATGAATATGGGTTGTACTCATACAAGAAAAATATGGATTTAGCGGATTCATTGAAAAAACTAGCCGTATCTGAATCCGACAGCTGTATCACCTATGTTCTGGATGATGATATCTTAACGGCAGTAGCATATGACATTACTCATAACAAGATTCTTCCAGAATATGCCATTGATTCGATAGTTGATTTGGATATGAATGACTGTGGTTTCGTTTCAAAAAATATTAAAAAACAATTCGGCGTTTATTATAAGTTTGATTATTATAAGGATAGAAAATCTGAAAATAAGGATATATGGGCATATAAAGATTATAATAAAGAAAGTCCAGACATATATTTGAAAGAATTTGATTATTTCACAACTGAATTAATGAAAGCAATTTCCGAGCTGTCAAATGATATTATTGATTCAAGCATTAATAAGCTGGCTCTTGTGGCTGTACCTTCTTCTACAATAAAACGAAATAAATCTTCAACAATGAAGGAAAGTATTAATGTGATTGAAAGTTGGCAGGAAGAAGGCAAGACACAATCCGATTTCAATTGCAAAAAAGAAATCATCAATTGCGGAGATTTATTGAAAAGAGTCACTGATGTTACTACAGCCCATTTATCTAAAAATTTATCCAAATCACGTCCAAGTTATGTCGAGCACACAAATTCAATTGAGTGTGAGAAAAAAGATATCCTTGAAAAGGAAGATGTGGCTTTCATCATATTGGATGACATTTCCACAAGGGGAACAATAATGAATGCCTGTGAAGACATATTAATCAAAAATGGTGCAAAAAAAGAGAACATTTTCAAATTTGCAATATACAAAACACAGAAGGAGTAACAATGATCAAACTTAAGGAAATTTTATTTTTAAAAAATCTCTATCGGGTTGGAAAGTCCAAGATATATACAACATATTGGAAAATGCTTGAAGACTGTGATGCATTATATGATTTGGCGGATGTTGTTGAAAAGAATTTTGATTTTTCATCTGATGAAATTAAGAAGGCTATTGACAATGCAGAAAGGATGTATGATGATATTGTTAATTTAGAAATGGAGATTATAACAGTATTTGATGAGAATTATCCTGAAAAATTGAATGTGATGGGAAATAAAAGGCCTCTGATATTATATGCCAGAGGAAATCTGGATGCATTAACCAAGCCCAATATTGGAATCATAGGAACAAGAAAACCGTCACTATTAAGCCAAGAATTTGAACAAAACATGGTGAGAAATATTGTCAATTCAACTGACAGAGTTGTTGTAAGTGGATTAGCATTGGGATGTGACAAGATAGCTCATCAAACAACTGTTGATGAGAACAAAATCACAGTTGCAGTTCTTCCGGGTGATGTTTTTAAAATCAAGCCTCCTTCACACAAAAAACTGGCTGAAGATATAATTAATGCTGGAGGCTGTCTTATTAGTGAATATGAACCTGGAGTGAAAGTTCAAAAAGGAAATTATATAGATAGGGACAAGGTTGTAGCAGCATTATCAGATGCCCTTTTTGTTGTTGAATGCGGTATAAACAGCGGAACAATGCATACTGTAGACTTTGCTAAAGAATACGAAAGGCCAATATATTCATACCTTCCTGATGAAAGGCCTGAAGGATCATATGATGGAAATGAATACATTTTGAAAAACTATGAGGATGCCTTGAAAGTGGAAGACATTGAAGAATTCTTAGAATATTTAAATGCTTTGAAAATCAAGAAAAGCACTAAATCAGTTCAACTAACATTAATCTAGAAGAAAGAATTTCAGTATGTTTTATTCTCAATTTAAACGTTTATAGCATTAATTGTTTTTCAAAATGTTTTATTAATCATCATAGATTTGAGTAATGATTGGTCAATCAATGAGGATATTTTTGCTGTTTTAAAAAAGAAATTTCGGAGTCAGGATATGGTAAATTTAGAGAAAACACGATGGCATGTTTATTATTTGTTTGATTATGTCAAACCAAAATTATATGATAAATACGATGATGAAAGTATCAATCGTTCTAAAGAAATATGGAAATTCAAAAATTTTGATGTCGATGCAAATGAGTATTTTAAAAATGAAATAATAAATGGAATTGATAGAATTTTAACTAATATCATAAAAGATGACGTTAAATTTTTAGGACTTTCTTATGTGCCTCCTTCTAAAGTGGGTAAACCATCTCCTATGAGAAATGTGATTTTTGAAATTATTGAATCACATCGAAAAGGAGAAATTAAAATAGGCCCTATCGATGAATTAAAAATTTATAATTACAGTAATCTGTTAAAAAGAGTATCAGATGTTCCAACATCTCATTTAGAAAAGAAAAGAGCAAGCTATCCTGAACATTTGGAGTCTATTGAATGTGAAGGAAGGTTAGTGTCATCAGCAAGAAATATGGACATTATAATTTTATTAGATGACGTTACAAGCAGTGGTGCTTCTATGAATGCTTGTAAAAATATATTGGCAGAGAACAAGATTAATAAAAGAGATATAATTAAATTTGCAATATTTCAAAGTGTGTGGGATAGAGAAGAATAATTTAAAGAATCATTGTTTTAAAAGTTAAATTTTGAATTAATCAAGACTAAAATTTATTTTTGGTGATTGTTATGGCGATTTATAATATTGAAGATGAGAATTTAACTCCAATCAGGCAAGTTAAATTTAAAAATGAAAGAGAATTGCAAAGATTAACCGAGAAAAACCTGGAAGAGCTATTTGGTTTGAAATTCGTTGCTACTGAATTTCCAGTTGACAATTTAAGAATAGACACATTGGCTTTCAACGAAGAAACCAAATCCTTTGTAATTATTGAATACAAGAATGTCGAGAAATATAGTGTTATAGACCAGGGTTACAGTTATTTATCATTATTGCTAAATAACAAAGCCGAATTTGTTCTAAAATACAATCTTGTCTTCAACACCACTTTATCCAAGAATGAATTTGATTTCTCTCAAACCAGCGTGATATTTATTTCTCCTAGCTTCACTACATATCAATTAAGGTCTGTTGAGTTTTCTGATATCGCTTTCGAGTTATGGAAGGTAGTTAAATATTCCAATGGAACTGTATTATATGATAAGGTAAACAACACTAACACTACTGCTTCAATAAAACAAATCGCCGGTTCTGATAATAAAAGGAATAAAGTGAATAAGGAAATCAGGAAATATACTGAAGAAGACACATTGAATGGAAAATCAGATGATATAAAATCATTGTATTATGAATTAAAAGATTATATCTTATCCAAATATGGTGATATTGAAGTAACCCATTGGAAATATTATTTCGTTTTCAAGGTCAATAACAAGATTGTGGTCTCAGCATCTGTCTTAGCAAAGTCTATTAAGACTTGGATTAATTTAAAGGAATCAGAAATTCACGATCCTGACAATAGAATTAGAAATGTTTCCAATGTTGGCCATCATGGTGTTGGAGATTATCAATTTGTAATAAATTCAGAAGATGATTTTTATTACTTTGAAAAATTATTCAAACAATCTTATGATGAAAAGATTTAAGCAAGGATGTTGAACCTTTGGTTATTATGTAAAATTATCCAACTTTAATGTTACTTTCCAATGGAAAAAATTTTGAGTGTTATTTACTATTTTATGACAAAAAAAAGGATTTATTTAAAAAGCACTCAAATTTGTGACATCCCTATTTTAGATAAACTTTTAAATTTTATATTTCATACAATTATAAAAAGAAAAATTTTTTTTTAAAAGGATGAAAAATTATGAATGATAATTTACAATTAAATGCTTTAACTATTGGAACATATATTTTTCAAAATGAAAATAATCAAATTAGCTGGAGAGTAATACTCGAGGCTTTTGGTTTTGAACACTTACTAGAAACTAATGTAAGATTAATTCGAAGCCAGAATTTTGGTGATGATGATTATTTAGATAACATAGTTAAAATTATTTATGATGCTATGAAAGAAAATTATGAGAATTCATTAAAAATGGTAAAATATATATTAATCAATTACACCGATTCCTCTGAAAATGAAATAGAAAAAATTATTAATAGTGATTCGGAAATTTTCAATATTGATTCTAGTGAAGAATTATTTGAAGATATTTCTAGTCCTGGCAATGAAGAAGAAATTTTTGAAAAAGCTTTTATAAGTTATTCTACCGAGAACAAATCTATTGCCCATACAATTAAAGAAATTTTAGAAGACTTTGGAATTAATGGTTTTTTAGCTCATGAAGATATTGAAATGTCACAAGAGTGGCAAGATACATTAATGAAAGAATTAGGAGAAGTTAATTTAGTAGTTGCTATATTGAGTGAAGATTTTAACAAATCATTTTTTTGTATTCAGGAAGTCGGAATTGCCTTGTATAATAACATCACTATAATTCCTATATCTATTGATGGGACAAAACCAGAGGGGTTCTTAAAAAAAATTCAAAGCAAAAAAGTTAATTTAGATAAGGACAGTATTTCTATAAATTTAATTAAAGCATCGCCAGAATTTATGGTTAATAATGTTATTAACACTTTAGAATTTCGACCCACTTTTGATGATAGTGCAAGAGTTCTAAATTATTTAATTCCTTTTTTTAAAAATTTTAATGTTAATCAAGTTGAAAATTTTGTTAAAGCTGCAATTAAAAATGATCAAATTTATAAGGCTCGTAATTGTAAAGTTCCATTAAATAAGTTCTATAATATAAATAAGGATAAGATACCTTTAAATTTATTAGAAGAATTTAAAAATATTCTATAATAGTTATCGTTTAATTTTTTTTAAATTCATTAAATTTTCATATATGCTTCAAAAAGGGTGTTTAATTTTTTTAAGTAATTTCAATAATTATCTGACACAACCAATATTAGTTATATCTCTGTAATTGACTATTGCACTCTGTTAGACTGGTTACATGGCTAATAATTCTGCGATTTAGTGTTGAAGAGTTGGTCATTTAATTTGAATTGTATGTTAATAATCAGTTAACTATTCATTTTTTTAATAATTTTAAATTAAACCTTATTATTTTTATAATAGTATTACATATTAATATATAATAATAAATAAATCAAATTAATTGAATGTTTGTAAAACAATAAATGCTTTTCAAAAAAATTTAAGGAGGGAAAGATATGGCTCTGGCAAGAATCAATAAAGATATGATGTACTGGGCAAGAAAATATGCGGGCTATGTTAATGGTTATGAAAATGAATTGCCAAAAGACATTAAAGAGAAATATGAAGCTTGGGAGTCTGGTGAGAAATTCCCTACATGGATTCAATTAAGAAATGTCAGTAAAAAATACAAAGTTCCTACAGCATTTTTCTTTATGAAAAACCCTCCAAAATATGAGTTGATTCCCACTTTGGTTAATTATAGGAAATTAGATAGGGACAGTATTTATGAAAATAATTCTCCATATTTAATAGACAATATTCACTCTTCTGAAAATCGCAGGAGCATATTCATTGAGCTATCTGAAGATATGGATGAAGGTATTCCATCTTTTGAAAGATTTGAAGGCAAAACAAGCAAGCATAATCTATCTTCATTTATCCGTGAAAAATTGGATGTGTCTTTAGATACTCAGAAAAGCTGGCTAAAAAAAGATAATAGGAAGGATAAAGGACATTACAACTTTTTAAATAACTGGAAAGAAGTAATCACTGAAAAAATGGGAGTATTAATATTCGAAACATATGATGTGGATATTGAAGAGATGAGAGGATTATGCATTTATCATGATGTTGTTCCCATTATTCTATTAAATGGAAAAGACAGTGTTAATGGCAGAATATTCTCCTTATTCCATGAATTGACTCATTTATTATTAGGTGAAAGTGCGATTTGCGGAGATGATTTGGAAAGGGATATTGAAGTATTTTGCAATGCTGTTTCAGGAGAATTCCTAGTTCCAGAGAATGATTTGATTGAAAATTTAAATAACATGCATGCTAATGATTTATTAAAAGATATATCTGATTTGTATGGTGTTAGCGAACATGTTGTTCTAAGACGTTTACTGGATTTAAATAAAATCACTAAAAAGGATTATGATTTGAAAACGGATTATGAGTTTATTCCAAGTTCCAATAAAACAAAAGGAAATAGTGGAAATTATTATCGCAATATGATCAAATATAATGGAAGGCCATTCTATTCTCTTGTTCTTTCCGCATATGAACTGGGCATTATTAACGGGTCCGATTTTTCAAAATTCACAGGATTGAAAGTGAATCAGGCCCCAAAGATTGGAGAGATGTTATATGGAGGGCAACAATGAGAAAATTCGTCATTGATACCTCTTCATTAATTGATTTGGAAAAATATTATCCGTATAATGTTTTTCCTTCACTTTGGGAATTCCTATTTGAAATGTTTGATGAAGGAAAATTATTTTCAGTTAATGAAGCTTATGAAGAACTGAAAGATTCGCAGGAAGTGTGGAAAGATTATAAAAAATGTTTTAGAGATCTAACTGATGAAGAAACGGAATATTTGTCTGAAATCATGACTTTGGATAAATTTGAATCATTTAGATACAGAGGTTTTAAAAAGACAAATGGAGGGCCTTGGGCGGATCCTTACTTGGTTGCTTGCGGTATTGCGGATGATAGTATTACTGTTGTTTCTCAAGAAAGTTCTAGAAAACATCCTCATTCAATTATTCCATACGTTTGCGGAGAATACAATGTTCCTTGCATCAAGTTTTTAGATTTTTTAAAACAAAATGATTTCAAGTTGTGATTTTTATCATCTTTGAAATTTTTAGAATTTTATATTTTTTGTTAATTATTTCGTGGAGATTTGTTTAAGCGTTTATATTACACCATTCATGCTTCAGTATTTAAAAATAGAAATTATGGAGAGTGATATTATGAATTATAATATGCTTTTTGAATTTTTATTATGTTTAGTTGCTGTGAGTATGATTGGCTCTTTAGACATGGAGTATGAATTGTAATTAACGTTAAACAAGGAGCGTCTTGAAGAGTCAAATCTTCCTCCATGTAACATGATGTAACTATCTGATTCAGATGGTTACTTTTTTATTTTTATCACGTTTATATGTAGCTATTGTGTTTCTATATTTTATGCTATTAAAATTAGTATAATCTAAGTAAAATTTTTAACTGTAGCCATGTTGTATTTTTTCATAGGATTCCCCATATACTAGCAATAATAGTATTCTAATCTGATTAGCATCTAAATAACAGATCTTGTTTTTAATCATTATCCCCATCTCCTGAAATGATACCTTCGGAATTTCTATTGAAAAATAATTACATTCACGTGTATCTGCTCCAAATAAACCTGCACTTACATTAGGTCTGATAAAAATATGAATATTATAATATAAATTTTTTCATTTTATTAACATTCCTGTAGATTCTTTATCAAATAGTGCCATTCATTTCTGTAAAATTGAATCAAAATATTTTTTCAACATATTAAGAAAACCATGAGAACTTTTGATGGAGTATTGGCACGTTGGGCTTAAATTAAAATTTCGGGACAGTAAATCTATTTGTTTAAAAATCACTCAAATTTGTGACAGTACATAATAACTTCATTTTACAAAGTTTAATAAATTTAGTAAACAATATTATTAATTGAGGTAAAATTATGTCATGGAAAGATTATATAACTCATTTTTTAATTATCATGTGTATTATATTAATAATAATTCTTTTTTATATATCACTCCCAATTTTATATGATTGGATTTTCATCTCAGAATCTGTAAATGAAGTTTCAAGCAATATTGCCAGTGCATCAACTGCTTTAATTGTAGCATTAATTTCAATAATAACTCTTTTAATTACTTTTAATCAAACTAATAAATCATTAAAACTAACAGAGAAAACAATTTTAGATAATAAAATATTCAATACACAATCTCTTGAAAAAACAGATGCAATGATTAAAAACAATCGGGAATATAATGAAAAAACACTAAAATTAACAAATGAATCAATTAATCAAAATGAAGAGATAATGTATATTCAGTTAAGGTTTGACTCAGCTGAAAAATCATTATTCAATTTTAGTAATAAATTAACTGATGCATATATCATTTACAATGAATTAATATCAATAAATTCTGAGGATTATTTTTTTAATCCAAGAGGTTATTTGATAGCCCAGTATGCAAACTGGCTATTTGATTTAGAATTATTAGAACATCTTCCTCAAGGATTAATAAACAAATTAGATGCAGGGTTTGAAAAAATTGGAAGTAATTCTTCTGTTGTAGATTTTGAAAAATATTTATCTTCTATAAATTCTTTTAGAGAATCGGATGTTGAAAAATGTAAAAGTAAACTCAGATCCTATTATGAGTTCAATAAATTTATCAAGGAATTTAATAGGAATTGTAAGTCCGGTAGATTTATAGATAAATTTAAGGAATTATATCTGAGCAATCTCAATGAAACGGAAATTATCCGATATATAATATTTACAAGAGATGAAATTAAGATAAGGAGTGTTGAAGATTTCATTGTTGAAGAAAAGCTATTAAAATTAGATTTACGTAGAATGAAACGGGAAATAAATGAAAATGAACAGTAATATTCAATGTAAAATAAAATGAAATTAAAGTATAAATGATGATTAAAATAGTTTTTCATTGAAAATCTAGGATGGAATTATCATAATACGAATTCAAATATCCCAAGTTTTGAAAATGAATCCATGATGTGAATTTAAATATTTCTATAATTACAAATAATATTCTAAAGGCTTTGTTTTATATTATATAATATTTTATCAATCAGACCCCATAAATTTGGAATCCTCCCCATTCAAAAATATTAAATTTTTCTTTTAGTTTTAGTTCAGATATTCTTAATCGTTCTGGATAATCTACATTTTGTTGATAAAAAATTCTAAATAATTCTTTAGTTGCAGAATCACTAATAGGCCATAAGGATGCGATAATATATTTTGTACCATTGATATGTAAATATTTAACAAACCCCTCTACTTCATCACTATTTCCAATTGAAACTTTTCCAGTTTCACATGCAGATAAAACAATTAATTCAGTATTTAAATCAAGTTTTTCTATATCTTCAATATATAAATATTCATCGGATAGTTTTAATCCAGATAATAATGGATTTTCATTATTAAAATTAGCATGACCTGCAAAATGGATAATTTGTTTATCATCTATTAAATCTAAAATTTTATTTTTATCTGCATCACCCTTAAGAATAGGGGTTGTTTCTAAAATATTTGATATGAAAATTGCTTCTTTTTCAGATTCAATTAAATCTTCGGTAGGATTTCCAATAACTAAATAATTCTTTGTTTCTTGAGAAAAATTGTTTTGAATATATTTTATACTAGATCCACTTTGTACAATTGTAATAATATACTTATCCAAAAGATAATCTTTATCTTTTAAGCAAATGAATGGGATATTATGTAATAGTTTATAAGGAATAATTATTAACTCTTTATTAGATATATAATCTTCAATTTGTCTAATGAGGATATTATATAAAATTTTTAATATTTTTTCAAATTCATTGATATAAAAAGATATTTTATCTTCTTGATTCTCTTCACAGGAATTATAAATTATATTCTGCAATGAAAAAGTTAATGAATTTATAAAATTATTTTTTAAAGATATTTTTTTCATTATTATTTCTTTATTTTCAATTAAAAAAATTAGTAATACATCATCTGTGTAATAATATTCAATTACTGTTTTATCTTTCAAGTCAAATTCTTTAAAATTAATAATTTGGTTGTAGTAATAATCATAAAACTCAGGAAATTCATTTTTAATTTTTAAAATGTAATATTCTTGTATTTTTTTCAGTTTGATAAATTTTTCGTAATTTTTACTATATTCATAGTTATAATCATCTAAGTTTTTTAATTTAAATCTAATATCAGATATTTTATTATTGATATTGTCTAATTCCCTTTTCATTTCTAAATTTATTGGTTTTTTTAATTCTTTTAATTGTTTTTTTGAGATCTTATCTAAAAAAATTCTATTTTTTGACAGTTCAATATATCTTAATGTTTCTTCTACTTTATTTAATTCAGAGCATGATATAATCATTAATTCATATAGCTTGTTAATTTTTTCAAAAAAATCCTTCCTAATTCTTGGATTCCTAATAGAATTTCTCATAAGTTCAACAATTAAAATACCTTTTTTTAAATAGGTATAAGATTTTTCAAAATTTTTTGAATCAAAAAATAACTTTCCTAATTCGGAGTAATTATAGATTATCATTTCTTTATTGTTAATTTTTTCAAAATAAGTTAATGAGTGGAGGAGTATATTTTCAATTTCAGTATAATTTTCATTAAGTGAGTTTTCTAGTAATGATAAATTTTTCTTAACTATTCCTATTAAATATAATATTTTAGGATAATGAATTTCTTTACTTTGAAATGGAATTTCTTCAAAAAATTTTTTTGATTTAATTAAAAGATCTAATGATTTTAGAAGCTCTGTTTTATTTTTATATTTTTCATCACTATTTTCGAATATTAAAAATCTTATATATGCTTCTTTGTAATATGTTTGATTTTCATAATATTTATCTTTAAAATTATTATTTTCCCTATAATTTTTTAAAAGATTTATACATTTTGTAAAATATTTTAATTTATCGTATTTATTGCTTGTTTTTGCTTTAATTCTCAATATTTCTGCTTCAAGGATAATCGATTCATGGTATGCAAACTCTTCTTCAGATGATCCATTTTTAATATTTTTTATTTGTTTTTCAATTTCCTCTAATTTGTCAGATGATATAATTCCTAATTCTATTAACTTTAATTCATTTGTTAAATAGGATATCGAATTTGGACCTCCTATTTTATTAATTAATTTTTGAATTGTATCATAATTATCAATTTCAAAACCGTATGATTCATAGGTTTGTAATTCAGAAATTGCATATAATTGATTTTTCAAGGTTACTTCATAATATTTATCATTTTCTTTGTAATATTCTCTTGCTTTTTCAGATAATTTTATAGATTTAATACAATTTGTTTTTGAGTTAACTTTATTTACAGCTAATTGTAATCTAACTCTTGCTTCATTCATTATAGTTAAATAGGTTAATTGTTCATCAGTTTCATTATTTTTTCTAACATATTCATACAATCCCACAGCTTCTTTAAGATGTTCTATTGGTTTGTCGAAGTGAGATAATTCACATAAAATGTTTGCCTCTTCTTGCATTGCAACTAATGGATTAATAGGGTAAGAATTATTATTGATTTTAGGGTATATCTCTTGAATTTCTTTAGCACATTTTTGGGCTTCTATCAAATGATATAATGATTCTTGAACTTCGCAATAACCCCATTCATGAATTTTTTGTCTTGATACACATTCTAGAAAGCATAATCTAATATAATTTAAAGTATTTTTTTCATATTTTAGTTTTATAGAAATAATTTCATCTAATGTATTTTCTAATTCATAAAGATCTTTTGGATTATTTACTAGTTCTTCTAGCTCATCTATTTCATGTGGAAAAGTTATTTCATTCATTTTTTTACCATTTGTTTTTTAAAATTATAATGATTTTTTTATTTATTTTATTAATTATATAAAAGTAGATAATTTATTGAAAATGTTCTAATTTTCTTATTTTTCATTGAAAAAAGATTAATAGATTTTTAATGAAAATTAAATGTTACCATCCTTCATCTTCTGGTGAAACACCACATGCATGTTCATTTATAATGCGTGCAACTGCTCTACTATAATGAATGTATTCACTCTGGAATAGATTGATTCTGTTAAACCAGATAGTGATAGGCTGATTTTTCAATAATATTATCCTCAATGAATTTTGTCCTTCATGTGTTTTAACATAAAACGCATTGACAATATTATCCCAAGGAATACGCAAGTCAGACTCATCCTTACAAGCTTGAAAAATAACAACACCCTTTTCAGCAATACGGAAATGAGTGTTTAAAACAAGATGCTCATAAGACTGATTCACACCACTTGTCACTGCCAAACCCGTAAGTCCAAATGCCCCTGTAGCAAAACCTCTAGCCCAAGGACTGGCAGACTCTATAGTTAACTCCAAACCAGGCAATGTAACTTGACATGCAACCCAATCATAAGGGTTATGCTTTTCCAATAATTTCTGTTCGTAATCTAAATCTTCATCTGGCGGACCAAATAAACCCATAATACCAACCTCCTCTTTACAAAAATTATATAATTTTAGATTTATAAATTATTAGTTAAATAATTTTTTCATTTTTTTTTCATATTGTAAAGTGTTATAATGAACCAAACAAAAGTTTTATAGTATAATTAACAAATAAATAACTGAAAAAATATTTATTTTACTAAATGGGGATCAGATAATGGGACTTTTGGATCCAAATGTCAATCTTGAAAAGGAACAAAAGATGTTAAATAAGCACAGTCCTTATGAGTGGGTTAAAGCTTGGTTTAAATACACTTATGATAAAGACTTCTACTGGAGGACTTTTTTCCGCATAGCCGAAAAGGGAATAGTATTTTATCAGGCAACGGATAGTGGTGCTGATTTAAGGATTCCCTGGAGCGACATAACAAGTGTTGGGTGGAATGATGTTTATGTATATCAGCTTCGTATTCCTGGTCTAATCATAGATCTTTCCGATGGCACTGAAATCCTTGTCCGTTTGGATAATGGTTGGACAGGTAGGCGCGATACTATTCATTGGTTAAGAGGTATCACTCGTATTATTGAGTCTAATATGAGTAATGTTGATTAAATATTTATAGGAGATTATTATGGGACTTTTTGATCCAAGTGTAAATTTTGAAAAGGAACAGAAAATGCTGGAAAAAAATAATCCTTATAATGGTTTATTTTGTTCAGTAAAATTCTCTTTTTCAAATATTCTAATTAAAAGGACTATTTTTCGCATAGCAGAAAAAGGAGTAGTCATTGCTCAAGGCAATGATGATGATACTGATATGAGAATACCTTGGAATGAGATGGAAAATTGTGGATGGCATGATGAAGCTGTCCTTTATCCTATAGAATCTCCTTGTCTAAATATTAATCTTTTGAATGGTGGAACAATTACTGTTGATATAGATATCGGATTCACATCAAGAGGTAAATTGATTCATTTGCTTAGAGGTATTGCTCGTATTATTGAGTCTAATATGGGTAATGAAGAGAATTTGGATGATTGAACAAGATGAAACCATTTTTAGTACTGATATAAAAAATTAATTCAAAATAATTAATAGTCAGGATTCAAAATTTGATTTTCATAATCAAAATATCTTATTATATAAAAAATTGAGTAAAAATTTTAATACATGCAATGCATAAGATATTTTTTCTTTAGATATTAATATTAAAATAATTAAAAATGCAATAATATTAATTAAAATAAGAATATTCTTCATATGCGGATAATAAAACATTAATTGAGAACAAATAGTGAAAAATGCAATAAATATTACCAAATATTGCAAATTCTCATTTTTTCGTTTTATTTGATGATTTTTTTCAATATCCAATAATTCATTTGACAACTTAATCAATTCTTCCCACTCTAATTCTTCATAACAATAATTCAATATATGGTTAATTTCACCAAAATTGGATAAATATGATGTTTTAAACAATCTTTGAAAATAAATCAAATCTTTTTGTAATCTAATAGCATCATCATAACTTTTATTATTTGAAGAGATTTCATAAAGTTTGTTAACTAATAAGTTAAAATGGTTAATTGCTTCGACTAAAATCTGTTTTTCATACACTTTGTTTTCATTATTGATATCTTCTTTAAATTTTTCTAATTCATCTTTAGAAGAGACCCATAAGAACATTCCTTGTATAATGAATAAGCAGTATAAATTTATTTCTCTCAAATCTTTTGGTAATTCCTTTGAAAAATTAACATCAAACAAAAATGGTAATCGGTACAAAATTTGTATTAAATATTCATTAAAATTTTCAATAATATCTTCTTTATGATAAGGCTGGTTTTTATAATCCAATAAATAAATAGATTGTGAATATAACCAATAATTATTGTAATAATCAATTTTTCTAAATTTTTTAGAGATGTGAAATGATATGACACTTATTAAAAATTGATTAAGATTCATTAAATTTTCAAAATTTTCTAGTTTTACAAAACTGTGTTCAAAAGATCCCAACTCAGCAGTTATTCTATTTTTTTCCAAATCGCCCATTTCAAAATCTTTGAGATTTTCTAAAAGTTCATAAGGTATTTCTATATATTCAATTTTGAGATTACTTGAGTTTATTTCATTATATATAAAACTATTTAATTCATAATCAAACATGTCAGGGGACATAATTCTAAAAGTTAAATTTAAAATTCCAGTATTATATATAGTTAATTGTGGATACAAGAGTTTTTTATGTTCTGTAGTGAAAGTTACATTAATCGGTGATAAAAAACCTTTAATATATGGATAGTCAAAATGCATGTTTTTCAAAATCCTTTCTTCACGATTCCACATTATATAAAATTGGAATATGCCTTCAGCAGCATAATCTGGTAATTTTTTTAAAAATCCTAAATTTTTTGAAGAAGAATTCCAATCAAAAATCTTGTCTTTTTTTACCTTTTCCTCATCTTTCCAGATTACACTACCATCAGAGCTAAAAATTGAAGTTACTATATTATTTTTAACTAGAATTTCTGATAGTTTCTTTAATTCCCCAATATTAAAAGTTCTATTAGTATAAGTTGAATATGTTTTCCAAATTTCCCATTTGGTTATTTGCATTGATTTTTCCAATAATCTATCACTTAATTCCTTAATATCAATTAATTCTGTTAAATCTTTTTGATCTAATTGAGATATGTCCTTAAAATGTTTATTTTTAATTAAATCTTCCAAAATCAATGTATTTAATATTGTCCTATAGTCATTCTTATCTTCGGAATAATCTAATTTTTGTTTTTTAATAAAATCTTCAATTGAATATAAATCTAGAATTTTTTCAATTTCATTGAAAATTTTTTCTAAAGTAGGATATTTTGCTAAAATTTCTCTTTTTGAAGAATAATAATAAGATTTTGTAAATATCACTTCATAAATATTTTCTGCAGAAATATTGATATCTTTTTGAATTTTTTTAAAATCTTTTTTGATTATTTTTATATCTGATGCAAGCAAGTTACAATCTTTTATATTCTCTTCAGTTAAGTTATTGAAAAAATTCGCTAAAATATTTCTGTATAATTGATCTTCCAATAAACAAATATAAAAATTAGATATTATTTCTGATTCTTGAATTGGATTGAACATTTCTTTCAATTTTTCTGAAATTGATTTAATGTCATTAAAAAGTTCATTACTTTTCATATGTATCTTTAAAACTTATTTGATTTTTTATGAAATTTTCGTTAAATTTTTCTTTTCTTTTTAATTTATTTTTAAATTAAAAGTAGTACCATTCCATATTAATGTGAATAGTTAATCTGTTTTTTAAATAAAACTTTTATTAAAAATATGGATAATTAATATTTTAAACTTTTGCATCAAAAACTGAAAAGAAGATGAAATGAGTCAAAAAGAAAAATAACTAATTTAAGTTAGATTTAATGTTACCATCCTTCATCTTCTGGAGTAATGCCACAAGCTTTTTCATTGATTAACCTAGCAACGCCACGGCAATAATGGATGGGATTATCAAAGAAACTGAGATCATTAAAATATATTTCAATGGTTTGATTTTTCAACAATCTTATTCTTAACTTGTCATATGGATTATGCCTTATATATGTCGCACTGATTATGTTATCCCATGGAATTCTCAAATCAGCACCATCCTTACAAGCTTGGAAGATAACAACACCTTTCTCAGCTATACGAAAATAAGTATTAAGCACATTTCTTTCATAAGACTGATTAACACCACTTGTAACAGCCAAACCTACCAATCCAAATGCACCTGTAGCCAAACCTCTGGCCCAAGGACTCGCAGATTCAATAACCATTTCAAAGCCAGGCAACTCAACCTTACATTTAACCCAATCATAAGGATTATTGCTTTCCAAAACTTTATTTTCCTCATCAATATCTTCATCTGGTGAACCAAATAAACCCATGAACATCATCCTCCTCTTTACAACTCATATTCTTAAATTTATACTTCATAAGTATAAATAATTTATTCCTTCTAAAACTATCGTTTTTAAGTGTTTACAAAACAATTAAACTAGATTTATATATTATAAATTACAAATAACAAATCATCTCAAAAAAGATTTTTTTAAGTTAAAAGAAGGGGGAAGATATCATGGGTATTTTTGAACCAAGTGTAAATCTTGTAAAGGAAGAAAAATTAATAGAAAAATATAGTCCTTACGAATGGATTAAAGCATGGTTTAAATACACTTATGACAAAAGCTTCTACTGGGATACTCATTTCCGCATAGCTGAAAAAGGAATAGTATTCTATCAGGCAACTGAAAGTGGCGCTGATTTAAGGATTCCCTGGAGCGACATAACCAGTGTTGGATGGAATGATGTTGGTGTGTATCAGGGTGTAGGTCCCGGATTGGTTATTGATCTTTCAAATGGCACTCGAATGATTGTTCGTTTAGATCCACATGGGTTTTGGAGACCTAGCATGATTCATTGGTTAAGAGGAGTTACTCGTATTATTGAGTCTAATATGGGTAATGATTTGAATTTGGATGGTTAAATATTAAGAAACATATTTTATCAAAATCTAAAAGTATTTTTTTTTTAAGGTTTGAATTTATTTTCTAATTAAAATTCAATGAATTAAATTGGAAAGAATATTAATAAATTCTAAATAATTAAAATTATTAATTAAAATCAATATTAATGCAAGACTTATTAATATAATGCTATAGATTAGCATGGTAAAAGTACAATCTAGGGAGTTAGATTTTTGGAGTATAATTTTTTCATTTGCTTTAAAACTTTTTATTAAAATTATAATTTGTTCTTCATCGGTTAGTTCTTTTAGATTAATTTCCATATCATTATTTGATGAAACATCTAAACATTTATAATTAATATTATATTTTTCATAAACATATAAATCATATTGAGGCCTAATTTGAATGGTTTTTAATAATGTAACTGTTGAAATAATTAAACATATTATTCCAATGATTAAAATTAAAATGAAAAAAGGATTGATAGAATATTCAGGATTATAAATAAAATTAATGCTTCCTAAAGTAAATGTTATAGATAATGTAATTATAAATAAAATGGATTTTCCTTTGTTTTCGATGAAATCTTTCCTTTTAAGTTCTTTTTCTTGATGTGTGTATAAATCATATAACAATTTCTTTTTATCAACATCATTAAAATTTATCTTAAGATTATTTTTTTCTAACGAATCCAAATCTTTCTGTAATTTTTTATTATTTTCCCATAATTGTATAAAAGGAAAAATTTTGTATAAATTTTCTTTGTTTATAATTTTCATTGAATACTTCCTTTTAGTAGTTCTGATATTTTAATGTCTATGTCTAATTCTAAATTGTACATCAACCAGTCCCATTCACCTGTGGGATTAATTTCTAAGAAATAATAATCATCTTCATGTTTAATTAAGTCAATACAACCAAATTTAAGATTTAATTTTTTTAGAAGATTTATGCATTTATTTTCAATATCTATTGGCAAATTTATTAAATTATATTCCAGATCTTCTTTATGAATTCTCCAATCCTCGTTAATGCCCTTATTATTTTTTGTAATTGAAACAGCATAAACTGCTTTGTCAATTACAGTTACACGTACGTCAATTTTGGGTATTAATGCTTCTTGTATAATAATGGGAATGTTACTTAAGTCATATTTGTCTAAATCTTTGATTTTGTGAAGTGTTGTGTAAATAAAAGTTTGTTTATCATTTATTCTATAAATACAAGGTTCCAATGTTTTTATAGCAATATTATTTGCAAAATCTGTCTTTGGAATATTATTTGAAATAATTGTCTGGGGTGTTTTAAAACCCAAATCTTTTGCAACTTTTAATTGATATGGTTTATTCTCACTCAAAAATGTTGATTTAGGATTATTTATCCATAGAATGTCCTCAAATATTAGTAAGTTTCTAATAAATGATACCCATTGGTCTCGACTGATATTTTCTTCTAATTTTTGATTTTCTTTAGGATAATTTCTTAAATAAATTGGCGCTCGATAATATATTGATTTGAGAGTATCTCTATTTATTTCAAATTCAATTCTTTTTGTTTTTCCATAAATTCTTTCATTTATGGGATCTAATGTCAGTTCATACTCTGAAAATTGATCTCTATTTAATCGTAAGTATTTTGCATTAGATTTTTCTAATTGGTAAATTACATGGTCAGTGGAATAATCATGTAAATTTGATATAATTAGTATATTGGGTTTAAAAACCATCTTATTCCCCTTTTAGATCTTCCCCAGTTTCTTGATCCATTTTTTTTGTTCCTCTTATCGGACAATTAGCATTTTTTGATTTAACTAATACTTCCTTTTTATCACCCCATAACCAAAGACCTCTATCTTCATCATATTCGGAATTTTTTATTTTTTCCACTTTCTTAACATCTGATAAAATTAATTCATCAATTAATAAATGATTTGGCATTGTTTCACCTACTATTGTTATGTTTGTTGTTAAAAATATTCTTTTTGTTAATTATTGAATCTGCAATAATATTTTTATTTATAAATTTTATTCGAGTATTAGTTGGAGGATAATTTGTAAAAGCTATATCTAATATGTCATCAATCACATTAAAAATAGGTTTTTCAGCAATTTCTTGATTATCATTTTCCAGATAGTCTTTTTTAAGATTTTCAAATAATTTTTCATTAATTAAAAGTTTTTTATCTTTAATTTCATTATTAATACTTGATATTCCTTTTTGATCATCATTGGGATTATACAATTTAGTTATATCTTCTATTGATATTTCTGTTTCACAAACTTCATTTATAGCAATATGTAATTCTTTAGGAGAATAGTTATCCATTTCAAAATCATATTCCCAAATATGTATCCATTCTTCGAGAAAAGAATTATTAATATTTTTAGTTTCATCAAAATAATCAATTAAATCCTCTTTGATTTGATTTGTGGTTTCAATTTCAAATTCTTGATTAATTTTTTCGAAAAATTTAGAGTAAAACAATTCTAGAGATTTTTTATATTCGGTTATTTTCCAATTATTTCTATAAAAAAACAATTTCTCAGAATCAAATGTAATTCCTTCTTTTAATTTATCTAAAATACCATTTTCATTATCTCCAATGAAGAAGGGGATTGTTTGAAATGTTTCTAAAAAGTAATTTATTAATTGAAAATAATTGTTTATGAAAACATTTGAATATTTTTTATTTTCATTTTTTAGATTAATTTTTGAACTCATTAATTTGCTTATTCCTTCTATATTGATTATGTCTACCATACAATTTTCTAATTTGTATCCACAGAAATCAAATAATTTGGGCATAATTATTTCTTCTGTTTTTCCTTCGACAATTATTAATACACGAGGATGATAATCTAGATCTAATTTATTTGATAAGTAAAATAATTTATGCTTATTTAAATCAAATTCATAGTTTTTATTTAAAGGATTTAAATAATTTTTGTTTCGCATTCCTCTTGTTGTTCTACCTTTTTCATTGGCAGGTACATTTTCTAAAATATACTCTCCATCATATTGGTCACATTCATCTATATCGAAAATATCCCTATCTAAATAATCTTCAATACATACTTTTAGCATTAAAACCCATTGTAAATATTCAATTCCTAATCTAATTGAACCTTCAAATTTATTTTTCTTTTCCCAATTGACATGTTTGAATATTTGAATCATATCCTCATTACCTAAATAGGATGAAAGTTCTCTACATAGTTTGACATAACAATTTGCTAAATTGGTTATATTAAAATCATTAATTTCAAATAATTCTTCTAACTTAAATGTTTTAAGTTGGTTATACCAAAGTTTCTTATCAGATTTTATATTGATAAATCTTTTATTAGTTCTCCCATAAGGAGAATATATTTGTATGCTTATTAAGAAATCTGTAAGCTTATCTTCTAAGTTAAAATTCAAATTTTCTTTTAAATCTTCGTAATTCTTTTTTAAATAATTGAAATTTTCTTTAATATATTTTAGGTTATGAATTTGAAATGTTGAGTAGTAACTGCTTATTTTATATCCTTTTCCTCTTTCAGTATAGTTTTCGAAATTTTCAAAAAGTTCTTTTGAAGGAAGGTATATATTTCCATTTTTAAGAGCATCATTTAATTCGGGGTTTCCATAGATATCAAATATATATTTATGGTATCTGTTATTATAATATTCATTTTTGGTTCGGAAAACAGGATAAAAAAATCCTTCTTTTTCATATAATTCTAATTCTCCTATAGAAATATTTATTCCTCTTTTCTTACAGAATTTGACAAATTCTTCTATATCCATAGGAGGATTTTGTAAGTATAATTGATTTTCAATATAATATTTAAGAAATTGTTCGTTCATGTCACACCTGTCTAATTTAAAAATTGTTTAATATAATCTTTTGAGTTAAAATTGTTATCATCAAATTCATTTGGATTTATTAAACAATCCGCATTTAACATTCTTAATAAAAATATTTCAATAGTATATTCCATAAATTCTTGCTGTCTAAAGATAGTATTTTTGAAATCTTTCATTGGTAAATTTTTCAAAATGAATTCATTTATTTCATCTAATAATCTTTTTCCTCTTCCATTATATTCCTTTTTAAGCTTCTTTTCATAAACATTTTCAATAATTTTTCGAGAATCAATTTCAAGAACAGTTAGATTTCCACTATGCACTATTCTGTTCCGATAAAAAACTAAGTTTTCGACTACATAAGTCTTTTTATAATTTTTAATTATATTCCCAACTTTTTTCTTATTTTTTCCGATTGTGTCACTAGAGATAAATGTAAGAGTTATCTCATCAAAGAATTCATCAACTTCGGGTAAGAATATTTTTAATATTTTTGAAGTGTCTAAATTTAATTCATTAAATCTATTAATAAGCTCTCTTCTTAAATTTTTCTTTTGATATTTAGTATTAATTTGCATATTGGTTTGATTAAGTTTTTTATTTGTTAAACATTCGAAAAATGCAGAACATAATAGTGTTTTCACTTCAACATATTTTTCATTTTTTATCATAATGCAATAATGTATTAATAAATTTATATCGACAAAATTTTCTTTTAAAATAATATATTGAGTATATGATGAATTAATAAAATTAAATAAATTATTTGGGAAATTTTTAATCAATGAAATCCCATTAGTTTTTGTATTATTAAATTTATTAATAACAATTTTTTTATAGATTCCATTTCTAATAATTTTTATTCTCAGGTTATGTGTTTTTGCTTCAAATAAATTCAATAAAATTTCCAAATCTTTCATAGTTTCATCATATTCTTCTAAATCTTTTTCTTCAGTTTGAAAATAAAAAAATGAATTAACATTTTTAAACTGTTTTAAGGATTCTTCAGTAGATTCATTGTACTCTTTGATATAATCTTTATTTTTTTTATTTTTCTCACAAATTACATAACCCCTATAATCTTTAAAAAAATCACAATTATTGTATTTTTCACATAATTTTTTGTGCAATTCCTTAAATTCATATTCTTCAGTATTTTTTGATTTTAAAAATATGTTTTTCAATTTCTCATCATCAAATTTTTGTAAAATGTTTTGTGATATTTCAACATTTTCTATTAATGTCCATACATTAAAATTTTTATTATATGCCTTTTTATTTTTAGTTTCCAAAATTATTTTTACACCAAATCCTTTAAATTTATAATCATTTTCACTAAAATTAATATAAACATTATTAATTATTATATCATAATCAGTATTCTCAAATTTCACGGTATACTCTTCAAAATTATCTATATATGTGCTATTTGTTTTACCATCTTCTAAAATTTCTTCTTTAATTTTTTTCATAAAAAAGAATTCATCTTCAGGATTTTCAAAACTAATTATTATATTTTCATTTATTATAACATGAATATTTCTGATTATTGTTTCTTTTTGTGAAATATTAGAAATGATTGTAGCTCCTGAAGATTCTAAAATTATATCTCTATTTTCATCGTATTGAAAATTTAAATTAGGGATATTTGGGATTTTAGTTTCAATTTTCATGATTAATTTTTTATTATATTTAATATTTAAAATAATTTAATTTTTAAAGTAAAATCCAGATGAATTTAAAGATAATTTACGAGACCTAATTTACAAAAAATCAATTTTTCCCAAAATCAAAATTAATTTTTAACTTAATAATCAGTCATTCTCACACGATATTTGATTTGAAAGAACTCTAGGAAATTGAGTATTTAAATAATTTTTAAGGCAAACTATATTTTTTTTAATAGTGTCTGCTTGAATTATTTTAGATTAAATTTCCAATAGAAACTTTTAATATAGTTGAAGTTCATATAATATGTTAACTAAAATGATATCTTTTTAAAATATATTATTTAATGTGGGGTGCATATGAGATTAAAAATTACATTAAAATCTAAAAATAATAGATTGAAAATTCCTTTTAATTACAATCACATTGTTTCAGCTATTATTTATAATAAGATTTATGATTTGGAATTGGCTCAGAAATTGCATTCTTCCCAATCTTATAAATTCTTTACTTTTTCTAGTTTGCATATCCATAAGTTCAGATTGCTTAAGGATGGATTGCTATCTCAAAATGGAGTAATCGACTTTTTAATATCTTCTCCAGATGATTATCTAATCAAAAGTCTTGTTGAAGGATTTTTAGAAGACTTGACTGTTAATTTCATTGGAGAGGAACTCTTAGTCCAAAAAGTAGAGTTGCTTGCAGCTCCTGAATTTGAAGATAAGGTTAACATAAAAACTTTATCCCCGATTATAGTCAGAACTAAAAAGGAAGTCGATGGAGAGTTAAAAACATGGGATCTTCCACCTAGCAAGGAACAATTCTACACTAATCTTGAAAATAATATTATAAGCAAATATAAAGAGTTTAACAAGCTGGATGAAACAGACAAGAAGATAGCAATTTCTTCAGAAATGGGCTATGTTAAAAAGAAGAGAATATCTATTGACAAAGGAGATCAAAAAACATTCCACAGAGGCTACTTAATGGATTTGGTTCTTGAAGGAGACTTGGATTTAATTAAGTTTGCTTATGATAGTGGTCTAGGTGAAAAGAACGCTTTAGGATTCGGTATGGTTGAAACTATTTAGGAGGTTATAGATGGATACATTAAAATTTACTATTACGAATAATGCATGGATTAATAATGGGTTAGCTCGATTAGTTCATGAAATGGAGAATCATTTTGAAGATGAGGTTTGTATAAAAAGAGAATATAATTCTGTTGAATTGAGTTCTAATACTGATAATGATATTTTATACTATTTAAATGAGATTATAAAGTTTTTAGCAACTGATGGTACTTATAATTACGCACAAGTGTTTAAACTTATTAATAAGTATTTAGATGGTTCTTTTTCCCCACCGAGTGATTATCCGAAGAGAAAAGGGGATGCCAAACAGAAAGAAAAAATTTCTAAAGAGTTTTTGGATGGGCTTAAAGAAAAAAAATATAAAAATTTTAGTTCTTCCGAGCAAATTTGGAAAATGCGTTTAAGTTATTTTGGTAAAGAGGAAAATTATCTTAAATGGGGTCTAAATTTTAATGGTGAAAAAATTGAAAATGATTTAAAACTTCGAGATAATGAAAACATTCTTAAAAAATTAGAAACAAATGAATCAAGCGCTAATTTTTGTCCTAGTTGTGGCAAATTTTCGAAAAATTTCGTTGAAAGTAAACAGTTTTTTAATCCTTTATTAAATGAACATCATAACAATCAAATTGAAGGAATAGGTGCTTTAAGAAAAAAAATAAATATTTGTCCTAATTGTGCTACTCTAGCTATAATTTCTTTGTTTGATAAGTACATACCTTTTTATAGTTTTAGGTCTGGTTCTAACAACATAGTTATTTTAGCTTTACCAAATGTTTATGATTTGAGGATTCTGGAAAAGATTGTAAATAATTTATCCTTAAATTCACAATTTGTTGATTTTTCTAATCCTATTGAAACCCGTTATAGTACAAATATTTTAAATTTCAATGCGGTTGATTCTAATTCAGCAGCTTTAATAACTTTACTTCATAATATTCTAAATAATTTTTCTAAAGATTCTGTTCAAGATTTATTTCAAACATTTTCTTCGAATGAATTGATAGATTTGGTTGATTGGATTTTTATAAGTAATTCTTATAATTTTAGTCGTATTAAAGCTAATGATAATGTTTTTGCAATTTTAAATGTTCAAAAAGATCCAAAAAATGGAAAAGATATTTATTTAGTGAATGATTTTTTTAATAAGATTAATTTCACAGGTTTAAGCCCAAGTAAAATAGATAAATTTTTTAAATCATTTTTAGATTTAAATCATGATGATATCGCACAAAATCTTTTCCAATTTTTAAAAGATGAAGTTAAATTTGATAATGAGAGTACTTATCCAATTTATTTATTTAAGGAAGTATTTTTAAATCAGATTATGGGAGAAATTTTAATGTTAGATGAGGATTTTAAGAAATCTTGTAAAAGCATTGCCGGAACTATCGGTAAAGCTTTTTATAAGGATATAGGTTTATTAAGTAAATTTGCATACTCAACTGATGAGACTTCTTTTAAAGAATACATCGAAGAGTCTTTCTTTTTAATGGCTAAAAAATCCGCATTGGATAAAGATGTGGAATATTATTCCAATATAAAAGATTTGGATATATTCTTTGAAGGTTTAACTAGAGAAAATTTTAAAGAAACTAAAAGTTATTTTGTTTCTTTTATGAGTTCTAGTGCCCTTCACAAGAAATGGGAAGATAAAAAAAATAAAAAAGATTCTGAAGGAGGAAATTAAATGGAATATAAAAGTTTGGAAATTTCTTGGATTTTTGAAACAGATTTAACTAATATGAATGCTGGAGAAGGTAGTAGTAATTTAAAAGAAATTAAATCTTATAATAATGGTTTACCTTATATATCTGGCCAATCTATGAGACATGCTCTTAGAGAAGCTATGAAAAGGGAGAATAAAGAAAAATTTAAATGCACTCCAGAATATCCTTGTGGAGATATTGAAAACTGTTGGACTTGTGATCTTTTCGGATATTTATTGCCTGGTGAAGGCTCTAAACGTTGGAGCCCTATTAAAGCTTCTCCTGCTTTAGGTCAAATAAGAGAGCCTATCACTACAGATTTAATATTCAGAATGGTGGAAGATATTAAGTGTCCGGAATGTCAAAAGAGTATTTATCCATTAGCTGCTAGAGAGCAAGGTGTTAAAGAGATTAAAAAAGGAAAACCCTTAAAATGTCCGGAATGTGGAAAAGAATTTGATGCGCCTTATGATATTAGACAAGCATTAGCTTATAAACAGTTAATTAAAAATATTTACAAAACCAGTTTATCTATTGATATTGCAAATATTGGTTTAGATGAAGTTCCTAAGATTGATGGAGATAAATTAAATGGGGTAGAGGCAATTGTTAATATTGATGATAATGTAAGAATTGAAAGAGTAAAATCAATTGTTAATGCAACTTATAATTTATCTGATTTTGCTAATCAATCTCGTGAGATGGTAAATGCAAGTCCGGATTTTGTTGTTTTGGGATTACAAAAACAATATAATCATAGGTTAGCTTCAGCAATTAAAATGGATGAGGAAGGTAATGTAAATATTGAACATTTCGAATCAGTAATTTGTGATGCATTAGAAATGGAAGATACTAAAATATGCGCTGGTTTGATTAAAGGTATTGTAAACAATGAAGATAAATTAATTGATTCTTTAGATAAATTAAATAAAAAAGATAATTTTACATTATGCAAATCCCCAAAAGATGCATTTAATGAGGTAATTTCTTTTTTATAAGGTGTTAACAATGAAAGCTCTTAAATTTGATTTAGAAATACCTTTTTGGTGTTCTTTTGGTGATTTTAGTAGCTTGAATATTAAGTTATCGTATCCATTTCCTCCATTAACCACATTATTTGGTTTAATACAAAATTCTTTGGGAAAACCAGCACCCCATATTTTTAATGAAAAATCACTTTATGATTCTGCCATAGAAAGTTATGTTGAAAATTTTAATCATTTAAATTTTTCCATAATTATTAGAGACTCTGGTGAAAAAATTGAAGATTTTGTAAATATCCATAAAGGAAATCGTAAAGATGGTTATGAAAGAGATCTTGGGTCTAAATTGGATAATTTTATTAAAAGTTCTAATGAAACTTCTCATTTGAAAGATTTCATTGAAGAGAATTGTGAAAATCTTAGTTTTAAAACTATTTTGAATAAAATTAAGACCTATCAATTTTTTTTGTTTGTCTCTGATGAAGATTTTGACAATAGAAATAAGGAAACTTTTGAAGATATTTATAAAGTTTTGGAAGATTCTAATTGTTTGATTATTATTGATGAAATTAAACAGTATTGGAGTAATGAAAATATCCAATATGGGTATTGGAGGCCTTGGATAAGCACTCAAATTATTAGGCAGAGATTAATCAATCCTTATTTTTCAATATATGTCTTATCTGATTTAGATGAAGGGGAATTTTCTATTGAAAATATGAAAATGGCATTAGAGAATCCAAAAAGACCATTATACATTGGTGAAAGTGATGATGTTGTTAATATTTTAAACCTGTCTATAGTTGATATTGAAGAAAATAAATCTAATAAAATTTCTTCAATTCTTCCAGACATATATTCAAACTGTGAATTAATTAAAATTCCTTCTAATCTTAAGTTCGATACAGAAAATGAGTTTTATACTCTCTGTTCTATACCTAATGGAGATTTAGACCAAGAAGTTGAATGTTATTCTTATGATGGTGAATACTTTGTGTTCTTATGATGACATTATTGCTAAAGATGATGGCACATCTCTAAAACAACATTCATTAGATTCTCTTGAAGTTTTAGAAATTTTATTAAAATCTAATGAGAAATTGTTGAAAAATTGGGCAAATTTATTAAATATTAATAATTTAGATAATTATTTGGATAATGTAAAGAAATCTACATTTTTCCATGATTTTGGCAAAGCTACTGAAAAGTGGCAGGAATCTGTTAGAAATCTGGATGAGAGCAATAATCATTTACCTCCTCATGCGATTTATTCAGGTTTTTATTTATTTTTCCAAAATAAAGATGATTTTTTCCCTTTATTTTCTGCAATTTCCCATCATTCATTATTAACAGAGAACTCTTTTGGGTATAGTTTAGATTATAATGCCAAATTTTTTGACGAGTATTTGGAAAATTTAATTGGTCAAAAAGAGTTTAAATGTTTCAAATTTAACTCTATTAATGAATATCTGATTCAATTGAATAATTTTAAAAATAAATGTCAAGATTCTAATTTGAGGAGTTTATATTCTTTAAATAAAGATATTAATTTATTATTTAAAGCTAAATATGCTTTAAATTTATCTTATTTAACCATGTCTGATGGGCTTAGCAGTGGTTTTGAAAAAGATAATAAATTGATAATTAAAGAAAATATTTTAGATGTGTACCCCTCTCCAAATAAAATCATTAATGAAATTTCTAGCTTTTCTAAAGATTTAGATTTAAATCCAATACAACAGTATGTTATAGATAATAAAAATTCAAATGATTTATACGAGTTAGTAAAACCTATGCTTTTAGAGGCTCCTTGTGGAGAAGGAAAAACTTTAGCATCTCTTCTTTTTTCAGAGGTTTTATTTAAAAATGATTTAATCAATAAAGTTATTTTTGCGCTACCTACCCAAGTAACTTCAAATAATATGTACACTGAATTTTCAAGTGATTATAATATACCTAAAAAATGGGTGGGCATTTATCATTCTGAAGTTTTAAATTTTTTACTTAAAAATGATGATGAAAATAATCCTTATTTAGAAAAATATAGGAATTTGATTTATTCAAAGCCTTTTAACATATCTACAATTGATCATTTATTGTTATCTCTTGTAAATGGGTATAAATATGCTCCAAGGGCATTTGGTAATATGTTGAATAGTTTAGTAATAATAGATGAATTGCATTATTATGATTCATATACCTTATCCCTTATTGAAGTTCTTTGTGAGGTTTTAAGATTTTTAAAAATACCTCATATTATTATGAGTGCTACAATTCCTAATTTTATAAAAAATAAGTTTGATGATGAAGATTATATTAAACTTCAAAGTTCTGGTTGTGATTTAAGAAATATTGAGAAAAATCCATTTAAATTCTCTTATAATTCTTCGCAAATTTATGAAGATGGTCATTTTTCAGAAAAATTTTTAGAGATTTTAAGTGAGAACATTGATAAAAATTTAGGAATTATTGTTAATACAGTGCCAAGGTCACAAGATATTTATAATGATATAAAGGAATTATATCCTGATAAGCAAGTTTTATTATATAATGCTCGTTTTATGAAAAAGGATAGGCCTATTAAAGAAAAATTAATCAAGGCTTTTTCTAACATTTTATATGAAAAATCTTCAGATGATGATTATAAATTATTAAAGGATTATGGTTTTAATCCTAATGAAAAGTTTATTTTTATAGGTACTCAAGTAGCTGAAATTAGTCTTAATATGTCATTTGATACTATGATTTCTGAAATAGCTCCTTTAGATGCTCTTATTCAAAGAGGGGGTAGATTACATAGGAAAATGACTTATAATAATTCAGATGATTGTGACTGTGTTCAGTGTAAAAAATTAGATTCAAATCATGAGTATATTTTACATATTTTTGACACTGGTGAATTCTGTTATCCTTATTATACTGAAGAAGATAAAGAGAATAATAGTTTACATAAATTTAATATTATTAATAATACTCGTCATGTCTTAATGAATAATCCGAAATATACTTTTAAAAATAGTATTTCTTTAATGAATGAAGTTTATGATAATCGTAGTTTCCTTGAAGATGATAGTGTTAAACTGAACTTTAAAAGTAAAATTAAAGAAGATCTTATCTTTGGTAAATCTCCATTGTACTCTGAAGAAGAGGGCGGACAATTAAGAATTCAAACTAGACAAATTGATATTCAAACTATTTCTGCATTACCTAACAATTTTTGTTATGAAAAAAATTACATATCTTCAGAAGATTTTCTAAAGAAGATATATGAAACTCATAATTATAAAGATAATTTAACTCAAGAAGGTTTAAATATAGTTTTTGAATGTATGGTCAATATTTCAAGTAATCTTTATTTTGCTAATAATGGTAGGATTGTAAGAATAGGGAATAAGATGTTTAATATTGTTGATATGGATTATACTTTTGAAAAAGGTCTTTATAAAGATGATGAAAATTTGTTTTGATTTTTATGAATGCAATTAACGGAACTCAAATAAACTACTATTTCATATGCAAAACCAAACTGTGGCTATTCTCACACAATATCCAAATGGAACAGGAATCAGATAATGTTTCTTTGGGCAAACAATTGCATGAAAAGTCATATAAAAAGGAAAAAGAGTTTTTAATAGACAATTTAATAAATGTCGACTTTATTAAAAACAAGGATCCTATTGAAATTCATGAGGTTAAAAAGACACAATCAATGGAAAAGTCTCATGAATTTCAGCTATTGTACTATATGTATTACCTAAAGAATGAAAAGGATATTGATAATACCGTCGGATATTTGAATTATCCTTCACTCAGAAAAGAAATAAAGATTGAACTCACAGAAGAAAAGGAAGTTCAATTGGAAGAAATTCTGGAAGATATTGCCAATATTATTAATTCAGACATTCCAAAGCCTAAAAAAACAAGAATTTGTAGAAAATGCGCTTATTTTGAGTTTTGCTTTGCATAAACTTTTTCTATTTTTATTTATTTTTATGAGGTTAAATAATGCCTAAAAAGAATTATTATTTATTATCAGAAGGTATTTTGAAAAGAAAAGAAAACACAATATATTTTGTAAATGAAAAAGGTTCCAAACCACTGCCAATCAATAAAATATATTCCCTATATGCTTATGGACAAATTACAATATCTTCACAAGTAATCAATCTATTTGCAAAAGAAGGAATTCCAATTCATTTCTTTAATTTCTATGGATATTACAACGGCAGCTTTTATCCAAGAGAAAAACTCCTTTCAGGAGATTTGGTAATCAAACAAGCGGAGCATTATATTGAATTTTCCAAAAGACTAAAATTATCCAAACTTTTTGTTGAAGGTGCTGCAAAAAATATCTTAAAAGTATTGTCTTATTATAAAATAGAAAACAATATAAAACAAACTTTAACAGAATTAAACAATGCTAAAATTATTGCTGAAGTTATGAATGTTGAAGGCAGAATCCGTGCAGAGTATTACAATTATTTTGATGACATACTTCCAGATGAATTTAAAATGGAAGGTAGATCTAGACAACCTCCTAAAAATATGATAAATTCATTAATCAGCTTTGGAAATTCCATGATGTATTCAACTGTGCTTACAGAACTTTACAACACTCAGCTCAATCCAACTATTTCATATTTGCATGAACCATCTGAAAGAAGATTTTCCCTTGCTCTTGATTTAAGTGAAATATTCAAGCCTTTCATAGTGGACAGAGTTATCTTTTATTTAGTCAATAAAAAGATGATTACCAAAAAGGATTTTAATCAGGATCTTAACTGCTGCTTGTTGAATGACAAGGGAAGAGCTACTTTTATCAAGGAATATAATAAAAGGCTTGAGACAACTATCAAGCATAAGGATTTGGGAAGAAAAGTATCATATCAAAGACTTATCCGATTGGAAGCATATAAGCTTAAAAAACATATGCTGGGTATGAAAACTTACGATCCCTTTGTTATATGGTGGTAGATATTTATGTATGTTATAATAGTTTATGATGTTAATGTTGAAAGAGTGAATAAGGTAAAAAGTTTCTTAAGACAGTATTTGTTTTGGATACAAAATTCAGTATTTGAAGGAGAATTGACAAAAAGTGAATTTAAGAAAGTTACTGATGGATTGATGGAGATCATTGATAAGGAATCTGATTCTGTTATAATTTATAAAATGATGATGGAAGAATCTTTAGACAGGGAGGTTTTAGGTGTTGAGAAGGCCCCAATAGGGGAAATTCTTTAAAAATACTTTTTAATAATCCTTGTCAATTTATTTTTTTATTTTTAATATTTTCCTCTGAAAAAAAGATTCATTTCAATCTCATGATGGGCTAATTTTAACTAAAAATAGAATACCCCCAATAATTGTGACATGATTTCAATCCCAAAATGGTCTGATTTTAACAGATTTATAAATTTTTACATAAAGGAGAATAAAGTAAATTTAAATCCCAAAATGGTCTGATTTTAACGATCCAATATTCTCATCTGTATGTTCTCTTGTGAGTTATTTCAATCCCAAAATGGTCTGATTTTAACAAGGAGATATTGATGGTAATGGTATTGATTTGAGAGATTTCAATCCCAAAATGGTCTGATTTTAACTGTTGCAAGGCTTACTGGTCTTGATGATGGTATGTAATTTCAATCCCAAAATGGTCTGATTTTAACTTGGAAATGATGTTCTTGGAGCAAGTCGTAGAACAATTTCAATCCCAAAATGGTCTGATTTTAACGCTATTCCTTCCATGTTAACCGTTCCTGAATTCCTTATTTCAATCCCAAAATGGTCTGATTTTAACCTGTCACAGTAACAGGTAGCGACGGTTCACTATACAAATTTCAATCCCAAAATGGTCTGATTTTAACTATTATTACTTATATTATTTATAATGATATGCTTCATTTCAATCCCAAAATGGTCTGATTTTAACTGAAGCTTCCGCCTTTTTCTCCGGCAGTAGTGGAGGAATTTCAATCCCAAAATGGTCTGATTTTAACTTGGATCCAGGGGATTATGAAATCCGAGTAAGTTTATTTCAATCCCAAAATGGTCTGATTTTAACTGCGTGGAGAGCCAACTGTTATAAAAGGTATTATGGATTTCAATCCCAAAATGGTCTGATTTTAACAAGCCCTACCGGATACTTTATTTATAAAGTATTAGGATTTCAATCCCAAAATGGTCTGATTTTAACAGTACTGATGTGACAGAGGCTAGTGCATTAAGTAATATATTTCAATCCCAAAATGGTCTGATTTTAACAGGAGAAATCCTTACTCACTGGAGCAACCCTTGAAAATTTCAATCCCAAAATGGTCTGATTTTAACTCGGAATTTTGTTAAATTAAATAAGGAGATTATGTTATTTCAATCCCAAAATGGTCTGATTTTAACTTCGATAACTATATTGAAATAGCAGACAACAAGGTAATTTCAATCCCAAAATGGTCTGATTTTAACCCTTAAAAGGCTCATCACTAAAGCACGATTATCCTCAATTTCAATCCCAAAATGGTCTGATTTTAACAGTTCAGTACGCTCAATCATATAAAATCACTTTGCAATTTCAATCCCAAAATGGTCTGATTTTAACTATATTATTTTCACGTAATATATCCTCAAAAACTTTAATTTCAATCCCAAAATGGTCTGATTTTAACTAGTAAACGGACAGGATACCGAATTTTTAATTGACTATTTCAATTCCAAAATGGTCTGATTTTAACAGATTGACCTTTATTCATCATTGTCGGCTTTGCTACATTTCAATCCCAAAAGGGTCTGATTTTAACTTGCAGATGAGCAATTATTAGATTATATTGCATTCCATTTCAATCCCAAAATGGTCTGATTTTAACATGATTTATCCCATGACACACTACTTATCTGTGTGTAATTTCAATCCCAAAATGGTCTGATTTTAACTCAATATAAGTAGTGTAAGTATTAATGTTCGTTATACATTTCAATCCCAAAATGGTCTGATTTTAACTGGAAAAGATTCGCAGAGGCAAAAGAACTTGTTGACATTTCAATCCCAAAATGGTCTGATTTTAACCTATTAGTAGTAGTATTGTTTCTAATAGTATAGTTGATTTCAATCCCAAAATGGTCTGATTTTAACACAATTTAGCCGAATTAACACAAATTATTTCTGATTGATTTCAATCCCAAAATGGTCTGATTTTAACAATTGAACTGCCAAGAATGTTTAATAAATTTCAATCCCAAAATGGTCTGATTTTAACTTGAATTAGAATAAAAAAATATGGAGTTATAAAAATTTCAATCCCAAAATGGTCTGATTTTAACCAGTTCCTGCCGAATAGTGCAATATGATATAGGTAGATTTCAATCCCAAAATGGTCTGATTTTAACTTGTTGTTTTTGCGGAAGAGGAACAATCATAATACTATTTCAATCCCAAAATGGTCTGATTTTAACCTAATTCCTGTCCTTTGAGTTTTATTTTTTTGCTTATATTTCAATCCCAAAATGGTCTGATTTTAACAGGAAGTTATAGAAGTTATTAATGTTCCCTCTCCTAAATTTCAATCCCAAAATGGTCTGATTTTAACGATGACAAGCACTATCAGCGGATTATCTGATGCAACATTTCAATCCCAAAATGGTCTGATTTTAACGATCCTGATGAAGCTTACTGGTTCATCGTTTGCGATATTTCAATCCCAAAATGGTCTGATTTTAACAATGTTCTCCATGATAATTATGTCCTTTAGGCAATATTTCAATCCCAAAATGGTCTGATTTTAACTCTGAGGATGAGAGTAGTGAAGATAGTTCAGAGAGATTTCAATCCCAAAATGGTCTGATTTTAACTGATATGTTCACCACAGCAATAGGGAACAGCACAGCAATTTCAATCCCAAAATGGTCTGATTTTAACCTTTTCTGTTAGGCTCTTCAAGAGTTACATTGATATAATTTCAATCCCAAAATGGTCTGATTTTAACGTCTCTGATGCTCACTATTGCGTCCACATTTTGCATATTTCAATCCCAAAATGGTCTGATTTTAACACCGAGTTGATGTCATGACAAAAAAGAATTATATATTTCAATCCCAAAATGGTCTGATTTTAACTCAATCTATCAATCAAGAATGTGAAGATGTCATCGGAATTTCAATCCCAAAATGGTCTGATTTTAACCTGATGACTTCAGCACTAATGACGAAGTAGCGATAAGATTTCAATCCCAAAATGGTCTGATTTTAACTATATACTATTAGGTACATAACAATAAGTATACAAATTTCAATCCCAAAATGGTCTGATTTTAACATAATGTTGTCGGCAATATTGCGGAAGACTTTGCTCATTTCAATCCCAAAATGGTCTGATTTTAACGTTCGTCGGTTATGATTGTCTTTTTGCTCTTGTTGATATTTCAATCCCAAAATGGTCTGATTTTAACTTTAACAAAAACAACAAACAAACACTCATATCTTAAAATTTCAATCCCAAAATGGTCTGATTTTAACTTATATTTACAAATCGATGACCCTGAGGCAAAAATAGATTTCAATCCCAAAATGGTCTGATTTTAACTCATCTTGCGACCATGTGGACATTACTGCATATTTATATTTCAATCCCAAAATGGTCTGATTTTAACTAGTAGTAAAACAAATATAAGTATAAGTAAAATATTAAATTTCAATCCCAAAATGGTCTGATTTTAACTATCAAGTGTCTGAGTATTGTTTACTATGTTATAATCAATTTCAATCCCAAAATGGTCTGATTTTAACGTGGAAATTCGGAATGGGAGATGATTGTGTCTTTTGATTTCAATCCCAAAATGGTCTGATTTTAACTTCCATAAATTTATTCCAATTCAATAAAGTCACAATATTTCAATCCCAAAATGGTCTGATTTTAACGTTTTCACTCATCATTATCATCCCCTAGCACCTTGATTTCAATCCCAAAATGGTCTGATTTTAACAGGAATAACCCTAATAAAAAGGATTTAGGGTTATAAATTTCAATCCCAAAATGGTCTGATTTTAACATGATTTCCACTTACAGACCCTACGATATATTTCTTCAAATTTCAATCCCAAAATGGTCTGATTTTAACTAACCTTGAACTCATCTTTGACACCCTTCTCATCTGCATTTCAATCCCAAAATGGTCTGATTTTAACGTTTTTAAAGTCATCGATGTTTTTTAAATCCCAAACAATTTCAATCCCAAAATGGTCTGATTTTAACTGCAATAAGTTGCAATATTTAATTGCAATATTCAAAGATTTCAATCCCAAAATGGTCTGATTTTAACCAACTAGTGCTGATGCTGATTTGCAACAGTTGACTATTTCAATCCCAAAATGGTCTGATTTTAACCGTCCAGAGTAATATGAACGATGTTGACATTAATACATTTCAATCCCAAAATGGTCTGATTTTAACTGACCACCATGGACGGATCACTAAAAAGTTATCCAAATTTCAATCCCAAAATGGTCTGATTTTAACACAAGGAGGACATTCAAGAACTGCTAGAATAATCAAATTTCAATCCCAAAATGGTCTGATTTTAACATGGAATAATGACATATGAAAGTTTACCTCTTGCTTAATTTCAATCCCAAAATGGTCTGATTTTAACGATTTGACCATTGAAACAGAAGAGCCATTTATTAAACATTTCAATCCCAAAATGGTCTGATTTTAACTGTGAATGGTACTAGTATTACTGCATCTGATAGTGTAGATTTCAATCCCAAAATGGTCTGATTTTAACTTGCGCTGGTTTCAAGGTTCTCACTTGAAACTCCTATCATTTCAATCCCAAAATGGTCTGATTTTAACACTGGTCATCAGTCAAATCTCATCCCTCCTTGTTCTTATTTCAATCCCAAAATGGTCTGATTTTAACTCTTTCTCACCTCCAAACGTGCAGCCTCCTTAACATATTTCAATCCCAAAATGGTCTGATTTTAACACCATTAGCATTTGTGATTCTTAACTCTGTACTGGTATTTCAATCCCAAAATGGTCTGATTTTAACCCGGGTCAACATACCGCCACTTACCACTGCTAATAGATTTCAATCCCAAAATGGTCTGATTTTAACACAGACGAACACAAAAAAGAAGAATAAAAATAATGATATTTCAATCCCAAAATGGTCTGATTTTAACACATACTTTGTGAGCATATCGTAAGCGGCCATTGCAATTTCAATCCCAAAATGGTCTGATTTTAACCTGCGCGGTGGTGTACTCGCTGGTATTTGCTTCAATCAAATTTCAATCCCAAAATGGTCTGATTTTAACGCGCTCTGGATCAAGATAGGTTATGTATTTCTCTTGATTTCAATCCCAAAATGGTCTGATTTTAACATCAAGGAGGATATTCCCCAACCCACGCACGGATTGATTTCAATCCCAAAATGGTCTGATTTTAACTCGACAGTATCGAGACTACTTTGACCCTTGAAAGCCTATTTCAATCCCAAAATGGTCTGATTTTAACAATTGTTGTTTGCAGCATAATCTCCAATCTATTATAATTTCAATCCCAAAATGGTCTGATTTTAACCCAGTGCTACTAATATTGACAGGATAAATGATGCTTTATTTCAATCCCAAAATGGTCTGATTTTAACTGAATACCATATCAACTGCCAAATTAACAGCAGAATCATTTCAATCCCAAAATGGTCTGATTTTAACGTGCATCCATAATCAAGCCAACGAGGGTTATGATTACATTTCAATCCCAAAATGGTCTGATTTTAACCATGATCATCATCATAGAAACTTATGAAAGTTTTCAATTTCAATCCCAAAATGGTCTGATTTTAACACCAGTGTCGCTCCTTCAAGTTTCGACCCAAGCTTCATTTCAATCCCAAAATGGTCTGATTTTAACTTTGCGTAGGTGTCCTCATTAGCATAACTAGTTCCTGCATTTCAATCCCAAAATGGTCTGATTTTAACCCGTATTGCGTCTCGTACTGTATCATCGGTATAGTTGATTTCAATCCCAAAATGGTCTGATTTTAACCTGAAATTGTCAGGCAACTCGAAATCATACAGGATTATATTTCAATCCCAAAATGGTCTGATTTTAACTCCAAGCCATTCACGGATTAATATGTCGAACATATCAATTTCAATCCCAAAATGGTCTGATTTTAACTTCCGGCACTGCCAATCAATCCAACGAAACTGCCCAAATTTCAATCCCAAAATGGTCTGATTTTAACCCTTGGTTCGCGGTTATTATTCCGGCACTAAAACTATTTCAATCCCAAAATGGTCTGATTTTAACTACTGGATTATCTCCAGTTTCTGATTAAGTATGATACATTTCAATCCCAAAATGGTCTGATTTTAACCACGTCTGCCGTTGCGCATTCCTATCTTGATTTCCAAATTTCAATCCCAAAATGGTCTGATTTTAACCAGTAAGGGTTACGATTGCAGAATAAAACAACTAACCTAATTTCAATCCCAAAATGGTCTGATTTTAACCCACAGTACCAGACACATTAACCTGGACAGTATTTGATTTCAATCCCAAAATGGTCTGATTTTAACTCAAGATAGCCCAGGAAATACCAAGCAAGTTGCTGAATTTCAATCCCAAAATGGTCTGATTTTAACAGGGAACTTCCACATAATCGCAAAGGAACTTCAAACCCATTTCAATCCCAAAATGGTCTGATTTTAACAGGCCCCAAATTTCACTTAAAATAGGAATCTGCAATAGGATATCTGTTATTTTTTAGATATAAAATTTTCCAATTGCAAAAAGGATCTTTATTTATATGGATTGACTTTTAGCTATTTTTTCTTTAAATTTAAAATAAAATAATTATTTTCCACTAAATTCTAAAAATACTATTTTTTCAAAAGAATAATTTATTTTCGCTCTTATTTGATTCTTTATTCATAATTTCAGGATTTTTTTTTAAAATGTGTATTTTTTAAACTATCATTTTTTCATGTCATCGACAGTTTTTTAGAAAGAAGTAAATATCTCAGTTTATATATAATTTATCAAGGGGATAATATGGAAGAGATTATGCAAGAAATTATCAAATTCCAAAGTGAAAGGGATTGGAAGCAGTTTCACACTCCAGAAAACCTGGCCAAATCAATTTCAATAGAAGCTGCTGAACTACTTGAGCATTTTCAATGGAATAATGAATATGACAAAGATGAAGTTGCTGATGAACTTGCTGATGTATTGAACTATTGCTTCCTTATGGCAGATGCATTAGAAGTCGATGTCAAGGAAATTGTTTTAAATAAAATGGCAAAAACTGCTGAAAAATATCCTGTCAGCAAATCAAAAGGCGTATCAACTAAATACAACAAATTATGATTAATTTATAATACTAATTTTAAAAGGGGAAAAACAATGCTGGTAAATGAAGCTACCAAAGAGGAATTCATGACTTCAGTCGAACTCGGATCCATCTGTGATGAAATATATGAAGTCTATCAGGCAAAAATTGGAAAATCCAACAAGGCCCAGATAAGATCCTGGGAGAATTCAATGGAATACATGTACAAGGTTTTAAATGACAATGAAATTCCTAGTGACTGTGGAGTGGCTATTGAATTCACCATACCTACAACATCCAAGAGAATAGATTTCACTCTTACAGGCTTGAATGAAAATGAAGATGATTCTGTTGTCATAATAGAACTTAAACAATGGGAAAACGCAGACAAAGTAAATAACAAAGATGGAATAGTATCCACTTATGTTGGAGGAGGCATACGTGATGTAACCCACCCATGTTATCAGGCATGGTCATATGCAGCATTGATTGAGAACTTCAATGCCACAGTTGAAGAGGACAATATACGCTTACATCCCTGTGCTTATTTGCATAATTATGACATAAGTGTGCCATATGATCCACTCACCGATAAAATATATGACACTTACCTTACAGAAGCACCATTATTTGGAAAGAGAGATGTATATAAGCTTAGAGAATTCATTAAAAAATATGTAAAAAAGGGAGACACCACAAATATTTTATATAGGATTGACTGTGGTAAAATAAGACCTTCTAAAAAATTGCAGGATACCTTATATAATCTCCTTCAGGGAAACAAGGAATTTGTAATGATCGACGACCAGAAGATTGCCTATGAAATTGCCATGGATATGGCTAGAAAATCTTATCTGGATGAAAAGAAAAGGGTTTTGATTGTTGAAGGAGGTCCTGGAACTGGAAAATCCGTAGTTGCCATCAACCTGCTTGTAGATATGATGAGAGACGATATGGTATCATTGTATGTTACAAAAAACAGCGCTCCAAGGGAAGTATTCTATCAAAAGCTGAGAGGTGGAGAATACTCTGTATCCTATATCAAGAATCTTTTCAAGGGCTCAGGCACTTTTACAGAATCAAAAAGCAATGAATTTGATGCATTGGTTGTCGATGAAGCTCATAGGTTGAACAAGAAATCTGGAATGTATCAAAACAAGGGGGAAGACCAGGTCAAGGAAATCATCAATGCAGCCAAGTTTTCAGTATTCTTTATAGACAAGCATCAAAGGGTTCATATAAAGGATCATGGAAGCATAGATGTAATAGAACATTTTGCCAATGAATTCGATGCTGAAATAGAACATGTCAAGTTGAATTCACAATTCAGATGCAATGGTTCCAATGGTTATCTCTCCTGGCTTAATGATGTTCTTGAAATTGAAGAGACCGCAAATTTCGATGGATTTGATTTTGATTATGATTTCAGAGTAATAGATACTCCTGAAGAACTTAAAGATTTGATTTTTGAGAAAAATGAAATCAACAACAGCGCAAGGCTGCTTGCCGGATACTGCTGGAACTGGATAAAAGATGGCAAGAACAATCCTGATGTTCATGACATTCAAATAGGCGACTTTTCTATGAGCTGGAATCTAGGCAATACCAGCACCTGGGCAATAGATGAGGATTCTGTTAATGAAATAGGATGCATCCATACTTCACAAGGTTTGGAGTTTGATTATGTTGGCGTCATATTGGGCAATGACATTCGCTATGAGGATGGAAAGATAGTGACTGACTTTACCCAAAGGGCTCGTACCGACCAGTCTTTAAGAGGCATTGTAGGATTGTCAAGGGAAAATCCTCAGGAAGCTCTAAACATAGCAGATGAGATAATCAAGAATACCTACAGGACTTTGATGACTCGTGGAATGAGGGGATGTTATATTTACTGCGAGGACATGAGGCTGCAGGCTTACTTCAAGGAAAAGCTGGATAGACTGAATAGTTTCAGATTAAACTCAAACGAGAAGATCAGCATATGATTCGACATAAACAGAAGTGAATAGTGTTTAGTGTTTAAGCGTAAATTTGATGGAACAGACCATTCAGAATCTTAAATCTCCTTTAAAAAAACCAATTTCAATGTATGGATATGTAATTTTAAATCAATAGTAAATAGGTGTTCACATGTCTTTAATAAGAAGTAATAAGTTTTCAAATTCTTTTAGATTAAACTATTTTGAGGATGATGAACAATCATCTGAAGAATCATATCTCTTGAATCTTTATAAACTTTTAAAAAAGCTTTCACATGAATCTGTTGTTAGAAAATGGGATCTGTATGATATTAAATCCAATGATATGGTAAAATACTTTGATGATGCAGATTTGATATATAAAATACATGAACTTAATGTATCTGATTTAAAGGAGATTTTAAAGGACCATAATCTCAAATCTTCTGGTTTAAAGAATGATTTGTTAAGTCGTTGCATTAAAAATATTCCCGAAGAAGAATTAATGGAATATGTATATGGGGTAAAACTTTATAAATGTAATGAAAATGTTAATAAGTTTCTTAAAGAAAATGAATATCTTGATGTTTATAATGAAATTTCCAGTATTTATCTATCTTATTTCTTATCAAAAGAAGAATATATTAAACTTTTTAAGGATATCCCTAAAGAGGATATACCTAGTAAAATACTAGCATATTTGTTTGAATACGAATTAAATGGAAGTATTGGGGAGTATTTAACCTTTTTACTTGCCACTCTAGATTTATATAATTTTAGTGAAGATTTGAATAATTACTTAAAAAATGCTATTAAAATAGTGCTGATTTTTATAAATGATTATTTCAACTTTACTGAGATGCAGGGTTGGAGAACAGCACCCTTAGTCAAAAATTCTAATATTTTCTTAGAATATTCATTTAGGGATATAGAAAAAATCTTCGGTGATTTAAATTATCTTTTAAACTCGTATCCTGATTGTGATATTCTAGAAAACATAATCCAGGAGTCTTTTAATGAAATCAGTGACCAAATTCCTAATTTAAATCAAAAAGATTCTATTTATTATATTGTAAGTTCACTTCTAGGAAAAAACTTATATAATTTATTGAAAGAAAACATTCCTCAAAATTCTAGTGATTGCTTTAATTATTTTTATCAAAAGCAAAAAGTAGAATATAAAATAAATTTTATCCATTATTTAAATGATGTTGGCAAATACCGCCGTTATAATTCAATGGATTTCTCTAAAAGACATTTTTTCAATAAATCATTAAATGAGGGTTTAATTAAACTTCAAAAACCATCAGAGGCATTAGATTATTATGACTTCAATGAATTGAAAGATAATTTATTAAAATATGGTGCAGGTTACTTCACTTCAAAAGAACAATATAGACAATGGGCTAAGGATAATTTGACTGAAGAGGAAATTAAAGAATCTTTCCCAATTAAATTTTACAAGCTTTCAGACAAAGGAAAGGTATTCTTAAAAAATAATATTCATTATACCTTCTTTAAAAGCACATTTTATGAAATTTTTAGTTTAGATCTGTCAGATTATGAACCTGTGATTTTATCAAAAAATCATTTAAATATAGATTTTGCTGATTATGAACCTATTATTCCATTAGAAATTTATGAAGATGAAATAAGAAATTTGAACGGTCTTATAAAATATATTCATGAAAAAACTCTGAATGAAGATCTTAAAAATCAAATGTGGTATAAATATGCAAGAGATTTGGAATTATTAAATAATATTTATCGTATTAATGGGTCTAATGAAGAGGATATCACTAAAAACTTCTTAAAGTCATTTATAATTAGATTTAATGGATGGTATAAAGAAGACAAAACTAACTTGGATCTAGTTTCTGATTATAATTTACAAAATTACCAATATGAAGATAAGTATGAGGAGTTTTTCCATGAGATTTACAGTTCTACCGAAGTGCCTTATTTATTCTTCACTGAGGATGAAATTAAAGAATATATGAAGTATCCATATTACTCATTTAGGTTAACTGATGAATTAGAAAAAAGAATCTTTAATTATGAAAATGGTGAGTTAATCGATTATATTCCTAATTATTTAGGTGATTATTGGATTGATGGATTTATTTATTTAAAAGAGGATTATGGTTTTGATAGAGATTCATTAAATAGTTTTAGAGAGGAATTGGGCATTGATTTTGAGGATGATTCACTTAATATTAAGGTCAATGAATTTTTAATTAAACTTAATGAGTTGGTTTCACAAAATAAATTGAGTCAAGATGAAATTAAGGAAGAATTAAAAGAATACACGGATTTAATAAATATTGAAGGTGAAAAATACTCGCAATCCTTAAGAAATGAACGATTAAATGAAATAAAACTTAGAAGAAAGATTTATACAATCAATAATAAAGCTAGAAATTTGGAAAGAATGGGAAATTATGAGGAAGCTATTAAATTATACAATGAGACTATTAATATACAAGATGAGAATTCTTTCTTAAGATTTAACAAAATATTTCAGTATCACAGACTCTTAATAATTTATAGAAAACTTAAGGATTATGATAATGAATTGGAAATTTGTTATAATATTTTAGATGAATATAAGAAAATTATTTATGAAAACGGTGATGAACTTTTCTTAGATGAAAATTCTGATGAATTTGTAAGAAAATATAAAGATAAAATGCTTAAAGAAGAAAAAGAAGATTTAAAAATTTTTAATGAGATGTATAATCAAAGGAAAAAAGATTTAAAAGAGTTAATGGATTATATTGGAAATCTTAAAGGAGATTTAGAAAATTCGGATAAAACTTTTGAGGATAAGAAATTATTACAAAATAGGGTTGACATGCTTGAAAATACACTTTCTTATAAGCAACGTGATTTAAAAAAGTTAGAGTATAGAAAAGAAGAATTTGAAAAAGAAATGGATAATCTTGATAACGACGATGTCTTTAAAATTGAAGATATAATTTTACCAGATCATGTGAAAGAATATCAAAAATATAAAAAGAGATTGGAAAAAATAAAACAATTAAAAGAAAAATCTAAATAATATTAATAAAATTTTTAATTTTTTGATTATCCACTTTTAATTATATTTTTTTATAAATCATTCAATGAAGCCTTCTTTATCACAAAGGTCTTTGAAGTCACAAGACTTGCACAGATACTGCCTTTTAGGAGGAAACTCTCCGGCTTCAATCTTTTCTCTGACCTCTTCAATCAATTCGATCTTATTATTATATTCTGTAATAGAACAGTTAACCGCACTGTATTGAGCATCAGTAAACATCAATTCACTGTATCCTCCATCTTTGGTAAAGAAAATAGCTGCGTATTCAACAGTTTTCGGATATTTGTCTTCAACAAGCATTTTGTAATAACATAATTCAGTGACATAGTCTCGGACACTACTTGATTTTCCTGTCTTGTAGTCAATCACAGTCAGCTTACCGTCTTTTTCAAGCACGAGATCGGATTTTCCTGAGAAATTGTATTTTTCACTAATAATATACTCTTCAGTGCTGAATACTTCATATCCTTCACAAGTAAGTTTTTCTTTAAAGAATTCTGCTAAATTCTGGCAGTGGTCCTTGTAATCATCTTCGTACTTGCTTTCCAATTCATATAATGTATCCAGGAAATCTATTGAATCGTCCTTTTGCCATAGTTTTATGAAATCCTCGGCTATCTTGTGAACATCGCCACCTATTTTAAAGTGTTCGTTTTCTTCTGTTTCTATTTCATTTACATATACATATCTGAATTTTCTAGGACATTGAAGATATTCATTGATTTTGGATTTGGATAATTTGTAACTCATATCACTCACTTTACTTATTTTTATTTAAATTTATATGATAATTTGTTTTTATTAATATTAAAATTTCTTGTTTTTGGTTTTAAAATAAATTATAATTTCATTTCTTTTGTTAAAATAAGATATAAAACTTTATTAATTTTTATAAATATAATAAAATATGACTCTTATAATGGGGGCTGTAATTATAGACGAGGATTTAACTAAACGACAAGAGAAGTGCGTATATTATAAAGGTGGAAAACCTTTACTGATTAAAGCAGGACCTGGCGCTGGAAAAACATTTGTACTGACTGAAAGAGTAAAATACCTTTTGGAAAAAGAAAAAAAGAATCCTGAATCATTTTTAATAATAACATTCTCAGTCAAAGCGGCTGAGGAACTTAAAGTCAAATTATCAAATAAAGATATTCCAGAAGAAACTATCAACAAGATGCAGATTTCCACAATTCACTCTTTTTGCTTGAAGCTATTGGAAGACCCTAAAAGGAATCATAAAAGAGAGGGTTACAAAATATATTCTGATGATAATGAAGAGAGAATGAAACTGTTTTTAAAAAATCATCTTAAATGTCTTGGCTTTGAAAATGAATACTTTGCAAATGCTTCCCATGTTTCTGCTATTTTAGATAAATATGATGAATATACAATGTATAATGTTGATACTGATGGATTAGTCAACTATATTAAAGAGACTCGTAAGATTGAACCTAAATATCTAGAAATAGTCAATGAGGGAATCAATAAAGATCATAAGTTCCCAAGCAAGTTCCTTAAGTTAAATAAAAATAAGAAAGAGTATAAGGGTGTTTATAAAAGCTGGTATAATGCAAGATATCTGAAGGTTGCAGAATCATATCCGGATTATTTGAAATTATTGGATGATCATCATATTACCGATTTCAATAGATTGCAGTTAGATGCTTTGGACAGTTTGAGAGAAATCCCTGAAAGCCAGTATACTAATATTTTCATTGATGAGTTTCAGGATACCGATCCTATTCAAATTCAGATATTTGAAATCTTAATGAAGGAGGCGATTAAATCCGGAGGCAGTTTTACAGCTGTTGGTGATGCTGACCAGAGGATTTACGGATTCAGAGGTTCCCTATCCAACTATTTTGATTATATGATTGAAAACTATGATGTTGATACGGTTGTATTGGATTATAATCACCGCTCTACAAATGAAATAATTGGGTTGAGCGAGGATTTCATCAAGCATCAAAGATCAAACAATGAAGAATTCAAGGGTCGTCGAAATGATAGCAAAAGTTCATTTTATATGAAAAATGCTTCAAAAGAAGAGGAAGCTCATCAAATCTGCGAACTTGTTAAAAATTTAATTGAACATCGGAATTTGAAATATGAAGATATTGCTATTCTAACTCGCTCAGTAAAACATAACCATGTAAGCGATTTGATTGCATCCTTGAAATCAAATGATATTCCACACCAAATCAAGGGATTCAATGATTTGGATGAACAGGATGAAGTTCAATCAATCTTGTTTTTATTGAATTATCTTGCTGAAGACGAAGACAGGATATCTGTTTATGAACCATTGAATCTGAAGGGTTTTGCAGGCAATGATTTCAATCAGGTATTTGTTGATTTAAGTGAAAAAACCAAGGAAATCATATGCAAGAAACAGGATGATTTTGAATCTGATGTTTTCAAGATGGATGAAAATCTTAGAGATGATATCTCTGAGTGCAAGGAAATCGATAAATCCGGAGAATTCCCTGATTATAGGAAACAAACTTATTTTGAAAAGTTATTTGAAAGACGGGATGATGATTATATTCTCAAACTAATGAGTTTTGTGGAAAGGCCTTCATTGAAATGTGAAAACCTGATTGAATATGGAATCACTGATGAGGATGACTTGGAATTCTTTAAAAAACTTAATGAACTTAAGGAAATGGTCAAATGGATGCCTAAGAAATATGAGCTTGATGATGAGGCAAGAATGGAAAACCTGAGAAGATATTTCTACCACACCTATGGATTAAAAAAGATTCCTACAATTTCAGATATTTATTATGAATTGATAAGAATTTGTGATTTCATTGACTTGGATAACATATACGATCCTGATTATCGCGAAAAAATAGAAAACATTGCTTTAATCACCCATACCATTTCCAATTATGAAGCCATTGACTGTGAATACGACCTAGCAGGTCTTTGCTTATTCTTGAAATTCAATATCGGTTCCTATGAAACCAATAACAAGGAAAATCATGGCGTCCAAATAATGACTGTTCACAAGTCCAAGGGATTGGAGTTTCCAGTTACAATTCTCTTATCTTTAGGTCATACAGAAAAAGGGAATAAAAGTTCTTTCCCAAGAGTATTCATAAGTCCTAAGGAAAGGGATAATATTCATATGAAAGACACTTATTATACTCCCTCAGAGTATTTGGAGTATAAGGATTTGAGTATTGAAGAGGAAGAAAAGGCATCAGATGAAGAAGAGGAAAGAATCATTTATGTTGCAATGACAAGAGCCCAAGATGTCTTGGTCCTATCAAGCATTGTAAATGAAGAATACTCCACTCCAGAGTGTATTCAAAGTGTAATAGACAATAATCCCTCTCTTATCAAGCATCTAACAGATAATTTTGAAGATATCCCATCCATAGAAAGTTCAAAGGATAAGGAAGAGGAGGACAAGCTCACACTAAGTTATACTTCCATGAGCAGTTATAACGACTGTCCTTTAAGATACAAGCTTTTCCATGACTTCGATTTCAGAGTATCAACTTCTCCAAACATTACTTATGGGACCATCGCCCACAAGTCCCTTGATAAAATCAACAAGATGGTCAAGGAAGGAAAATTTTCAGAAGACAAAATCGACAAAATCGTAGATTCAAGTTTCAAATCCAATTTTGAAGGTAGTTATAAGGAAGAAGATGTTAATAGGATAAAAAACAGCATTCATAATTATTGGAATGATTTTGGTAAAAACAGGATTTTAGATTCTGAATATCATTTTGATATAAAGAGGAAAAAGTTTGATCTTGTCGGGTCCATCGATTTGATTTATGAAACTGAAAATGGCAATTTGGGGCTAATTGACTACAAGGTTTCCCATAACATTAAAGCCAATAAAGACAAGTATGAAAAACAATTGAATATCTATAAATTAGCATTAGATTTAATTGAAGATGGGGAGTATAGTGGTCGAAATATTGAACGTCTTTCTGTTTATTCTGTTCTTGATAATGAATTGATTGATTTTGAAGTAGGGAATATAGACCAAGATGATCTTCTAGAAGAAATTGAATCAATTGCAGATGATATTTTAGATGATAAATACTGTCCTAGACGATCTGAAAGCTGTAAATATTGCAAATTCAATTTCATTTGTTGTGATTAGTCTCTAAAACTATTTTTATTTAATAGTTGAAATGATTTAATTTATAGAAGGGGAAGAGAAGTGAAGTAGAAGTCGGATAGTATGTTCAAATCCAAATGGATGTTTTTTTGGTCGCACTCAGCATGCTCCAAGTGTTGTTATGGGAAATCATCAACAGGATTATCTGGGTAATAGACAATAGATATAAAAATCATATTAGAAGTTGGAACAGAATATGAAAGTCCGCAATCACAGTAATCTTTCAAAGATGTCTAAAAAGTTTGTTTAGTAATTAGAAACTGTTCCCTGTGGAGTTAAAGTAAAGATTTATAATTATTTAAAACATATAATGGTATAGTGAGTGGGTGAAATATTTTTTAAAAATTATTTTATTCTTTTAATTTATAAAATTTAAAGGAGATAAACTATGTCTTGGGATAATCCTCGTTTTATTAAAACACCGCCTGGTTATAACTCTGCAATGTCTGAAGATACTGAAAAAACCCAATCGGATAGTGTAGAAGATTCCGAATCAAAAGAAATTTTCGATTATGATGCATACATATCTAAGCATCCAGATTTTAAAAATCTTTTTGAAGATTGTTTTAAAAGTAGCGGGCTTCCAGAAGAAAAACGTGATTTTGTAAAAAACGAATTAATAAAAAACTTGGAAGAAAAACAAGATTTTACTGAAAATGAATTCAAATTCACTGTAGAAAATGTTATTGATGATTTTGCATCCGAATATGAACTTAATCAGCAATTTACAGATTATTCTCTAATTTTAAATACTTTAATTGAATTGAACAAGCTGGATTCATTCCAAGTGAATATTCTATTAATAATTCAAAATTATATACCTACAATTAAAAGATCAAGAAATATTAAATATCTTACTGAAATGATTTATGGGGAATGTAGTGAAAATTTAGAGATATTGTTTGATTATGATTCATGTATTGAGAAAATTGATTCCAAATTAAGTAAAGCCAATTCTAAAACTTTAGCTAAGATATTATATGGCGAATTGAAAACAAATACACGGCCTGATGTTATGAAGACTGAAATCAAAAATAGATTGAAGTCAATGACACATAGCAGTTATTTTTTAGATGATGAAATTGATTTGGAGGAATTTTCTAAAGAAAGATTCGAAAGCTTATTTGAAGAGATTTCAGATGAATTAAATGAGCGTATAGCTAAAGAAATAGATTTTGAAGCTCTTGAACAGAAGTATGGCTACTGGAATAATGATTTGAAAAAAGAAGATAACTCTTCAACATGTGACTCGCCGGAATCTCCAAATGAACCTAAAGAATCATCAGATATTGATAATGATGTTCCTAAAGATAACTCTAATGAAAGCATAGAATTAAATGATCTTGGTTTAGAAGATATCGGAAATGATGAAATCAAACTTGATTTGGAATTATTAAAAGATGAAAATATTAAAAATAATTTAAAAGTAGTATATAACCATCTAGGTTTTCCAGATTTCAATGAAAATATTACTTCTAAGTTAAAACACATGGATTTAAAATATGGATCTGCATATAGAATTATGAATATGTTAGCTAATCAGATTGCAAATGGTGATTTTGTAGAAGATGAATTTTATCAAGAATTTTATAAATTATTATATTGCGAGACTCTAAATAAGAAGGAAATTCAAATCAAGGAAGAGAAATTCACATATCATGCATTGAAATCAAAAACAGACTTATCTTTTGACAGTTCTTTTTATCCCAATGACTTCCTTGATGAAGACATTTTATATGATATTGAGTATAACTTGAAAAGTTTGAAAAATTTTTCACATGTTCAATTAAATAGCTTATTACTGTTAAAAGATAAAAAACCTCTTTTAAGAAGAGTGGATCAAATCAAATGCATATTTGCCTTAAGTGAAATAAAAAGCCTCCACTTTTTAATCCAAAGAATTTCTAAAAACAAGAGTCTTGACATAAAGTTACTTAAAGAAAATCTAAAAGACTTGACTCCTAAAGATTTGGCTATTTTCTTAAATGATAATGAAGAGACTAACAAAGACAATTTATATGAAAAAGCAGTAAAGGCTATAGAAATTGATAATAACGCTAAATCTGAAGATCCCATATCTGCTGAATTGGATAATAAATCCAGATATGGGGATGATATAGATTATAATTGGTTAGCAATAGATATATATGATTTAGTTATAAAACAAGGTTATATAGGTAAAATAAAGGATTATTTTAAATTATATTATAAATTAAGAGGCAATAACGACTTCGAAAAAATTGAAAATGAATTTTTCTTTGATGAGGAAGTTCACGAAGAAATATTAAATGAATTGATTGCCCGTTATTCCAAAGCAAATATTAATTTAACAAGAATTAAGTATTATTTAATAAAATTGAGTAAACTGTCTATTTTCCAATTGAATATTCTTCTTTTGATTCTTGATAAAAAGATTACATCCAATAAGGAAGATCAAATTAAAGAGTTGTTTAAGAGTATTGATTTGGATGATTTGGATAATTATATTTATATCATTGAAAATATTTCACTATTTGAACTGGATCTTTTAAGAAGCAAATTTGCTAAATATGATAAAAAAGAACTGGCTAAATATATTCAGGCAGATAATATTGATGATTATACTCATGAAGAACTTCTTGACAAGTTTTTAGAAACAATTCAAAAGCAGCTTAATTCAGAAGTGGATGTAGATTCAGAAAACAAAAAAATGGACTTTGGTGTATTATCAGATGACTTGTATAAATTAAAGATTGATGAATTGAATGAATCTGAAATGTTTGTTGAGCCTTCTGTTGAAGAAGATGATGCTTCTGTGAGTGATGATGCTTCTATTGATATGGCAGACAACTATTCTGATGGAGAAGATGATGCTGTTGGTGAGGTGGATTCATCTGTTGATGAGGATTTGAGTTCTGATGTTGCGGCTGAAGTTGAAGTTGAGGATTCTGCTATTAGTGATGATGTTTCTGATGTAGTTGAAGTTGTGGATTCTGCTATTAGTGATGATGTTTCTGATGTAGCTAATGTTGTTGTTGGAGGTGATTCTTCTGTTGATGATGTTAAAATTGATATTGAAGATGAGGAGTCAATTAAACCAACATCAGAAGATAAATCAATAGAAAATGCGTCTGATGTTCCTTCTGAAGTTGAAAATTCTATTGAAAATCCTTTTGAAAACATTGGCATTGATGAATTATTCAATTATAATGATGACTTTAATAAGGAAATAGAAATCATCAAATCAATTTTTGCAGACTATAATGGACAAGACAACTACAAAGAATGGGTTAAATTAAAATTAAATGAAATCAATGAATTCCTCGCATACCCTGTTTCTTTTGAAGAGATCGAAAAAGACTTGCCTGATAAACTAGCACTTGATAGCAATTCTTCTTTAAATGGTTCTGTAGAATCAAATCAATCTTCTGAAGATAAACAAAGAAATAATGACATGTTTATTAAGTTTGCGGAATTTTATAAGGAAGGTCTTTTAACTAAAGAAGAATTTGAAAAGAAGAAAAAAGAATTATTATGATTAATTAAGTTTGTGGTATTATGTCAACTCAGATTGTGGATTCAAATTTTTCATTTTTAGTTAGTGAATATCCTGAGATATATGACGATTGCGAGGAAATGGATTTATCACTTATTGATGGAAAATACAGGCATACTTTTTTACATGCAGGATTTGCAGTAGAAAAAGCATTTAAAAAGTTTTATAAAAGGAAATATACATTTAAGATGACTTTAGGAGGTCTGTTTTTTAATTATGAATCTAAAGAGAGGTTATATAGTAAATTGGAAAGCATAGATTTGAAAGATTATGTGGAATATACTTTAATTTATAAGCATAGTAAGGCAAAACATGGAGGCATAGAGTTTAATAATAAATTTGATGCTGAAGAACTTGCTAAGAATACCCATAAGATTATTAATTGTTTGCTTTATCCTGAAATAAATTTAGAGTATATATTGCCTAATGATGATGAAGAATGGGTTTTAAAACAGAGAAGCCCTGTCAAAATTGTCGAAAATCCAGTATCCCGTAAAGATCTTGAGAATTTTTTCAACCAAAAGCTTAAAGAAAATGAAATCACAAGAAATAATGAAATTGCTGAATTGAAAAAAGAACTAACTTCAGTAATTTCTGATAACAAATCCAAAGTTTCCGAGATGGTTTATGAGAAAATACAAAATTTATACCTTTTGATTATCGATTTGGAGAATAATTCCTTAAATGATATTCGAGTGGAACAAACCATATTGAAATTAATAAAAGAAAATCATATAAAACTTCCAAAAAGTTTGAAGGATAAATATAAAGAATTAAAAAGCAAGGTAAGTCGTTATGAAGAAGAAAATGAAATTCGGGATAAGAATATCAGAATTCTCATTGATGAGACTTTGGCAGAAATTAAGGAATATTCCGATGAAATCCCTAATGAAATGAAGGAACATTTAAACCTTATTATTGACAAATTTGCAGAATTTGAAAAATTTCAGCAGTCTTATGAAGACTCCTTGCAGGAAATGGTTGAAAAAACTGTAAATGAACTTAAAAAAGAAAATAAAAACAAGTTGACTTTAAGTGTTCAACGAGAAATTAATGATTTAAACAGAGGTTTTGGAAATCAATGGGAGTATAGTGACTATTCAAAAATAAATCCCAAAGCCGAGGAATATTTCCCTTATGCTAAAGCAAGAGAAGGTCAGCTTGAGACAGTTTCTGAAATATTGGAAGCTATCGAAAAAGGATATAAATACATTATCCTTGAAGCGGGAACAGGAACTGGAAAATCAGCAATAGCTGCAACTCTTGCACACATGTCTAAAGATTCATATATTATCACAAGGACAAAGCAATTGCAGAATCAATATTATGATAACTTTAGAAATCTGGGCTTTGAACTTATCAAGGGTAAAAACAATTATCAATGTAAAAAGTATTTGGAAGAAAATGTTTGGGAAAACTGTGAAATGGGGCGTTGTGTGGTTGAGAATTTCGACTGCGAATACAAACTAAGTCTCAACGATCTGGACAACTGCATAAGGAATAAGGATTCCTGTTGTCAATATAGATATAATAAAGCAAAAGCTTTAAAATCCAATGTAGTTATAACAAATTATTCCTATGCGTTCACGGAATTTACTTTTAATGATGACTTTACTGACAGGGAACTGATTATTTTTGACGAGGCCCATAACATCGAAAATCAGATAATGCATTTTCTTGATTTGCGTCTTCCAAAGAATGATATTGATGAAGTGAATTTTTCATTTTCTATTGAAGATGCAAAATCATTGGCAAAGAAGGGTTATGAGGATTGGTTGAAATTTTTAGATGAAGTGGTTACTAAATATACTTTGCAAATATCTAATTTAAGAAGTGATATTAATAATATTAAAACTCAATTAAAAAACTTTGAAGATGAAGAATCACTAAGTGAAGAAGATACTCATGAAAAAGATAAATTAAAACAGAAAGAAAAAGACCTGGGTAAAAAAGTAGAGTCTTTTTCTCAAAAAAGCAGAGTATTTAGAAGAGTTAAAAATTTAATTAGGTTGAATCCTTTAAACTGGGTATGCAATTTCAACAAAAAGGAAATAAAGGGGACTTATGAGATTTCATTCTGTCCGATAAAAATTGACAAATATGCAGATTTATTTTTCCAACATGGAGAAATATGCATTTTCATGAGTGCTACTATTCTTGATTATAAGAATTATGCAAAATGGCTGGGCATCAATGAGGATGAAATCTATGCTATTAGAAGGGAATCTCCATTTGATACCCATCGAAATCCTATTAAAACATATGAAAATATCAGTTTAAATTATGATAATCGTGAAAAGAATGCTCCAAAAACCATTCCAATCATTGAAGATATATTAAAGAAGCATGAAAATGAAAAAGGTATTATCCATACAGTAAATAATTATTTCAGAGACTATCTAAGTGACAATCTGGATTCTGATAGGATAATATCCCATAATTCTTATAATAGGGAAAGAAAATTAAAAGAGTTTGAAGAAAGTGATGAGCCTTTAGTTTTCATCAGCCCGTCTATGGATGAGGGAGTGGATCTTCCTGGCGATAAATGCAGATTCCAAATCATATATAAAATACCATATCCGTATTTAGAAAAACAAGTAAATATAAGAAAAAATATCGATATGGGATGGTATCATTACAACACTATAGTCAGATTGCTTCAAACATATGGTAGGGGCATGAGATATCAAGATGATTATTGCCAAACTTACTTTATAGATGATACTTCAAATCTGTTCTACTGGGATAATATGCTTTACAACCTTATTCCAGATTTCTTTAAAAATGCTATTGATATAGACCAAAAAGAAGTGATTGATGTTTCACAAACTTCCTCATCTGATGAATCTATGCTTCCTATTTCCAGGGACCCCGTGGTTCCTAATCCTGGTTTCTTTGATTCTGATGATTCGTTAGTTGATGGTGGAACTAATGTCTTCAATCTTGAAAACCATTCTGATGCTTTAGATTTATATGAATATTTTTCCAATTCCAACATGCCAAAGAACATAACATACTATAAAAAACTGGCAATGATGTTTAGGAATTTTGGAGATTATGAAAATGAACTGAATATTATTAAGGATTATTTCAATGATACTGATGTTGTAAATGAGCATGCTAATATGTGGTTTGTTAAAAGGTTAGTAACTCTTAATGAATTATATAATATTCCAATTTAATTTGATGAGTTTAATTAATAACTATTTTTCATCATAAATAGCATTTAATTTATGGAAGGGGAATAAATTGAATAGTGAAGAGAAAAGTTCAAGTCTCAACTGGATGTTCTATTGGTCATTGCCTGGGTACAAGCCGAGGGTTGCCCAGCAGAAGATACTCAATCGAATAATATGGGCTATCGAAAACGGATATAAAAACATAATCCTGGAGGCTGGAACAGGAATAGGAAAGTCTGCAATAGCTGTCACACTTGCAAACATGTACAAGGATTCTTTTATTTTGACCATGACAAAACAGCTTCAAAACCAGTACAGGAATGATTTTCCAAGCCTTGTTGAAATCAAGGGAAGCGGAAACTACAAATGCAGGATAAAGGGAAACTGCGACTTCTGCATAAAAAAGGAACTGGAAGAAAAAAGATGTCCCGACTGCCTCTTCATTGATGCTTTCAACAGGGCTAAAAAGGCTGACAATGTCATAACAAATTATGACTTCTTCTATCTTGGCATTGTTCCAAATCTTGATGGAAGAAAGCTTCTCATTCTAGACGAGGCCCATAATCTCGAGCGGAAGATGCTGCATCTCTCATCCTTTGCGCTGGATAGGGAGAGGATAATGATAAAATATGGAATCGACATCTTCGATTGCGTCATCAATGGGGATAAGACAGTATCCAAATTGAAGCGCGACACAAGCTACTGGGTTGACTTGTGCCAAAGGCTTTCTGAAAACTGCAAGGAAAAGATTCTGCAGATGGACATCTCCAGTGACACTCAAAGCTCTCTTGATGATTTCATGAACAATCCTGAAATCTTCGAGGAAAGGCAGGAGCTTAAAGAGGACATCGATTACTACAACAAGATTGCAAGAAGGCTTTCAAGCCATGAACTCATCATCGATTTGCCTAAATACAGCGACATCAAAAAGGATGAGCTCTACAACAATGGACTTCAGGCTGAATTCAAGCCATATTCTGTTACAGATGAAACTGCAAAGCTCCTGAACATGGCTGAAATATGCATATTCCTGACTGGAACACTGGGAGACAAGAAGAAGTTCTGTCAGTGGAACAACATAAACCCTGATGAAACATATCACATCTATCAGAAAAGCCCTTTCGAACTTGAAAACAGGCCTATAGTACTGGATTTTGCAGGAAGATTAAGCGGAGACAACAAGGGCAGGCCTAATTGGAGAAGCAGAAAGGCCATAGATAAAATCAAGGAAATACTTGACGCCCACAGCAATGAAAAGGGAGTCATCCACACCTCAAGCACAGAACAGGCCTATTGGATATGTGAAAATCTAAAGGATTATGATTTGATAGTGGTTGAAGGGGATGAGAGAAACAGAATTATCAATGATTTCACCCAGTCAGACAGAAAATCCGTTCTCATAGGTGCCTCATTGAAGGATGGAGTGGATTTCAAAGGTGACATATGCAGATTCCAGATAATGTTTAAAATGCCTTATCCACAATTGAACGAGCTAGTGCAATACAGGAAGAGGCAGGACAGGTCATGGTATTTCTACCAGGCTGTGATGGCTCTAATGCAGGCTTATGGAAGGGGAATACGGGATATGGATGATTATTGTACAATGTATATAATTGATTCCTCATTCAAAAGGCTTTTTGATTACAATCGAAAGTTCTTCAACAAGTATTTTGAAGAAGCCGTATTGGCAGCTAGAAAAGAGATGAAGGCTAGAAATAGGAAGAAATCCAATGATTGATTATGATAATAAATTTTTTGCTTTAAGCGAATTTGTTTTGCTTAATGAAAAACATGTAATCTCTTATCATAAAAAATTTTATATGTTAACATAAACATAATAGTTTTAACTATAAGGAGGTGATAATGTGGATAAAAGGAAAATTGCTGTGGTGGCTCTGCTTGTTGTGTTTGTTGTTGGAATGAGCCTGTCTACTGTAAGCGCATCTAAAACAGTCAAGATCGGTAAATACAAATGCAAATTATCCAAGAAGGATATTAAAAAAATCAAAAAGGGCAAACAGGTCACAAAAAGCTCAGGCAAATACATCAAATACAGGGATTATTCAACTCATAAGATTAAAAAAGCCAAAGTTAAAATTTCTGTCAGTAAACGCTCCAACGATGGGGGAACTGTAAAAGGCAAATATTATGTAGAATCATGGTCTTCCCAAGGCCCTATTAAATACAAATGGATCAGATTATAATCTATTATTTCTTTTTTAGGTTTTCGTCGAAATTTAAAATTCTTATAAGTTTTTAATTTTAATTTAATTAGGATATTCGGCAGATAACCTTTTAATCTTCTTTTTTTAAATTTGAGTATTATTTTTAAGAGACGGGAAACTCACGCTTTTTATTATACAGACAAGTAAACTAATTTTATTTAATTTTTTCAATCCTTTGGAATATTTTTAGTAAAATTTATATGTGAAAATATTCCAATATAGTATCATATCAATACTGGAGTTTAAAATTATGACTGAAACTGTTGGTGAAAGATTAAAAAGAATAAGATTAGAACATAATTTTACTCAAAAACAAATTGCAGATTATCTTGGATTTAAACAAGGACAAATAGCTAAATTAGAAAGTAATGAAAGAACATTAAAGAGTGATTCATTAATAAAGCTCTCAAATCTTTACAGATGCTCTCCAGAATATATAATATTAGGTATTGGGGAGTATTCCAAAACTAATATGGCATTCAGGTCAAAAGAGAAAAACCTGTCCTTGGAGGATATAGCGGAAATGAATAGGATAATTGATAATCTGGAATTCCTGTCTAGGATTACAAATGAGCAGTAGAATGATAAATCTGGAATTCCTGTCCAGGATTACAAACGAGGAATAGATAATGATATTTCTCTCTAGAGTTAATTGCAGTAGAAGGATATATTGGGGATTCTTGGGAGTTATTAACTTAAGGAGCAAACATGAAAGAAGATTATTTTGAAATGAATGAACTGGCTTGTGGATGCAGAAGACAATGGAAGATTGATGTAAATGATTCCATTGATATATTCTCACTTGCCATAAACAAGATGAAAAACCTGACAATAGTTTTCAAGAAAATGGATGATGATTTAAGCGGTGCTTGCCTTAAGCTGGATAAGGAAAACATAATATTCGTCAATTCAAAACATAGGAAGGGTAGGCAGGCATTCACAATAGCACACGAATTGTATCATTTGAAATATGATGAAAACAATTTCAATATCTGTGCGCTTAACAGTGATGATGAGATAGAGAAAAAAGCGGATCTTTTTGCATCATGCCTGATAATGCCACATGGAGCTTTGGAAAGCTATAAACTGAACAATGGCATTGAAAAATGGGACCTGGATTCCATCATAGATGCCGAGCAGTATTTCCAGATATCACATCAAGCCTTGTTATGGAGGCTCAGACACTTTTTAAATGACATCAGCTATGAGGAATACATGTCATATAAGGAAAATGTTATGTATAACGCATCAATCAGAGGCTATGACTTAAGCCTGTACACTCCATATTTGAATAAGGAATATCTCACCATTGGAAACTACATTAAATTGACACAGAAGGCATATGAGAATGATTTAATATCATCTGGAAAAAAAGAGGAATTGTTATTGGACGCCTTCCGAGAGGATATTGTCTATAATCTTGATTCATTTTAAGCAGGTGATATGATGAAGCCTGTTTTTTATGATACCGATTGCTTGAGTTGTTTTATTGTCATAAATGATACATCTGTTTTAGAGAAGTTGTTTGATTGTATTTATGTCCCTTTTGAAGTTTATGATGAATTTGACAGACCACATATCCAAGATTATAAAAATAGGATTGATAGGCTGATTGATAAGGGATTTGTTAAAATAGTGACTTTTGACACCCGTGAGGATGATTACCTTCTTTACATGAAGCTCTCTTCTGAATATTTCAGCGATAAGCCCATTGGAAAGGGAGAAGCTGCAGCAATAGCGCATGCTAAAAAACATAATGGTATTGTTGCAAGCAATAACACCCGTGATGTGATGCCTTATGTTGTAAAATATGACCTGGAAAGAATCACAACTGGCGATATATTGGTGATGGCATTAAAAGAGGGAATCATTACTGAAAATGAAGGAAATCTTATGTGGTCCGGGATGTTAAATAGAAATCGCTGGTTGAATGCTGATAGTTTTACTGCTTATTTAAATAAAAAAAATAGATAAAGAGTGATTATTAAAAAATAATATACTCTGGAAAAATTTGAAAAGATTCAATTAATCAAGCAACATGATTTAGAAATCATCGAGGGTTATGAAGCCTTCGGCATCGCAGTACTTCTTAAAATCACAATACTTGCATAAAAACTGCCTGTTAGGAGTGAACTCCTTTTTCTCAATTTTCTCTCTAATTTCATACATCAGTTCGATCTTGCTCTCGTATTCCCTTTGTGTGCATATGATCGCATTCTTGTTTTCGTCATCGAACATCAGCTCGCTGTATTTTCCATCCTTGGTAAAGAATATTCCAGCATATCTTACCTTCTTTTGAGGATACTTGTCTTCAATAAGCATCTTGTAATAGCACAATTCAGTAACATATTTCTTTACAGTATGTGACCTTCCGCTTTTATAATCAATCACTGTAAGCTCGCCGTCTTTTTCAAGCACTATATCGGCAAGTCCTGAGAAGTTGTACCTTTCACTCAGGAGATACTCCTCTGCGCTGAATACCTCATACTCCTCATCAATCAGCTTTTCTGTGAAGAATGAAGCCATATGAATGCAATGTTTTTTATAGTCTCCCTCATAGGCTGCTTCAAGTTCAAGAAGGGTTTTCAAAATGTCAATGGACTTGTCTCTTTTCCATATGTTGATGAAGTCCTCGGCAATCTGGTGGACATCGGATCCTATTTTAAAGTATATGTTTTGAGGAACCTTGATTTCATCTATGTATCTGTATCTGAATTTCCTAGGGCACTGAAGATAATCGTTTATTTTTGACTTTGACAGTTTGTAGCTCATATCACTCACTTTACCTGTTTTTTCTAATAAATCATATAATGTTTTGTTGATTATTGATTTTAAAATTTTCTTGTTTTTCCAAGATATAAACTGATTTTAGTGAATAAAATTAAAATGAGATTTTTTTTTATTTGGAAAAAAAATAGTTGACTTTTTTTTAAAAAAGTTTGGAAAAGTAGTTTTGAAAAAGAATGGGTTGAACCCATTCTTCTTTTTTTTCAGAAAATTACATACAATGACCGAACATCATTTGATGTAATAATATTATGGAAGTAATACTATTTAAACTCTTTTATTTCCTAAATAAAAACATATTTTTAAATTAAAATCAATTTAACAAGTTCACATCAATTTTATAAACTAATAAACTATTTATTTTAAATAGTTTGGCTAATAAATCATTTATTCTAAATTTGATAAACTCAGAATATGGATGATATTAAATGGATGTGGTAGAATGACGATATAAAATTTTCTAAAAGGGCTTTTTCAAAGATATTGTTATTTGAAAGTTTTTATAAAAAATAGGAATTTTGATTTTTTTATTAAAAATAATTAAATTAATCACAGTAGAGCAAAACCTTTAACTAGCTAACAAAAATAATTAGCTCCGGTAATATTTAATATATTTCAAGGTTTCTCTAAAAAATAGTCGAAAGCAATGGTTTTAAAAATTATTAATGCATGAAATAAGTAATATTTCTTTTTAATTTAAGTTAAAAAGATTTTTAAAAAATAAATAGGTTTAAATAAGATGAAATCTTAAGTAATATCACGATTAAAGTCTTTTAAGGCTTTATTTTTTTCATGAATAGTTTTACATGGTAAACCTAAACCAATTTAATAAAAAATTTAAAATAAGAAAAAACATGTCATTTTTAAAAGAAAACTTTTCATATTTAAATGGGATTTAAAGCATCGATAAGAAAAATAAAATTATGGAGGACAAAATGCAGGCAAATATCACCAAAACAGAAATAATTGACTTGGAGCAGTACTGGAATATTTTCATCGGATTAATGGAGAGAATAACCCATGATCTATCAATGATGATTAAAAACACTCCGCAAGAGGAATCTTCAGCTAAAACAATCATCAATGAAATTTTTGATATTGGAGAGCAAATAGCCGAATATCTAAAATACAATCATGTTATCAAAGAGGAATACTACGATTTTGTAGATATTCTGGATTTAATTGAAGAAATTCTGACTAATAACTTTTCCAAGGAAAACATTCAGATTGTTATAAATATTCTGGAAAGATTGAATGAGATAACTAAATATAAATTAATGCTCATGGAAGGAAATGGAGACAATGTCATGTCTTCAAAAAACCGGGAAATTTTTAAAAAGGAATATTTGGAGTTTGAAAGGGACTTGTTCTACTTTAAAAAGGATTATTACAAGGATTTTACTGCCGATAAGAGAGCAAAAGAATATTTTGAAATCTTTAGAGATGTTTTGATGGAGGAATAATATGGATTTATTTTTAGACAGCAATGTGATCATAGGTTATTCATTATATTTGGACCCATGGCATAAATACGCAGAAAATGTTTTTGAAAAAGAAAATAAGTCTTATTGGTCAAAAACTGTAAAAAAAGAGTCTGAAAATAAGATTATTGAAAAAATGAACATTTACAATTCTTTTTTCATAGAACTTAAATCCAATCTTCAAAAAATTAATGATAACTTTGGCAAATGCATTATATCAAAAGAAGAGTTTTTCAGTACTTTATTAAAAACACAAAATAAAAAAATTTCAATTCAAAATAAGCGAAAAATCGGAGAATCTATTTGGAATGAAGGTGGTTGGTATGATGAAGCAAATACTCAAGAACTGTTAAAAACCATTTCTAAAATTAAAATCATATTAAATTCTACTAGTGAGGTAAATTATAATCATTGCTTGGAAAATTTAATATTACATTATAGAAACAAGCAGTATGAAAGTATTTTAGAATCATTCAATAATTTAAATGTTAGAAATTCGTATATTTTTCTCCATTATCCAGATAATATTATTATTCTGGATGCACATGATTTAGCATGCAGTGGTATAGACTTGGAATTTATAACAGGTGATAAAAAATTGCTTAAATTCAAAAAATCGATTTTGGATTTGACTAATATAAATCAAATGACATTTCTTGGAGACGTTAATTAAAATGCTCTACATACTTAAAAGTTTTCAATAGTATGATAAAGAAATTTAATAAAATTATTTCTTTTATTTTGAAATATCATTAAAATACATTTAAATATTTATTTATACAATATTAAAATATATTAAAAATTATCATTTTTACTATTTAAAAACCAAGAGAGGATTTAATTGACTTATAAAGAAATTTCTAAAAGCTTTCTAGACAAGGCTGGAGTCACCATCGGAGATACAATAAAAGTATCCAAAGGTGACATCGAATATGAAGGAATCCTGCTTGACCGCTCAGAGGATGCAATGGATTCCTATATCGTAATCAAGCTGGACAGCGGATACAATGTGGGAGTAAACATCGAATCCGCGACAATCGAACTTATAAAGACTGGAGAAAAGCCTGAGATAGGCTACAGCGGAGATGAAATCGTAAAGGATCCAAATAAGAGAAACGTTTCAATCATCTCCACAGGAGGAACAGTCTCATCAATCATAGACTATGCAACAGGAGCCGTACACCCTGCTTTTACTGCAGAAGACCTTCTAAGAGCAAACCCGGAACTTCTGGACCTTGCAAACTATGATGTGAAGGCATTATACAATATATTATCTGAAAATATGAAGCCTGAATACTGGGTGAAAGCTGCCGAATCAATCGCAGATGATATTAATGAAGGCTCAGATGGAGTTGTAATTGCACATGGAACAGACACCATGCACTACACATCAGCAGCACTCAGCTTCATGATAAGGTCTCCTGTTCCAATCGTAATCACAGGAGCACAGAGAAGTTCAGACAGGCCGTCAACAGATGCATTCCTGAATCTCTACAATTCAGTGGGAGCAGCGCTTTCAGACATAGCAGAAGTCACAGTCTGCATGCACGACACTTTAAACGACGGCGAATGCGCCCTTCACAGGGGAACAAAGGTCAGAAAGATGCATACAAGCAGAAGAGACACCTTCAGAAGCATAGACACCGAGCCTATAGCATTGTTAAAAGATGCTGAAATCACAAAAACCAATCTTCCTTATATTAAACGTAATGAAAGGGAACTGGAGCTCAACACTGCATGCGAAGACAAGGTGGCATTAATCAAGACATTCCCTGGAATCACAGAGGAATTAATTGACTATCATATAGACAAGGGCTTCAGAGGCATTGCAATCGAGGGAACAGGACTCGGTCACGTTCCTGACTACATGGTCAAGACCCTGGAGCGTGCAAGGGATGAAAACATAGCGGTTGTAATGAGCTCACAGTGCCTCTATGGAAGAGTAAACATGAACGTATACAGTACAGGAAGGCTCCTTCTTGATGCCGGGGTCATCTCAGCACTTGACATGACACCAGAGACAAGCTATGTGAAACTCTGCTGGGCATTAGGCCAGAGCGACGATTTAGATGAAGTGAAGAATATAATTCAAACTAATGTGGCAGGAGAGCTCAATGAAAGCTCTTCTCAAAAGTATTTCTTAAACTAGGGGAGGTAAAAGGATGTCAAAAAACAAATCAAAAAAAGGCAAAGGTGACAAAAAAGCCTCCAAAAAGAATCAAGCACCAAGAATCGAGAGAAACTGGGACGAATTAGGACTCATGATGGGGCTTGAGATTCACCAGCAATTGAATACAAAGCACAAATTATTCTGTCCATGCTCAACAGACCTAACCGATGACGAGCATGACGAGGAGATAATCAGAAACCTGAGGCCTACTCAGTCAGAGCTCGGTCAAATCGACAGAGCCGCACTTCAAGAGTCCTTAAGGGACATGACCTTCAAATATGAAGCCTACAACAATCACACATGCCTTGTGGAAAACGACGACGAGCCTCCACATGCATTAAACAGAGAGGCTTTAGACATCTGCATAACAATCGCATCACTTTTAAACATGAAGATGGTGGATGAGTTCCACACAATGAGAAAGCAGGTAATCGATGGAAGTAACACAGGAGGATTCCAGAGGACAGGTCTTGCAGCAACAGACGGGTACCTTGACACTCCATATGGAAGAGTTGCTATCGAATCATTAGGCCTCGAGGAGGATGCTGCAAGAAGAATCGACTCTGATGGAGAATATACTCAATTCCGTCTGGACCGTTTGGGAATTCCTTTAGCCGAGATTACAACAGACCCTTCCATGCACCATCCGGAACAGATAAAAGAAGTCGCATACATGATCGGCCAGGTCTTGAGAAGCACAAATGTGAAAAGAGGACTTGGAACTATCAGGCAGGATGTAAACATCTCTATCACAAGAGGTGCAAGAGTTGAAATCAAGGGTGTGCAAGACCTCGACCTCATGCCTGTAATTGTTGAAAACGAGGTTACAAGACAGCTGGCCCTTGCAGATATCAAGGACGAGCTCATTAAAAGGAATGCAAAGGTTGAAGATACCATTTACGACCTTGACGAGGTCTTCAAGGACACAAGTTCAAAAATACTCTCTTCAGCAGAATGCATAAAGGGAATTATCCTAAGAGGATTCGACGGACTCATAGGAAAAGAGGTCCAGCCTGGAAGAAGATTTGGAACAGAACTCTCCAGCTATGCTAAGAAGATGGGGGTCTCAGGTCTTTTCCACACAGACGAGCTTCCAGCATATGGAATCACTCAGGAGGAAGTGGACGCCCTTAAAAGCTACCTCAAGACAGGTCCTGAAGATGCAATCATCATCGTGGCACATGACGAGGATGTTGCTGTAAACGCATTGAATGAAACCATAAGAAGAGCCGAAATGGCATTCGATGGTGTTGTCGAGGAAACCAGAAAGGCTTTGGATGATGGAAATACAGAATACATGAGGCCTCTTCCAACTGCAAACAGGATGTATCTTGAAACAGACATTCCATTGTTCCAGATTACAGATGACATGGTTGAGCCAATAAAGAACAATCTTCCAGAGCTTCCGGATGAAAAAGAGGCAAGAATCATCAAGGAGTACAAGCTTTCAGAAGACCTCTCAAGCCAGCTGGTGAGAAGGCTTCTTGCAGACCGCTTTGAAGAGCTCATGGCTAAGTTGAAAGTTGATTCAACCACAGTTGCTTCAGTTCTTGTTTCAGACCTCAGGGACTTAAGACGTGAAGGCGTTGACGTATCAATATTCACAAATGAAAAGCTCACAGAGACATTCAAGCTCTTGGAAGACAACAAGATCTCCAAGGACGCATTGAAGGATTTAATGCTTGCAGTTTCCAAAAAGCCGGAAGAACCTGTTGAAAAGATAGCTGAAGAGGAGAATCTCACACTTTTAAGCGAGGATGAGGTAAGAGCCATTATCCATGACATTGTTTCAGGACAGGAAAACATGGTGAAAGAACGCCAGATGGGTGCCATGGGTCCTCTTATGGGAATGTCCATGAAGCAGCTTAAAGGAAAGGCCGATGGAAGTCTCGTCAACAAGATTGTAAGAGAAGAGATTCAAAAGCTTCTTTAAGGAACTTTTGTTCCTTTTATTTTTCTTTTTTTTAAATTTTTCAATTTTTATTATTTTTTTAAATTTTTTTTCTTGTTTTTACAAGTTTTTAATATTTTTTCTTATTTTTACAAGTTTTAATATTTTTTCAAATTAATGTCAATTTCATACTTTTTCTTTTTTCAATAAAAATTTTTAATGAATTTTAACCTATTTTCATACAAATTTTGACTTGTTAGATTTTGGTTTACTATATAAAACTATACTTAACTTAAAATTCTTTATTTTTATTTTAACAAATAGTTTACTATTTATTATACTTATAAATCTTTTAAAATTCTTTATTTTAAATTTAAAGCACAAAGTATTTAAATAACTAAAAACAAAGTATAATCAACCAAGAAAATCGGTAAAAATTTTTATTGTTCCAAGCTGAAAAATTACTAAAGCAAAAAATGCTTTCTCAAGAGGTGATAAAATACAGTTTTAAGGTTAAAAATAAAATAAAAACAACAGTATCAATCTTGAAAGATAAAATTAATGGCTTAAAGTCCATGATTATGATTAAAATTTATTCTTTATTTGATTTTGAATCATTTGAGCTATTGGATATTTTTGATGACTTCGATTATGAGATTAAGGAGCCTAAATCTAATGATGAAATGCTTGACGACTTATTTGAAAATGATGATTTTAAAAAAGTCTACAATAGAATTTTAGACCATTTCTTCAAGCATAGAAAATCGAAAAAAGAAGAATTGGTTGTGGTTTCTAAAGAGAATAAAATTATTTTTAGAAAAACTGGAAATGAAAGTACTGTGCATATACCATTTAAACTTTTCATATTAAAAAATTTTTATGAAATTTTTTTAATGATTCATAATCATCCTTATGGAGGTGTGATTCCTTCAGAAGATGATATTTGTGCTATAGTAAATTTTGAATCAGTTTTTGGAGCTATAACTAATTCCAATCAAATAAGTATTTTAGAAAATAAAAATAAGAAACCCTTTGAGGAAGAAATTCAAAAATTATTTTTGGATGATTTTGAATTGTATAAATTAAATATTTCTAAAAAAATTTATATTGAATATTATTTTTTGTTTAACTTATTAAATTATTTATTAGACAGAAATACTTTAAATCTTGTAAAAAAATTATTTTTTTATAAGTATATTTCGAAAAATACTGCGGAATTAATTAACGATTTTAATTATAGGATGAAAAAATACGATGTAAATCTAATTTATATAAATGAAAAAGATATGAGGTGTAAAAATGAAAACTAAAGCTTTTGGTAATGATAATATAATACATTTAGGTACTTATTATCAATCTGAAGAATTAGGGGAGGAAAAAAAGTTGGAAATGGAGGAATATCTTAAAGGTTTGGATTCTAAGAAATTTAAGGAATTTATGGAATGGAAGGAAGAAATGGAATGTAAGTTTCCTTTTGTTCGAGAGGTTTTACTTGGTAAACAAGATCCTCCATTACATTGGAAAGTAAAAGAATATTCAAAGAAAGCTTCCATTTTTAATAATATTCTCACAAAAATCAAAGACAAATTTGCTTTTCTTTTTGATAGAGATTGTTTTACATAATTTAATTATTGAAGAAAAATTTATCTTTAAATTTTTTATTTTTTGTCGGTTTTGAGGAGTTTATTATGATTAGAAAGGTTTTAAAGATAATATGTCTTATTTAAGAACATATTATAGATTTGCAGAGCAAGGTCCTCTTCGTAAAGAGCACATGGAAAATTGTTTTAGGGCGGAAGATCCTAAAAAGTTTAAAGAGTTCTTTGAATGGAAAGAGGAGATGGAGAGAATTCATCCTTATGGTAGGGATGCCATTCTAGGTAAAAAGCTCCTCCTGAACCCTGGGAGGTTGAATTAGTCCCAATAAAAGATGTTTCTTTCTTTAAGAAACTCTATAGTAGAATCAAGAAAGAAATTCAATTTCGTTTTGGAAGGGATTATTTCACATAGGATATATCTTACTTTTTGGAGTTTAAAATGAGAACTAAAGCTTTTGGGGAGGAGAATATGGCGCATTTAAGTGCTTATTATTATTCTGAAGAAAAAGGTGAAGAAAGAAAGTTGGAAATGGAGGAATATCTTAAAAATTTGGATTCTAAGAAATTTAAGGAATTCATGGAATGGAAGGAGGAAATGGAACTCAAATTTCCTTTCATTCGTGATGCTTTACTTGGTAAAAAAGCCCCTCCCTTGCATTGGGAGGTAAAAGAAGATCCAAAGGATGATTCCATTTTTTATAATATCCTCACAAAAATCAAAGACAAATTTGCTTTTCTTTTTGATAGGGATTGCTTTACATAATATTATACGAGTCCCTTTTCCAATTTAAACATATAAAAAAATTTAATTACTTCAATTATCAATATTATATCATTTAAAACTGATTAGGTGTTTTCTATGGAAAATTTTGATATAATAATTATAGGAGCAGGTCCAGCTGGCTTGACTGCAGGCTTGTATGCTGGAAGACAGAACTCCAAGGCTCTTGTGATTGACAAGGGACTCTCTGGAGGAGCAGGCAGTGAGGTTCCGATGATGGAGAATTATCCGGGTTTTGATTTAATTTCAGGAATGGAGCTTATCTCCAAGATGAAGCCTCAATGCGAAAAGTTCTCAGAAATCAGGGAAAATCAAATCATCGAGGATATTGAAAAAAGGGATGATGGAATATACATAAAAACAAAATCCTCAATCGGTGATGATTTCAATGAATATCTGACCAAATCTGTTATCCTGGCAACCGGAGCATCCCACAAGCATTTGGATGTTCCAGGTGAAAGCGAATTCCTTGGAAGAGGAGTCGCATACTGCGCCACCTGCGACGGCATGTTTTTCGTAAACCGGAACGTCCTCATGGTAGGAGGCGGAAACAGCGCTGCACAGGAAGCATTATATCTTAAAAACATAGGATGCAATGTCAAAATCGTCCATAGAAGAGACAGCTTGAGATGCGAGCACCGTCTGGAAGAACTATTAAAGGAAAAGGGAGTTGAAATCCTTTGGAATTCCACAATCAAGGAGATCAAGGGGGACATGGCTGTAAACTCAGTCACCCTGGTAAGAGACGGCGTTGAAGAAGAATATGAAACTGATGCTGTTTTTGTCGCAATTGGAGATGAGCCTTCAAACGACCTTGCAAAGCAATTAGGCGTGGAACTTGATGAAAACGGATACATCATTACAGACAAGTCACAATCAACCAATGTTTCCGGAGTATATGCTGCAGGCGATATCACAGGAGGCGTTAAGCAATGGATTGTAGCCTGTGGTGAAGGTGCTGTAGCTGCAATATCTGCCTATCAGGACAGTGAATTATAATCATCATAAGATTTAAATATGAGCAGATAGTATTTTATAATAGTGAAAAAACAGAGGTGACAAAGATATGGAAATCAGTTGTCGTATTCAAAGTATTTATGTGGCTTTTACCAGTTGTTGTTGTTCTGGCAATAGCTTATGTAATATACAGATACTTGCAGGAGAGAAATATTTAATCTCTCATTATTTTTTTTCCAATTTTTTTAAAAACATACTCTTCTTATTTCAAAAATAATTTTTTCCAATTTTTCTAAAAACACGCTCTTTTTATTTAAAAAATAATAAACTTAATATATAATATAAATATAAAATAATATTAGTATAGTTTAATTATTATAATATTAACTTTTTGAGAGATTTTATGAAGATTTTAGTGATTAACAATAAGGGACAATACAACCACAGAATCCAAAGAAGTCTGCAGTATCTGCAGATTCCATCTGAACTTGTAAGCAACGATTTATCTATTGAGGAAATCGAAGCGAAGGAACCTATGGGACTTATTCTAGGGGGAGGACCTTCAATAGATGATGTTGGAAACGCTGCGGAATATATAAAGTATTTTGATATTCCAATTCTTGGAATCTGTCTTGGTCATCAGTTGATTGCTAAAACCTTCGGTGGAGACGTATCCACTTCTTCAACCGAGAGTTATGCTCAAGTGGAAATTGATATCGCAAAAAGCGAAGGCCTTTTTAAAGGCATCGAATCTCCAATGGCAGTCTGGAGTTCCCACAAGGACGAGGTCAACACCCTTCCGGAAAACTTTGAAGTGCTCGCCAGCTCATCCCTGTGTGATATTGAGTCCATGAAACACCTGGACAAGGAGATTTATGGCATTCAATTCCACCCTGAGGTTCACCATACTCCAAAAGGTGAGGAAATCTTTAAAAATTTCTATGAAATCTGTCAAAAGTATAATGAAAACTAATAATTTTCTATTTATAATTTTAATTGGTGATTTTAATGTTTGATGATGTAGATGAATTTAAAAAGAAAGCTATAGACAATAAGAACGATATTAAAAGAGAATCTGTTGATATTATCATCGGAGAAGATGAACAAAGCTTCAGAATCAGTGGAATCGGAGAAAAAGCTGTAAAGATTGAAAAATACTTCAGATACGAAGACATTTTCAAAGCAGTTGAAGATGGAAAGGAAACTGGAATCGAAGCTGCTATCTTGAAAGTCATTGAAGATTTCTAAAATTGAATCTTAATCTATAAAAGCGCGTTGATAAAAAATTTCTAATTACAAGGTATTTTTATGTTAGGACCAAAAGAATTTATTGATGATGCCATTGAAAAGATCAAGGCACAAATCGGTGATGAAAAGGCTATCATAGCATTGTCCGGTGGAGTTGACAGTTCAGTATGTTCAGTTCTTGTCGGAGAGGCTATCGGAGATAATCTCACAGCTGTTTTTGTAAACCACGGCCTTCTCAGGGAAGGAGAAGCTGAACAGGTTCAAGAGGTTTTCAAGGACAGGCTGAATTTCATCTATGTTGATGCAAGCGATGAGTTTTTAAGCGAGCTTGAAGGGGTCAAGGATCCTGAAGAAAAACGTAAAATCATCGGAAGAGTATTTATTGAAGTATTCGAGAGAGAAGCGGAAAAAGTAGATGCTAAATTCTTAGTTCAAGGAACAATTGCTCCTGACTGGATTGAAACCAAAGGCCAGATCAAGTCACACCACAACCTTGCACTGCCAAGTGGAATGGTATTGGAGCTCTGCGAGCCAATCAGAGACTTGTACAAGGATGAAGTCCGTGAAATCGGAACCGAACTCGGCCTTCCAGACAGCATTGTCCACAGACAGCCGTTCCCAGGTCCTGGCCTTGCTGTAAGGGTAATCGAACCTTTAACAAGGGAAAACCTGGCTATTGAAAGAGCTGCAGATGCAATTGTAAGAGAGGAAGTTGAAAAGGCAGGTCTCGACAAGGAGTTATGGCAGTATTTCGCTGTTTTAACCGATACCAAGGTAACTGGTGTCAAGGGAGACCAGAGAGACTTCGGATATCTGGTTGTAATCAGACTGATTTCTTCAGTTGATGCAATGACTGCAACTGTTCCTGAACTTCCTTGGGATGTAATAAGGAAGATTTCAAGCAGGATCACCTCAGAAGTTTCCGAAGTTACACATGTTTCCTTGTCCATAAGCGACAAGCCACCAGCAACTATTGAGTTTGCTTAAAACAAAATGGTTATTTTATCAAAAATAACTATTTTTATTATTTTTTTTTTAAATTATTTTATCTACCATTCACTATTTTATTATTCAAGCTTTATTTTGTGTTATTATGAAATCAACCAAGAGTACCAAGAACGCATATCTCGCCAAGCTGACCGAGGACATTCAGATGAGGTCAGTCAATGTAGGCAGGGACTTGGAAGGAAGCACACCTCCATCAGTATTCATAGGACGCTGGAGCTATCCGAAGGTTTTTGCAGGGCCGATGATGGTTGGTCAAACAGGAGACACATATATAATGGATTCTCCTGAATCCTGGATTGGAGAGAATAAAAGCCAGGAGGACATCATAGGATACAGGATGAATCTTGTAAGAGGAAAACAGCTCATAGACATAAAGGATCTGGAAAATCCTTTTGTTGAAAAGCTCCAGGACATTTCACTTGCATCCAAATCCATCGACAGCGAAGCCACTTTCGGCTCAAGGCCCTCATTTGCATCAAGGCTCGACAATTTCAGCGAGGAGAACATGCCTCACGGGCCAAGTGCTGTGATAGAGAAGTTCGACATCGATGCTGTAAAATGGGACCGGCAGTTGGAGAAGAGCTTTTATGATACTGATTTAAGGGCAAGCGAGGCTGTGATGAATCTTCACAACAAGGATGTTCCATTCTCTGCAATGCAGAAGGCATTTTCAGTCGGTGCATTCGGACTTAAAAAGAATCGAAAGCTTGTTCCAACCAGATGGTCAATCACCGCCTGTGACAGCACTCTTGCAGACAATCTTCTTGATGAAGTCAGGCATTATCCTATTCTGGACTCCTACAGGGTATATGAGTTTTCAAGCCTGAATAATTATTATGCAATTATTCTAACCCCTACAGAATGGCAGTATGAATGGTATGAGGCATTTATCAAGATTCGAGGCAATGAGGAGCTGATTTTCTCAGATTATGAAACCAATTCAGGCAAGAAGGAGTATTCCCGTGTCGGAGGATGTTATTATACTGCCAAAATGGCTGTTTTAGACAAGTTGGCTGAAATCAAGAGACAGTCCGGAATCATAATTCTTAGAGAGGCTTATCATGGATATGTTCCTCTTGGTGTGTTCAATGTGCGTGAGAACATAAAATACGCGATGAACAGTTCCTATAAGGAATTTGAAACATTGAAGGATGCCGTAGCCTACTGCGGAAGCAAGCTGCAGCTTCCAATAAGCAGATATGTAAAGCAGGGTGATTTATTGAAGGAACTGCTCCACTCCAAGCAGACCACCTTGGATAATTTCTTTAAAAAGGAACCTTCCATGCAGTAATTATATGAGTTTTTATTTCATTTTTTTTTAAAATTATTTAATTTAAGTTTTATTTAAAAAAGAGAGTTTATTTAAGTTTTATTTAAAAAAGAGAATTTTTAATTGTTTAATAAGGTTAAATCATGAATCTAAAGTTTAAAAAACCGTCAAAGGAAACTCAATTGGCAATGTCTGAAGTGGCTGGAGGTAAAAACCGGGACATCGACTACCAGAAAATAGCGCAGGAGAAACTGGCCGGCATGACCAATCACAAGTTCTCCAAGCTATTAAGCAGTGGAAACGCAGCTATTTTCACAGCCATGAATGCTATTGACGGGGCAATAATGATTCCCGATCAGGGAGCTTGGAACGGCTTCAAGCAGATTGCCAGGTTTTTAAACAAGGATTTAATCGTTGTAAAAACAGACAAGGGATTGATCACCCAGGAATATCTCTCTGAAATCTTAAACAGCTCTTCAAATATAGGAGCTCTATTTTTAACCAGTTTTGCAGCTTATACGGCAGAGCAGGACATAAGTGGAATATCAGATTTCCTCCATGAAAAGGACATCATGCTTGTTGAAGACGCATCAGGTGCGATTGGAGATGACATACTTGCCGATGGAAAATATTCGGATATCATAATAGGATCCACAGGCTCTCCGAAAATAGTCAATGTCGAAGACGGCGGTTTCATAACAACCAGCAATGAGGAAGTCCTTGAAAAGTCAAAGCTTCTTTTAAAATCATTTAAAACAGGAAATATCACCGCCTGCGGAATATCATCTGAGCTGGATTTCGCAAAAGAAAACTTAAAGAAATCAATTGAAGCCACAAGCTATGTAAAAAATAATCTCAGTGATGAATTTGATGTTTTCCATCTTGATAAGAGAGGAATTAATGTTATTTTAAAAACAGATGATGCAAAGAAATTATCCTATGATTTAAGACATGAACTGGTTTTAGACAGTCACGGAATGATTACAAAATGCCCTAATTACAACAGGCTTAAAGAAAAAGCAGTAGCTATTGAAATCAAGAATCTGGATATCTCATGTTTGAATAAGGACAATCTGGATGAGATAGTCGAGATAATTAAAAAATATCAATAGCTAAAATTTATAATTTGTATTCTATTTTTAAATAGAAATTTCATTTCTTTCCCTAAATTTTTACTATTTCATTTTTTATTGAAATTTCTACTCGGATTCTATTTTTAAATAGAAATTTCAAATTTGGAATTGTCTGTAATATTATGTATTCTCACAACTCCAACAATATTCTCCCTGTCAGTCCATGCCTTAAGACCTTCAATCTTGTATATGTAGTTCCCATGTACTTCATAGCTTATGTTCTTGTTGTCGCTGGTTAGATAAACCTTATTGCCATTTATCTTACTCACTCTTTTTATAACTCGCCCATAGTCATCGACATTAGCCACCACGCAGTCGCCAACTGAGAAATTATCTGTCTTTTCAATCATCACATACTCTCCATCTTGGAAAGTCGGAACCATTGAAGTGCCTTCGACCTTGCAGAACATTGGAAGAGCATCCTCTCCAAACTGGGATTCTATATGTACATCTGCATCGCTTATTCCATATCCATCAGCAATATCTGCAATTCCATGCTTTATGGATTCGGCACTGCTGCTTTCATTGTTAAGCTGGTCGCTTGCATACAGGACGATTTCCTTGTTCAGCTCGGACAAGTCTCCATGAATGAATGGTATTGCCAAGGTGCTTGATTCTGTATCAATGCCGTCTGTCTTGACAGTAATTGATCCATCATCGCTAAAAACCGCACATAGTATGATTAATAAGGCAATCAAAATGATAAGGATTTTCTTGAAAAGTTTGATGATATCACCTTCTAATATATAATATCCCATTTGCATTATTTATTAGTTATCCATTTCTCGTTATGAAAAATATTATATATTGAAAAAAAGATATTATTTATATAAAATAATAATTATTTTAGAAAATTAAGGATTAAGGAGGTGTAATTTTTGAATAGCATCTTTTATAAACTATCTTTAATCTTTTTAACCTTAATTGTTTTATTATCCCTGTCTGCGATTAGTGCGACAGATAGCGATTTGCAATTGGATGAGATTTCTTCAGCTGGAGATTTCGAAACGGATATCAATTCGGAAATTCCTTGCGATAATGATTTAAGCCTAAATTGTGAAGAGATTTCACCTATTAATAGAACAGATAGTTTATCTTCTAATTCTATTCTAAAAGATAGTATTAGTTCTCAAGATGCTTTGATTGATCGAATTAACAATGCTGATGATGGAGATACAATAATCATTCAACCTGGAAATTACACTGTTTATGGAATCAGATTAGACAAGAATCTCACTATCTGCGGAAATGGAAGTCCTGATGAAATCATTCTGGATGGAGACTATCAGGATGCAATATTCACAATAAGCAGCCAGACAGCTACTGTCAGCTTCAACAATCTGACTTTCATAAATGCTGCTGGTGATTTCGGAGGCGCCATTTCAATAGATCCGGGATATGTTTATGTGGACAACTGCGTTTTCATAAACAACTCAGCCCGCACAAATGGAGCAGCTATCTGCAATGGGGGAATCGATGATAACAAGAATCCTTTCATAAGCCATCTGTTTGTAAACAATTCTGTATTCATAGGAAACGATGTCGGTCATGACGGAGGAGCCATATCAAGCTATTATGGAGATTCTGAAATATATAATTCCTATTTTAGCGAGAATTATGCTGCCCGTGACGGCGGAGCAATCAGAGTAAGTCTGTTTTCAAATGCTCATGTTGAAAACTGCACCTTCTTCAATAATTCCGCAGGGGAATGGGGAGGCGCTTATTACAGCTGGGTAGGAGATACCACAATAACAAACTGCAGCTTCCTCAACAATACTGCTGGAACATACGGCGGAGCTGTGATGATATCTGGAAACATAAACATAACAAACTCCCTGATATCAGACAACAATGCCCAAAGCGGAGGAGCATTTTATATAACAAATCCAATGTTTGATGATAAAGCCAATTTCAAAATCAGGATGTATGTCAACAACAATACAATTGTCAACAACAAGGCTTCAGATAATGTCTCCGATTATCTGTACAATACATGGAAATTAAGCCCTAGACATTTGTATGTCAATATGGAAGACAATTACTGGGGTTCCAATAATCCATTTGAAAACATGTCATTTGACCCTTACGGCTTCTTAAAGAATCCAAGCTCATGGATAAACTCACCTGCTGGTGAGAAAGAGGATTCAAAAAACAATGAATCTCAAAAAACCAGCAGCCAAGAGGATTCTAATGCCTTGATTCAAAGCGACAAGGATTTGGATGGCGGAAATGGAACAAGCCTGATTAGAAATGATAATGTGGAAGGATCCAACAATACACTGGCGAAGAATTTGAATTCAGCATCCAATAGTGGAAATTCAAATATCAACTCCACAGGAGTTTCTGTAGGCTCCAGGGATACCTACAGGATGACAGAGATTATAAAGAACAATGATGCTGCGGCTTTAAAGTCATTGGACATTTCCTATTTGATTGCATTGATTGTAATTGTTCTAGCATTTGTCATAGGTTTGTCAAAGCACAGAAAACGAGAATAATCTTATTTTAATAGCTTTTTTAGCTATTTTTTTTACTTTTTTTTATTTATTGCTTTTTTTAAATTTCAATTTTGGAAATTTCATTGACTTTTTTTTAAAATTTTGTTTCAAGTTTGGAAAATTTTTCAAGTTGGAAATTTTTTTAAAAACTAATAAAAAATTCTATTTTTTATACAGAGTAAAAGAGTTAACTATGCATGTCATATCGTTTAAGAAAATCGATTCTGAGGAAGTTTTAAATAGAATAAAGAAAAGAATTGCAAACAATGTTACAGCTGACGATGATGACATTGTTGATGCTGTTTTACTGCCTTTTAGGGGCTCAAAAAGATCCCTTACTGAATTAGTTGAAATTTCAGTGAATCTGGTCAATGAACTGATTGTTGATAAGTATTTGAGGAAAAATTAAATCAATTCAGATGGTGCTGGTGAATAAATTTATAAAAGGCCTTGATAAACGTAATGAATTAATGGGAGTGATTGGATGACAAATAGATTATTGGATGAGTATGTGGAACAATATGAAAATATTGCAAGAGCAGAAGGTGAAATGAAAGGTGAAGTGAAAGGTGAAATAAAGGGTGTTAACAAAGAAAGGTATAGGATAGTTAATGTCATGCTTGAAAATAATCTTTCTTATGATGATATTTCTCTTTATACTGGGTTGTCTGCTGATGAATTAAAGGGGAAGTATGTTGAAAATAACGAAGATGAACTTAGTATTGAAGACCTTCATCGACTTTTGGTACAAGAAAAAGCTCTTGAGAGATATATGCTAAAAGCTCAAGGAAGACATGAAGGGAGAAAAATAGGTAAATCAGAAGGTATTGAAGACGAAAGAGTTAGATGGATAACCATCATGCTTCAAAATAATGTTTCTGATGAGAATATTTCTCGTTATAGCGGCTTGCCTCTTTATGTAATAGAAAACTATAAATCTCTTATATCTCAACAATTAATTTAGTTGTTTTATCAATTAACACATCAGCAATATGGATATTAGATAATTCTTTATCTGGAATATCATATATCTCTTTTAAAATTGATTCGTCGGCTTCTAAAACACTATCATCTCTACTAAAGTACTTGGATAATTCATCGATAAAGTAATCTGGACAATCGATCATCACAACCGCAATATCCATCTCACCTTCTTTTAATCCAAGTATGTCAAAAGCCTTTGAAATCTGTCTTTGAGCAGAGGTTCTAAGGAGCACTTCTATTCCTAAATCATTAGCAAGATTTTCTCCTCTTTCAAATGCCTTCATTGCATGGACGACTCCATGCTCGAGATGCTTCCTTCCTGCAATTGACTTTGCATCCATGAGCTGGATGATTCCAACATCACAGCAGCTGTTTCTAATATTATCAATATCCTTTAATGTTTGTGAAACATTTTTGATATCTCCCTTGAAACCGGCTATTTCTACATTGTCTAGATTAGCTAATTCCTTGTTGTACTCTTTAATAATTGCAGAATTATCTCTTTCACTCATTTTATCCCTGAAAATAATGATTAAAAAAATAATTTATTTCAAAATAACTTTTTTTCAAAATTAATACGATGATTATTCCAAATCAAGCAGCCTGTTGACTCCATCCAGATATGCTTCCACACTTGCATTGATGATATCAGGCTCTGTAGCCCTTGCTGAGATGATCTTGTCTCCTGAGCTCAATTTGATTATCACTTCAATCAAAGCGTCTGTACCGCCTGTAATCGCATCTACATGGTATTCCTCAAGCTTTATGTCTGCAAAGTTCTTGATTCCCTTGTTTACAGCATTTACTGCAGCATCCACTGGACCGATTCCAACATCTGCTTCAATGACTTCCTTGCCATCCATGTTGAGGCTGATTGAAGCTGTAGGTCTGATTTTAGTACCTGATACGATGGTGAGCTCTTCCAATTGGATCTTGTTTTCATGGTCAATGTTTAAAACATGCTCTGCAATAGCTTCAAGATCTGTGTCTGTGATTGTTTTTCCCTTGTCTCCAAGGTCTTTGACCTTTGCAAATATCTCCATCAGATCATCGTCGCTGACTTTGATTCCAAGCTCCTTCAATCTGTTGTCCAGACCTTTGGTTCCCACATGCTTTCCTATTATGAACTTTCGCCTGTGTCCGACGAGTTCAGGAGTGATTGGTTCATATGTTGAGCTGTTTTTAATTACTCCGTCTGCATGTATTCCTGATTCGTGTGCGAATGCATTCTCTCCAACAATAGGCTTGTTCAAAGCAATTGGAGCATTGCTTAATCTGGATACAAGCTTTGAAGTGTTGTAAATCTGATTGATTTTTATATCTGTGGTGTATTGGCTGGTCTTTTTCTGAGTGCTTTCCCAGTTGTAGTTCTCTTCATAGCCGTTGTCCTTGTACAATGTGTTCAATCCCAGAACAACTTCTTCTATTGCTGCGTTTCCAGCCCTTTCCCCTATTCCGTTAATGGTTCCATGGAATCTTTTAGCTCCTCCGTCAATTGCTGACAATGTGTTTGCAACTGCAAGGCCGAAGTCGTTGTGGCAGTGTGCGCTTACAGGAACTCCCAAATCGGTGAATGACTGGTAGAACTTGAATGATTTCAATGGGGTGAGCATTCCCACGGTGTCGCATGGGCATATCCTGTCTGCTCCAGATGCTATAACCTCCTTGTACATTCTTCGCAAGTATTTCAAGTCTGTTCTTGTGGAATCCTCAGCAGCTACTTCCACGCTTAATCCATGGTCCTTGGCATATTCCACGACTTTGACCGCATCTTTAATCATTTCATCCCGGCTTTTTCTAAGCTTGTACTTCAAATGGAGGTCTGAAGTTGGAACAACAACATTGACAGCATCCACATCGCATTCTAGACAGTAATCGACGTCTTTTATCAAAGTCCGTGCAAAGCTTACTATTTCAGCATTCAATCCCTGGGAGGTAATCAGTCTGATGGCATCCCTTTCACCTTCTGATGTTACAGCGGAACCGGCTTCAATGGCATTCACACCTATTTCATCCAATTTAACAGCTATTCTAAGTTTCTTAGCCGCATTCAGTGAAATGCCGGGAGTCTGCTCTCCATCTCTTAGTGTGGTATCCAAAACTTCTATTTTCATTTTTTACCTCCGTTTAGTTGATTATTGAAATTTTTTGCAAGTAATTAATTGTTGTAATTTTTTGTAATTTTAATTAGTAGTAATTTTTTTGTTAGTTTAAATTATTGTTGTAATTTTTTCTTAAATAAGATTTTTTCAGATTAAAATACAAGATAATCCAGTTAATTTTTAGTTATAACTGTGTTTTAAACCATTCCACAGTTTCCCTCAAATGCTTTTCGAATGTGTCAGTATCAGGATGGAATCCAATGTTCTTCAAGTTGTCTATGCATGCAAGGGAGTGCTTTATATCTCCAGGCCTCTCTTCCACATGCTTTACCTCAATATCTGAGTCAAGCACGTCCTTGATGACTTCAAAGAGGTGATTGATTGTCATTGATTTTCCTAAAGCCACGTTTACAACTCCGTTATAGTCGGATTCTGCAGCTTTTATGTTCGCTTCGGCAATGTCTTTGACATATATGAAGTCTCTGCTCTGCTCTCCATCGCCATAGATGACTGGGGATTCTCCTTCAAGAAGAGCAGATATGAAATTCGGAATCACAGCTGCGTACTGGGAGTTCTTATCCTGTCTCGGACCAAAGACATTGAAATACCTGAGCACTGTGTAGTTCAATCCATAACTTTCATGAAATGCTTTAAGGTAAAGCTCGCAGCCTGCTTTCTGGGCGGCATAAGGAGATAAGGGCATCAGAGGTTCGTCTTCTTTAAGCGGCATGTTGGGATTTTCTCCATAAACAGCTGATGATGATGAGAAGACTATCTTTTCGACTCCATTGTTTTTTGCTGCGATTAAAAGTCTCACTGTTGCATCGATATTGTTTTCATGGTAAGGCATCGGCTCTTCTACGCTTTTTGGAACGCTTGCAAGTGCAGCCAGGTGAAATACATAATCCATGCCTTTTAAAATCTCATCTAAATCGGCTTCTAGCAGGTCTTCTTCGATAATGCTTAGATTTTCATGGTTTGGATTTTCAAGGTTTTCAAGTTTTCCTGTAGACATGTTGTCGATTATTGTCACCTTGTTGTCCTCAAGCAGTGAATCGACAATGTGTGATCCTATGAATCCAAGCCCTCCAGTAACTATGACATTCTTATCCTTCATTTTTGGTCCTTCTATTTTATTAATGATTTAATTAATTATTATAATCTATATTAATATAGTTTTTAATTTTAATAGTATTTTAATTTTTTTAGTTTTTTTAAATAGTTTTCTCATTTCCATGATTTTTATTACTTTTTAGGATAATTTCTTAAAAAAATCATATTTTTTAGGAGTGCCTAAATTTCTTTAATCCTTTTTTATTCCCTTTAAAATTCTTTATTTTATTAAATTTTTCAAAAAAAGTAGTATTTTTAAAAATAAACCAATTTTGGAATATGGTTTTTCGGCTTGTAGACAAGTAAAAAGATATTTATATAATTTAATAACATAAGTATTAACATGATTAGCATGGTCACTAATGGTTTTCAATTATTGCTTAATTACATAGTTTCTATTATTGTCTGCATTGTAGTAGCGTTAGCTTTGAAACTTCCATTAGTACCTGAGAAACCTGTTAGAAACTCATGGACCAATAGCGCAATATATCCGACTCCTATTTTTGCAATGGGAATCCTGGCGATCTTCTTTTCTTTTAATATCTATTGGATTTATGATGGATTGGCACTTGCAGTGATAATTGGAATATTATCCGCATTGTTTGTCAAATACTTCTTTTATTACATTTTCCCGAATCCGGCAGAAAATGATTCCATTGACGGAGGTGATGAGTCATGAACATGATTATTGGCCTTATTATCGCAACAGTCGTATCCTGGCTCAATTTCGTGATTGTGGATACCTATCTTGGACTTCCTGAAAGTCCTGGAGTGAAGGGTGCGGAAAATGTTGGATATTCCATTAAAAAAAGAGGAGGAGACCTCTCCGGCGGATTTTTCCAGGGAAACATTCTCTGTTCTCCGGATGCTTCGGCAGGAACATTGCTTGCATCTATTGGAGTTTACATATTAGGAGTTCAAGGGGGACTCATAGCAGCCCTTCTTGTTTTCATTGGAAACAGGCTATGCGCTGATAACGGTTATGCCGGAGTTGTCGGATCATTGACCATGACAGCGATTGTATTTGCATTTTCATTTGTTGGAATAAGTCCTGAGATGTTCATATGCGGAATGGTGATAGCCATATTCACAATTCAGGGAATCTACCATCCGGCCAGCACAAAGCTGCTTGGAAGAATTGCCAAGGCATTTGGCAGGTACACCGACTATGAATAGGTCTAGATTGGACAGGTTTAAAAAATCAAAATAATTAGAATAAATTAATCATAAAAACTTTAAAAATAGTTTAAATATCAATTAAGGTAATTTAAAAATAATACAAGGTTGAAAACATGTTTATTGAAATAATTGGAGTTATTACAATTCTTATGGCCATAAGGGCTGTAGTAGCTCGAGACAGAGCGGAAAAACTCCTTTACATAAATGTAATAGGCTTCTGCATATCCGCGCTTGTTGCATTGTACATTCAAACACCATTTGGTCTTGTATTGGCTGCAACATTCTTTATAACATCCACAATAGGCTCAAATGCGATAGCATACACATTGGACAGCCTGGATGATGAAATAATATACGACAAGGATGTTGAAGAGCAGGAAGAAAATTAATGCCTTAATTATCATGTTTATAGAATTATAATTAAATTAAAATTTGAAAGATTCCTTATTAAGGAATTTAGACTTAAATATTCCTTTATTAAGGAATTTAGACTTTGAAAAAGAATTAAAAGGACTTATGAAGTGATTGAATGCTTGAACTTATCAACATGACAACAATATCAATAGCTTTAATGATTATAGGGGCTATTGGAGTTGTTCTTCTTACAAAACCATTGGACAAGGTCATCATGGTTTCAGTTTTGGAAGCAGGGCTATTTCTAGCCATTGCCACATTCAAATACCTTGATGTGGCCTTTTTAACCGCCATGCTCGACCCATTGTCAATCATAGTCTTTTTAATCGCCTTGATGAAGATATACAATGTTAGAAAATCAAAAATGGATGACTATTCCACAATAGATAATCTTGAAATCATCAAGGAAAACGACGGTGAATTAAATGAACGTCCATTCAAGGAGGCTAGATAATGCTTGATTTAGCAATATGGGTTTATGCAGGTCTGGCTCTCGCCATTTTCGGAAGTCTTGCGATGGTAATAGGTCCTGGGGTTAAGGATCCCATCATAAGAACCATAAATTCAGAAGTGGCTTCTGTTGGAGTTTGTCTGGTTCTCTTGTCATACAACCACACATTGGCTCTTCTCACACTCATTGCAACCACCGTTGTAATCACATTGATTCTCTTGAGAGCTGTCTCACGCCTAGAGGAAATAGGAGCTGATGTATAATGATTACTTATCATAAATTATCAGGAGGTCTCTGATGCCAAGCCTTGGAAAATTCTGGAATAAATTTGCAAAGCCAAAGAACATACCTAGACTGTTTGCTCTAGTTCTGGGCTTGCTTCTCATTGCAGGATTCCTTATTCCTACAGCCTTGAATCCTGACCAGTTGTATCCTCGTCCGACTCCTCAGACCCAGATGGATGCAGGCTTGTCAATAGCTCCCTATGACAGGGGAGGAGAGATTTTAAGCGCTCCTGGTATTACTAAAGCCCAGTATCCTGAAAACTCCGCTTCACTGGGATGGATAAATTCATACATGTCTCCTGTTGCAGATGCGATTCAGAGTATCTCACCATACTTCGGAACAAGTATCTATTCATCTCCAGGTGGTTTGATTGATGAGATTCTATACTATACAAGAGGTTTTGACACAATTCTCGAGTCCTCAATCCTCATGATGGCATTCATAATCGCATCATGGCTTGCCATCAACTTCACAATGGATAGAAAAAACGATGAAGAGGAAATCAGGAAGGATGTCAAACTAGCGATTTCCCAGTCAAGCAATGTGGAAAATGCGGTGGAGGAAAGCAATAGGAAGGCTAGAAAGCGTCAGGCAAGGAGGGAGCGCTAATGGTAGTTGATATCGTTCCCCAGTTCGTGCCTGCCTTCTTCCAATCAATGTATGTTCCTGTTTTATACGGGGGGTTGATTGTCGCCTTCATCGGCCTTATGGGCATAGCCATTGAAAAAAGGGATATCCAGATTCTCATACTTACTGACCTCGCAGGTCTTGCAATGCTCATAATTGTAGCAGCCGTAGGAACAGACCTGGCTGAAGCTCTTGTTCTTCCTGGTCTTGTGGTGGAGCTTGCAGAGACACTGGCTATTTCAGAGATTCTCATAGCCCGTGAAATGAGAAAGGCTGAAGATGCAAGATCTTTTGCCCCTATGCCACTCAACATGGACATGGAAATCATGACAACTGCTCCAAACTTCATATCACTGGTCTTGATAGGATACGGTATTTTCCTATCAGGTTTTACAGGCGGTGCGGTAGCAGGAGGCGGAATTGTCCTTTTCGCATTGTCTAGAAAGATTAGAGGACTGCCTGTAGTAGTCATAGATGGTGTTGGAGCTATTTCCGGAATTTCATGGTGTTTGTGGATCATCGGATTCCTGTTGTTCTTCATGATGCCTCAGTACTGGCTGCTGTCTTTATTCCTCGCAGCATTCGGCTTGCTTTTGAAGGTAGCTTCCAAGATGGGACTCATTGGAATTCTCATGAGAGAGGAATACGGCCGTAGATAAGTGAAATACGGCTGAAGATAAGATTGTTAGATTTATGAAATGAAATTATTACGTTTATTACTTTATACTTAAGGAGATTAATGAATGGTTATTGAAAGCTTGGGAGGAGATTTATTCGGAACAATTCCCCTTGGAGATATTGTTCTCTACTTGAATCCGCTCCATCTGTTCCTGTTCGTAACTATATTGTTATTCACAGTCCTTATAGCTGTCAGCCGAACCGAAACTCAGATTGAGGCATTGTTTGGCTCCCTTGAGGAAAACGAGGTTAAAGTCGGCAAAAAGGAGTTCAAGCAGAGACGTTTCCTAGCGATTATCTGTGGAATAGCAACAGCAGGAGCTATGATTACAGGAGATCTCTTCAACTTCACTTTGTTCATGGCTTTAATAGGCATAGTCAATATAGGTATCGTATCCGCTGTAAAACAGGTCAGCGTTCTCGATTCCGCTTATCAATATGGTCTTATTGCCATGATGTGCGGACTTCCATTGTTTGGAGGAGCTGCAATAATCCTTGCTGCAACCGGAACATTAAGCCTTTTCGAGCTTCAGACACTTCCATTAAATGCGATGGTGGTATTCGGAGCATTGATGATGCTTGTTGGAGTGGCTGGTGAAAGCGGAATAGCTCCTTTCTATGCAAGCAAGGCAGAGATGTTTAGAACTCCGGGCTCTCCATTCATATTGATCATTCACTTGAGTTCATTATTTATCATTGTAAGATTTGTTGAAATCCTGTTGATTCTTATTCCTGTGATTTAGGAGTAAAAATTATAGTAATTTTATTTCAATATCTGGAGTAAAAGATGAGAATTTATTAAATAGAAGGTAGTTAAAATGAAAAAGATGAGAATTGCAAGCATTGTTATCCTGATTCTGTCATTGCTGGCCATACTTTATGCATTGGTATTCAGCCCTGCAGATTGGATAGTATACACAATAGCTATTGTTGGAATTCCATTTTTCGTGCTTTCAATCGGCTTGCTAAACATGTCCAAGCCTAAAAAAGATGAAGAGGAGGAAAGAACTAAAGAGCCGTTTATTGGTTATTAATCCATATGGCGGATTTTAGTTTGTGATAACATGAATTTGATGGCAGATATTTTAATCAATGTGATTATCGCTTTCCTTGCTGGCAGTCTTTTATTAGGTTTGCATAGGAAAGTCATGGCAAGAGTCCAATTGAGGCCTGGACCTCCTATTGTCCAGTACTTATTGCATTCATTGAAATTTTTCTTTAAAGAGGTAAGCTTCCCTAAAACAGCTTCAATGCCTTTCTATATTGGCATTACCGTAATATTGGCTGGAATATGGGTTACAGGAGTCATTGTAGGTCCTGTCGCAAAAGGCTCTTTGATGATCTTATTTGGAATTTATGCAATATTCAAGATTGTGGAGCACAATTCAGGCTCATCTTCAGGTTCTCCTTATGGAAAGCTCAGCTGTGTGAGGGCTGTATTCTCAGCAGCTGGTGAACTGCCTCTCTTTGCAGTAATAGGTCTTGTATTTTTAAAAACAGGCTCAATGAATATTGCAGATGTCATTGCATACCAGTCAGCTCATGGTCCATTGATAATGTCCATTCCTCTGGCTGCTATAATGCTCTTTGCATTGATACTCACCAAGTCCCCATATTCTCCTTTTGCAATCACAAAGGGTAAGGATATAGTATCTGGATTTGAAACCGAGCACTATGGGGTTTTAAGAGGATATATCATGTTTTCAGAATCAATAGCATTTTATATTCTTTTATGGCTGTTCCTGACATTGTTCTTCGGACCTATATCTGTTGTGGGATATGTGATTGGAATGATCCTGATTACTATAATTACTGGAGTCATAAATGCAATCACTCCTATGCTGAATCCTAACCACTCTGTAATGAGTCAGATAACCATAGCTATTGTATGTATTGCAGGAACTGTGTTGATGCTTGTTGCATGATTGTGCAGGAACTGTATTGATGCTTGTTGCATGATTTTGCAGGAACTGTGTTGATGCTTTTGCATTATTAAAAATCTCATTTATATATTTAACTAGATTTGTATTATTTTTCTAGAGAATTCGAATCAAAAAATTTGGAAGGAATTAAAATGAATGAAGAAAAAGATTTTAGAATACTTTACTCACTTGTGGCTCTAGGCGTCCTGGTGGTTTCAGCTATTACCGCTTATTTCCATAGCTTGCTTGCACTGCCTTTGGCTGTTGTGGGATTGATTTTCATTCCTTTTATTCTTGTTCAAGACAAAGAGAAATATGCTCATATTGCAGAGCTGGCAGAAAAGGCAATGTTCTTTATCACACTTGCAATTATAATAATTGCTTTCATATGGATTTACACTCCTATGAAGTGATTTAATGGGGTTAGAACCATTTGAAAAAATTGTCAAGTAGACAAAAAAATCTTATCAAGTAGAGAAAAAAATTTTATCAAGTATATAAAATTAAAACTGGATAAAAATGTCCAGAATCAATTAAAAAGGTGGAATTATGGAAGAATTATATTATATGATTTATATTTTGGTATTCATCATAGGTCTCATTGCAGGCCTTCTTTTAAGCTATAAAAAGCATATGGAACCATATATAATGTCTGAAATCGACATTCCTTCCTTGATTCTTGCTATTGTCGGTTGGTTCTTCTTACTTAATCACGGCTTGATTAGATTTGCAAGCCCTGTGATTTGTCTTGCAATAGCTTTCTTATTCATAGGATATGTTATTGGAAGAAGGCCTGGATACGGCCGCCGTGAAACTGCAATAGGAATAGCTATTGCGGCAATCGTCTGGATTTCAACTTCAGGCGTTTTATTTTAAAAATGAAATTAAGATTACTTTAATTGAAGTTCATAGTCAAAAAATTAATTATTAAAAAACCTATCAGGTGATTTGCATGGATAAGAGCGAACAAATGGAAATGATGAAACTGAGAGTGCTTCGAAGCTTTAAATGGAATGCGCAGATAGTCCATCCACTCGCTCAGGAATTCGGCATTGAAGATGAGGAATTTGAAGAAATCCTCATGAATCACTTTGATATGAGCTATTTGGAGAATATCCACGCTACATTTGAAATAGCTGAAAAAGACAGATTATTTAGAAGGATTTATATTGATTTGAGATTCCACTGGTTCTGTGATGTTCTGGAACTTGTGTCTCCTGAAGACGCCGAAGCTATAAGCATCAAGGCTGCAGAAGACGTTTGGAATGGAAAAGACTATGAAGAAGCTCTAAAGAAAGGTAGAGATGAAATTTTAGAGCTTATTAAATGAATATATGCGCAGATTAAAGTTTAAATCCATATTATAAATTGAGATAATTGAAATTTATTATTAATTATGAAAATTAGAATCATATTAACTAAAATTTATTATTAACTAAAAGGTAATTGAAATGTTTAATTCTCTTAAGGATATTGTAAGAAAAAGTTCCATACATGTCTGTCTGGTAAATTGCGGAGGATGCAATGGCTGTGATATTGAAGTCGTAGCTTTATTGTCCCCTAAATACGACCTGGAACAGTACGGTATATATTTCCACAATAATCCTCGTGAAGCAGATGTTATTCTGGTAACAGGCCCTGTTACTGATCAATGGGTTGACAACTTGAGGAGAATCTATGCAAAGGCTCCAGAGCCTAAGATAGTGGTTACTCTTGGCGCTTGTCCTCAAACCGGAGGAGTCTTCGGCCAGGAAGGTGGAAGAGTAAATGCTCCGGTTTCAGACTTCATTCCTGTTGATGCCGCGGTTCCAGGATGTCCTCCAAGGCCGGATGAGATTCTAGCCGCCGTGCTTGCTGTTGTTCCAGGTGCTATTGCTGCTAAAGGCCGGGCCCAGGACAAAGGCGAAGATTAAACAGTTTAAATTATCTGAAAATTTTAAATATATTAAACTTATCAAATTTATCAAATGACTAAGTAAATTAGGAGTCAATAAAATGATACTACCAATTGGACCGATTCATCCATATCTTAAGGAGCCTTTAAGACTTAAACTCCAAACCGAAGGGGAAAAAGTCGTAAAAGCTGAAATAGACTACGGATATGTTCACAGAGGTATTGAAAAGATTATGGAAGGCAAGAATTGGCAGAAAGGCATATACCTCTCTGAAAGGATTTGCGGAATCTGCTCATATGAGCACACTCAAACCTTTGCCGAGGTTATTGAATTAATTTCAGGTGTTACAGCTCCTATGAGAGCCCAGTACTTGAGAGTAATCACTAATGAACTGGACAGGATTCAAAGCCACCTGCTTGCAAACTCCACTTTTTTTAAATCAATGGACCATGAAACCCTTTTCATGAACACACTTGCACTTAGGGAATATGCCATGGAGGCATTGGAGCTCTTAACTGGAAACAGGGTCAATCTGGGCTGGAATGTTGTCGGAGGCGTAAGGATGGATGCTGAGAAGAAGCATTTTGATGCTATTTTAAGAAAGCTTGACAAGATTGAAGAGGGCTTTTACAGGCATAAGGCATTGTTTGAAGAGGCGCCTGTTGTAGGACTTAGATGCAAGGGCGTTGGGATAATGACTCATGAAGAGGCTGTCAAAGGACATGCGGTCGGCCCTATAGGAAGAGCTTCAGGAATCAAGCATGACTGCAGGCAGGATCACCCGACATACAGGGATGAATTTGAATTCAAGCCTATATGGAGAAAAGAAGGAGACAACTATGCCCGTACAATGAACAGGCTCAATGAGGTTCCACAATCCATCTATTTAATCCGCCAGGCAATTGCAAATATTCCAGACGGTCCTGTGAGGGTTCCAGTTGAAGTCGGTTCAGGCTTCGGAGAATGGAGAAATGAAGCTCCCCGTGGAGAAGTCACATACATGATGGAGACAAACGGCAATTTAATCAAGCATATTTCCATAAGGACTCCTAGTATAATGAATATTGATACATGTGCGAGATACATGCTAAACGGAGTAGCTACAGTATCAGACGCACTTACCACTTACGCTTCATGCGATCCTTGCATCGCCTGTACTGAACGTGTTTCAATCACCGATGCAGCAACTGGAAGACGAGAAATTAAAGACTTCTATGAGGTGATCTGATGACTTCACTGATATGGTATCTTTATGATTTTGCAAGAAAGGCATGGGTTGACGGTTTTCTAGATGCGAAATCAAAGGAGGAGATTCTGGACAAGCCTGACAGGTTCAGGGATTTTCCAGTTGTCATCAAGGAAAACTGCATAGGCTGCGGAAGCTGTACTGCATCATGTCCGTCACCTGGAGGAGTCCGTCTTGTCCGTGACGAGGATACAGCTGAAGCCGAAGGACTCATTTATCCAGTAATCGACACTGCAGCATGCATTCGCTGCGGATTCTGTGCTGAAGTCTGTCCTTCAACTCCAAAGACATTGGAATGCGGTGAGAACCATTTCATTCAAGAAGAATTCAATATCATCCCATCCAAGAGAAAATACATTATTGATGATTATTTATGCATAAAATGTGACAAATGCGTCGATGCCTGCGAAGTAGGTGCGATTGAGGAAATCGACGGGCGAAATGTAGTAAATCAGGCTAAATGTATCAGCTGCGGCAAATGTCTTGATGCATGTCCTGTAAAAGGAGCGATGAAAGGCGTTTATGTAAACAATCTCGAAGAGCAGAAGAAGATCATTAAAATGACTGTGGACACTCTTGAGAAATACATTGAGTCCAAGAAGGATGACTTGGATAATCTGCCTGACGACAAGCTTTATCTGGCTGAAATCAAGTTCAAGCCTATTTATGACAAGGCCTTGACTATTTTAAATGATGAGGAAGTTGTTTATGAAGTGCTGGAGGATGCAATCAACAGATTGAACATCCGTGTCATCATATGGGACAGCGATGAATGTAAGAAATGTCAGTTATGCATTCCTGACTGTCCGACAGGTGCCATCAGCTTTGATAGTGAAAAGGATACAATTGTTCGAGATGACAACAAATGTCTCAGATGCAGCATATGCTATCAGTCATGTCCATTCGGAGCAATCAACTATTTCCTGGCCAAATTCAATCTTGATGTTGATAAATGTGGAGAGAAGGTAATTCATATTTCAGTTAAAACTTCTCCGCTTGCAAAGGCAAGGAGGCGATAAGATGGAATCTTCAAATGAATTATTTAATATAAAAAACACTCCAAGACCATTAAGAGACATTTCAGTTAATTACAGCATAGACAATGAGAAGTGTCTTGAATGTGACTTAAAACCATGTCTTGACTCATGTCCAATCGATTCCATTCATCTAGAAAATGATGTTGTTCGTCTTGATGAAAACTGCATAGGATGCGTTTTATGTTCAAATGCATGTCCTTATGATGCTATCCATATTGAAAGGGTCATGTCAGAGCCTATTCGTGAAAATGTTCCAAACATAAATACAAAACTTTGCAGAGCTTGTGGAGCCTGTGTGAATGCATGCAAGTCAGGAGCGATCCACTTGCGTTCAACAGGTTCTGATGACATGCACAGCGAGATAGACGAGGACAAGTGCGTGCGTTGCGGGTACTGTTTCAGAGCCTGTCCTACAGATGCTATCAAATATGGTGAAATCCTCCCAAAGACAATCAGGGAAGGTAAGACCTTATGTATCAACCAGGACTTCTGTATTGGATGCATGACCTGTACAAGAGTATGCCGCTCCAAGGGAGCTATCAATGTCGGGCACACCAACAAGCTTCCATACATAGACCCTTCCTATTGTGCAAGATGCAATGAATGTCTTGATTCATGCCCTACATATGCAATCGAGTATGTTGAACGTGAACAGGCTTTCGAGTCATTCAACAAGATCAAGACTGCTGAAATAGCTTATGAGATTTTGAAAAGGGATGTGTCCAAGTTATCTGAAGACATAACCCATGTGGATGATATTCTAAACGACCTTCTTGATGAAATGACAAGGAAGTATCAGTTCGAGGACTATGACTTTGAAAATACAAAGTACATTACCGATGTTGAGAAAGGTGCTGAATTCGGTCCTGTCGAGCTTTTCAGATGTTCCAACTGCCGTTCAATAGTAGTCGACATCACACAGCTCTTAAGTGATTATCTTGCCTACTACTTTGACAAGGATTTGAACATCATTGAAACCAAGGATGTTGTTGAGTTCTTCCCTCCTATAACTTCAATAGAAGTAAGGAGCGAGAACTGCGTCAGCTGTGGATTATGTGTGGATGTTTGTCCTACCAGTTCCTTAAGCCTGGACGGTCCGAATCCTGTAGTTGTTGATACTGACAATTCCTGTGTCTACTGCGGTCTCTGCGCTGAAGTTTGCGCCTTTGATGCATTTTATATCGAGGAGAAATTCTTCACAAATAGAAATCATGAAATTTTCTATATCAAGCGTGACTTGAAGGGCCAGAGAAATGGAAAGATAAATATACGTCATGACCAGTGTCAGTTATGCGGTGTATGTACTAAAAACTGTCCTGTGGATGTTTTGGATATTGTGGATGACAAAGTGGTTGTAAATCAGGAGGATTGCATTTCATGCCGTAACTGCGAGACAATCTGTCCTGTAAATGCGATTAAGATGACAACAATATGGACATTCCTGTAAAATTATTTTTTTTATTTTTATTCTTTTTTATTTAAGTTAAAAATTAGTTTTTGAATAAATCAGTTTTTCTGATTTAAATGAGTTTAATATAAGATTAATTGAATTGAAGTTGTGAATGATTTCAATTTTAAAATTAAGAAAAAAGGAAGATTTATATGGTAAGACAGGTGTTTATCACTGACTGTGAAGGTCCATTGACCTTGAATGACAATGCATATGAAATTGCAGCCGAATATATCGAAGATGGTGATAAATTATTTAAAATCATTAGTCGTTTTGACGATTACCTTGCAGATGAGCTTAAAAAACCAGGTTATCATGCTGGAGATACATTAAAGTTGATAGTTCCATTCTTCAAGCTTGCCGGATTGGCCAACAGGGATTTGATAAAGTTCTCTCGAGAGCATATCTATCTGGTGGAAGGTTCCAAGGAGATGCTCTCCCTTGCAAATGACCTTATGGATGCATATATTGTAAGCACAAGCTATGGCCAGTACATCAATGCGCTCTGTGATTATATGGATTTTCCTTTTGAAAATACCTACCATACCGAGCTTGATTTGGATGGATCTCCTTCAAGCGGTGTAGGAGTCGGTTTCAAATCCCCTAGATTCATAAAGGAGCTTGAAAAAATAGAAGAATTTAGAAAGATTATTCTAGAGCACCCTGAAGAGTCAAAAGAGGATTTTGATGTATTATATGATATTTTCTTCAATCAGATTCCTCAATTGCAGATTTCCAAAATGATTGATGATACCAAGACCGTTGGCGGAAAAGGAAAGGAGATTGCGGTTCGAGACATAGTCGAAAAGCTGGATTTAGACTTTTCATCAGGTGACAAGATTATCTATGCAGGAGACAGCATAACCGATGTCGAGCCATTGGAATATGCTAAAAATCATGGAGGACTGGCTGTTTCATTCAACGGCAATGAATATCCATTAAATGTTGCAAATATTGCCGTAGTGTCTGAAAATGCAGTAGCTACTTCAATAATAATCGACCTCTATTCAAGATTCGACAAGGACTATGTCTTTGACTTTATCAGAACCTATGAAGAGAGAGGTCCGGACGATGCTTTCGGTGATTTCGAAGTTGATTATACTCTTATTGAAGAGTTTGAAAAGGCTTATCATAACAAGGAAGCACCTATAATAGCTATTATTAATGAAGAAAACAGGGAGCATCTTCTCTTGAAAAGCAAGGAAATGAGAAATAGCATTCGCGGCAAGGACATTGGCGGTTTAGGTTAATGATAATGATTTAAAGATTAAGATTTTAAGCGTTTATTATTTCGGACTTAGAGATTTTAAGCGTTATTTCTAACTTATAGAGATTATTAAAATTAAAAAGATATTATAGATAAAAAATTGAATTTGATGATATTATGGTAAGTTATGAAAAGGTGGAAGATACATTCTTCGAATACTTTGATGGAATGTATATAAGAGCATTGATTACTGCTGAAGATGAATTGACAGTCAAACAGGCGGCATATGATTCCACAGCCACTCCAAGTGCTGTAATTGGAAGAGTGGAGGCTGGTGTGGAGAAGTTTGTAGGTCCCGACGAGACTCCGGACGGAAGGCCTGGAGCTATTGTCCAGTTCTGGCTGACCGATGACTTGGAAAAGTTTGAAAGGGAGTTATCCTACAGGATTCGCCAGGACATTCTTGTAAAACCTTTTACAAGCGTGTTCAGCGTGACTGAAAATCCAGTAGGCTCAATTGGCATGATGGACAAGGTAGGTCACTGCGGAGACGGCTATGAATGGGAATTCGAAGAATACGGCCGCAAGATGATTAATGTTCCAATTGCAGTGCCTGATTTCAAGATAGAATCAGAACTCGAGTATGCGGAAGGAATAATGGGTGGAAACTTCTGGTATCTCTGCAGCACAAAGGAAGCTGTTCTTGAAGCTGGAAGAATCATTATCGACACAATTGCTGAGATTGATGGAACATGCACCCCATTCGGCATCTGTTCAGCGGCATCAAAGCCTGAGACAAATTTCCCATGGATTGGACCAAGCACAAACCATCCATATTGTCCTAGTTTAAAGGACAGGCTTGGGGATGAGTCAAAAGTTCCTGAAGGCGTCAATTATATTCCTGAAATTGTAATAAATGCTGTAGATGAGGAGTCAATGAATCTGGCTATCAAATCAGCTATTGATGCAATCATTGACATTGATGGCGTTGTTGGAATTTCTGCAGGCAATTTCGATGGAAAATTAGGCGAGCACACTGCAAACCTTCTTGATATTTTAAATGGTTAAAATTACTAAGAGAATAAATTTAATTGAAAATTATTGAATTAAAAGAATTTTGATAATTTTTGAAGTTAATGGCTTTATTAAAAAACTTATTGAATTAAAAACATTATTAATAAATTATACTTATCTTGAGGCTGGAATAATGGATGGCGACAATGGTAGTTGTTTAATGGAAGAAATAACTGAAAATACTGATATCGATGAGATGGTATTTGATGCCATCAAGGTCGATGTGATTGGATTCGGCGCATTGAATGTGGACAAGCTTTACAAGGTTAAAAATATTGCAGGAGTTGATGGGGAAAGCTTTATCAAATCCGAAGATGTTTCACCAGGCGGTTCTGCAGCAAATACGATCATAGGATTGTCCAAGCTCGGATGCTCCACTTCATACATAGGCAAGATAGCTGATGATGAGGACGGCGACCTTCTGGAGTACAATCTTATATTGAACAATGTTTATTTGAACAATCTCATTTATGCTGACAAGGGCAATTCAGGAAAAGTCTTAGGTTTTGTATCCGAAGAAGGAGACAGAGAGCTTTATGTTGACCCTGGAGTCAATGATGACATCCATATTTCAGAGATAAATCCTTTAAATGTCAATCAAGCAAAGATTCTTCACTACACCTCATTTGTTGGAGATTCCTTCAAAGCACAGGTGGAACTCCTTGATGTGATTGTCGATTCCGTTTTACTGAGCTTTGATCCAGGAGCATTGTATGTGGAGAAAGGATTTGAAGCCTTAAGGCCAATACTTGAGAGAACCAATATCCTGCTAATTAATGAAAGAGAGCTCAAGATATTGTTTGAAGATGATGAAAATCTTAAAAACGGAAGCTTCAGGGACATGGCGGTTTATTTAAGAGATTTTGGAATAGATACTGTTGTTGTGAAAAGAGGAACTGAAGGAGCATATGCAATCAACAGCAGGGATGATGAAGTCAAGATACCTGCATTCCTATCAGATGCAGTGGATACCACAGCTGCTGGAGACTCATTCAATGCAGGATTCCTGTATTCCTACCTTAAAGGCTTTGATTTGGCTAAATCAGTAACTGTGGCTAACTGGGTTGCTTCAAAAACAGTTCAAGGAGTTGGAATTTCTTCACTGCCTGAAGAGAAGGAATTGAATGAGTTTATAGACTCTTATGAGTTTTGATTGAATGAATTTAAGAATTTATCGTTATGAGTTTTAAATGAATTAGAGTGTTCATATACACTTTTAACTTTTGCTTGATTTAATTGAAAAAATTATTAAATAAATTTTATTTAGTATGATTAATAAAGTAAATAAATAAGAGGATACTTGGATATATAAACAACTGAGCTTAAAAATAATCCGAGGTATAATTATGGAGATTAAAGTTAAAAAGCCTATAGAACGGCTTGAAAGGGAGATCACACTTAAATCCGTGGATCTGGATGAGGACATAAATGATTTCAGCGTGGATATTCAAGACTACAAATACGGAGAGAAGCTTATCAGCATATCTCCTCGCTGTATCAGGTGTAATATCTGCTATGAAGAATGTCCTGTTCAAGCAATAAGCTCTGCTACAGCTTTAAAAACAGCTAAGATTCATGAAAATTGTGTTCAGTGTGAAATCTGCGTTCAATCCTGTCCTGTTTCATGCATTTATCTTCTTGAAACAGAATCAGAAATCGACAAGGAAGAAGGTGTCATGTATTCCTTGAATGAAATTAAGATACCTCACAGAACCTTGAGGATGGAGGATATTTCAATTGACCGCAATTACTGTACAGGCTGCGGGTCCTGCATCAAGTTCTGCCCTACCAATGCCATTTCACTTCGCTCCCCTGAATATATCGAGGCCCATGGAGAATCATGTCCTGATGATAAAGACATGACTGATTCAACAGTATATTCCTACATTGACAAGAATCGATGCGTAGGTTGCGGATCTTGTGTCAATTTATGTATAAACGGAATAATCAGCTTAAAACGCAATCTGGGTCCTGTAATTATTTATTCACACATAGACTACAACAGGGATGCTTGTGTGGGATGCACCTTGTGCGAGGAGAACTGTCCTGTAAATGCTGCACGCTATGTTGACGGTGAAGTGATTGTGGATGATGACAAGTGCATTCGATGCAAGGAATGTACCACCCATTGCCCTGTAAATGCATTGGAGCTAGTGATGAATGAATAATTATCCATGTGTCTATTAGAGACAAATGTGATTTAGATATTAGAAGGCTTTTAATTATTGACTTTAAACTTAATATTATAAGATTATTTAGATTAAATAACTGGTTTAAAAAATTATGGAGTAGTGTTTAAATGAAAGCAAAGCAAATGATGGATAAGGATTTTATATACGCATCAAAAGATGATAGTGTTGTGGATATTTCCATAAGGATGGAAGAGCAGAAGAAGTTTACAGTTCCTATTTTAGATGATTCAATGAAGCTTGTTGGATGGATTACTTCCCTGGAAGTTACCAAGGGCCTTCGTGAAGGCAAGAAAACAATATCCGAGATTATGCATCCCGTTGAGGATATTTTGACAATCAATGAGAACAAGCCTGCTAAAAATGCGGTTATTCTCACAGCTAATCACAAATTGGTTAGTATTCCTGTCGTGGATGACGACAACAAGGTTATTGGAGTATGCCGTGCTTTTGATATTGTTGATACATTATCCGATCTTTATGATATCAAGGTTGAAAAACTTTATGAAGCAATGGAAGAGGAGCTTAAGGGAATTACATGGGATGAGCTCATGGAAGCTTCCGCAAAGGTAAGTACAAGAACCACTGGAATTCCAATCACCGCCAAGGAGTATGAAAACAACATCAAGAATTCCACTTTCGGTGAAGCCATATGGGCAACTGGCGGACTTGAGAAGTTCTTTGCAGGTCTTATATCAGTTGGAGAGATTGTAATCGCACGTAAAGTAGGCCGTGCAAAAAGAGGAGCCAAATAATTTTTTAATTCATTTAAACATTAACTTTATTTTTTTTTCTTTTTTCTTTTTGAGTTATCCTTTTTTTAAATTTTTTTCTTTTTGAGTTATCCTTTTTTTAAATTTTTTTCTTTTTGAGTTATCCATTTTTTAAATTTTTTTTGGTTTTTTAGTATTCTTTTTTTTAAATTTTTGAGTTATTAGTTATTTTTTTTAAATCCATGGATTATTTTTTCTAAATATTTAATTTTTTGTAGTCTATTTTTTTAGATTATTCTTTTTTTTAGACTATTTCAAACCTTAAAAAGCATAAAACTTTTATAATAATAGGTTAATTTTATAAATAGAAAGAATAAATATTATAATATAATAAAAATTTAATTTTATTATCTTTTTAAATTAATAACAAAATAAAGGGATTTTTATGAGAGAATATAATGAATTTCAAGATAAGACTATTTTAGTAACTGGTGGAGCAGGTTGTGTTGGAAGTAACCTGACACGCAAGCTTGCAGATTTGGGAGCTGAGAAGGTCATCATCCTAGACAACATGTCCTCAGCATATCATTGGAACATTCCTGACCGCGATGCAATTCAATTTGTACAAGGAGACATTTTAAGTGATGAAGACTTGAAAAGGGTATTCAAGGAAAAGCCTGACTACGTATATCATTTGGCAGCTCACTTTGCTAACCAAAACAGTGTGGACGAGCCTGAAACTGACTTGATGGTTAATGGTATAGGTATCCTCAAGGTTCTCGAACATGCTCAGCTTACTGGAGTTGACAGATTCATCTATTCATCTTCAGGATGCGGAGTCTACGGCCTCGAGTCAAAGATGCCTTTCGAAGAACATGACATTTCCATTTCATTGCACACTCCATACCAGGTAACCAAGCTTCTTGGAGAGTTATATACCAATTATTTCCACAATTTGTATGATGTTCCTATTGTAAACGCAAGATTCTTCAACGTATTCGGTCCTGGAGAAGTTCCTGGTAAATACAGAAACGTAATTCCTAATTTCTTCTACTGGGCTATGAACGGCCAGCCTCTGCCTATTACAGGTGAAGGTACTGAAACCCGTGACTGGACCTTTGTAGATGACATCTGCAACGGACTTCTGGCAATGGCTATTGAAGAGGAAGCTATAGGAGAAGCAATCAATCTCGGATCCGGTCAGGACCACAGGGTTATCGACATGGCAAACCGTGTAAACGAGCTCTCCGGAAACGAAGCAGGCATAGAGTTCAAGGAAAGACGTAACTGGGATGCTAAAACCAAGTTGCTCTCATCCATTGAAAAGGCTAAGGATATTCTCGGATACAAGCCTACTGTAAGCTTTGATGACGGACTTGTCAAAGTGCATGACTGGTTTGAAACCAACTGGGACAATATCCAGGAATCCGCGGAATTCGATTAAACCCAAAGAATTCATTATATGAAAAATTTTTTGTTAATATAAATTAAAAAAATTCCTTGATTATTATTTATTATTAAAAATTCACAGGAGCTAAATTATGACTAAGGTATTTAGAACATTTACTTCAGAGTCTGTAACTCAGGGCCACCCTGACAAGGTTGCAGATATCATATCTGATGCAGTGCTTGATGCTTTTATGGCAGAGGATCCTAATGCGCATGTAGCCTGCGAGACTTGTGTAACTACTGATTTCTGCATGGTCTTTGGAGAAGTCACATCCACTGCTGATTTGGATATTGAAAAAATTGTAAGAGACACCATTATTGAAATCGGTTATGATAATCCTATCATCAAGTTCGACGGTCACACCTGCGAGTTTGAAAACAGGCTTCACGAGCAGTCACCTGATATCAAGATGGGTGTGGACGAATCTATTGAAGTTCGTGGAGAAGAAAGCGACGAGGAATCCATTGGTGCTGGAGACCAGGGTATGATGTTTGGTTTTGCAACCAATGAGACAGACAACTATATGCCTTATCCTATCTACCTTGCAAGAAACCTCACCAACAAGCTCACCGAGCTTAGGGAGAACAATGTACTGGAATTCTTAAGGCCTGATGCAAAGGCTCAGGTATCTGTAAACTACGATGAGGATGAAAATGTCATATCCCTTGAAACAGTAGTATTGTCCACCCAGCATGATGAGTCCATTACCCAGGAAGAGCTGCATGAGGCTGTCAAGAAATATGTCTTTGATGAAGTGCTTCCTCAGGAATACATCACTCCGGATACCAAGTTCTACATAAATCCAACAGGACAGTTCATTATCGGAGGTCCTCATGGAGATGCAGGTCTTACCGGCCGTAAGATCATTGTTGATACCTACGGAGGCTATGCAAGACATGGTGGAGGAGCTTTCTCTGGAAAGGACTGCACCAAGGTGGATAGAAGCGCCTGCTATATGGCAAGATACATTGCAAAGAACATTGTTGCAAGTGGTCTTGCTGAGAAATGCGAAGTCCAATTGTCCTATGCAATCGGAGTTGCAGAGCCAACTTCCATTATGGTTGACACCTTTGGAACAGGAGCCAACATCGCTGATGATATCACTTTTGAGGAAATCGTCAGGGAGAACTTCAGCCTGACACCTGTTGGAATTATCAATACTCTTGATTTAAGACGTCCGATTTACAAGCAAACTGCTAAATACGGCCACTTTGGTAATCCTGACTTGCCTTGGGAACAATTAGACAAAGTAGAAGACTTGAAGAAATATATTAAATAAGGGGTTTTTCCCTTACTTTTTTTATTTTTAATAGGATTTTTTTCCTTACTTTTTTTATTTTTTCTATTTTTAAATCTGGATTTTTTCTATTTTTTTAATTCACACTCTCTTTTTTTTACCAAATAATTTCTGTCATTTAAATTAATTCCATGTTTGATAAAAAATACATTGTGTGTTGTTTATGCAAAATAAAATAAGATACATTTAATTTAAAAGGAATTAAAGCAGATAATGATGATAACAATTTAATGCATACAGATATTAGCTACTAATTACTAAAAAAAAGTAAAATTACAAAAATCAATAATTTAAAATAATAAAAAATTAGAAAAATTAAAAAGTCTTTAAATATAAAAAATTAGAAAAATTAAAAATTTTTAAAAAATTTAAATTAAAAAACAAGTAATTTACAATCCAAATAGGTTGGTTGAATTTACACTTGCATTCTGAGTCAGATTCTCTAGCTGGGTTGTATTCATTGGATTTAATAAAACGTTTAGATCCATCTGGCCGGTTAAAACCAAAGCGCCAATCAGCATTACCCAACAGATTAAAATGCTGAGTTGTATAAAGCCGTGTTTTCTTGCATAAGGATCTTTGCGTGTGATTAGGAAAATGGCTATGATAAATCCTAAAATTCCACCTAAAATCGCTGTGATATATCCAATAATCACTAGATATCTATAAAGGGTTTTCGGCTTTTCGAATGTGGAATCTCTCTCATCACTTCTTCTTTCATCATTCGGATAAGTAATGGAGTCATATGGTGAATAGGAGTCTTTGTTTTTGCCTGTATGTCTTAAATCTAGTATAAACTTATCGTTCTCAGGCTTGGCTTCTTCAAAGATTGCTCCGCAGTAGATGCAGAAATCAAGATTTCCATCATTTATTTTTCCACATTTCGGACATTTTACAGGGTTCATATTATCATTTCAGTATTTTTTTCATCTTTTGTTTAAATTCATATTTATAATTGTTAAGCTATTCTTTTTTTTTGAATGATTATTTTATAATATAGTTTTTTATTTAATTTAAATTTATTGTTAAATAAGATTTTTTAAATTTTATAGTTATTGTTAAATAAGATTTTTTAAATTTTATAGTTATTGTTAAATAAGATTTTTTAAATTTTATAATTTAAACTTCTGGAAAACATTACTCATTGCTGTGCAAAAAGCATTCAGGATCATGTGAATTGATTATTCCAATGGCTTGAAGATATGAGTAGATTATCACAGGGCCTACAAATCTCATGCCTCTTTTTTTAAGATCATTTGAAATGTCCTGTGAAAGCTTGGATTTGGTCTGGTCTGATTCATAGATGATTTTTCCATCAGTAAATGTTTTCAAATATTCATAGAACTCTCCGTATTCATTCAAGATATTCTTGAATATTTGAGCATTGTTGATGGCAGATGTTATTTTCAATTTATGTCTGATTATTTTCTCATTGTTCATGAGCTCTTCAATCTTTTCATCATCATATTTCGCCACCTTGTCCACGTCAAAGTCATCGAAGGCGGTTCTGAAGTCCTCTCTTTTGTTTAAAATGGTCTCCCATGACAATCCTGCCTGAAATGACTCCAAAATAAGCATTTCAAAGAGATAATCGTTGTCGAACTTAGGTATTCCCCATTCCTCATCATGGTATTTGACATATAATTCATTATCCAGATTGCACCATTTGCATCTTGTCTTTTCCATTTTCATATCCTCTATTAAATGAATTGGTAAAAATATTATTATTCTAAAATGTTTTCTAAATTATTTACTTAAAAATTTATTATAGTTTTTAATTAATCAAACCATCTTCTTTTGGCTTCTGGCACTCTGAACAAACCCTCTTTTGAATGCTGATTACTCCCCCGCAATCGCATCTCCATTCTTCCGCATCTTGTGCCATTATCTTGTTTATTCCAGTATTCTGTATTCTTTTTGCATTTTCAAGTGTGGAGAATTGGTTGCGCTTTTGATTGTTCTTGTCATGCTTTTTGATTAGCTTGCATGGAAATTCACTGCATCTTCCACAGTATTTGACTCTTTTTGTCTCAAGGCAGGCTTTGATTTTGCATTTAAGAGCACTTTTAGCCTTGTTTTTACTGTCTATCAAACATCCTGGACATGGATTGCTGCCGCTTATGTGCTTAATGCAGAGAGCGCAGTTGAATCCGCATGGTGCGAACATTACAGTGTCTAGTTTCTCTTCCATTTTCATGAATCATACCTCTTAAATCATTCAGACTCATCGTGGCTTTCAATATAATCCAAAGTCTCCTCAATTGTATAGCATACTTTAAACAAGTTTCTATTGTCCTCTGGTATAGTGTTCTCTTTTATCATGAAGTCTATCATCTCAAGCATACTGTCATAAAAATGATTCATATTGAATATCACAATCGGCTTGTTGTGTATGTGGAGCTTTTTCAAGGTAATGATTTCAAATATCTCATCCAATGTTCCAAGGCCTCCCGGAGTAATAATGAAAGCATCGGAGAATTCTTCAAAGAGTCTTTTCCTATCTTCCATTGCTTCAGTCTTGATAAACCTGTCGCATTCATCGGATATTCCTTCAAAATTATCCATCCACTGTGGAGCTATTCCAACGGTCCTTCCATTATTGTCATTCACTCCCTTGGATACGGCACCCATCATGCCTGTGCTTCCTCCACCGAATATTAAGCTGTGTCCTCTATTGGCTATTTCACATCCGAGCAGGTAGCCTGTTTTTTTATATTCCTCATTTATCCTGCTGCTTCCAGCACCATAAAGACAAATTTTCATATCTCTCACCTTCAAGTTACTTTTTATTTTTAAAGTTATAAATAAATTATTATTGCCTATTTTTTAATTTTTTTAATATTTTCTATTTATTTCACCTTTAAGGAATATTTAGGGATTATTTAATTTAATAACTTTTAAATATTATTATTTCTAAAATTAATTTAAAGAATAATTTCTAAAGCTCTTTTTAAATTTAATTTATGGTAAAGGTAATTCTATGGTTAATGTCAGGTCAATGATTGCTTTGTATGCTGGAAAGTTTTCCAAACAGGTTTTGAAACTAATCAACAGCAGCGGTACCGCCCTTCCAGGCAAGCTGGCTTTAAGAATTGATAATAACTTCCTCGACAACATTGAGGAGAAGTGCGATACTGTCATTATGGTAACCGGAACCAATGGTAAGACAACCACAAACAATCTATTGAATCATGTAATAGGCACTAGAACAGATAAAATTCTTTCAAACCTCAAAGGGGCGAACATGATTCAGGGAATCGCCACCACTTATGTCAACAATACTAAAGATCACTATGACTACGGCATTTTTGAAGTGGATGAAGGAACTCTGCGAAGTGTGACCAGATATGTTAAGCCTGACTACATACTGGTTTCAAATTTCTTCAGAGACCAGCTGGACCGTTTCGGTGAAATCGACAACCTGGTGGAGGATGTCTACACCACTATAGAAAAGCTTCCAGAAAGCACTCTTATTTTAAATGTGGATGACCCACTTGTAAACAAGTTCACACAGCTTCCAAACAAGATTATCAAATTCGGGCTTGATTTGGACTTGGATGAAGTTCAAAACTCTTCATTAAGCATGAAGAACTGTCCTTTGTGTGAGGGAAAACTCCAATACAGTTCCCATGTCTACGGCCATTTCGGAAACTATGAATGCGACAAGTGTGGATTTAAGAGGCCAAATCCTGATTTCGTTGTAAGCAATCTCGAAGAGAAGGCGAGTTCTCAGATGATTACAATAGATTATGGTGATGAGGAACTGGTGTTTGAGTATCCATACACAGGCATTTACAATGCATATAACGTGCTTGGAGTATTCACAGTCTGTAAGCAGCTCGGACTTTCCGATGATGAGATTGTCAGTGCAATGGGGGATTTTTCATTCCATCTTGGAAGAATGGAGGAGATGGAGTACAAGGGCAAGATAATCAAGGTTATTCTAACCAAGAACCCTATCGGACTTACCCAGGTCATCAATATGATTTCAAACGACGAGCGTTCAAAAACAGTTGTTCATATTCTAAACGACAATCCTGCAGATGGAGAGGATATTTCATGGATATGGGACGCCTATACCATCTGCGAAAGGGAGGAGACTGTTCTGCACTATTACTGCAGTGGAATAAGAGCAGAGGATATCGCCCTCAAGAAGAAGTATGACAATGTGCCTTTGGATAAGATAAAAATCAATGACAATTTCAAGGAGATCATAGACACTGCGATTGAAGATGATGTCGAGATAGTTTATGTGCTTCCTACATATACTGCTGTGTTTGAAACCAGGGATTATATTGAGAATGTTGTTAAGAGTAATTGATTATTATCTGATTAGAAGCCAGTGATTATTGGGATGGTTAAGAATTATTGATTATTATCGGATTTGAATCCATTGATTATATTTGGATGGTTGTTAGGAGTTTTGATTATTATCAGATTAGAAACCAGTGATTATTTGAAAATATTGTAATAAAGATTATTTGGAGTTAAACAATGGAACTGAACATTTATCACTTGTATCCTGAACATTTGAACCTCTATGGCGATTTGGGAAATGTCAATTGCCTCAAGCGCAGATGCTTGGAGAGAGGCATAGAAGTCAATGTGGTTAATTTCACAGATGATGAAAAGCCTGATTTGAATGATGGCGACATCTTCTTTATCGGCGGAGGCTCAGACAGGGCCCAGCAACTGGTCTACAAGGATTTCCTCCAGTACAAGGACGTGCTTAAGGAACTGATTGAAGAAGGCAGGGCTGTGCTGGCAGTATGCGGAGGGTACCAGCTATTGGGAACCAGCTTCATCGACAAGCAGGGCAACAATATTCCTGGGCTTTCCATTCTTGATTATGAAAGCAAGTATACAGGGGATAAGAGAATCATTGGAAACATAATCATCGAGACAACATTGAATCTCGAGCCGAACAAGCTTGTTGGATTTGAAAACCACGGCGCTAGAACCTACAGCAAGTATCAGCCTCTGGGAAATGTTCTAGTCGGCAGGGGAAACAACGACGACGATATGAAAGAGGGAATCGTATACAAGAACTATATTGGAACATATCTCCATGGTCCTGTATTGCCTAAGAACCCTCATCTGGCAGATCATTTGATTCTGCAGGCCTTAAGGAACAAGTATGGAGATGTTGAATCACTTGAGCCTCTGGATGATGAAATTGAAAACAAGGCTTATGAGAAGTTTATTAAATTATATGGAAAATAATTATTATAAAATATATTTCATTGAAAAATTTTAAGGTAATGCTTATGAAGATTTTAGTAGTTCAGGAATCAGACTGGCTGAAGAGAAATCCTCACCAGCAGCATCATTTAATGGATAGGATGGTATTGAGAGGCCATGAGGTCAAGGTAATAGATTATCCGATAGACTGGCCCAAGGAGGACCCTGATGGATTTGTATTCCATAGGGAAGTTCATGACAATGTTCACAAGGTAAAGCCTGAGGCGGACATTCAGGTAATCAGGCCAGGTTTTATCAAGGAGCCTGGACTTAATTATGCCTCTTTGTATTTCACTCACAAAAACGAGATTAAAAAGCAGATCAAGGAGTTCGAGCCTGACATCATCATGGGGCTTGGACTTTTGAATGCATATACAGGTTCAAAGCTCGCCAAGGCAAATAATATTCCATTTGTCTACTATCTAATCGATGTCCTCTATGCATTGATACCTGAAAAGGCTTTCCAATCCTTTGGAAAGCAGGTAAATATCAAGGCGATTAAAAACGCGGACCTGGTTATCACAATCAATCAAAAGCTTTCAGAGCTTGCTGTTGAACTGGGTTCAACCGAGGACAAGACAATTCTCATAGATGCGGGAATCGATTTGAATGATTTTGATCCTGATTTGGATGATTCAAGCATAAGGAATGAATACAATATCGCTCCGGATGACACTGTTTTATTCTTCATGGGATTCATTTATGAATTCGCAGGCATGAAGGAGCTGGCTATCGAGCTTGGAAAGAACAAGGATAAATATCCTAAAATGAAGATACTTATTGTCGGAGATGGAGATGCATATGAACGCCTCAAGGAAATCAAGGAGGAGTATGACTTAGGAGACCAGCTAATATTAACCGGCCGCCAGCCTTATGAAAGGATTCCTGAATTCCTGGCATCTGCGGACTTCTGTCTTCTGCCGGCATATATCGATGAGGAGATCATGCAGGATATCGTTCCAATCAAGTTGTATGAGTACCTGGCTATGGAAAAGGTTGTAATAGCTACCGAGCTTCCGGGAATCAGCAGGGAATTCGGCTATGGAAATGGAATAGAGTATGTCCATAAGGCAGAGGAAGTTCTAGAGCTTGCACAGAGTATTCTGGATAATGGAGAATATGAAGAGCTTTCCAAAAAGGGAAGGGAGTATGTGAAATCCAATGACTGGGAAGCCATTACAGACAAGTTTGAGAATGCTATGAAAAGCCTTCTGGAATAGCTGTTTTCATATTAAATTAATTTTTTAATTATTTTTTTTATTTTTAAAATTTTTTAAATGGATGGATTGTTATGGCTGAAGTAACTTATAGAAACGCGGAAGAGGACGACATATCCCTGATTCTGGAGTTTATTAAAAAGCTTGCAGATTATGAAGGCCGTCTGGATGAGGTTACAGCAACAGAAGAGGATTTAAGCAGATGGATTTTCGACGAAGGCATAGCTGAAGTCATATTTGTCTTGGAGGATGGAAAGGAAGTAGGGTTTGCGCTCTTTTATAAGGCATTTTCAACTTATATTGCAAAAATCAACATCCATCTTGAAGACATGTTTGTAGAGCCTGCATACCGTGGCAAAGGCTATGGAAAGGGCTTGATGAAAGAGATTGCCAAGATTATAATCGAGAGAGGCTATGGAAGATTTGAATGGACAGCTGTAAGCTGGAATGAGCCCGCTATAGATTTCTACTTGTCAATTGGTGCAGAACAAATGGACTGGGAGCTATTCCATTTGGATGGAGACTATTTGAAAAAATTAGCTGATTTATAAATATTATTTTTTATTTCAATTTTTTTAAAACTGGTATTTTCTCTTTGAATTTTTTTTTATTTCAATTTTTTAAAACTGGTATTTTCTCTTTGAATTTTTTTTTATTTCAATTTTTTAAAACTGGTATTTTCTCTTTGAATTTTTTTTTATTTCAATTTTTAATAACTGGAATTTTCTCTTTGATTTACCTTTTTTTACTTATACTTCTTTTGAAATCATTTTTTATATTTGATGATGACTATTTTGCTCATTTTTCGGATACTTTTTCCTATTTATTATCAAAAATCATTTATAATGCCTTTTCATATTATATGATTGCTATTTTGTTCATTATTCTAGTACTTTTTCCCTATTTTTTGTAAAAAATTCATTTATAATGTATGAAATCATAATATTTTAAAAATTCTTAATAAAACTTTAATAATTGATTGAATAAATATAAAAATGTGGATAATAATTTAATTAATAAATTTGGATTTGCTATTTTGTTTTTTTGTAATTTTTATTAATTAATAAAATTATTAACTCTCTTAATTATAGTGTGATATAATGAGTGAAAAGAACAATGATATGATTTATGATTTATGGGATAAACCACCTGTTGTAGAGTTAATCTTATTATCTCTTCAACGTTTATGCGCTATTTTTGGTGCTACCATTCTAGTACCGATTGTAGTAAATTCTACTGTTGGCGAACCTGTGCTGTCTGTTCCAGTTGCTTTAATCGCCTCTGGGATAGGTACACTTATTTATGTAATCTGTACACGGAATAGAAGTCCCGTGTATCTGGGAAGTTCATTTGCATTCATTGCCCCTATGATTGCAGGTTTTGCAATAGGCGGCAAGTCAAGCATTTTCTCCGCTTTGATGGTTGTAGGTCTGGTATATGTTGCTATTGCATTGATTATCAAGGTAACAGGAAACCATTGGATCAATAAGCTCCTGCCCCCTGTTATTGTAGGTCCTATGATTATGGTTATCGGTCTTTGCCTGGCTCCTACTGCTATTCAGGAAATTGGTCTTGATCAGGCTGTTGTGCCAATAAACAACCTTATTGTAGCACTTGTAGCATTCTTTACTACTGCAGTAATCGCCATTCGCGGCAGAGGAATGTTGAAAGTCATTCCATTCCTGATTGGTATTATTGTCTCATATATTGTTGCAGCATGCTTGGGAATGGTTGATTTCTCAGGATTCTTTGCAGCAAGCATTTTTGAAGTTCCTGAATTCTACATGCCTTTTGTTAACTACAGTTTTAATCCTGCAGCACTTTTAACAATCGTTCCAATTGCTCTTGTAACTATGGTAGAGCATGTGGGAGACCACAAAGTGCTTGGTGAAATCATCGGAAGAGATTTGATTGAAGACCCTGGTTTAAACAAAACCCTTCTTGGTGATGGTCTTGCTACCTTCTTTGCAGCATTCATTGGAGGTCCTGCAAACACCACTTACGGTGAAAACACTTCAGTTGTAGGTTTAACAAGAGTTGCATCAATTTATGTAATCGGTTTGACTGCAGTATTTGCAATATTATTTGCATTCTCCGGACATTTGACTGCTCTTCTTGCAGCTATGCCTAACCCTGTTATCGGAGGTGTGGCTATTCTTCTTTACGGATTTATTGCTGTTAACGGGGTAAAGCTCTTGATTCAGGAGGAAGTTGACTTCAATAACAACAAGAACATTGTTGTTGCAGCTACCATGCTGGTATTAGGTTTGGGAGGAGCTACTTTATCACTTGTTCACGGTGACATATCCATATCCATTTCAGGTATGGCTCTTGCAGCAATCATCGGTGTTGTTCTTAACCTGGTCATTCCAGAAAGAAAAGATGATAATGAATTCACTGAAGTTCATTAATCTCTTTTTTTCTTTTTTTTTAAAATTATTATTTTTCTTAAATCTAAAAAACTTTCTCATCTGAATCTGCTTTTTTATTTATTTTTTCATTTCTTTTTTTAAAATTTTAATTAACTTATTTAATAAATAGGGACTGTAAAAATGTTAGTTGATTGGAAATTTTTTTGAATTTTTGATCTTTTATTTTAAAAAAAGCAGCGAAATCCTTGGAAATGGGGCAAAAT
>OMVY01000029.1 GCA_900314635.1 uncultured Methanobrevibacter sp.
ATTTTGCCCCATTTCCAAGGATTTCGCTGCTTTTTTTAAAATAAAAGATCAAAAATTCAAAAAAATTTCCAATCAACTAACATTTTTACAGTCCCTATTCTTGAAAAAAAATTCTTAAAAATTTAAAATTGTCTAAAAAAGTGTATTAAATTTAATTAAAAGAGTATAAAATTAAAATAAATAAAAAATAAGACATTTTTACCAACAATGTCTAAAAAAATAGCATTCAATGAAAATTTCTCTAAAATTAACATTAAATTTAAAAAAAAGAATTAATAAGTTTAATCGAAAAAAACTGTAATTCGATTAAACCCAAAAAAGATTAATTGAAAAATATCTTATTCAATTAAACCCAAAAAATTGTTTAAAATTCAATTATGTTTACATCATACTCTGCTGTTTCATCATCAATGTCGATTAAAACACAATGGCCATCCTTGAGCATTCCAGGATTTACAACAGTGGTTTCTCCAATCTTGTCAATAGCTCTTGCCTCATGAATGTGTCCGCAGATGTTGATGTTAGGCTGGAATTCATGAATAGGTTTTTTAACCCCTTGACTGCCTACGTGAGTTCCATCAGGCAATTCATCAACTTTGGTATTGTATGGAGGGGCATGAGTCAGCAGAATGGTTACAGTAGGCTTGGTATCATTTCCGATATAATCATATTCCGCTAAAAGCTCGTAAACGCTTTCATATATGTGGTCGTCACTGGTTTCTCCAGGAGTATTGAAAGGAGTAGGATTGGAGCCTCCATAGCCCATGATAACAGTATTTCCAAATCCTATAAGGTTATTGTGAAGACATAATGAGCCGGCATCTCGGATTGCATTGCAGATTCCTGCAGGATCGCAGTTTCCTGGAATTGCAAATACTTCTACATCACAATCATACAATTTGTCCATGAATTCCTTGACAAAGTCCAAAGGACCGAAATCAGTGATATCTCCTGCAACAAGAACCAAATCTATGTCATTCTCTTTTAGATACTTGTAAAAATCTTCATTGTGTTCTCCATGAATATCAGTAATTCCTACAATTTTCATACAATCACCTATTTAAATTAAAAATAATGCTTAAAATAATTTCAAGATTAAAAAAAATCTTATAAATAAAAAATACTTAAAAGTTAAAAAATAAAAAAAATATTCTAAGATGAATCTTAGATCTTAATTAACTATTCCTGGAAAAACGGCGCCATTTCCTTTATAGCATTTTGAACAACGGCCTTGTCTCCATAAATAGCTATGGTAACATCAGAATCAAATTCAATGATTAATCCATATTCTTCGGCTATTTCTTGAACCCTATCTTCTGAAATTGGATTTTTCAAAGTTATTCTTGCATATGAAAAACCAGGCGGAACATTCACGATGAATTTAGACCTGTCCTGAGGCATTGGGTAAACTTCTTCACCTCTCATCGCCCTGCCTAATTTATCCAGCCACTCGTCTTCATATTCACTGCTGATTTCAGCTGCAAGAGAAAGCAGAACTCCTTGAACCTCATTTAGGGACATATCTGCTCTGGCAAGCTCGTTGATTAAGTCAGGATGGGTCGGGTCTCTTTTATAAGAGCTTATCTGAGACCTTATTATTCCAAGTTCATTATTGATATAGCCCGGTATATCAGCATCATTGCTTTTCAAATCGTTTAAAAGATGGGTGAGAGTTAACCATGATTGTTCTATTGGCAAATGGTTCATATGTGTCCTTCCAATATTTTTAATGTGGTAACATTCACTTTTGCATCAGCTTCCCTTAATTCCCTTCTAATTTCATCACGATTGTTGTATGAATCCAGGAAAAGAACATGATGGCTGCCGGTTCCTACAATGTCCAGAATAGCTATTTCATCATTATCGTTGATTTCTTCCCTTTTATCTATGGCCGCTTTGAATTGGACATATGGCCCATAATCTTCAGGAAGGTCTTTATATCTAAATATACCACCTAATGTTGCAATAAACATAATTTTATCTCCATAATTTAAAATTGAATAATAATTTTTAATTCTAAATCTTACTATAAAATTGAATAAAATAATTTAATAAAATTTTTAATTCTAAATCTTACTAATAATTTTATATTAATAGTATTTTTATATATTTTTATTAATAAAAGTTATTATGAAATGAAGAATTTTTTTTAAAATTTAATCTTAACAATGAAAAATTTAAAAAATGTACAAACTTTTTTAAAAATTTAAATCATTAGTAAATAACTGATTACGCAATGATTTACTAATAATTTTCCACTAAAAAATTATCAACACCACCCCATCATTTTAAAATTAAGAATAAACATCTTATTTAATTATCAAGAAAAACAATCAAAACCTCTTGTTTTTTAGATAAAAAACTATTTTTAGATCTTTAAATTTTTAACTTCCAAACATTTTTAAATTTTTAAACTGTTTGTATATTATCAAATTAAATATTTCCATGTTGAAGAGACCATAAGAATTTAATTTTTAAAAAGTAGTTGTATAAAAAAGTAAAAAAAAAGAAAAAAAGTAAGTAGTTGTTAAACTACTTATTGGTTAATTTTTTCAATAGCTGGGGTTGCGTCAATTACTTGAGCACCTAAAGTTAATTCTTCAGGTTCAAGACCCATAGCTAATCCGTATAATTGAGCTAAGTGGAATACTGGGAAAGCAAAGTCGGTTCCGTATTTTTCGTTGACTTCTTTTTGACCTACATCAAATTGTAAGTGACAGAAAGGACATACGTTTACAATAGCGTCTACGCCAGCAGCTTTCATAGCATCGAGTTTTTCCTTGGTGAAACTTAAAGTTACATCAATATCTCTTGCTCTTAATCCTCCACCTGCACCACAGCACATCATTTTGTTGTCGTAAGGTACGGATTTAGCACCGGTAATTTCTACTAACTCATCTAAGATGGTTGGGTTTTCAGCGCTTTCTTCAATTCCTACTTCAGCGGTAGGTTTTAAGAAGTGGCAACCGTAGTGTACAGCTACGTTTAAGTTTAAGTTTTTGGTGAAGTTTTCAGCAATTTTGTCAAGACCTACGTCGTTGTATAAAATTTCTGCAAAGTGTCTTACTTTGATTTCACCTTTGAATTGTTTGTCAGTGGTTTCAGCTAAGATTCCGTTAATTTCATCTTTTTTAGCTTCGTTTTCTAATAATAAATCGTTACATTCACGTAAGGAACCGAAACATCCGTTACATTCAGTCATGATGTCTGCGCCCATTTCTTCTGCAATTGCAATGTTACGTGCTGCAATAGTAGCCCAGGTGGTTTGGTCGAAAGATCCGAATACACCAGGAGCAGGACAACAGGAAGCTCCTTCCATGTCTTTTAATTCAATGTCTAATTTATCGAATAACATTCTAGTTGCTTTTTCGATACCAGGGTAACGGTTGTTCATAATACAACCTAAGAAATATGCAATCTCCATAAAAATAACTCCTTGTTAATATTTATTCTAATTCACCAGTTTCCATGTTGAAACCAATTAATTTATCAAATTCACATGCTTGACAGATTTTTTGGACTTCTTCTAATGCTTCAGGGAAAGCATGAGTGGTTGGTGGTACTTCATCAAGTCCGATTTCTTTTCTTAAAGCTTTAGTTGCATCGTTGATAGGTACACCGTGACCGGTTTTTACTACGAAAGATCCGGTTGCTTTGTGAGCAGGTGCCATGTATCCCGCGTGAGCTGCTACATTACGTGCCATTTTGATAATGTCAACGATTTTTACGCTTCTAGGACATCTTTCCTGACAGGTGTAACAAGTAGTACACATCCATAAAGCAGGGTCGGAAATAACTTCGTCTTTAAGTCCTAATAAACATTTTCTTACAATTTGTCTTACTCTGTAAGGAGTTCTTCTACCTGAAGGACAAGTTCCTCCACAGGTACCACATTGGAAACAGTGGTCTACAGTTTCAATTCCAGCATCAAGGAATTTTTGTTTGAATTCCGCATCGATGTCGTCCATTGAATAAATATCATTTTCATTTAATAAAGTCATATTATCGCTCTCTTCATTTTCCTCTAAATCATCTTCGTCCAAAGATTCTTCCTCTTCTTCTTCAAGATAATCTTCTTCATCTAATTCTTCATCTTCTTCTAAAGAAACTTCCTCTTCAGGAACCTCTTCAACAGCTTCTTCAGCAGAAACTTCTTCAGTGTCTTCTTCTACTGAAACTTCTTCAGCCTCGGCCTCTTCAGCTTCAGCTTCAACTTCCACAGTTTCTTCTTCAACCTCTTCAGCTTCAGCTTCAACTTCTTCAGTTTCTTCTTCTGCCTCTTTAGGTTCAATAGGAGCTTCTGCTTCCACAGGAGTAATTTCCTCCTCTTCAACAGGAACCTCAACTGAAGTTTCTTCTACGGAATCAGTTTCAGAATCAGACTCAATTTCAATTTCCTCTTCTGAAGATGTCTGTTTAGCGTCTGAAACAGGCTCTACAGGTTCTATAGGATCTGTTTCTTTAGGAATATTTTTATCTAAATCTTCTTTTGTCCCTGATATAAGGGATTTAAGACGTTCTAACACAGACATTGAAAAAACACACCTAGGACATTATGTCCTTAATTATAATTTTAGTAAAATACTATATAAAGATTACTAAAAAATTTCAAGGTGTACCCTTTTAGGTTACACCTAATTAAAAAAAATTAGTTTAACCTAAAAATTTATTACTTATCAAGAAATAAGAATCAAGAGAAGATATTTTCTTAAAATAAGAATAAATTATCAATATTTTCAAAATTGGAAATGATATATCTGAAATAAAAATGAAAATTTTTTAAAATTTTCACATGATTATAAGAAAAAAGTTGAAAAATTCTAATGAGACTATAAGAAAAAAACTTGAAAAATTTAATGATAATAAACAACATAAATTTTTGAAATAATAATGAAAATATAAAATTTCAAATGAATTTATTTGTAAAAAATGCTTTACAAAATATTAATTAATAAAAACATATAAAAACAAAACTAGATATAAAATAATTAAATTTTAATTTTAAAATAAAGGAAACAATAAAATGAAATTTGAAATAAAAGCCCATGACGGGCCTGGAAGATTTGGAAAACTTGATGGAGCTGAAACTCCCCTTGTTTTGAATAAAAATCAGATTAAAATAGCTCCTGATGAAGCTGTCAGCTATGACATTGAAAGGGAGATAGCTGCTTGGAGCGTTAGGGAGACAATAGCCAAGGCAAAGGAAGCCAAAGAGGCAGACAAAGACATTGAAATTGCTGTCATACAGGGAAGCAAATATGTTGATTTGAGAATTGAATGTGTGAAGGCTCTTGAGGAACTCGGCTACAAGGCTTTCATAATCGCTAATGCTGATGATTTAATCCTTCATCCAAGAGACCTTGTTGAATTGATAACAAGCCTTAGAAGAAGCATGAAATCAGGCAGCCTGCTGATTTATCCCTTTGCTGAAGCCCAGTTCATACCTCTTCTTGCATATATGGGAGTGGACGCCTTCTTCGATGATGCCGGAGAATACTACAGCCTCTTGAATGTACTGGTCAGTCCTACCAAGGATTACGACCTTAATACATATCACCTTTATGAAATGAGTCAGGAGGAACTGGAGAAGTACAATAAAAACACTATCGATTTCGTTTTAAGGGAAGTCAGGGAGCATATGAAAAACAGCAGCTTGAGAAATCTTGTTGAAGAACGCTCTGCAACCAGCCCTCAATATGGATCAGCATTGAGAATTCTAGATAGGGATCATGCAGACTTCCTGCAGGAATATACTCAATTACACTAAGATTAATTAAACACCATACCCCTTACCATTTTATAAACTGAATACTTAATATCTTTTTTATATTTTTGTAAAAATTGAGATTAATAAACTTGTTTTAAAAAAAAAACAGAAAAAATCATCAGAAAACTTGTTTTAAAAAAAAAACAGAAAAAATCAATAATCAGAAAACTTGTTTTAAAAATATAATGAAATATAAACCCATATAAACCAAAAGCTGTTTTAAAATAATAAAAAGAGAGAAAATTAAAAAAAATAAAAAAATTCAAATAGAAATAGAAAGACCTACTGCAAGGCAGCAGATCATTAATTTATTAAATTATTTGGAATTTCTTGGAGCAGGAGGTTTTCTAGTGAGAATTACCGGCACTATTATCATAATAATTGTAATAAGTGCTTCAACAGCAATAGCGACTGTGCTGCCATCAGCAATCAATTTTATTATGCCGTCCGCCCACATTGCAAAGAACACTATAGGAATTATGAATTTAATCAAGAAATTCCACCACTTGCCTAATTTAAATGGAGCATTTGTATTGACAATATCTAAAAGCTTATCAATATTATAAAGCCATCCAAGAATTAAACATTCCAGGATAATTCCAAATATGACAATGAAATTGCTTAGGAAATTATCAAAGATTGTAAGCAATGTATTTCCAAGACCTGTTGCAAATATTATGGAAATCAGGAATCCTATTACACACAATGCAGTGGTAACCTTTTTTCTTTCAATCAGGAATTTATTGCTTATTCCCAGAGTAATAGGCTCTAAAAGGGAAAGGGTTGTTGTAATTCCAGCAAATAAAACACATATGAAGAACAAAGGACCTATAATATAAGACAATACTCCCATTTCATTGAAGATAGATGGAAATGCAACAAAGATGAGTCCGGTTCCTTCGGTTACCAAATATCTTAAAGGAACATCTTGGACAAAGGACATATATCCTAAAATGGAGAATACCCCTATCGCTGTGAAGAATTCAAATCCGCAATTTGCAATTGTAACAACGATACCGTTTTTAACCAGGCTTGTTCCTTTGGGCAGATAACTGGCATAGGTACTTACGACACCCCATCCCAGACTCAAAGAGAAAATAATCTGTCCGGCGGCAACCAGCCATATGTGAGGATCACATATGGAATACCATTTAGGATTGAACAATGCGCTGTATCCAATGCTTGCTCCAGGAAGAGTAACCGCAATGAGAACCACAACAGCCATGATTATCATTAAAGATGGAATTAAAACCTTACTATATTTTCCAATACCATCATTCAAGTCCTTGTGGGAAATGAACCAGATTATCAGCCACAAAACAATTAAAGATCCAAGAATTGGAAGAATAATGTCCCCCAATCCAGATATAGAGCTTGTAGAGTGTAGCAGAGTTTCTGTAAAGAATAAATTCGGATTGCTTCCCCATCCATGATAAAAACTTAAGAAGAAGTAAATAAAGTCCCATGCGATGATTACTATATAATAAGTTAAAATTAAAAATGGCGCAAGACTAATGAACCATCCAACCACTTCAAATTTTGATTGCACTCGTCTAAACATATTCGGCAGGGAAGTTTTAAAATTATAACCTGCTGCATATTCTAAAAAAAGATAAGGCACAGCCATACATACTATGGAAATAAAATATGGAAGTAAGAATGCTCCTCCACCATTGGAATAAAGCACATATGGATATCTCCAGATATTTCCCAAACCTATAGCAGAACCTATCATGGCCATGATAAAAGCCAGTTGACTATTCCATTCCTGATGTTGTTCAGTCATTAAAAATTCACCTAAAACCTATATACTTATAAATTAATTATTCATAATATTAAAAGTTTATTTTTAAAAATAAATATCTAAGTTGTGATTTAAAAATAGAGCAATTTAAGAATATTAATAAAAAATCATTGATAAACTAAAAATCATTCTTTTATTTTTCGAACAGGCTTTGCAGGCATTCCAACTACAACGGTATTCTCTTCCACATCCTTGGTCACTACAGCTCCCGCTCCAACAATGGAATTGTCGCCTATGCTGACTCCTGGAAGTATCTTGGCTCCGCTTCCAATCCATACTCCTTTTCCTATGTGTATTGGAGCTGGAAACATGTCATAGCGCTCTTCCGGCTTTTCAGCATGATTCAATGTCGCCATAATGACATCATGGCCGATAAAGCTGCCGTCATCAATATAAATTCCCCCTTGATCCTGGAATTTGCATCCTGCATTGATGAATACATTTTTGCCTACATGGATGTTTACTCCACAGTCGGTGCTGAATGGAGGAACCAGCCTAAAGCTTTCATCCACATCATTATGAGTCAATTTAGAGAACAATTCAACAATCTCCTCAGGAGTATGGTACTTGTTGTTGATCTCCATTGTTATTTTCAATGCTTCCTGCATATACTCATTAAACGCATCACTTAATTCAGTTCCGCCTCTTACTATTTCAACCTGTTCCATTTCCTTTCTAAATCGTTTAACATCCATATAATCGCCTAATAAGATATAAACAAATAAAATATGATTTATAAAAATAAAACAAACAATTCTTTGAAAATAAAAAAAATAATTTAAAAAGTTATATCAAAACTAAAGCCATTTAAAACGAATATTATACCGAATAAAATCACTACAATTAGCACAATAGCTAAAAAAGTCACTAATCCTTCCTTAGAGAAAAAATTGAGTCTTGGTACAAGTCCTTGGCTTGAAGTAATTTTTTCTTTTTCTTCTTGATTTGACTTATCGCTCATAAAATCACTTAAATTTTATTTACCCTTATATTAGTTTTGTCTTAGTGATAAAAAAAGTTTTTTATTTTTGAATTTACAATTTAGCAAAATAATCAAGTATTCCTTTACAACTTTAGCAATTCTGGCAATAAACCCAAAATATTTTTACAACTTTCAATTTTATCAAATAAAACATATTAAAAAAAATATTAAAAGTTTAAGCTGTATCCGTTTAAAACAAATGCAATTAAGAATAAAATAGCTAAAATTGCAAAAATTAATACTAGTGACAAGATTCCCTCTTTAGATACCGCATTAACTGGAGCGCATGAGCCATTTGCACAGTTCCCATTTTCTAAAGATTTCTTTGTCAAATCTGCACAGGTTTCATTTTCTAAAGATTTCTTTGTCAATCAATCACCTGAAAATTGATTTAAAAAAAGTATTTATTTATGATAACTTCCTAAAAAAATAGATAAAAAAAAGTAAGAGTTAAAAAACTCTTAAAATATTCAAGAAAGTTTAGAAAACTTATAAGTAGTTTTGAGCTCTTTCTTCAAAGTAAGCTTGAGGGTGTTTGCATACTGGGCAAAGACCAGGAGCTTCGTCACCTTCAAAGATGAATCCACAGTTGGAACATTTCCATTGGATGGTTTCTGCTTTTTTGAATACAGCTTCTTCTTCTACGTTTTTAAGTAAGGTTCTGTATCTTTCTTCGTGCTCTTTTTCAATTCCGCCAACTAAAGTGAATAAAGCTGCGATTTCATCGAAACCTTCTTCAGTTGCAGTTGCAGCAAAGCCAGGGTACATGTCAGTCCATTCTTCGTTTTCACCATCTGCAGCAGCGTTTAAGTTTGCGATTGTGTCAGGAACTTCGCCGTCGTGCATGATTTTGTACCAGATTTTTGCATGTTCTTTTTCATTTTTAGAAGTTTCTAAAAAGATTTCAGATAATTGTACGTATCCTTCTTTTTTTGCCTTGCTAGCAAAGTATTGATATTTAGTGTGTGCTTGTGATTCACCTGCGAAAGCAGCTGCTAAGTTTTCAAAAGTTTTACTATCTTTTAATTCTACCATTAATACAACCTCCATGTTATATTAATTAATTTAGTATTAAATTACTAATAAAGTTTTCGTTGGGACTGTCACAAATTTGAGTGATTTTTTAACAAACCATTTTCCTATCCCAAAATCTTAATTTAAGACCAAAACGTGCCAATACTCCATTAAAAGTT
>OMVY01000022.1 GCA_900314635.1 uncultured Methanobrevibacter sp.
CGTACGTGGCATTTTAAAGAGAATCTACCGCAGAGATCTAATTTGGAATGAAAAAAGAAAAAATGAAAAAGCTCATCAACAAAGTTTTTGAAAGAGCCATAAATAGTATTAAATAAAGATTTAAATACTATAAATAAAAAAAATATTTCTGTAATATTTTTTAACTTAAAGGTAAAATTATGACTTTTGAAATGTTTAAAAGAAGCACAAGTGAAAATTTCTTACTCAAGCAATTAGTAAAGAAGGCTTTCACATCAAAATACAAGGATTCTGTTTTAGGAATACTCTGGAGTTTTTTAAATCCATTAATCCAATTGGTTATATTGACTGCAATCTTTTCATCAATATTCCAAAGGAGCATTCCTAATTTCCCGGTCTACTTCATGACTGGAAGGCTTACCTTGGATTTCTTCAACCATGCAACCAAGCTAGCCATGAACTCCATAAAAAGCAATCGCGGTATCTTAAATAAGATTTTCGTGCCTCGATACATATTTGCAGTAGGAGGAATATGTTCAGAATTCATCAACTTCCTGATTACAATAGTCATATTGATTATAATCATGATTGCAACACATGCTCCATTTTATCCGATAGCATTGCTTGCAATCATTCCAATAATTACCCTGGTTCTTTTAATTACTGGAGTAGGATTAATACTTGCAATAGTCGCAACCAAATTCACAGACATTAAACATTTATACACAATATTCACATCATTATTGTCTTATGCATGTGCGATATTTTATCCCATATCCATTGTGCCGGCTAATATAAGGAGATACATGGAACTCAATCCAATATATGGAGTAATTGCTCAAATGAGATCATTTATTTTATATGGGGAATTCCCTTCAAAAAGACTGATGCTTTCAACATTTGCCTTAGCATTGGCTTTATTTATTATAGGAATTTATGTATTTAGAAAATATCAGGACAGGATTACCTTGGATTTATAAATTAAAAAAAGACGCTATTTAATAAAATTAAAACTGATTAGACATATTTAAAGAAGGAAGCCTTATGGACAATGAAACTATTGAAAACAACAAGAAAGACATTGAAATCTTTTTGGAAAATCAGAATGATGTCTCACTTCTTGCCATATTAAAAAGCGATACTGAAACTTTAGCAAATCAAGAAGTCTTGTTTAATGTTTTTGATGGAAACAACAACATCCTTATCCGTACCATTTCAATAAAAACCGATGATGATGGAAAAGCCGAATTGGACTTGACTGGAATCAATAATAAAATGGTGGAAGCAATATTCTATGGAAACAAAGATTTCAATGCTTCAAAAGAAAAAATAATAATTAAAAAGAAAGGAAAAGATGAGATAGAACAGGAAAACTACGAGCTTGAAAAAATGGAAAAGCTCATCGCCTATGAAAAGCAGCAGAAAGAGTTTGAAAAAGGGCATGACAATATAGCAATCGAATTGAAGCATGTATCCTTAAGCTTCAAGATAGGCAATGACAAAATCGATAATCTCAAGGAATATGTTATCAGAACCATAAACAGAACCAAGGAAAAGAAAAGAAACTTCAAGGCTACCGATGATGTTTCATTCAAGATTTACAAAGGAGAAAAAGTCGGTTTGATTGGTTACAATGGAGCTGGAAAGAGTACCCTTTTGAAAATCATATCAGGAGTATACACTCCAGACGAAGGAGAAGTCATCATTAATGGTAATATTGCACCTCTTCTTTCACTAGGCGCAGGTTTTGACAAAAACTTCTCAGGAAGGGAAAACATATTCCTGAACGGATCCATTCTAGGATATAATGAAAAATTCTTAAGAAGCAAATATGATGAAATTGTTGAATTTTCAGAACTCGGAGATTTTATTAATTTTCCTGTGAAAAACTATTCCAAAGGAATGCTTTCCAAATTAGGATTCTCAATAGCTACTGTTGTAAATCCAGACATCCTTATTCTTGACGAGGTTCTTGGAGTAGGAGATGTTAACTTTAGAAAGAAAAGCCGTGAAAGGCTGCAATCCTTAATGGAGTCCGACACAACAGTGCTATTTGTTTCACATTCAATCGGAGATATTAGAACAATCTGCCAGAAGGCTATCTGGATTGAAAAAGGAAAAATCCGAGAGATAGGAGAATCCAATGAAATCTGTGATAAATACCTGGCAGAAGCTGAAAATGCAAGTTCTGATGAAATTAAAAAACAAAAATTAAAATAAGCTATTCGCTTATTTTTTCTATTTCTATTTTTAAAAAAATTAATAAAAAATATTTAAAAAAAGTTATTATATATCATATAAACTTAAAACTACTTTTTAAGAAAAAAAACTACCTATAAATAAAAAATAGGATTTTGAAAACTATTTTTAGATAAAAAAATAGGTTTTAGATAAAAAAAGAAAAATAATAATTAAAACTATTTTTTAAAAGTTCTAAAAATCTTGTCCTTGATTATTTTAAGCAAAACACCAACACCATGAGTGACAGGATTCTTTGTAGAGCCATCAACATCATAGCGAACAGTAATTGGAACTTCAACAATCTTCAAGCCAGCTTCTGCAACATCAACCAGCATTTCACTTTCTATTCCAAATCCTGTGTCATAAAATCTAAAAACCTTGCAAGCTGCAGGTGAAAATGCTCGAAATCCGCTTTGTGAATCTGTGACCTTGATTCCAGCTGAAATATTGGTAGCATTATCTAAAACCTGCTGGCCGACTCTTCTATATGCCGGAGTATTTTCCTCAGGTCCGTTCATATACCTGCTGCCGTTAACCAAATCAGCGCCGTCTTCAATAATCGGCTTGATCAAGGATGGAATCTCATCTGGATTGTGCTGGCCGTCGGCATCGATGGTAACAACCACATCAGCATCCCCAATAGCGGAGAAACCGGATTTCAATGCCTCCCCTTTGCCTAGATTGGTGGCATGGTTTATGATTTCCGCTCCGGCAAGTTTTGCCACATCTACCGTCTTGTCATCGCTTCCATCATTTACAATAATAACTTCATCAACATATTGAAGTGTTCTTAGAATTATGGAGCCAAGAGCTACTTCTTCATTGTATGCAGGTATGATAGCTACTGATTTTACCATTTGCTCACCTTGAGATAATTAGATTCATCATAAAAAGAAAATTAATTCCTCATGAGAAAAGGAATAATAAAAAATCAAATTAAAAATAAAAAAAATAAAAAGATTGAAAAGCTATGCTTATTCAATCCTGTAATACCATTTCATCCATTCAACTGTTCTTTTAATACCTTCTTTAGGGTCGATTTTAGGATCATGCTTTAAATCGCGAATAGCTTTGGAAAAGTCGATTGTCTTAACCTTGGTTGTGAATTCTTCAGCAGGAGTGTATGTTACCAGTGAGTCATCCACGCCAACAGCTTCCAGAACTAAATCAGAGTATTGCTTGATATCCATCTCCCATTCCTGTTTACTTCCTACATTGTATACTTCGCCAGGAATGAAATTGTCGACAATATTTGCAAAGGTATTTGCAGTATCTTCCACATAGTCAATGATTCTCTTATGTCCCATGTGAACGGAATAAGGCAGTCCGTGCAATGCCTTGTAAATAAAGATTGGAATGAATCCCTTGTAAGGGGAATAAGCTTCATGAGGTCCGTAGCAGTTAACAGGACGAACTCTTACGGTTTCAGTACCGAACATGGTAGCAGAGTTCATGCACATGAGCTCTCCAGCCCATTTGGAAATTGCATAATCATTCATTTGGTAAGTGTCAGCTATTGGGTTTTTCTCCATGACATCCTCGCTCATGATTCCATCATAGTCTCCGTATACTTCAGCTGATGAGAATGAAATCATTCTAAATCCTAATTTTTCCTGAAGACGAATCATGTTCTTCAAACCAATGACATTGGTCTGCCAGAGGTTTTCATAGTAAGCTTCACCATTCCATCTTCCATATTCAGCGGCTAAATTGTAAACATAATCGAATTTGTCGTTTTCTTCAAATATTCTCTCCATTTGACGATAGCTGCGAATATCTCCACGCACATAGTCTGCATAGGAATCAGAGTATAAATCCGCTTCGTCTTCATGGTGCAATAAATCGACAGACAGGACTTCATGTCCACGACGTCTAAGTTCATTGCATAAGTTAGTTCCAATAAATCCACTACCACCAGTTACCATAATTCTTTGAGTTTCCATAATAAATCTCCTATAAATTGTAAATTAATGAATTATAAATAAATATAAATTAATTTTTAGTTTTCACTATGCTCATCAGTATTTTCTTCCATAGGCTCTTCAAGTTCTGAAGATTCCATGTCAGTTGAAACCTCTTCTGCTTCTTTAGATTCCATGTCAGTTGAAACTTCATCTGCTTCTAAAGATTCGGCAGAATCAGAAACTTCCTCTGCATCAACTGAATCCTCACCAGACTCCAAAGATTTTACATCATCTGCTACAGTCTCAAGATTGGATGTTTTTGAAATAACCACTTCATCCAAATCCTCAGGCTTCTTGTTTCGTATTCTAGCCCAGAAACCCTGATTATCAAATTCATTTATGACATACTGGCTCTCTGCAAGCTTTGTATAAGCAATATCAAGTCTGGACTTGAGGGAATATATCTCCTGATTATTCTTAAGCACGGTATTATTATGTTCTTCAGTTAAATCAGCCAAATCATCTTGAGTATTCTTTAATTCAGCTTCCAACTCTTCAACTCTTGCCCTGTTTTCATCCAGAAGTTTCTTAGTAACTTCAACTCGATGAGATAATCTATCTTCATTGATTTGCATTTGCTCTATGTCAAACTGCTTAATTTCCAATTTCATAGATTCTAAAACATGCAGGGAATCTAAAAGCTGAGCTCTGTCCTGTACAAAACCTTGAAGTCTATCCTCATAAGATTCACACTTTTCATTAAGTTTTCTAACCTTATTTTTAGTTTTAAGCAACTCTTTCTTAAGTTCTTCATTTTCAGCTTTTAAATTAGCATCAGTTGTAAACATAAAATACCCCAAATATTTTATTAAATATGAAAATTTTAATTGAAAAAACTATTAAATTTTATAAAATACCTCTTTTACGAATCTATTTATAAAATTTCTTATTTTATCTAATCTAATTTATAAAATTTCTTCTTTTATGAATTCTAAAATATCATCCTTGGCTTCAGGATCATTCATTGCAAATTTAAGTGAAGTTTTCAACCAGTCAATCCTGTTACCGATATCATAGGATTCTCCGGTAAATACCTGGCCGTAAATGCTGTCCAATTGAGATAATGCATCGGTCAATTGAATTTCACCACCCACTCCAGGCTCGGTGTTTTCAATATGTTCGAAAATATCCGGAGTGAGAACATAACGTCCCATGATAGCCAGATTGCTTGGCGCATCTTTAAGAGCTGGTTTTTCAACCAGTCTGTTGATCTTGTAGACATTCTCTTCCACTTCGGTTCCATCAATGATACCATATCTTTCAACCTTCTCATCAGGAACAGGCTCGACAGCAATTGCTGACTTGCCGTATTTCACATAAAGATCTATCAATTGCTTAGTGCAAGGAACTTTTGCCTTTGTGATTGTATCACCAAGCATTACAACAAAAGGTTCAGCACCTACATGCTTTTTCGCCCAGTGAATGGCATCTCCCAATCCTTTTTGCTTTTTCTGACGTATAAAGTGAATATCCGCCAGATCAGTGATTTCCTTAACTTCTTCAAGGTATTCGAACTTGCCTTTTTCTTGTAAAATGTATTCGAGCTCGAATGCCCTGTCAAAATGGTCTTCAATAGACCTCTTACCCTTACCGGTAATTATTAAAATATCATCAACGCCTGACTCGACCGCTTCCTCAATTACATATTGAATTGTTGGCTTGTCGTAAACAGGAAGCATTTCTTTTGGCTGAGCCTTGGTTGCAGGAAGGAATCTTGTACCTAAACCTGCTGCAGGAATAACCGCCTTCATTCATTACACCTCATAATAAAATAAATTTTAATTTATATGTTATTAATTATATTTATAAGAATATATAAACGTAATGAAAATTAACTTCAAAACACACAAACTATTCAATAGAAAACAATAAAAAAAATAAGCAGAAATAGATAAAAAATCAGTGAAAAACTTAAATTAAGATTGTAAAAATAGTTTTAAAAAATGGTGCAGGGGACGGGAATCGAACCCGCGAAGGGACTAACCCACTAGGCCCTCAACCTAGCGCCTTTGACCGCTCGACCACCCCTGCATAATATAAAAAACAAGAGTAATAAACATTACAGTAATTAATAATTAGTTTATTCTATTATTTAAACATTGCTATAAACAGACCTGTTTTAAGAATATGAAAAGAAACCATATCAAAATTAGACAAGCCTATTCTAGAAAAGAAAGAAAAAATCAAATTAAAAGACTGAATTTGAATAAATCATATTAAAATGATTTCAACTTCCATGTCCTCGCCGTTTGACAAATCATTTATCAAATCCCTGTTTAAATCAGCAGCTGCCTTGTCTGCTTTAATCATCAAAGTTCTAGGGCATGTGAATGTGCTTTTTCTAAAAACCAGGTCTGTCGGATGAGTCAAAATCAAATCGTGGTGTCCCCATCCCATTATCTCATCACTGGCATTTGCTGTGCTTAGCTTTACAATCACCTGAGTATCATCTCTTGCCAGTTTTTCCTTGAACTCACTCGGAAAATCCCCCATCGCCTTATCAATATCGAGTCCGATTATGCAGTCTCCAGATAGTGAAAGTTCCTTGTCCTTTGTAATTTCAAAAGTGGATTTATGCTTTGAAAGCACGTTTTTATGTCCTTTGGCCTTGATTTTAAAATTCATACTAAAATATATATAAATTATTTTATAAAATATTAACTAGTTTTTAACAGAAATTTCTTTAAACTGTTTATAAACAAGAAATATACATTAAAATGTTTAAACAAGAAAATATCTCTTAAAACTTATTTTAAATATTTAAAACGTGATAGGATGAAAGAGTTCTTAAAAAAAGTGCCAACCCCAATATGCGGAGCCATGCTGGGAGTTCTGGGACTTGGAAACCTGATTGCAGATTACAGCACATCCATGCATGATTTATGCTGCATCATAGGGCTTGTTTTATTAGCAATCATTCTGCTAAAATTATTCTTCCATCCAAAGGTCATAATAAACGAGCTTAAAACTCCGACAATTGCAAGCGTGTCAGGTACATTTGCAATGTCATTGATTATTCTATCAAGTTATATAGCTCCTTCAAGCAGGAGCATTGGATGCTGTTTATGGATTTTCTCAGTATTGCTTTTCATTGCATTGATCATATATTTTACAAAAGAATTCATCATTAAACTGAATCTGGAAAATGTCTATGCATGCTATTACATTGTCTATATCGGAATAGTGATTGCAAGTGTTACAGCTCCTTTATTCAATCAGAACATCATAGGGGAAATCATAGTCTGCTTTGGAGCATTGAGTTTCGCATTCCTGCTGCCACTTACAATGTACAGATATTTGAAACTGGATACACCTGATGGATTCAAGCCTTTTATCTGCATTAATGCGGCACCATTCAGCTTGATTCTCCTTGGATATTTGAACTCATTTTCAAAGTTTTCATTTGAATTTGTCGCATTCATGTTCGTTGCAGCCACAATATTCTGGGTCTTTTCAATAGCTAAAGTGATTGAGTATAGAAAACTCCAATTCTATCCAAGCGTTTCTGCATTCGGATTTCCATTTGTTGTAGCCGCTCTCTGCACCAAGGCAACAACAAAGTATTTCGCATCAGCTGGAGTCAACTTGCCTGTATTAAACGTATTGATATGGATTGAAATAGCTGTTGCAACAATTTTAGTAGCTTATGTGCTTTATAGCTACATAAAATTTCTTATTATGCCTCAAAATACATGATTTAATTTTTTTGACAAAATTAATACTTAAAAATACAAAAAGTTTTCAAAAAAGATTTGAAAAAATAAATAAAGAAAAAAATTTTATCGCAAATGCAGAAAAAGAATATTTTCCAACAAAAAATACTTACAATTAAATTAAAAAGAGACCTAATTAAAATAAATAAAAATCAAAAAATAGTGAAATTATGAAGGGAACTTACTGTTTAATCATAGGAAACTACAAAACAAGTTCATTGAAAATAGGAAATCTATATGAAGACCATAAATTCAAGAAAGGTTTCTATGTTTACATAGGATCAGCAATGAATTCATTAGTTCCCCGCCTAAACAGGCACTTATCAGATGAGAAGAAGATGCACTGGCATATCGATTACCTCTTAAAAAGCCCCAATTGCCATATTCGAGACATTTTATTCAATATTTCAGATAAGAAGATAGAGTGCGACCTTGCAGAAATAATCTCAAAAGACGGAGAGGAAATTCCGGGCTTTGGATGCTCAGACTGTCGCTGCAGTTCACATTTGATTTATTTTAAAAGAAAAAGAGATGCTTTAGCAAACACTAGAAATGCTTATGACAAAATCGATAAGGATTATCACAACATCAGCTATTTTAAAAAGAATTTTTCAATAAATAAAAAATAGAATTTAAAAAAAAAGAAAGATAATAAATCTAAAATAAAAAACTGAATTAAAAAAAATAGGTTTAGAATAAAAAACTGAAATTAAAAAAAAGAAAAAAATCAAATTTAGAATAAATTCAATCTAAAAATGACTTGAAAAAGTCTTCAAATTCATCATTGTCCATTGGCTCTGGTATGGAATAATTCTCATTTTCAAATATGTCATCAGCCAACTTGTAATAGGCATCAGCCTCAACAGAATCCGGAGCATACTCCACCACTGTTTTTGCATCCAGTTCGCTTCTTTGAATCAAATTGCTTCGCTCTATTATTCCTATGACCTTGGTTCCGATTTTTTCAGCAAATGACTCCACAATCTCTATTTCATTATCTGTTCCACGGCGATTGCAGATTATTCCTCCAAGGTTGCCCTTGAGCTTGTTTATTCCCTTTGTGATATTATTTGCAGCATACAAAGACATGTACTCTCCTGAAGATACAATGAATACCTCATCTGCATAATCCTCTCTTAATGGAACTGAAAAGCCTCCGCAGACTACATCTCCAAGCACATCATAAAGTATGACATCAAACTGCTCGTCAAATGCATGAAGCTGTTCCAAACGTTTCATGGCAACGATGACTCCACGGCCTGCACATCCTACACCAGGCTCCGGTCCTCCGCTTTCCACACATTTGATGCCGTTGAAGCCTTCATATACAAGGTCTCCTAGCTCAGGCTTCTTATTGTCTTTTAAAGTGTCGATGATAGTTGATATCCTCCTGCCGCAGAGAGTCCTTGTAGTGTCTGCCTTTGGATCGCATCCAATAACCATGACCTTCTTTCCTGCCCTGCTGTATGCGGCGGCAATGTTGGCTACTGTGGTACTCTTTCCAATACCTCCTTTTCCATAAATAGCTATTTTCTTCTGTTTCTCCATTTAAACACCTTTATTTTAAAGCAATCAAATCTCCGCTTTCATACTTATTATGCCCTTTCAAGCTCTTTTTATATTTCCAGCATTCAATTGCATCTTTTAAGCTCTTATCAACATTATCTTTAAAAAAATCCCTTATGTACTGATTATACTCAAACTGTCTGGGAATATCTGTTTTATTTTTCTTATTGTTTTCTAAAATATCATAATAAGCTAGAATGGAATCATTATAAGTTTTTCCAGCATTATTTTTCAACCATTTTTGAAATTCAACATTAAAAGTAAAACTTTTTCCAATATTTTTCTTATAAAATTCCCTATGCTGCTGGGAACATATAAAATCATCTTCTATTATTGAGTTTAAAGTTATTTCAGACTTATTTTTCCTTTTAGGTCTTTTTGAGATATCGAAATCCTTCCGACCGGTTTCTAAAAATTCAATTATTCTCTCAGCCAATTCCAATTTAGAACCTGAGACCTTCAGGCCATTGCTTCGACAAAAGTCCTCCATCTCCTTTTTCAAATAATAATATTCCTTGAAAGTGGAACTGTCCAATTCCAAATTCAAATCAGGCCTTTCATTCATGATGCACCCCAGAAAAATTATTCTCTTGGAACCAGCTTGTAGACAAAATCGCTTTCTCTTAATTTCTCATCAATAGCTATTGCCACATTGGAACCTTTTTCTGCCTTTTCAATAGCTTTTCCATCTATCTGCATGGAATCTATCACATGGGTTATTGAACCTGTTGTGGGACCTTGAATCATTATTTCATCACCTAATCTCAAGTCATCCCAGATTTTAAGCTCTGCAACTTTGATTCTATTGTAGTAATTTACAACCTTTCCAATATCCTTTTTCACATATCTTGACTGGTTGCTTTCACTTGTCTCATAAGGAACATCGAAGTAGAATCCAGTATCAAATCCACGGTTGAATACCTTCTCCAATTCCTCCATCCATTTGGGATCATACTCATAATTCTCTCTGTCCAGCTCATATCTGTCAATAGCCTGCCTGTAAACCCTGACAGCTGTAGCAACATAATCAGGGGAACGTGCACGGCCTTCAATCTTGAATGAGTCTATTCCTGCATCGATAAGTTCTGGAATATGCTCGATTAAGGCCATATCCTTTGGAGAGAAGAAATTGGTCCTATAAGTATTGTCATAGGCTTGTGATATGATGAATGATTCATCTTTTGACTCTGCAAGATTAATCACATCATCTTTGCCGCTTTCTTCAAAGTGCAAAGTCCACTCCTTGCGGCAGGGCTGGAGACAGTCTCCGCAGTTGGCGCTTCTGCCGTAAAGGCCATAGCTTAAAAAACAGCGCCCTGATATTGCCATGCACATGGCGCCATGTATGAAAACCTCTGTCTGTATCTTGGAGCCATCTGCTTTAAGTCTTGATACCATTTTTTTAATCTCATCAAGAGACAACTCCCTTGAGAGAATGGCTCGCTTAACACCTAATTTCTCAAGAGCTTTCAAAGCATAAGAGTTGGTGGTATTCTCCTGAACGCTCATATGGGCTTCAAGACCGTTTTCAATAACCATGTCTATCAATGCGATATCTGATAGTATGATTCCATCAGCACCGTTTTGTTTAATCAAAGGCAGTTGCTTTTCCAAGCGTTTAATATCCCTGTCCTTCATTATTGTATTGGCGCAAACATAGAGCTTGGCGTTATAATCCCTGCACATCCTGCTGGCTTCGCCTATGTCTTCAACTGAGAAATTGCTGGCATTGATTCTCATGTTGGATTCTTCCAATCCAATATAAACGGCATCAGCACCATTTTTCAATGCACTTGCAAGAGAAATGAAGTTTCCTGCAGGAGCTAGTAATTCCACCATAATATCACAAAAAGCATAAGTAAAAAAAGAAAATAATAGCAAAAAGCTATTTAAATTTAAGATTCAGGTTCTGCAAAGTAGTCTAAATAGGACTCTGCTTCCAGGTCTTCAGGTATTTCTGTCGGATATTCCTCATTCAGGCATCCAAGACAGAGATTCTCGCCGTCTATGCCTATTGCTTCTATGAGGGATTCAATGCTGAGATATCCTAAAGTTTCAGCACCAAGTTTCTGCCTGATTTCCTCAATGGAATAGTTTGCAGCAATCAATTCATCCTTTGTAGCCATTGCAACCCCATAATAACATGGAGCCATGACTGGAGGGCATCCGATAAGCATGTGTACTTCCTTGGCCCCGGCATCCTTGAGAATCTTAATCAGAGATGCTGAAGTGGTTCCTCTAACTATACTGTCGTCGATAACCACAATGCTTTTTCCATCCAATTGAGAGGATAATGCATTTAATTTAAGCCTTACGGCAATTTCACGCTCCTCCTGGGTAGGCATAATGAATGTTCTGCCAACATATCTGTTCTTGATTAAACCTTCTGAGAATGGAACACCTGATGCTCTGGAATAACCAATAGCTGCCGGAATGGATGAGTCCGGAACCGGAAGGACTATGTCTGCATCGATTTGATATTCCTCATATAATTTTGCACCGATGTTAACCCTAGCATTGTAAACACTTTGTCCATCGATGACGCTGTCTGGACGGGCAAAATAAACATATTCAAACATGCAGCTTGCAAGCTTGTCATCTTTTGCCTTAGGCAGGAAATGGGAATTTATCTCATTGCCTTTGAAGTAGACGACTTCTCCAGGCTCCAGATCGCGGATAAATTCAGCGGCCATCACATCGAATGCCACGGTTTCAGAAGCAGCAATAAACATGTCGTTTGCTTTTCCTATGACTAATGGCTTCATTGCCATAGGGTCTCTTACGACATATAATTCATCATTTATTAAAATAACAAGGGAATATGAACCGATTAATTTCAAGGAAACATTGTCAATGACTTTCAAGATATCCTTTTCATTTTCGTATTCCTCTTTGATTAAGTAACAGATAACTTCTGAATCAGTATCTGATTTAAATTCATAGCCTTTCTTCAAAAGGGCTTTCTTCAAGGATCCTGAATTTACAATATCACCATTATGCGCAATGGAAATGAATCCATCACCAAGTTCAGTGAAAAACGGCTGGGAATTTTCTAATTTTGACTGGCCGGTTGTAGAATATCTCACATGTCCAATACCAATATGGCCGGACAATGTTTTTATTAAAGCATTATTGAAAACATCAGTAACCAGGCCCATTCCAACATAATGGTTCAATCCGTAATTAATATTATAAGTGCTTATTCCTGCAGACTCTTGTCCCCTATGTTGCAAGGCATATAATCCATAATAAATCAAGTTAGCAACATTTCGGGATGTGTCCTTGGAATGCACTCCCACGATACCACACTTATCTTTCAATCTATAATCTCCATAATATTAAATGCAAAAAGCTAATTTGGTTGATAAGAAGCTAATTATTTAAAGAAAATGACTTGAATCTTATCTTATGAATATTTATAATTTTTCTAATATTTATAATAAATCCTTAAAGATTTTGTGATATTGAAGTATTGAAAAAATAGAAGAAATTTTAATAAAAAGTTAGATATTTGAATGAAAAATTTAAAAAAATAGTAAAAATTAAAATTTAAAAAAAAGAGTATATTCTAATGAAAAAATAAAAAATAAAAGACAAGAATAAAAATCTAAGAAAAAATCAGAATAAAAAAAAAAAAATAGAATAAGAAAAAATAAGAAAATAAAAAAATATCAAAATGAAAAAGAATCATTTAACCCCATAAATTGGAAAATATCTCCAAATCATCATCAGAATCAGAATCTTCATCATCTAAATCCTCATAACGATAATCATAGTCCTCATCATAATCAAAATCCTTTTTATTTGATTTTTTAAGATTTTTTAATTTGAAGACATTGATTTCTTCATAAGGGCTTTTTTCATCATTTATCTCCTCTTCTTCAACATCATTCAATGAATTGTAATCATAATCAGAACCTGTTTTATCCTGAGAATCAACATCACTGTTGAATAAATTGAAGCCGGTTTTTTGTTCCAAATCAAAATCCTGCTCGAAATCTATGTTTCTAAAACCATTAGATTCTTCTGCATTGGAGTTTATAGCATCATCTGTTGATATGAAATTTTGAATATTGTCGCTTTCCAATTTGCTTTGATATTCAGAGAGCTTGTCGAAATCTTCAAAGTTCAGATTGCTTGAGAAATTCTTGAAGTTCAAGTCATTGATATTTTCATCAACAAGGATGGATGCTGTTTTAATGACTTTCAACCAATCCAAAGCCTCGTCCTTGTTTTCAGCACATATAATGCCCTGACCGATCATGATGTTTTGAGGGCGGAAATTGTCTGTAACAAGAAGAATGAATTTGTAGATGTTTTCATTGAATCCTTCACTAAACAGCTCGTTCCACAGGTCAACTATCGGAAAAACCTCAAGGGAATTTCTAACATACATGCTTTCAAGACGGGATTTGTAATCTGAAAAATCAGATTTGATGGTGTCAAGGTCCTTTTGAAGAATCCTGATGTTTTCACTCAGCTTTTCATTCTTGTCTCGCAGATACTTTGATTCCTCAATCAGATGCTTGTTTTCCTCATTCAGCTTATCAATCTTCAACAGGTTCCTGTCATATTCATCCTTTAAATTGAAATACTGCCGTTTGGCATTGTTGATAGCAGACAAGCTTGAAATGCTGAACAAGCCTCCTCTGATAATGGAATTGGCTATTTCATCTTCAAAGACATTATCCTCATAGCTGTTTAGTCTCTCAAGTGATGGGAGGTTCAATGGTTCTATGAAATTATAAGGAGTTTTCAATTCTTTTTTAAAGGCGTTGAATAATTCATCTCCCTCACTGCTTTCAATAGCTATTAAAATTAAATCAGCACCATTTACAGCTGTTTTAGCTAATTCAACATCATTTGTTGGAATTATTGAGGATACAATTACATTGAAATTGGAAAGGTCGAAATTACTGACAGCCCGGGATATGGGTTCAATATATTCCAAATCAGTAAGCACTATCCTGACATCAACAAATTTAGACTTTAAGGATGGCTGAGTTTTATCACCGAATTCATTATCCATTAAATCACCTCTCTTTAGAATTTTTTTGAATCTTGAAAGATCATATTTTTAAAACTTCAAACAACTATAGAAAAATAATTTTTAAAATTCAAATTCAACTTTAGAAATACTTTTTAAACTCAAAAGATTAGATTAAACAATATTATTGATTTCATCATTAAAAACTATTCAAGCAATATAATTGGAATTTAACTTTTTATGCCAGTTCCAAGCGGTTTCAACAATATCCTCCAAATCAGGATATTTAGGTTCCCATTTCAATATTTCACGAGCTTTTGCCGCATCAGCTATTAAAATATCAGGGTCTCCTTCACGCCTGCCTTCTGTTTTAACCTCGAAATCAACTCCAGTAACCTTCTTGCAGGTATCGATTACTTCACGCACTGAAAAGCCGCTGCCATTTCCCAGATTGAAAACATTGCTGTCATTGAATGGCTCTTCAAGATATTGCAGAGCCTTCAAGTGGGCATCAGCCAAATCTTCAACATGTATGTAATCGCGAACGCAGGTTCCATCATCAGTATTATAATCATCACCGAATATGGAAATGCTGTCACGTTTTCCAATAGCCGCATCCAAAACAAGGGGGATCAAATGGGATTCCGGATTGTGATTTTCTCCGATTTCACAATCGATATCCGCTCCTGCTGCATTGAAGTATCTTAAGGAAACATATTTCAATCCTCGAAAATCAGACTCATCCTTAAGGAGATTTTCAACCATCAATTTGGATTCGCCATATGGATTGATCGGCTGCAAAGGAGCATCTTCCTTGATTGGAACAGTTTCAGGAATGCCGTAAAGCGCGGCAGTTGATGAAAAGATGATTCTTTTAACACCGAACTCATTCATAACCTTCAAGAGATTGCGGGTGTTTTCATAATTGTTCTTAAAGTATTTCTCAGGTTCTTGAACGGATTCTGCAACTGAAGAGAATGCTGCAAAATGCATGACAGCCTCTATGTCATAAGTTTCAAAAACTGATTTGAGCTCATTTTCATCTCCTAAATCAACATTGACGAATTTACCCCATTTTACAGCTTCTTCATGACCCTTTACCAGATTGTCCAATACAAGGGTGTCATAACCTGACTTGTTTAGCAGTTTATTGATGTGTGAACCGATATATCCTGCTCCACCTGTAATTAATATCATAATATCACTTTTAATAATTGAATTAAATTATAAAATTAAATGCTTTTATTGTTTAAATAAAAAATAATTCATAGAAATTAGTTTTTCTGTATTTAGATTTATTTATAAAGATATTTAATCTTTTATATTGTAATATGATTAAATTTGAATAAAATAAGTTAAAATAGAGTAAAAATCATGTAAATAAAAAAATAGAATAAAAAATAGGAAAAACTCATAAAAATAAGAAAATTGAAAAAAAATATAAAAATAAAGAAAAAAATTCTCTATTTAAAAAGCGTTAAACTTTAAAATTTAAGCATTTAGAAGAATTTACGTAATTTTAAAGCTGCTTTTGGTGAAATTTTAACTAATGCCTTCACGATTTGAGTGGTACTGATTTTAGTAAACTCAACATCCTGGAAAGCATGAGCAATATCATTTAATTCATCATCGGATAATTCCAATAAGTAATCTGCTGCTTTTCCGTATTTTTCCATGTCATGGCCCATGTCATCTTTAACACGTTTTTCATATTCCTTCAAGAATTTCTTGGATAAGTCTCCAGCCTTGATTGCTTCAGCAGCTACTTGACCAGCATACATACCACCGGACATACCTGAAATAATTCCTCCACCAGTCAATGGATTTACCTGACTTGCAGCATCTCCACAAAGAAGGATGTTGTCACCGTACATCTCTTTTACAAGACCCATTACAGGATCTCCACCAACGTTCAATTCCACAGCTTGAGCGTTTTTAGTGTATGGGCAGGTTTTTACGAAATCATCAAGGTATTCGATAGCTGGTTTGTCAGCCTTGTCTGCAATTACAGCGAGACCTACGTTTGCAATATCGTCACCTTTAGGGAAGATCCATACATATCCTCCAGGAGCACAGCTTCCTACATAGAATTCAATTACGCCTTCTCTTTCAAAGGTTACATTACACATTTCATACTGGATTCCGGATTCCATTCTGTTAGGTTTTACTCTGGATTTAAGTCCAGCCCATTTGCCTATGTGTCCTTCAGGTCCGTCAGCACCGATGAGTATTTTAGCGTTGATTTCAAAGGTTTCGCCCATTTTCTCACAGATTACAGTGAAAGAACCATCAGCTTCTCTTCTAAGACCTTTAGCCAAGGTTTTAATCATGATTTGAGCTCCAGCTCTTGCAGCTCCCATGGCCATATGCTTGTCAAAGACTTTTCTCTCGAGGATGTATCCTGCTTCAGGCAATTCAATTTCCTCTTCAGTAAGCCATACATCGGTTCCATCAGGAGAAACCATTCTTACTCCTGTGATTTCCTTGGTAATCCAGCGAGGGTCTAATTCAACACCGACATGAGAAAGACCTTCTTTGGATACTCCTTCAGCACATCTTTTAGGAGAACCGATTTCGGACTTCTTGTCGATCATGATTACATCTACACCGCCTTGAGCAGCGAATCTTGCAGCAGTTGAACCAGCAGGTCCTGAACCTACAACCAATACATCTGTTCTAATTACTTCAACCATATTATCCCCTCTATTTCTCCTCAATTTCAAGTGCTGCTAATGGACAAGCATCCACGCAAATTCCACAATCATTACAGTCTTGAGAGAAAACCAAATTGTATTCTCTTACCTCGATACAATCTCTAGGGCAAACACCAGAGCATTCACCACAGTAAGAACACCAATCTTTAACAATCATATTAAATCTCCAGTAAAATTATTTTTAAATCTTTAAATAATTAACAAATATTTTAAAATAAAATTAATTAAAAAAAATCAGTCATTTTAAAATATTTATATCTAGTTAAATTAAAAAAGTCATAATAAGCATAAAATAAAAAGAAAAGGCTTATCAAAGCAACTTTTACAATAACATAAGAAGTTATATTTTTTATTATATATAATAGTTTGTATTTAAAAGACTTTATATGCTATAAAATAAGTAAAAATAGGGCATTAAATAATAAAAAAAGAAAATTTTGTTTAAAAATTTTAATATGCAAACAGCTATTAGAAATCTTCAAACTAGAATCATTTTTGAAAGAATTTCAAACTTAAATCATGTTTGGAACTCTTAAAGATGTTGGCAATGGCTTGATTTTAGCAGGAGTTCCTATAGCCAGATAATATGGAGGAACACTGCGTGTTACAACAGCACCTGCAGCCACAATAGCTCCTTCCCCAACTTCTAGATTGGAGAGGAAAGTTGTATTTCCGCCAACGGAGCATCCTTTTCTAAGCTGAGGACCTTTAAGTTCGTATTCAACTCTTATAGGATACCTGTCATTAGTGAAACATGCGCAAGGGCCAATGAATACATTATCTTCAATGATGCTGTTTCTTGGAATGTAAACATTGGATTGAATGCTTACATTGGAACCGATTTCACATCCACCTTCAATAATAGTGTTTGTACCTATTAAAACATCATCACCTATCTTGGTATGATCCCTTACAACAACATTATGTCCAGTTTTGAAGTCATTTCCTATGACTACATCATTATAAATAACAGTATTTGATCTAAGCAGAATATTCTTGCCTAAAACAGGAGGCTCGCTGAATCTTTTATAATTAACTCCTAATTTAATACCTTCTCTTAGTAATTGAGGATTTTTCGGGTCATTTGAATTTCCCCTTATATTATTGAATAAACTAGGCATAATATCACATCTTTTATTTAATTTTTAGAATAATTAATCAATTTATAATTTGTAAGCCAACCTATATAAAATATTATGTAAAATTAAATCATGATTTTCCTATGCTCAATCAGGAAAAAATCAAATCATATCATCCAAAGCCCTAACAGGAAAAAATATCATCTAAAGCTCAATCTAGAACAAAATGAATCCATTCAATTAAGAAATTATAAATCCAATTCTTTTAGTTTTTTATCCAATTCCTCATCACTTAGACTATCTTCAAGGTCTTCCTCAAATTCATCATCTGAAAGATCATGACCGGATTCCAATTCTTTTGCTCTTTTATCTTCTTCAGCAAGAATCTTGTCCTTGTTCACCTTCCAATCATCTTGAATTTCCTTTTGAAGTCGGCCATCAGCCTCTATGGCAGGTCCTGTATATGAACAGTCATTACAAACCCATTTGGACCAAACCTGTGGTATAATCCATTTTATATTATCAGATCCACAACGTGGACAAATAGTTTTTTTCATAAAATCACCTATTAAATATTTTATAATTCAACAACCAATATTCAAAATAGATTAATTAATCGGATGAAAAAATCAAGCTATTTTGTTTTATAAAAACTCCAAATCAAATCAAGAGCTTCTCCAGGCTCCAAGGCTCCTGAACGAGTTTCTCTTAAAATCCTTTGAATTGAGTATTTCTTCATATAAGGAAATTTAGAATGAACTTCATACAAAAGAGGACATCCGAATCCTTGAATCTTATTTAAATCATAATCTGATGTTAAAGACTTGTTTTCCAATTTTGAAACGGATAATGCAGCTGGAAGATTAAGCCGGAATAGCGTTTTTCCAGAATCACTTTCCAAGGACTGTTCAGTAATGCATTGACTGCCTGTTGCAAGCATGTCACCAAAAATAACTATTTTTATATCATTATCCAAGGCATACTTGTATAGTGTTTCCTCTATTATTTTAGAACATCGCCCGCAGGGATGGAAACGACCTGTGAATGCATCGGCAATTAAATCAGAATAATCCACGGATATGTATTCATGTCTCACTTCCAGTTTTTCACATAATTTATCAATATTGTATTTGAATTGCTTTGGAAGGACGATTGTGCCTGGATCAACTGTGATAGATATTGGATTGAAACCAAGTTTCTTAGCTAGAATAAGTGAGAAGCTGCTGTCAGTTCCACCGGAACTAGCTACTACAGCCACAGGCTTACGAGCTTCTTCAAAGTTCAATTCATTAGAGTTTTCTTCATCAGCATCTGATTTTGAATCTTTAAAATAGTTTTTAAAGTCAAAAGCATATAAATCCTTTAATTTAAGCTCTAAAAGAGTTTTTAAATTATTCAATGCTAAGAGATAATCATCATCAAGCCCGCATTCACTAATAAATGACTCCAATCGCCTATTGGATAATTCCATCCGGTATTTTTTAAGTAAAAAATCAGAGAAGCTTTCCACATGAATGCTGTTTATTTCAAGCTCTTCTCTAAGACGACCGACAACCCATCCTCCTTTGCCAATAACCGCGGACTTGTCTGGACGGTCATCTGTAATTATCCACAATTCATTCTTTTCTTTATCATAAATTATTTCATGGAGGCCAATATCCACTTCTTCATGACCTATTTCCTTTCTTATTCTATTAATGTGTTTTAATAGTGTTTTTTCATCATAAGCCATAAGAATCACCAGAAATGAATATAAATAATTTTAATAAATTAATAAAAAAAATAAAAAAAGAAAATATATGATTTTAAAAAGAAAGGATTTAAATTCCAAGTCTTTCGAATTCCAAATCCAAAAATTCATTCATATGGTCAATAGCTAATTGAACCATTTCAGGCGCAGGTCCTCCAGGAACATTTCTAATCTTTACATTTTCAACAGGATTTAAAGCATTCTTAAGCAGTTCATTGTCAAGCTCAAGCTTGTCGAATCCAAGTTCAACAGCTACTGCATCAACATATTCGCTGTCAATCTCTTCAGGGTTCAAACCCTCAGCTGTTGCTTCATTGACTATCCTGCCGACAATTTTGTGAGCAGTTCTGAAAGGTATCCTGCGTTCGCGAACCATGATGTCCGCAAGATCAGTAGCTGTTGCAAAGTTAGCTCCTGCAAGTTCCATGCATCTGTCTGTATTGAATTTCACAGTTAAAAGCATGTGGTTTACAATCTTCAATGTATCATATGCAACATCCATCGCATTCCACAAGTGAGGGGTGATTTCCTGAAGGTCCCTGTTGTAGGTGTATGGAATGGCCTTCAAGATTGTCAAAATTGTTACAAGCTCGCCGTTTACAATGGCGCATTTGCTTCTTGCAACTTCTGCAACGTCAGGATTTTTCTTTTGAGGCATAATTGAAGATGTGGATGAATATTCATCCGCCATGGTGACTATTCCAAACTCATATGTGCTCCAAAGAACAAGCTCTTCGCAGATTTTTGACAATGTGGTTGTAAGCATGGTCAAATCGAAAACTGTCTCTGCAATGTGGTCTCTGGAAGAGACTCCATCCATGGAGTTCTCCATATAATCATCAAAGCCTAGCAGTTCTGTTGTAAGCTCCCTGTCAATTGGAAAACTGGTTGTAGCCATTGCAGCAGAACCTAAAGGATTGATATTAACCCTTTTGTAGGCATCTGCAAGTCTTTGATAATCCCTTTTCAATGCCTGGGCATGAGCCATCAGGTGATGTGCGAGAGTAATCGGCTGGGCATGCTGCAAGTGGGTATATCCAATCATGACAGTCCCCTTATGTTCTTTTGCAAGCTCAACGATTCCTTCAATGAATTCCAGAATTCCTATTTGAATCTCTTCAATACGCTCTCTTAAAAGAAGACGGATGTCTGTGGCCACTTGGTCGTTTCTTGATTTGGCGGTATGCATGAATCCCGCTTCAGGACCAACAAGCTTGGTTACATAATTTTCAACAGCCATGTGAACATCCTCGACGGAATGGTCAAATTCAAGAGCATCGAATCCTTCATCACGAAGCTTGTTCAATGCATCAAGAATCTTGTCGGCAACATCTTCATCAATGATGCCCTGGGCCTTGAGCATTGAAGTATGGGCGTAGTTGCATTGAATGTCAGCATCAAAAATAAATCTGTCAAAGTCAAGAGAAGAAGTATAAACTGCTGCTTCATCAGTCATTTCTTTTTCAAGTCTTCCGGTTCTAATTTTCACTCATATCAACTCTATAAATCTTAATTAGTAGTTTTTAAGTAATTTAATGAATTATTAAATCTTAATCTTTTAAATAAAAATATTTAAGAGAAATTGTAGTTTTAATAATATAATTATAGTTTTAATAATTTATATAAATAACTAAATTAAAAAGTTAAAAAACCATGAACTAAACTATGATTGAAAAAAGCAGTGTCAAAATAGCTGTAAAAACAGTGCTAAAATAATCATGAAAACAATACAAAATAAACATAAAAGCACTAAAATAAGCATAAAAACAATACTAAAACAAGCATAAAAACAGAATTAAAAGTGTAAAAAAGTCTAAATAATATAAAAAAAGTAAAAAAGAAAAAGTAGAATACTTAATCTTTGTTTTTCATTTCAGTGTATCCGCATTTACCACAAGCGTATCTATCACCGTGGTCAGCCATAAATACACCTTCAGAACAACGAGGACAGAAAGGATTTTTTCTAACGATTTTGTCGCCTTCAACAGTATATAAATCTTTTTTAGCCATATTAATATCCTCCAAATATCTATTCTTCCGCTTCATCTTCTTCTTCAGCAGGAGCAGGTTCAGTGTTTTTCTCAATAATGCTTGGTTTTTCAACATCTTGTAGTGATTCTACATGACCATATACTTTAGCATAACCTGCAGCTTTAGGTTCGCCATAGTGAGGTTGGAGATTGTCTACAACAATTAATTCTTTTTGAGTGTCAAGAAGAGCAACTAATTTGCTTTTGACATCTAATAATTTAGGAGTAGCTTCTCCTGGGTATAAGCAGTAAAATCTAACTTCAGTTCTATCGAATAATTTGTTTTCTTTTTTCTCAATAAATTCAATTTCCATTATAAAAACCTCTTTTTGGGTTTAATCGGCTGAAACTTAACCAGTATGTATATATATGCAGATGATTTAATTTATATTAAAAATATGAGCAAGCAATTAAATCAGAATCATGCTTCATTAAAATAGGTTAAAAGTTTAATAGCCAAATCCTTGGCATCCATAACATTTACAAAAACCAGACCTTCATTCGGCTGGCCGTAAAGTATAACCCCATCTTCAGGTGCCATCAATAAACATGGAAGAACAGCAAGATCTTCTTCCCCTTCAACAACTATTATGCGATTTTCCTCGTCTTCTATTGTTGAATTAATTGCAGACTCTATGGTTTCCCATAGATTGGAAGTGAGAGTACCTGCAGGGTTTACTGCATTTAAAATGTTATCAACGCGAATAATATCATGATTATGATCTTTTCGTTGAATGCGATTGTCTATAATTGCCAAATCTGGAATTATATCATTTTCAACGAGATTTTTAGTAGTTTCATCACCTACAGAGATTAGGAAATTAGCTGATTTGATAGCAGGTATTGCATCTTTGAAATCAGGATACAATGGACCGAATGGTTCCTTGAACTCATTTATTTTGCTTTCATCTAATTTATACAAACTAAAACCTCTATATGCGACTTTTAGTTAAATTTTATTAACTAAATAAAATATTTAATAAAATAAATATTATACATTTATATTTAATTAAAATAGTATATAAAGGTTAGGTTTATTGAAAATAGTCAAAAAACATATTGGAAAAAAGCAGATATTAACTAAAAATTTTTCCTGAATTTATATATAATTAAAAAAAATAAAAAATAGAAAAAAATTATAAAATAAGCAAAGCTTATTCTACAATTTATGATTATTTTCAAACAAAGAATTACTTCTCAGCATACAGCACTCCAAGAGTTCTTCCTTGGAAAAGGTATAGGAAAGGAGTGCATACTAAAGCAACAATAACAGTTCCAAGATATGGAATCAAAGAGATGATTGCTATTATTATGGCAAAGACAAAAGAAATGATTATTAAAATGATATACCATCCGATATATCTTCCAAAACCGATTGCACTGATGTCTTCAATTACCTTGTTAACCATTAAAGCTTCTTTGATGCTTCCAGTATCAGCAAGTCTTGCTGCTGCAATAAGAAGCAATAATGCAAATATGATAAATATGATTGCAGATATTATTGCAGTGATTGCAAGTCCACCTGCCAATCCACTCAAAAGTTCTTGAGGAACTGCCTGGGTAAATGAAGTTGCATTCTGCATCACATCAGGATTTTCAGACATGAAAGTTACTATTTTAAATATATTGCTGAACACTCCAGTTGCACCTGCAATTATTATGGAAATGATAAACGGAATGATCATGTAGATGATTGCAACAATAATGTATTGGATACCGTCTAAAAGATTAGATTTAAAATCAATTTCAGGTAGTCCATCGTATCCAGAGATAGTCTGTCTCAATACTGAAATGAAGTATCCTAAGACAAATAGTGCAGCAATAAAAGCCAGAACCCCTAAAAGGGATTTGATTGATGGATCAAGGTTAATTCCCCAACCCAAAAATATATCGCTTAATTCCATTATAGTAGTTTACCAAACTTTTATTATAGATGACTGACAAAAAGTATATTATGTCAGGAAAATCAAAAATTAATCTGGAAGAAATAATCACAAAAGA
>OMVY01000007.1 GCA_900314635.1 uncultured Methanobrevibacter sp.
GACAACCAATGGCAGATATGCCGTTTCCCTATCAGGCACAGATTCTATGGTTGTTGATTCAATCATTGCAAATAATGTGCTGAATTCCGAAACTTCCAGTGGAAATCGTGCTGTTCGAGTTGGTTCCGGTTACAACAATACTATCCGTAACAATACTGATGGCGTTTTCAGGAATACCTTAAATCCGGATGATTTGCCTGATTGGCTGAAAAATCATAAGGGTTTGGTTCCAAGGATTGTTGTTCCTAGGTATTATCGTGAGGGTTCCAATGGTTCTGGATTGACTGATGATGAAGGTAATGGTGCAGCGCCTTGGAATACTGGGTCTAATCCTAATGGTGATACTGTTTTCGGTTCAAATAGGGATACTGCTCCTGGTTTTGGTGGTGATGCTTCTCCAAGTTTCACTGCTGCAAGTCCTGGTGAAAGTGGCAGTTCTGCTGCTGATCCGAATGCCTATGAGATTGATGAGCATGACAATGTTGTTAGCAAGTCTTCAGATTATCTCCAATTATGTATCATCTGTATTGTTGCTTTGCTGTTGTTGCTTGTTGGTTATAAGCGTCAGAAGGATAAAGAGGAAGAAGAATAGTTAAAATTTTGTTTATGATGGGTGTTTGCCAAAAAATACCAATTTTTTAAGCTTCATAGTTTTTTAGATGATAAACCTCTAAATTTTTTAGTTTTTTGGCAAATGCTTTTTTTTAATTTTTTAATTTTAAAATTAAAGGATTAAGTTTTGTTTTTTTGATTTTAAAATTAATAGATTATTGTGATTTATTAATGGTTTTATCTATATACGTAAAGAAGCCTAAACTATAACATGACATGAAGTAGTCTTTAAATCAATTGTAGACATGAATAAAACACGTTTACAAATAGCAAACATTATTTTAAAAATAGTGAAAATTAAAAATAAGATAAGTGTACTGTCATCATGACAATGCTGTTTTTTTTTAAAAGTTTAATAAAGGGTATTCGCCAAAACTTATTTTTTTAAAATTTTATAATTTTTTTCTTTTATTAAATTTCTTATTTTTCAGATATTTTAAATAATTTTTCTTTTTTTCACTTATATGTGTCAGAAAATTTTTAATTTTTAATTATTTCGTTAAATTATTTCTTATTTTTGATTTAAAGACTAAATAATAATGAAAACATTTATATACTATTTTAAACATAGTAATATTAGATATTAATTGTTATGGTGTTGTTATTTATGGTAAAAAATAAAAATAAGAAGAATCAAAGCAAATTAGGAATTATCACATTAGATTCAGCCGTTCCAAAGAACCATATCGCTCGTTATGTTGTGAAATTTGTCGACGAATATTTCGATCTTTTGCAATTCCCGGAAAAAACTAAAAAAGGCAAAAAAGGCGGACGCCCTGCATTTCCACCAAAAGAAATGTTCAAACTCCTTATTTATGCAAAAATCGAACATGTAGAAAGCGCAAAGTACATAGCAGACATGGCACGCTACCATGACATCTACAAATACGTATGCGACGATATAAAACCATCCGAACGCTCAATCCAACGTTTCAGAAGCGAAAACGGAAAGGAATTTGAAGCTTTGCTTCAAATGACACTTAAAAAAGCAGCAGATGCCGGATTCACAGAATTTAATCACGTCGCCATCGACGGAACAATCAAAAAAGCATACAATTCCAACAACAACGTCATAACCAAAAAAGAAACCCGAATATTAATCGATTACTACAACGGACTACCAACCAGTCCTGAAACACTTGAAAAACTCCATAAACCAGCCAAAAGAATTCTCGAATACAAGAAACTCTCAGATGATGATAAATTGGAGCTTTTATATGACATTTCAACCCAATTCACACTCACTGGACAGAATACAATACCTGTAAACGATATTGAAGCAAGATTCATGAAAGGGAAGAAAGGAAATCAAATGGTTGCCTATAATATCCAGTCTGCAGTCGATTACGATACAAAATTAATTTGCGCAATAAACGTCACACAAAGGCCTACAGACCATTATGAACTGCCAGAAATCGCAGAAAAAGCAATAAACAATATAGGGAAAGTTCCAGAAACAATGAGTGCGGATACAATCTATCTTAATGAAATAAGCTTATCATTCTTTGCAGATAACAATATTAATGGTCTTATTCCAACTAGAAAGCAATCTAAGGAAAGAATTGGGCATTTGAATGAAAATCCGTATCACAAAGATCATTTTTCATACCTTTTTGAGCAAGATGCATTTTTATGTCCGGAAGGTCAGATTTTAACTTTTTTCAACGATTACGTTGAAAAAAGTGAAGATCCGGAAAAACCGGATAAGATAAAAAGGTTATATAATAATTACGGTGCTTGCAAGGCTTGTAAAGCAAGAAATAAGTGCATTTCAGCGTCCCAGTATCATCGAACAATCACAGAATATGGGTCTGAGATGAAGAAAGGAATGCAGGAAAAAATGGAAAAAGAGGAATATAAGGACGAATATGCTAAAAGGTCAAGTGTAGACGGTCCTTTTGGAGTTTTTAAGGAACAATTCAACATAGAAAAAGAAGTAGTCATCGGAGTGCAGAAAACAGAGGAAAGGATTAATTTAGATGCAGTTGCATACAATTTAATTAGATTATATAATCTTGAAAATGAAAAAGAGAATAATAAAGAAGATTTAATTGATTTCTGTGAAAGTGAGTCCGTTAAAAACGAATTGCAACTCAAAGTAACAATTTTCTAGGATTAAAAAATTAAAATTTGTTTTGGCGGACACCCTAAAAAATAAAAAAGAAAAGTAATACTAATTTGTTAATAAAGTATTACAAATCATTGATTTATAGTACGGTCCACAACTGGACTTTCTCTTAGTTTTATATACTCATTAATGGATTCTCTAGTAGTGCCTACAAGAAGTCTGTACTTTTCAAATTCTCCATTCTTCATGACCTTTTCAACAAGTCCCCTGGCCACAACTTCCTCGCCGTCCACTACTTCTCCTGCATAAGTATGTGTGCGTGATGCAAGTTCGGATATTTCAACATCAGGGCCTTCAAGGACATCAAGGTCTTCTATGGTGTATGTTGCAGGATTATCGAAGGATCCAAGGGCGCTTACAATCTTGCAGTTTATAGTGGCAAAGTCTACAGGCTCATAGATGGTATCTCCCCAGCTGCCTTCTATCTCGTCATAATTTCTAGTTGCAAGGATGTCGAATAAAGTGTCTCTAATGAGCCCTCTATTGCTTTTACGCTCTTCATACCATGCAAACTCGGCTTTTGAGAGGCTGTCGTCCTTTATTCTCTTATTGAATACAAAGTCCCAGAAGTCATCGTTTATCTTGCTTAAAGTAATGGATTTGCCTAATTCGTCAATGTAGGCTTCTTTGTCCTTGTTTGCCTTATATGCCTGAATGGCATTTCTATGGTTTTCAAGTCCGTAGACAACGAAATCAAGATCTGATGTTCCAGGCTTTTGAAGCCCTGGCAGGATTGAGCCTGAAATTCCCAGATTGCCATAATCCACTCCGGCAACATAATGGAAGAAGTCAGATAAATCAATCAGCTTTTCCATCAGCTCTTCCATGAATGTCAGGTCTTCATTGTTTTGCCTCTTTTCTTTTATGATTGGGATATATTGCTCTCTAAGTTCTGCCAAACGCTCTTCAGGCTTGATGATTCTATCGATTTTTTCATATGGAACTCCTACGAGTTCTGCATTGAACACATCTGATTTGAATAAATATTCCGGATGATTTTCTCTTAAATATGCATAAGCTTCATCTGAACCTACCTTGCTGTATCTGATTCCATCCTTTTCACGGTCTCCTTCTGGATCAGGCACATATCTTAAAAAAGCGATTGCCCATCCTTCAGGGTGAATGTAGTCTGTTGAAGCAAAGAACAATCCGTCAGTTGATACAACAAAATCTCTTACTCTTACCTTAATATCTTTAATACCAGTCATTTTTACCCTCTTGTTTGAAAAATAATTGTGAAATATGAGTCTAATTTCTAAAATTAGCAAATAATATATTTTATTATTATATCATGAGTTATTATATTTTTGTATGAAAATCCTCATTATTTATCAAGTTTCTATTTTTTTGTTTATTTTTTTCATGTGTTTGTATTCGTGGTTTTTTATTTTTTGTTTATTTTTTTTTCATGTGTTTGTATTCATGGTTTTATGGGGGTTTTTATTTTTTGACATTTTTTTCATATAGTTTCCGTATGTCTTATTATTCTTTCTTAAAAATTCTGATTTTGTTTATAATAATAGTTTAGTCATTAATTCATGCTAAATTTATCTTTTTGTTTAAAATCTTTAATGTAATGATGTTTGAAATTTTAATTTTTAAGTATGCCAAAAATAAATCGATAATAATATTAATGACTCATTACATAAATTATATAGTAGTTAGTTTCATGTCATTTTTAGATTTTTTATATGGGTTTTATTTCTTTTAAACCCTTTTTAAAGTCTATGGGCAGGAACTTCCAACAATCCATAATTTATAAATTAAATCGAGGTTGTTAGTGAGTTTAATTAGTTATTAAGGCATTTGATTAAAATTAAACTTGTTTGCAGATTTAATCTTAAAATCACAATTCAATATTATCTGGATTTATTTATTTGAAAAAATTCATTATGATTGGAATAAAATCCTGATTTTAGTTAGATCTTTTAATGATTTTATTTAATTGATTGTTCTTAAGACAGATATTCTCCTAACGATTTTGATTGACCTGGAAGAATATACATTCGGAGGTGTCGATATGAAAGACAAAAATGCAAAAAATTTAAGAAAATCCATGAACCGTGGATCTATCGAACATGAAACCCGTGCAGCTGAAAAAGAAGGAGAAATCATGACTCTTGCTAAAAAAGACGTAATTTCCATCCCTCAAACCAAGACCATTAAGGAAGCTGCAGAGATGATGATAGAAAACGAGTTCAGAAGATTGCCAGTAACTGACCCAGGTTCAAACAAGCTTTTAGGTATTGTAACAGCTATGGATATACTCGATTTCCTTGGTGGAGGAAGCAAATTTGATATTATTGAGAAAAAACACAATGACAACTTCTTAGCCGCTATCAACGAGCCTGTTAAGGAAATCATGACTAAAGGTGTTATCTCAATTACTCCAAAATATTCAATTGGAGAAAGTGTTGATTTAATGACTGAAAAGGGAATCGGTTCCCTGCCGGTTTTGGATGCTGATGGTAAATTAGTTGGTATCGTAACTGAAAGAGACTTTGCTTTAGCTCTTGCTGGAGTTTTAATGGATGAAACTGTAGAAGATGTTATGATTAAAGATGTTATTACCACCACTCCTGGAACACCAATTGAAAGCTGTTCTAAAATTATGGTAAGAAATAATTTAAGAAGAATTCCTGTAGTAGAAGAAGGCAAGCTGATTGGAATTGTAACTTCTACAGATATCTTAAGATTCTTTGGAGATAAGAAAATGTTTGCATCCATGACCTCAACAAGTGGACTGGATGTTTTAAAACAAAAGATTTCAGAAATCATGCAGCCTAACATCTCTGTTATCGAGCCTAATATCAGACTCGGAGATTTATGCGGTTTACTCGCTGAGAAAAACATTGGTGGAGCTCCAGTTGTCGAAGATGACAAGCTGGTTGGAATTATCACCGAAAGAGATATTTTAAATACAGTTCTTGCTAAAAAAGAATAATTGCGTTTTAAGGAATTATCTTTATTCTAAACTCAAAGTAAAAAGATTTGGTTTTCAATTAAAGGTAATTCCAATTAAAATCTGTATAATGTGCCTGAATTTTCAGGCATTCGCTATAGTTGAATTTTATAAATAGCTTTGATATATTCTTGGTATATTGGATATAAGACATCATTATATTCAATATCATTGAATATGAACTGTATGTCTGATATTGATATAACTGATTATATGTCACTTAATTCTTGATTATATTATGAAAATTCGTTGTTTTCAAAATAAATTTCTAGGGATTTATTTTGATTGTTTTCTTTTATAATTTAATTATTTTACAGCTATTTTAATATTATCGTTGGGGTTAAAATGAAAATCAAAAATATTATGTCAGAAAATGTGGTATCTATTGATAAGAACTTGAACATCTGTGATTGTCTTAGAATGATGTATAAGGACAATTTATCAAGAATACCAGTAACTAGCACCAATGAAAATAAAAAAGAATTGGTTGGTATCATCTCTGAGAAGGATATAGCTAATAAGTTAGGTTCTGTTAAATATGGTGATCTAGCACCTTCACATTTTTATGTATCAACTGTGATGATTAAGGATTTAATTACCGTAGATGCAGATGATGATTTGACAGATGTGGCTAAAATATTGATTGATAAGAATATTGGAGCCATACCTGTAATGTCTGATGGTGAAATGACAGGTATTGTAACCAAATCAGATTTCATATATCTTTGCAAGGCCAAGGCTTATGAAAAAGTCAAAGTCAAGGATATCATGTCAACTGATCTCATTTCCGTATCTGCTGATGACCGTTTGGTTCATGCTAGAAAAGTCATAATGGACTCAGGCATTGGCCGTCTGCTCTTAAGCGAAGATGACGAGCTTGCTGGAATATTGACTTCCAAGGATATTGCAAAGGCCCTTGTGTCATTTAGAAAACATACAAGCGGCAAGCATATGGCAGCTAAAATCAAAGAGCTTAGGGCAGGAGACTACATGTCTTCAAACGTTCAAAAGATTTCAGCCGAGGCTACTGTTCCTGAACTTGCGGATGCCATGCTTGAAACAGGATTCAATGGTTATCCTGTTGTAAACAGCCAGGATCAGGTTGTGGGAATTGTAACCCAGTCAGACCTTTTGGAATTAATCTATGAAATTGAAACCCAGTAATTGGTATGTGAATCTTGTATAAGATATTTAAATCAATTGTCTAGTTTCAATTATTAATGGTTAATTCAAATTCAAGCATAAGTATTTCTTATGCTTTTTTCTTCTTTTTTTATTTTTTTCTTATTTTTATGAGTTTTCACTGTTTTTAGTAGTTTTTTCTATATTTTCTCATGTTGGATTATTTTTGTGAATTCCCTATATTTCTTATAGTTAGATTTTTTTTAGTAGTTTTTTTCTATATTTTTTAGTTGGATTTTTCTGTTTTTATATTATTTTTTCAATTATTTTTTTCTAAAATCCGTTAATTTTATTTTAATGATTGTATATAATTTAATTTGTATTCTAATTGCTGAAATTAGTTCATTTAATTAATTATTCAATTTTAACTTTGGTGATAAAATTAAACCCGTAGCATTTTTAGGTCCTCAAGGAACATTTTCACATGAAGCGGCGTCACTGGTATCCGACGATTTGGTATCATTCTGCTCCATTCCTTCAGTCATGGAGTCTGTTGCAAATGGAGACTGCAAATATGGGGTTGTTCCAATAGAAAACTCAATAGAGGGATCAGTAACTCTCACTTTGGATTCCCTGATTCATAATTTTGATTTGAAAATAAGAAACGAGATTGTAATTCCAATCAATCACAATCTCCTTGCAGCCCATGATATGGCTGTTGAAAGTGTGAGCGATGTCTATTCACACTCACAGGCATTAGGCCAGTGCCAGCCTTATCTTGAAAGGCATGGAATGACTCCTCATTATACTTTAAGCACCGCTGCTGCTGCAAAGCAGGTTGCAGAGTCTGGAGAAGGAGCAGCTATTGGAACACTCAAAGCCGCCGAGCTTTATGGCCTCAAGGTCATAGACAGAAACATTCAAGAGAAATTCAACAATCAAACAAGATTCATTGTTCTGGATAATGAAGATTCTCCAATGAGCGGCAATGACAAGACTTCTGTAGCCTTTTCATTATATGAAGACAGGCCTGGAGGATTGTTCTGGCTTTTAGGTATTTTTGCAAGGGAGAATATCAACCTGACCAAGATTGAATCACGTCCATCCAAGGAAGGACTGGGTCATTACATATTCTTTGTTGATTTTGAAGGACATAGAATGGATGGTCGAATGAGTGAAATATTAGAGGAGCTGGATGGCAAGACTTCCTTCTTCAAGGTTTTAGGTTCTTATCCAATTTATTCAGACGAACTTTTCAAATGATTTTTCACTTAAAATTTGGTTTTTTTCATTTATTTTTGAAGCGTTTTTTATTGTTTTTATTCTTTTTTTGAAATTTGGTTTTTTAATTTATTTTTTCTCATAAATTTTTCATTGTCAAGAATTTTTTTATCTCTTTTAATTTAGTGAAAGTATATAATCTATAAAAAGAATATATAAAATTATTATAATTTATAGTGATGAACAGCAAGTAAAAAAATTATTATTGTCTGTCTGTAATATCATTATTTCATTATTAAAGCTTAGGAGATAAAAGATGAGTCAGGATAAGCAGAAGCTTATGCAAATTTTAAATAATCTTGAAAAGGATTATGAAGATGGATTGATTTCCGAAGAGAAATATATTTATCTGTCTAATCAGTATAAGCATAAGATTGAAACTATTGATGTAAGCAATAGGATAAGGGCCATGCAAGGTAGAAAAGGCTCTGATGAATCATCTCGTTATGCAAGGGATAGAAATAGAGCACGCAGAAGTCGTGAAGAGGATGAGAATCTAGTGCGCAAATACATTCAAAATCCGGAATCCTACACTTTTTCAAAACCTGAAAAGAAAGAGGAAAAAAGCAGTCCATGGTACAGTGTTTTAGCTATTGTATTCTTACTTGTAGCTTTTGGTGTGGGAATCACCTTTGGAATTTCCACTTTTGGAATCGATGGAAACATTCCGGATATAATTGGTGGAACCGCTACAATTAATGATACCGCATTTCCTCAGGTTGTTAAAAATAAAACTGTAGATTCCAATATTACTTATTCCACTACTAAAACGAATTACTCATCTGCAGAAATTGATTCTAGTGATTCGGATGATTCAAGTTCATCTTCAAGCAGTTCAATTGATACTGGAGACTCTTCTGATGGAGGTAGTTCCTATGATGGTGGCTCTTCTGGTGGAGGCAGTTCCTCTGGCGGTGGTTCTTCTGGTGGAGGTAGTTCCTCTGGCGGTGGCTCTTCTGGTGGAGGTAGTTCTTCCGGTGGTGGTTCTTCTGGTGGAGGTAGTTCCTCTGGAGGGTCTGAAGAATAAATGAATTTTGTCATTTAAATATTCTTTTATTGACTAAGTTTGTTTAATTAGAAATTTATCATTTAAATTTTTCATCAGTTAATGGTTATTACTTATTCATTTGACTATTCAAAATGTTTTTTGGAGATAATTTATGAAAAAATGGATTGTTATTGTAATTTTATTAGTTATAGTAGTCCTTGGAGCTTCATTCATGTTTAAATCTCATAATGAAACTCAGCAAAAGGAAAACACTACTGAGGCTTATGAAATTTCTGAAAATGGTGTTGCATTGACTGTTCCAAGTACATGGGTTTCTGCAGAGTCCAAGTCAAACATGACTTTGCTTGCAGTTGCAGACCCTAATTCCAAGGATTCCTCAGGTTTTAGCAATGTGAATATCAATGTGGAGAAAAAAGAGACTATAAATACTCTTAAAAATGAATTTGAATCAAATTACAAATCATTGTCAAGAAATTCAGATTATGAGATTCTATATCTTGGAAATGCTACAGTTCAAGGCAATGATGCAATGGAAGCTGCATATTTAACAACTGGAGGTTCTGTTGTTAAAGAACACAAGGCAGTCTGGCTGCAAGGTGATGGTGAGATTTATGTTATTTTATGCACCTCTCCTCAGGACCAGTTTGACAATTATGAACCTATATTCGATTATGCAATCAATTCAGTTAAAATCAGCTGATTCTACTCTTTGATTTTTATTATTTTATTTAAGGTGGAAAGATGGATATTGTTTTATGTGTAACAGGCAGCATAGCTGCTACTGAAACTATTAAATTAGCTCGTGAGTTAAAAAGACAGGGACATGTGGTCAAGGCATTTATGAGCGAGGAAGCATGCAAGATCATTCATCCGAATTCTTTGGAGTTTGCAACAGGTCAAAGTGTTGTAATAGACTTGACAGGCCAGATAGAGCATGTGCGATACTCTCAAGTTGATTTGATTCTAGTTGCACCAGCTACTGCCAATTCAATAAGCAAATTTGCTTATAGGATAGCGGATAATCCAATCAGCACTCTTTTGATTACTGCATACGGCCATGATACTCCTATTGTTTTTGTGCCATCAATGCATGATTCCATGTATGATGCGGTAAGTGAAAACGTGGAGAAACTAAAAGCCGATGGAATTACCTTTGTAAATCCCCGCATGGATGAGGGAAAAGCCAAATTTCCAGCTATTGAAGATATCGTTCTTGAGTCTGTTCGCGCCGTTAACCTTGACAAGGCTCGAAAAGGAGAAGAAAATAAACTGGCAGGCAAGAATGTCCTGATTTCCCTTGGAGGAACTTATGAGGAGATTGATCCTATTAGAATCATTTCCAACAAGTCCTCAGGTAGAATGGGTCTGGAACTTGCAAAGGAGGCTTTTAAACGTGGTGCTGAATTGACAGTTCTTGCGGCTAAGCATGATGTTCATCTGCCTAAGGCATTCAATGTTATTGAAGCGGAATCCAACAGTTTGATGAGGGAAAAAATAGATATGCTGACTTCTTCTTCAGACATATTCATAGCAACTGCAGCTATTTCAGATTTTGCTCCAATCGCTAGGGAGAAGTCCAAGATATCATCATCATTTGATTTGTCACTTGATTTCAAACCTGTCGGCAAGATCATTCAAAACATCAAGAAGATTAATCCTGACATATTCTTGGTAGGATTCAAGGCAGAGTATGATATTTCACGTGATGAGATGATAAGTCTGGCTAAAACTCAAATGAGGGATGCCGGTACAGACCTTGTTGTTGCAAACGATGTCGGTAGAAAAGGCTGTGAGTTTGGATCTTCAACAAATGAAGTGATTCTGGTTAGTGATGAGGTTAAGGATATTCCTTTAAATACAAAAGCCGAAATTGCCAAGGCAGTATTTGACGAAATCGAAAACAAGATTTGATTTTGAATAATCCTTTCATATTTTTTATATTTTTTTTAAATTCTTTGAAAACTTTTTCATTTTATAACTTCTATGGTTTTTTAAATTTTTTCTATTTTTTAAATTCTTTGAAAATTATTCTTTTTTAATTTTTTTTTATTTTGTCATATTAAAAAACTTGATTTTCCATTATTTTTCATTAATTTTGCAATTTATTTTTTTAATCTTATCCAATTTATTTTAAATATGTTTTTATGCAAAAATAAGAGTAAAAAGTATTACTTTTTATTAGAATTTGAGAAAATACCGAGCTATAAATAATTTTGAATAAAATTAGCAAGTTTTTAAAAAAATTATATAAAAAAAGCTCTAAAAATAGTTTATTTCATAAAAAAAGTTCAGTCTACTAAGTTTTTTTGATTTGGAAGTATTTTTTATGAGTGAATAAAACTTAGAAGACTTTTATGAACTTTATTTATATTGCATTAGCATTTATATATTTGTTATTTTATTATATAAAAAGCTTTCATAAGTAATACTTTTTTCTATTTTTTCCAAATCATTAAACTTTCTAAAATTCTTTATTTTTATAATTTTTTAATAATTTAGCTATGAATTTTTATAATAAATTTTATTAGTCTATTTTTTAAATTTTTATTAAAGATTTGTGTCTTATATATAAAAAGTAATAATTTTTTATTTGCCAATTTTAATAAAAAGTAATACTTATAAAATAAGGATTTTATGGCAGTATTTTTTTATTTTAACGATTTGTAATAAGTATTTTTAATATATGTAATCTAATTGATTTTTAACTTGCATATAAAGTCTTATTAATTGATATATTAAAAAAAATTAGTTTAAAAAGTTAAATTTTTAAAATCAAGGAAATATTTAATAAGCTAATTTAATAAAAACGATTTTATATTGTTTTTTAAAAAATAATTTTCTTAAAATAGAATATAAATTAGTTTAAAAGGATTTTTCAACTAGAAATGCCATATGGTCTTTTTCATAAGGCTCTAATTTGATTTTTTCTAAAATGGAATAACCATGTTGTTTTATTTTTGCAGATTCGTCTTTGAAAATTTTCTTAGGTTTCTGAACAACATCAATGCTTCGAGCTTTTATTGTAATCAATCCCTGTCCATCTTCCTTTAGGAATAAATCCATATTTTTCATGAATAATTCGCTTTGCTTTTCCTGCGCCACATCGCAATAGACCAAATCAACTTTTTCAACTTTATTGAGATAATATTTGGGTTTTGTTGCATCCGCAAGAATAGGCAGGATATTTGATCTTTTCTCTGCAAGCCTTGCCAGTTTTTTCATGCTGACCGGAGAAAATTCGACGGCATAAATCAATCCATCTGTGAGGATGTCTGAGATGTGTGATACAGTAGTTCCTGTAGATGCTCCAAGATAAAGAACTTTTGAATCTTCTTCCAGTTTCATGCCGCTTAAGCCATTCAATAATGCTGCAGACAATTTGGAACGCCTTGGATTCCAGACTCTGTATTCTGCTTCCCCATCTTGAATCAGCTTTTCATCATAAACTTTGATTCCAGGGTTTAGGTTTTTTGTAGCTATTTCATTGTCTTTTATGAAAACTTCCATATTTTCCCTCTTAAACTAGTATTGGCTTGATTTTTATTGAAATTAATTAATAATTAGGAATATTTTTGCAGGTTTATTTTTTTTAAAGATTGTTTTTTGACAGTTTCGTATTTTTTATAAAATGATTGATGGAATCATTTGCTGCTCTTATCTATTTTCGTCTTTTCTTTTTGTTCTTTTTATTGCTCTTCTTTCCTTTGTATTTCTTTGATTTTCCCTTTCTTAAGTCTTTATCCCTTTGCTTTTCCTCGTTTCTTTTTCTGCTTGTTTTTTTAGGGAATGGATTTTCCTTTTCTATCTGCTCCACTTTCTTTAGATAATCCTCGGCAATTGATGGATCATATTCCTTGGTGAAAACATCTTTTCTAACAGCGAATGTGATTTTCAATGCAAGGTTTCTAGCTACTTTTCCCCTGTTCCACCATTTCGCTCCGCGAACACTTGGGTGCTGGAAGATGATTCCGTGCTTTGGAGGTCTTTCTCCAGTTTTCAAATGCCTGAATACCGCCTTTTCGGCCCCCATTATCTGAATTGTGCTTGCAGGGTATGTGGCAAGGCGCTTGATGCTTCCGATATGTGCAATAAGCTTTGCTCCAAGAGTTGAACCAAGCAAGTCCCTAAGGTTTGGAGCTATTTCCTCCATTTTTGCATCTATGTATTTCTCAAGGTCTTTTCTTGAGTTTTGAAGTGAGTATATTGACTCTGCAAAACTTTTAACCATAACTAGATCTGCTTCCTCTATGTCTGCTCCTGCACTATAGTTTATTTCGCCATCGAAGGATTCTGGATGGTTCTCCATAATTTCCTCCCTGTCCTGGCAGGTGGCAATCAACTTTATATAAGTGTCATTGCTGCTGATGGTATCCATTTCAGGGAAGTATATTGTATACCAGTCTCTCATGCGCTCTACAAGCTTTGCAATGGAATCGTCTATATCATCTATTGAGTTGACCGCCTGTATGAGCAGCTTGTCTTCTTCTTGAGATGCTTTTTTAATCTTTAAAACAGCAGCATCCCTATAGATTCTATTGATTTTATCCAATTCGGTATTTGAATCCTCTATAAATCCTATTTCCTGATAGATGTCCTTTAGATTATCTCTTAAGTGTTCTCCGCCTTTGTTTGGAGTTTCCACTTTGATGTTTTCATAATTTTCAAATATCTTGTAAGTGGAAAGCCTTTTGGTGGTTTCTATAGAGAAAATAGCATCATCTGAGGATAGTTCCTTTATAAGTTCAATCTCTTCATCAAGAATTTCGTTTTCTTCGATTTTTAGAAGATTTGAAGCTATTTCATCCTCTTTAAATAATTTGTAGGATGCTATGTCAAGATTTTCATCAAAAGCAATAAATCCTGCTATGCATTGTGTTATATAATATTCCATAGTTTTATTTTAATCTTCCTTTTTAATAAATTTTAAGATATTTTAATCTTTTTTAACTATTATGTACTGTTTTTTTTATGAAAAGATTAAATTAATTCTCCAGTTTTGTTTTTGGTTTTTATTAAAATTGTTTTGTATTTTGTTTTTCGTTTTGTTTTTGGTTTTTTATAAAAATTGTTTTATATCATTAAAAATAAATCTTATAATAATTAATTGAAATAATTTAAAGGTGAAATAATGCCTGAAGAGATGACTAAGGAAGAAGCTTGGGAAAAAGTAAGACAGCACAAGGAGAAAGTCCGGGCTAAAAAGAAGGAAAAGGGCATGAACCTATGGCCTATTGAAGAAGGGCTGGAAGATGATATAATTGATTATATCAAGGGTAAAAAGCTTACTGAAGCTGAATTGATGGACTTGGAAGACAGGCTTGAAATATTCTTCTATGGGTGCCGATTGAAATGCAGAAAGAGAACCTACTTCTTCAGCGACGGTTTTGAATTTTATGTAATCAATTTAAGTGTTGATTTAAGAAAGCTTCAGCATATCAAAGAGTCTTTTCCTAAGTTCTTTAAAGTTGAAGTCACAGCTGAAATGGATCAAGGATATGCGACTTTGGCTGTTAAGCTGACTTTATAGTTTTATAGTCAATGGGATTTAAATTTAAAAAATTTATGATTATTTTTGAATTTTAGAAAATAGCAAATTAATTTTTAAATTTAGAAAATTAGTTTTTAAATTTAGAAAATTAGTTTTTAAAATTAGAAAAATTTTTTTAGATTAATTAAATAGTTAGGTGATAAAATGTTATTTGTATACTATCCAAGATGTTCTACTTGTCAAAAAGCTAAAAAATGGTTGGATGAACATGATATTGAGTATGAAGAAAGGGATATTGTAAAAGACAATCCTCAATATGACGACTTGAAGGAATGGCATGAAAAAAGCGGTTATCCCCTTAAGAAATTCTTCAACACAAGCGGCATGGTCTACCGTAAGAATAATATCAAGGACAAGCTGCCTGATATGAGCGAGGACGAGCAGTTAAAACTTCTTGCTACTGATGGAATGCTTGTGAAGCGTCCTGTTCTTGTCGGTGACGATTTTGCGGTTACCGGTTTTAGAGTAAAAGAATGGGAAGAAAAATTATTATGATTTGATTTAAATTCTTTTTTTATTTTTTTTATTTTCTGTTTTCTTTTAATATTCTTACTCCTTCTTTCAATGCCTCAAGTCCTCCATATAAGAGTTCCTTTGGACATGCCACATTCATTCTCATGAAATTGTCTCCACACTTTCCAAATTCCGCTCCAGGAGATAGGAACAAACTCACATTTTCCTTTAAGAATTCAGAAAAACTTTCTGAAGAAATATTCAAATCACTGCAGTCCAGCCATAAGAGATAAGTTGCTTCTGATTCAACAAATTTTATTTCCGGAATCTCCTCTTTTAAAAAGCTCTCAACAATCTGCTTGTTTTCAAAGAGATACTCTCTCAATTCCTCAAGCCAATCTTCGCTTTCATTATAAGCAGCTATCACGCTGTCTATTGCAAAGACATTGGCTCCAGATGAAAAATCCCATGTCAGTTGATTCTGTATTTTTGAGTAAAATTCCTCATTTACAGTATAAACCATTGAGCTTTGAAGTCCGGCTATATTGAAAGTCTTGCTTGGAGCTATGGTGATTATGCTGTTTTCCACAATATCCTCATCCAATGATGCAAAAGGAACATATTTAAGTCCTGGATTTGTCAAATCGCAGTGAATCTCATCTGATACCAGAATAACGCCATGCTTTTTACAAAGCCTGCCGATTTTTTCAAGTGATTCCTTGTCCCATATTTTTCCAATAGGATTGTGGGGATTGCATAGAAGCATCAGTTTTGTATCTTCAAGAGCCAGTTTCTCCTCAAGGTCTTCAAAGTCGATATGGTAAATATTGTTTTCATAAATCAGCTCGTTTTCAATAACTTCCCTGTCATTGTTTTCAATAACATAAAAGAATACATGATAAACAGGGCTTTGAATCAATACCTTGTCTCCAATGGATGAAAATGATCTTATAATGCTTGTTATTGCAGGCATCACTCCTGTTGCAAAGAGCATTTCCTCTCGCTTCATTTGAATGCCGTATCTTCTATCCCACCAGTTTATGTATGCATCGAAGAGCCTTTCCGGAGGAATCGCGTATCCATAGACATTGTGGCCGGCTCTTTTTTCAACAGCTTCAGCTATTTTCGGAGCGGCTTTGAAATCCATGTCCGCAACCCACATTGGATGGTCATAGCCTCCAAAATCCCACTTTGCACAGTCTGTGTTTTTCCTATTAATCACGGTATCAAAATCATGCTTCATGGTATCACGTCTAAATTCATTAGATAATATTTAAATCTCATTTAAAAATAGTTTAAAATAATATAAAAAATTATAATTTTGCTTATTTATAAAAATAGCTGTTTTATATAAGCAATTATAATTTTTCCTATTTGATTTTAGCTTATTCACTCAAGCACAAACAATTTTTGATTGTCCTGCTTGAATTAAAGAAAATTGATTTTAGCTTATCTACAAGCTGTTTTGGCATATGCCTTTACAGACTTATTTTTGAGCTTCAATAATGGTTTTTCCGCCCATGTAAGGAATCAGAACTTCAGGAATCCTGACACTTCCGTCAGCTTGCTGGTAGTTCTCCAGTATGCAGCAGATGGTTCTTTCAGTAGCGATTGCAGTACTGTTTAAGGTATGCAGTATCTGAGCATCACCTGCTCCAGCCTTTCCTACTCTGGTTTTTGTCTTTCTTGCCTGGTAGTCTGTGCAGTTTGTACATGAGACAAGCTCGCGGTATGCCTTGGAACCTGGGAACCATGCTTCAAGATCGTATTTGATAGCTGCATTGTCATTTAATGCAGAGGATACGATAGCCACGATATGGTATGGAAGACCAAGCTTTTGATAGATTTTCTCGGTCATTTCCAATAATTCCTTGTGTGCTTTTTTAGATTCTTCAGGAGCGGAATATATGAACTGCTCGATTTTTTCAAACTGGTGGACTCTGAAAATTCCCAGAGTATCTTTTCCGTGTGATCCTGCTTCTTTTCTAAAGCAGGTTGATAATCCGCAGTATTTAAGAGGCAATTCCTCAGGTCTTATGATTTCGTCTCTGTGGAGCGCTGCTAAGGTTTGTTCTGCAGTTGCAATCAGGTACAGGTCTTCGCCATCTACTTTGTACAAGGTTTCCTCGAATTCGCCAAGTTCTGATGTTTCAGCAGCTACTTCGCCTTTTACAAAGAAAGGAGTTTGAAGTGGAATGTATCCTTCGCCTTTCAATTCATTCAATGCAAATTGGATGAGGGCAAGGTTTAAGAACATTATGTCTTCCTTTAAATAGTAGAATCTTGCACCTGAAACGCTTGCTGCGGTTTCAAGGTCTGCGCCGTTGATTTTTTCAATCAGGTCGACGTGGTTCAATGGTTCGAAGTCGAATTCCGGAAGATTGCCGTATTCCTTGATGATGACATTGTCATCTTCAGTATCTGAAACAGGAACATCCTCATCAATGATGTTTCCGACCTTGTATCTGTAATCGTCACGCAGTTTCTTATATTCTTCACCTTTGGCGCTTAATTCCTTGATCTCAGCAGCTACAGCCTTTGACTTGGCAACCACTTCCTCAAAGTTTCCATCCTTTTTTGCCTGCTTGAATGATTTGGATAATTTGTTCTTTTCCTGACGAAGTGAGTTTAATTTGCGTTCTCCTTCTCTCCATAAGGTATCATATTCAATAACTTTCTCAGCAAAATGATTATCTCTGAATCTCTTCTTTTCTGATTCGAGAATTATTTCAGGATTTTCTCTGAATAATTTTATATCTAACACATGAGGTTCTCCTATAAATTTCTAAATGATTAATAAGTTTTATATTTCATAAAATATTATACATTAACTTTATTTTTCTTATTTAATAATTATTTTGATTATTGGCTATTTTTTAACATATTTTTTAATCTAATATTTTTTCATACATATTTTTTATATTTTATTTTTAGTTCAAAATCTGATTTTTTTTCACTTCCATTCTTTTTTTTACTTCAGCTCTGGTTTTTTTCACTTTAATTCTGATTTTTTCTACTGAAAAATCATGAATATTTTAAATTAAACAAACTTTTAAATTATATGTTTAATATAAATTAAATTAGTATAAAATTAAATATATTATGAACTTAGAAAATTATTTTTTATCTAGATTTTTGCAAGTGATTGTAAATTTTTAGATAAAATTGTATATTTGTAATTTAATTTATTAAAAAGATGCATTATTAAAATTTAAGCTAATTTAGGAGTTTTATTCATGTTAAATGTTAATTTATGCGGTATTGAATTGGAAAATCCCTTAATGCTTGCTGCTGGAATTCTTGGAAGCCATGCTTCCAGCATGAACCTTGTATTGGATGCAGGTGCAGGTGCGGTGGTAAGCAAATCATTTTCAAAAGAAGCAAATGAAGGATACCATAATCCTACAACTGTGGAAGTGGAAGGAGGCATTATTAATGCTGTAGGGCTGTCAAGTCCTGGAGTCGATGCATTCTTGGAAGAGCTTGAGCTTGTAAACCGTGACAAGGGCAAGTCAATCGCTTCAATTTATGGTGCAAATCCTGAAGAATTTTCATATGTTGCAGAGAAGATAAGCAATCTGGTTGATGCAATAGAACTTAATGTTTCCTGCCCTCATGCAATGGAAGGATATGGAGCATCCATTGGTGAAAACCCTGATTTGACCTGTGAAATCGTCAGCGCTGTAAAAGATGCAGTTGATGTTCCTGTATTTGCCAAGTTGACACCAAATGTAACTGATATCAAGGAAATAGCTGTTGCTGCAGAAAATGGAGGGGCAGATGGACTTACATTGATCAATTCCCTCGGACCTGGAATGAAGATTGATATCGTGACAGGCCATCCGATTTTATCCAATAAATTCGGAGGAATGAGCGGTCCTGCAATAAAGCCAATAGCTATCAGATGTGTTTATGATGTTTATGATGCCTGTGACATACCTATAATCGGCGTCGGTGGAGTACGCAATTATGAGGATGTTGTTGAATTCTTATATGCTGGTGCTACTGCAGTTCAAATAGGAACATCCATAATGTATGAAGGTCCGGATATCTTTGGAAGAATAACTGCAGACCTGGATGGATTTTTAGAAGACAGTGAATTTGATTCAATTGAAGAAATGGTGGGTTTTGCTCATAAGGACTAATTCAATTATTTGAATAATTATTGATTGAATGGTAGTTGAAAGAGTGATAATAAGGAGTAAGTGATAAAATGAAGCATGTTCCACAAGTTTTAGAGATTAAGGATATTATAGAGGAAACTCCTACAATTAAGACTTTTATTTTTGATTGGACTATGATTGGCGAGAAGATTCCATCCCCCGGCCAGTTTGTAATGGTTTGGAACTTCCATGATGAAAAGCCGATGTCAATCTCATATATTAATGAAGCCAAGGATGAAATAGGTATTACTGTTAAAAAAGTAGGTGAGTTTACTGAAAATCTTCACACACTTCAAGTAGGGGATAAATTAGGCCTTCGTGGACCTTATGGAAATGGTTTTGATACTGATTTGGAAGGCATGAAAGTGCTGGCTATTGGAGGAGGAGTCGGAATGGCTCCTATTGCTGCGTTTACTGAAGAAGCTTTAAAAAACAAGGCTCAGGTGGATGTTGTTTGTGCAGCGCAGACAATTAGTGAATTATTATTCAACAACAGGCTTAAAGATGCAGGAGCTAATGTTTATACATGTACTGATGATGGATCCTGCGGTTTCAAAGGATTTGCAACTCACAGGGTTTTAGAGCTTATTGCAGTCAAGGAATACGACTGGGCTGTAGTTTGCGGACCTGAAGTCATGATGAAGCCTATTCATGGAACCTTGGATGTTAATGGAATCGATGGCGAATATTCCCTTGAGCGTTACATGAAATGTGCGATTGGAATCTGCGGCCAGTGTTGTGTTGACAATACCGGCTGGAGGATATGCGCTGAAGGACCTGTGTTCTCATCTGATCAGCTCTCTCAAATAGATGAGTTCGGTAAGTTCCATAGAACTTCTTCAGGTTTGAAAGAGTATTTGTAAAATTTCTGTTGTATTTAATTAATGATTATATAATCATGATGGTAAACCTTTAAATTGGTTGTGTATAGTAAACTTTTAAATGATTTATATGAAGTAACCTTATGGATTGATGGTAACCTTAAGAACTAAACCTTAAATAAGTTTAAATCCCATAATCCGGCCGAATTATAAAATTTCCCAGGTAATTAAAATGAATGAAAATGTTTTGAATAAATTAAAACTTCCAATAATTTTAATCGTTATATTGCTTGCAATTTCTTTTCTTTCAGTTGTGCCTGTGCTGAATATGATTCTTTTAGGGGCCATGCTTGCTTATGGAATTAGGCCGATAGCTTCTAAAATTCAAACAAAAACAAAATACCAATCCGTATCAATTATTTTAGCAATCGTGATTGTCATTATTCCAATAATTTTAGTGATGGTCTACATGATCTTTGAGTCAATAGGGCTAATGTCATCATTTTTAAAGGCAGGTGGATTTTCACTAGGCACAAATTCATCAGAAGTTGGAACCATAATCGTCCAAAACTTGCCTGTGAATGTGCAGGATATGATTCAGCCTCATATTGGAAGAATAAATGCAGGAATCAGCCAGTTATTCAGCCTTTTGCTTGATTATATTTTTGAATTTATAAAGAATGTTCCTGATGCATTAATTAAAATATTCATTTTGGTTTGTTCCATTTACTACTTCACCAAGGATGGGGACAATATCTGGGATTATGTCTTTGCATTCATACCTGATGATCAGAAAACATTCTTTGATAACGTGTTTAATGATGTCGGAGAAGTATTGAAGAGTATTTTCTATGGACACTTCCTGACTGCAATCATCATAGGCGTAATGGCTGCTATAGGTTACTATATTCTCGGTTATCCATTCATATTATTCATTGGTGTGGTAACAGCATTTTTCCAATTGCTTCCAGTCCTTGGTCCGTGGATTGTTTACTGGTCACTGATACTTTATGATGTATTTATCACAGGAAATATTCCAAGAGCGATAATCACTCTTCTTTTTGGATTTGTTCTTAGTTTAAGCGATATGTACATACGCCCTGCTCTTACAAGCAGGTATGTTGATGTTCATCCATTGATTCTTTTAATAGGTTTCCTGGCAGGGCCATTGACTTTAGGTCTTATTGGATTCATATTAGGGCCTTTGATTCTGGGAATAACTTATGCTGTGATTATTTCTGTTAAAAAGGAAATTGATTTGGAAAAATCCAAAGAGAGTAGTGGTGTGGATTCAACTGAATCTGAACCGGACAGCATTGATTTGGAAAAATCTGGGGAAAATGATGATGGTTTAACAGAATCTGAACCTGGTGATATTGATTTGGAAAAATCTGGGGAAAATGATGATGGTTTAACAGAATCTGAACTTGATGACATTGATTCTGTAGCTAATGATTAAATAAATAAAATTCTAAATAATTAATAATTCAATTGATAAAAATTTACAGGTAGATAAAATGACAAAAAGAAACATGATCCTTTTAGATATTGATTATATAACAAAGGATGATAAGCCGGTTATACGTTTATTCGGTAAAGTAAAAGGAAAATCCAATGACATTATCGCTTTGGATGATTCTTTTGTTCCATATCTCTACATCATGCCAAATGGAGATATAGATGACTGTATAAATGATTTAAAAGAACTGGAGTCTGCAGGTAAATTAAAAATCAATGTTTTGGAAAAGGTAGTCAAGACAGACTATCAAATTCCAAAGGAATTCATAAAGCTTTACTTGACTCACCCTCAAGAGGTGCCTCAATACAGGGATGATTTATGGAGTCTTGATTCAGTAAAAGCTCTTAGAGAGCATGACATTCCATTTTATAGAAGATATCTAATCGACAACGACCTCATTCCAATGGGCGAGCTGGAAATTGAGGGGGAGCTTATTGATTCATATGAGACAATCGATTCCGATGATGAGAATCTTGAGATTCTAAAATTATCAAAATCTCCAATTACAGTAAATACAGATTTTCAAGATTTGAAGATGATGAGCTTCGACCTTGAAGTCTACAACCCTCATGGAATGCCGAATTCAGAAAACGATGAAATCATCATGATAGGAATTGACAGCAATGTAGGCATTAGAAAAGTCATATCAACCAAGGGTGAGGAATTCCTAGGTGATGAGGAAATGAGCTTCATCCAAAGCGTTCGCGATGAGAAGGAAATGATTGAAGAGTTTGTGAAAACTGTCAAGGAAAGCAATGTGGATATCATAATCGGTTACAATTCAGATAATTTTGATTTTCCATATTTGAAGGACAGGGCCAAGATACTTGGCGTTGACTTGGACCTGGGCATGGATGGTTCCACAGTCAAATTCTTAAGACGAGGATATGCAAATGCTGCAAGTTTCAAGGGACTATTGCATATTGATTTGTATCTGGTTATGAGAAGATACATGTCTCTTGACCGCTATACTCTTGAGAGGGTTTATCTCGAGCTCTTTGGAGAGGAAAAAATCGATGTGCCTGGAGAGCGCATTTATCAATTCTGGGATAATGGAGGAGAAGAACTTAAAAATCTCTTCAAATACTCTCTTGATGATGTTGTAGCTACTTTGAAAATTGCAGATCAGATCCTGCCGTTGAATTTGGAGCTTACCCGTTTCGCAGGTCAGCCTTTCTTTGATGTCAGCCGTATGTCAACAGGTCAGCAGGCGGAATGGTTTTTGGTTAGAAAAGCATATGAAAGAAATGAGATGGTTCCAAACAAGCCAAACATGACCAAAGGAGATGTTGTAAGGCGAGGAAATAATTCCGGAGGTTATGTGAGGGAGCCTGAGAAGGGATTGCATGAGAATCTGGTGCAATTCGATTTCAGAAGCCTGTATCCTAGTTTGATCATATCCAAAAATATCTCCCCTGATGTTCTGGTCAAGGATGATGATTTGGATTATTTCGCTGAGGGAAACGACATTGACTTGGATACCGACGAGTACTATGTCTGTCCTGAACATTACTACAAGTTTAAAAAAGAGCCTAAGGGTTTTATTCCATCAGTTGTAGGAGACATATTGGATGAGAGGTTCAAACTCAAGCGCGAGATGAAGGCTTGTGAAGACCCTGTTTTGAAAAGGAGTCTGGATGTGCAGCAGCAGGCGTTGAAAAGGCTGGCAAATACAATGTTCGGCAGTTTCGGATTTTTAAGATTCAGATGGTATTCATTTGAATGCGCTCAGGCGATAACAGCCTGGGGAAGGCAGCATATCAAGAAAGCCATGAAGGAAGCTGAAAAGTATGGATTTTATGCAATCTATGCTGATACTGATGGTTTTTATGCAAAGTACAATCCAGACAAGAAAGATTAATGAAGATATTATTATTAAGGTGATTTAATGGTTAAACCTAAAAAAGTGCTTGATACAAAGCTTTGGGATAAGTTTGCAAATGATTTGGAAGTTCAATTGGCTATTTTAAAGCCGGGAACTAAAATAGCTTTTTTTGTAGGTGAAAGCGATAAGAATTATTTATTCATTAACCGTGTTGAAGGAGCTGTCAATCATGAATTCAAGGTCAATGGATCTTTGAACATGATGGATTTGGATTTGTTCTTTACTGTTGCAGAAGATGATGCATTGGAAATTCTCGAGGATTCAAGCAAGCTGGAGGAGTTTGTTAGTGATGGAAGGCTGGGAATAGTCTGCATGGTTGATGATGTTGCAATGGAAGAAAAATCCATAGACAAGTTCCTGCAGAATCTGGGATTCAAGCCTATGCTCGGATTTTAATTTTTTCAAATGATTATTTAATTTTTAGGGGTTATGCCCATAATCTTTTTTCAAATGATTATTGTCAATTCTCATGGGTTACGCCCATAATCTTTTTTTATTAAATTATTATATTTGCATTAACTTATCTACATAATTAATTTTAAATTTTTATTTGTCTGCTATTTCTTTAAAAATATTGTTGTAAACTATGTTTAAAATATGGTTTGAATAATTTCTTTTAAAATAATTGGTCGCTAAATCGATTATTTTGTATTGTTTTTTGAATGGTGTTTATATTTTTAAATAATTGGCTAGCGAGATATTTTTTTAGAATTTTATGATTTGAAAAATAGTAATTGTAAGGATAAATCCATATTGGTAAAAAGTAGGAATTATAAAAATAGGTTTTTAAAAAATGATTTTGGGAATAATCCATATTGGTAAAAAGTAGGAATAATCCATATTGGTAAAAAGTAGGGATTATGATTTTTAAAAATAGTAAAAAAAAGAATAAATAAAGATTTATTCAGTTAAATAACTGTCTAAATCAATATCTAAGTCTGTACAAATTTTAGTCAAGGTTTCGTAGAGTTTCTCATCTACTTCAAGGCCTTTAACTTCGTTTTCTTTTATTCTGCTTACTTCAAGGTCACCAGGAATAGCCATTGCTCCGCCGTCTCTGATTTCTTGAACGAATTCTTCAACTTCTTTTTTGAATGTGTCAATGTCCACAAACTTGGAAGGGTCGATTGCTACGAATAGATCTCCTTTAGTACAGTCTTCCTTGTAATCTCCAGCAGTTCCTTTAACAGCGGCTCCGAATGCAGCGTTTACTAGAGGGCCGGTTAGAATCTCAATCATGAAGCTTAATGCATATCCTTTGAATCCACCGAATGGCAGGATGGAACCTTCAAGTGCTGTGGTAGGGTCGGTAGTTGGGTTTCCTTCCTTATCGATTGCAAAGTTAGGAGGCAGTTCCTCTCCTTTTCTTTGACATTCAAGGATTTTTCCTCTTGCTCCAACGGAAGTTGCCATATCCACAGTAATATATGTGCCATTTGCAGGAATTCCGATTGCTACAGGGTTGGTACCGAGAATCGCGGTATGTCCTCCAAGAGGAGCAACTCCAGGTTCTGTATTGCATAACACTATACCAACCATGTCATTTTTAATAGCAAGGTCTGAATAGTATCCGGTTACTCCGAAGTGGTTGGAGTTGAATGTACCTACAGCGGCAATACCAGTATTTTTCGCCTTTTCAATAGCAAGCATCATTGACTGGTGTGCGACATACTGGCCGAAAAGGCTGTGTCCATCAATTAATGCAATGGATTCGGTTTCTTTCACAATTTCAAAGTCTCCATCGGTTTCAATGAAACCGTTGTTGATTCCTCTGATATATTGAGGGAATCTTCCAAGTCCGTGAGAAGTGAATCCTTTTAAATCTGAATCAAGGGTAGCTTCGGTGATTATCTCGGCCTGGTTTTCAGCTACTCCAATTTTTAATAAAATTTCCTTAACGAGTTTTTTCTCATTTTCAACACTAATATTCATTTTTATCCTCCATTGTCCCTTTTAGTGTTTAATCGTAAATAAGCAGTATAAGCTTTTTTAATAAAAAATATCAAAAAATATTAAGAAGATAATCTTTTCTGTACCTGTTTATGTTTTAAAGATATGGTAATCTTATTCTACGTATGTTTAGGTTTTTAAGATAATCTTTTTCTGCATCTGATTAGGTTTAAAGAAAAGATATCTTTTTAAAACAGTTTTAAAATTAATAGCTAATTTCAGTTCCTTCAAAGGTTTTAACAGTGATTATTCCATCTGATGTAACTGTTCCTACCTTGTAGCTTTCAATGTTTTCATTCAATGCAGCTAAAACATCATCAGCTTCTTGTGGGCTGGCTATGACAACAAATCCGATTCCCATATTGAATACCTTGTACATCTCTTCAAGAGGAACTCCCTGTTCGTAAATCAATTTGAAAATGTCTTGAGGTTCCGGATATGCGTCGATATTGAATCCAATGCCTTTTTTTAATCTTGAAAGGTTGTTTACTCCACCACCAGTCATGTGTGCAAGCCCTTTTATGTTGAAGCCTTTTCCTAAAAGGTCTACAATAGCTTTAACATATAACTGTGTAGGTTTAAGTAATTCTTCTCCGATTGTGATATCGGAATTAGGCATCTTATCATCTGCCTTGTATCCTCCGTCTTCAAATATCGCACGTCTTGCAAGACTTAATCCGTTACTGTGAATTCCACTGCTTCTAAGACCAATCAGCACATCTCCTTCTTCTATGTCTGCTCCTGTAATGATCTTGTCCTTGTCTACAAATCCGATTCCAGTTCCAGCTAGGTCAAAATCTTTTACAATACCTGGAAGGGATGCGGTTTCTCCTCCGATAATAGCTATTTTAGAATCTTCTGCTCCTTTTACAAGTCCGTCTGCAATTTCTTCAGCTATTTTTGGGTCAGGCTCTTCCACAGCAAGGTAGTCTACAAGAGCAATAGGTTCTGCGCCTACACATAAGATATCGTTTACAACCATTGCAATCATATCGATTCCTATGGTGTCGTATTTATCCATCATCTTAGCTATGAGGATTTTGCTTCCAACTCCGTCAGTACTCATGGCTATTGCCTTATCGCCAAGTTCAACGAGTGCGGCGAAATGTCCGCTGTCTGTTATGATATTTCTAAAGTCAAGTGTCGGTTTAAGTTTTTCAGCAATTTTAGATACTGTTAATGCTTCAAGATCTATGTCAACACCAGATTCTGAATAAGTAACCATCAGTTCACCTACCATTTAAATTCTGTTAATCCTATGATTTTTTAAAATCAATTCTATTTTTTAATCATTGTTAAAAAAATTATCATTAGTTAAAGATTTTTTAACTAAAGATTGAAATAATATTTCGTCAGTTTTATATTTGTTTTTCGCTATTATATATCATTATGTTTTATTTTCTTGTTAGTGACTGATAAAACAATATTATTGCAATCTTACCGCATCAAGAATCAAAGGAGTTTTAGTTTCTATTTTATAGCTTCTATGAATGCTTGAAGCAAGGTCTACTGTTTTATAAGGGTCTCCGTGACAGGTGATGATCTTATCAGGTCTTGGATGAAGTCTTTTTGCGAATTCCATCAGCTGTCTTCTGTTTGAGTGTCCACTGAATCCTTCAATGGTTTTGATTTCCATGTTTACCTTGTAGACTTTGGTTTTTCCATCTCTGTCTTCAAGAGGGAATTCCTTGTGGCCTCTTTGGATTCTTCTACCGAGAGATCCTTCGGATTGGTAACCTACGAAAACCATTGTGTTTCTAGGATCTTCGCAGAGCCATTTGAAGTATTCTACAGAATTTCCTCCAGTAAGCATACCTGAAGTTGAGAGGATTACACATGGTTCTCCTTCCACGATTTGTTCTCTTTCAGCATTATTTTGAACTTTATTGAATGATTCTGCAATAAATGGATTTCTGCCCTGGTGGAATATCTGGTCTCTTAAATCCTTGCTTAAGAACTCAGGTCTTGCGGTGTGCACTGCTGTAGCTTCCCAGATCATACCATCCAAGTGTATTGGCACTTCGTCAAGCATTCCATGGCGCATGTATTCTTCAAGCACAATCATCAGTTCCTGTGCCCTTCCTACAGCAAATACTGGAACAATTACTTTTCCGCCACGCTTTATTGTCTTGTAAATGGTTTTCATCAATTCCTTCTCTGCATTGTTTCTGGATGGGGTGATGTCTTCATGACCACCATAGGTACTTTCCATGACACAGCTTTCCACTCTAGGGAATCTTGTTGTTGCAGGTTCGAGAAGCCTGCTTCTTTCGTATTTGAAGTCTCCTGTGTAGAGCATGTTGTGTGAGCCGTCTCCGATGTGCAAATGGCACATTGCAGATCCAAGAATATGTCCTGCATTGTGGAGGGTCAATTTTATGTCTGTGGAAATGTCGGTTACTTCTCCGTAATCGAGGGTGATTGTATGCTTGATCATTTCCTTTACATCAACGCTGTTGAAATCGAGCTTCTTGTTTTCCCTGTGTGCGATATCGATGTAATCCATCTGCAGAAGAACACTTAAGTCACGTGTTGCAGTTGTACAGTAAACAGGTCCTTCGTATCCATAATGGTAGAGATAAGGAATGAATCCACAGTGGTCCAAGTGAGCGTGAGATAATACAACAGCATCCAGGTCTTCTATTCTGAATTCAGGAGCATTCAAGACAGGGTATGATGATTTGTCATCTCTTCCTGCAACATTTACTCCGCAGTCAAGAAGCACTCTGCTGTTTGGAGTTTGAAGCAGCATGCATGAGCGTCCAACTTCTTTAAATCCGCCCATTGCAGTAAGTCTCACCCAGTCGTTTTCATGTTTTCGGCCGTGAATTCTTGCTCCCAGTTTGTGAAGGAATTTTTTTCTGTCCTTGCTGTTGTTCAAGGTTGTATTTCTTATTCTTCCAATAATTTCGGATGGTATTGGAGGGGTTCTCAATATTTTAGGAGCCCAACCGGTATTTCTAACAATTTCTCTTGATGTTACACCGAATTTACCGATTACAAGACCCGGCTTGACAGCTTCTATGACAACTTCATTTGTCACTTTATCGAATTGGATGTTTGTAATTTGCGCATCTTCCGGAACTATCTCTTCAATTTTTGCAATGGTTTCCTCCTTGTCAAGCAGAACTGACTTGTCTGATCTAATAATGATTCTTTTTCTCAAGTCTTTGGCAAGGGTTCTGATTAAATCACCATTGTCCGCGATAATATCTGGGTTTTTAGTATAAATAACTACTTCCGGACCTTCAAATTCGATATTAGCTAATTTTACTTCTTCTGGTAATTTTTTAATGATTCTTGTCTTAATCTCTTCAAGAAGAATTTCTTCTTCCAATTTAATCTCGTTGTTTTTAGTGTTTGAAGCCATATAATCACTTCGAAAATAAGTTATATAAAAGTAGTATATCGATATAAATGATATTCTTGTTTTAAATAAAAAATTTCTATATTAAATACTCGTTATAAGATATTCTTTTAATAAATTCTTAATTAAATACTCGTTTAAATGATCTTATCGTTGATAAAATTTAATTTAATCTATCTATGATAGTTTTTAAGAATATATAAGTAAATATGGGCTGATTTTTAAATAAGCCATATCTTATTTTAATAATTTAATTTGTTTTTGAAAATCAATTGAATTTCTTTTGCAAAATAAATATTATTGAAAAATTAAAAATATATAAAACCGCTTTTTCAAGCAATTTTATATGAAAAGAATGGCTATTGTGTCATAAAAAAGATGTTTACTTATTTATTGCATATACTATTTATATTGTAATATGAAAAATTAGTTGTAATAAAAAAATAAAAATAAATTAAAATTTGTTTTATTTTTTAGCCATTGATTTTCTCCACAATAGCATCAACTTCTTCTTTGTCTAACATTTTATAACCATCTTTAGTAACTTGTGCTACTAAAAATCCGTTTCCGGAATAGGTATCTCTTTCTTGTGCAGCTTTAATTGCTCTAACAGCTACTTCCAAACCTTCTTCCACATCTAAACCTTCGTGGTATCTGTCTTCAAGCACACCGTATGCTACGATGGAACCTGAACCGGTTGAGATGTAAGTGTCCTTGATCATGCCGCCGGCTGCATCTAATGAGTAAACTGATGCTCCGGTATCATCCACTCCTCCGATGAGTGTCTGGATGTATGCAGGGTTTGAGCGTAATATGTTAGCACTTACAGCAGCAGCAGCTTCGATGCTGATGTTTCTTCCATTTCTTAATCTGTATAATGATACTTCAGCGCTGATTACTTTCATAATTGCTTGAGCATCTCCAACAGATCCAGCAATGGTAGCTGCAATGTGATTATCAATTTTGAATATTTTTTCGGCTACTTTGTGTGCAACCAGGTTTCCCATGGTAGCTCTTCTTTCACTTGCAAAAACTACGCCGTCCTCACAGGTAATTCCAACAGTTGTGGTACCTTTAAGGATTTTTTCTTCATTACTCATATTAATACACCTCGTATCGTATTATAAATTAATTATTAGAATAATAATTATAAATAAACTTTAATAATTAATAATCGAGTTAAATTCATTAAATCGCTTCTTTTTCTTAAAATAATAGTCTAAAAAAATTAAAATTTTAAAAATCAAGCAATCCTAAATGAATAAATTAATAATTAAAATTAGTAATTAGCTGGAAATTTTTCATTATATTTAAAAATAATCTAATTATGATAATTTTTTACAATTTCCTAACTAATTTTATTATGTATTGTCTAATATATAATGGTTTCGATGTAACTAATTAATTAATTTAATAGTTCATATCAACCAAAATTATTTTATTCATTTAAAACATTTTTTACTCATTATTTTTTCATTTATTTTGGATATTTATAATTTATTATTGTTTGTTTCTAATTCGTCAATCTTTATGCTTGTTATTTAGCAATACAATTAATAAAAATAGTTTTTAGTTATTTTTATTTAGCTATTGATTTTAATAACTTTAATTTATTTTAATCTTTTCAATTTTATTATTAATCTTTTACTATATAAAACTTTTCACTTTTTTCTAAATTTTTGTTATTAAAAATTCAAGCTATTTTAAATCATTGATTGTCAAAGCTTAACTGCAGGATTCATTTAGGGGAATTGTAATTTTTTGCACTATTGGACCTGGGTTTTTCTATGATAAATTTTTTATTTTATGAAAATAAACTATAATTAGATTCGATGGTGTTTTGTTAAATTGGAGATATTCTCCTTGTTGAATTTTAGATGGTGATTTTTTTCTTTTAAAATGGGAGAAATTGGAGATATTCTCCTTGTTGAATTTTAGATGGTGATATCCTTGTTGTTGACAATAAGTTCAGTAAGATTTCAGCGGATTCTCTTAGAAGTTTGGCTTTAAAGCACAAAGTCAAGTCAATCGTAAAAATCAATCATATTGGCGGCGAAATGAGAGAGCCATCCCTGGAAATTATCTACGGAGATGGAACAGAGACTGTCCACAAGGAAAACGGATGCTTGTTCAATTTGGACCTCTCCAAAGTCATGTGGGCTAAAGGCAATAACAATGAACGTCTGCGCATAGCCAAGCTTGTTGAAGATGGCGAAGTTGTGGTGGATATGTTTGCAGGCATTGGCTATTTTTCCATTCCAATAGGGGTTCACAGCAATGCAGAAAAGATTTATTCCATTGAAATCAATCCAAACTCCCATCATTTTCTATGCAGGAATGTCGAGCTTAATAAAATCAATAAAAAAGCAGGTTATGACAGATTGGTTCCAATTCTAGGGGATTGCAGGATTGAAGCACCTAAGTACTCTGCCGACAGGGTCCTGATGGGCTATGTTAAAACAACTCATCACTATTTGAATCCAGCTATTGAAGCGGTTAAAGAAGGCGGAATCATTCATTATCATGAGACCGTTCCTGAAAAGCTGATTGAGACCCGCCCATTTGAGCGTGTAAAAAAGGCAGCGGATGAGTATGGCAGGGACATTGAAGTATTAAACATCCAGAATATTAAGAAATATTCTCCAGGTGTAGACCATGTCGTTTTGGATGTTAAAGTTTATTAAAATTAGATATTGTATTTTATTCTATTTCTTTTTGGGGATAGTGTTTATTTTATTCTATTCCTTTTTGAAGTATTGTTTATTCTTTTATTCTTTTCCTTTTTAGGGTAGTGTTTATTATTTTATTCTATTTCTTCTTGAAGCTTTCTAGTTTTTTCCAGCAATTTAGGATTTTCCAGATACTCTGAATTTATATATTTCTTATAAATGCATAATCTCTCTTTTAATTCAAATCCTGCATCATTGGTTAATTTTTCAAGAGTGTCTAGTTCGGGCCATGGGGAGCTTGGGTTAACATAGTCCTCACTTAATGGAGAAACTCCTCCCCAGTCGTCAGTGCCGCAAAGCAGGAATACCTGACTGGTTTCATAATTTAAGTTAGGTGGGACCTGGATGGACACGTCATCAAAGAGCAATTGTGCTGTAGAAACTGTTCTAATCATATCCAGAAGGCTAGGCTCTTCATAATTTTCCATTTCAATTCCAGGACTTACTGTAAAGTTTTGAATGATTATCTCTTGGATATGGCCGTATTTGTCTTGAATTTCTTTTAGCTTTATCAGGGAATCAGCTATTTCCTCTTTTGTCTCCCCGATTCCAATCAATAATCCTGTTGTGTATGGAATTTTTAGTTTTCCAGCATTTTCAATGGTTTGGATTCTAATTTTAGGATCTTTTCCAGGACTTTTTTTATGGGCAATAGTGGTCATGAGACGCTCTGATGAACTTTCAAGCATCATTCCCATAGAGGAATTCACTTTTTTAAGCTTTTTCATGGATTCATAACTGAAATTTCCAGCATTTGTGTGGGGCAGGAGAGAGGTTTCCTCAAGAGTAGCCTTGCAGATGTCGTAAATGTAATCGGTCATGTTTGAAAAGCCAAGTTCCTTTAATTTCAATTGAACTGCTTCCTCTTCATCCGCATCTTCTCCCATGGTGAATAATGCTTCCTTGCATCCATATTTTTCAGCTTCCTTCAAAGTAGCCATTACTTCATCCTTATCTTTCAATATGATGGCATTTGGATCATCAGGACTCTTTTTAAATGCACAATAGCCGCAATCGTTTTTGCAAATCTCAGTTAAAGGAATAAAAACATTTTTAGAATAAGTTACATGATTTGTTTCTCTCTTGGCATTAGCTGCCTTCATAAGGTTTATCAAATCTTCTCCCTGGGCATTTAATAAGCCTAAAATCTTTTCCTTGTCCAGATTTTTCAAATCAATTGCATTGTTTTGTGGCATGTTTTCAATCCTTTTTTTTGATTATTTTTTTATTATCTGTTGTATCTTGGATTAATATTCCTTTGAGATTATCATTGATCTACTTAATTTTTTGGAATTAAACATCTAAATCGGTTACAGTAACTTCAACATAAAGAGGTCCAAAACCGGATCTGTCTTTCCAAATAGCAACAAAAGCACCAGCATGCTCCATCATGAATAATTTATATTCCACATGGAGTCCCATTTGTTCAAGCTGTTTGGCCATCACTTCAAATCCTCCGCTGTCTGGAGCATTGTCGACATCCATATTTTCTCTGATATGTTTGTCTACGCTCTCCATGAATTCCTGTGCGGATTCGGATTTGACATCTATAACTTTTGCTCCAAGGATGGATTCAAGCTCTGCTAATTTAGGTTCCATTTCATCAATTTCTATAGGGTCTGAGCATATGCCTCTTACTGTAAGCATTTTTTCTGTATGGTATGATGGTCTGGATCCTTTAAATGCATTAAAATGTCCTATTACTTGTCCTGTAATTTTTTGTAAAAAATGTGCCATATAATCACTCATTTAAAATTATTTTTAAGATTTAAGTTTTTATAAACATAAGTAATTTATTTTTTATTTATATTAATACTATCTAATTTTTCTAATTTTAGTTTTTTGAATTTTTTTTTAATAGCTTTTTTTAAATTTTTTTTATCTTTTTATATTTTTTAAAAGCTTTTTTATATTTTTTAAAGAATTTTTCTAATTTTTTCTTTAAAATTTCAAATATTTAGCAATGCTTTCAAGATTCAAAAATAGGGGAACACTTATTATTGAACCCTATGGTAAAGCCGGGCTTGTCTTTAGAGGGTCGTCTTAAATAGACAAATGTCAGTTCATAATCCGGCATCAACCAGACAACGCTTGTATCTGATTCAAAGCAGTAACAGTCAAATTCCTTTTCCTCGCCCCATTCTGGGTTGTAAAAGTCTTTCACATACTGCCCTATTAGGAACTTTTCCTTTATTTTTTCATAAAAGTAATCGTTATTTAGAACTTTATAGTTTAAAATATTCTCAGATAACTCCAATTTTAAACTAAAACTCTCTAATAACTCCTTGATTGTTATTTTATTAATTTTCATTTTTTCCCTCATTTGAAAAGCAGCTATAAATTTTATATAGTTATATTGTTGTTTATTTTATTTAAATTGTCTAATATGATAAATAAAGGATTTTTCTAAATCAAATTTAGTATTTTGCATGTGTTTTAAAGTACTAAATTAGCTTTTTAATAATTAAAATAAGTATTTTGCTTAAAATTAGCTGGGATCGTGATTAAATGGTTTGACTTAAAATTAGCTGGTGCTGTGTTAATTATGTTTTTTGCTTAAAATTAGTGGATGTCGTGATTAAATGATTTTTTACTTAAAATTAGTTTAAATAAGCATTAGCAATAATCTGATAAAAAAATAGTTGAAAAACAAATATGCTTAGATATTTGTTTTTATTATAATCCTATGGATTATTTAGTTTTAAATATATTAGAAAGAGTTTTAAACTCTTTAGTTTCCTAAAGCATTGAGCTTTTCTTTTTATAAATAAATTTTGATTTATTTAAGATTAAGTTCTTCTTTTAATGCACCAAGTGTAGAAACTTTCTCGGCAAATGCATTATGCCTGTGAATACTTTCCTGGTTTTCTTGACGGGTTGTGATTTTAGTATCATCAGGTAAATAAGAAAATTCCTTGATGATTTTCTCGTTCATTGCTCTAACACAATCTTCAACAAAAACAGGGTTTTCATGAGCATTCATAACAACCGCATTTTCATCAGGGCGTTTTAAAAGTTCGCAGACCGGAGAGCTCATTGAGGATTCTATGATTTCAATGATTTTTTCACCGTCAACTGTCTGGTTTTCTGGAACTTCGATTAAAACGGTTCCTATTCCTCTTTGGTTGTGAGATGCGAAAGTAACGTTTTCCAGTACTTTCTCGCAAGTTTCTTCATCTAAGAATTCAAGCAGGTTGTTCTTGTTAACTTCTCTTACGGATTCCTGTGCACATGGACATACAGTCATTCCAATGACTTCAGCTCCAATGCTTTTTCTAATGGAGATGTTTCCATCATCGTCACATTTTCCTACAGCATTTGCTATAAGTATTCCCATTTCCTGGGAAGGTTTTCTTGTGACAGGGGATTCTCTCATAAACATGTATTCGCTTCTCATGTTTACTTCAACACGTTTTGCGTATTCATGTTTTTCAAGCATCTTTCTAACGATGTCTGCACAGATTTCTTCTACTCCGATTGAGGAGTTAGTAGCTACTTCGTCTACTACTTCGCTAATAGCTTCTGGAGTTCTAGACATGTGTGTGCCTTTCTGATCGCTTGGTAAATCTACAAAAGCATCAAAAGTAGGCACCAATATTATTGGTCTTTTTTCTTTTCTTTTAAGACTTAAAAGTTTTTTCACTCCGGTTACTCCAACTCTACTTAAATAGATAGGTATGTCTGGTGTACCGTCTTGTGTGTCAGGGAGACAAACTACCATTTATTAAACCTTCTTTTTTCTTTAATAACAATATGCATTGAATAATTCATGCATAAACAAAATATACAAAATATGAAATCTCTTAAAAAAAGATTTTATAAAAAATCATATTACGTCAATATTTATGTTTTGTTGTTTTATTTATACTTTTTCTTTATTTTATCTATTTTTTTCCATTTTTAATGTCCTTTTGTTTATTTTTTTAAACATCTCTGCTTTATTTTCGAGAATGGTTTTAAAAAAATCAGTTTTAGTCCAAAAAATTATTGGATTTTTAGTAGATTCGGCTTTAATAATCTATGAATCTCTTAAAAATAGCATTCAGTTATTTAATAGATTATTTTATTCGAAAATAGGTATAAAATTAATTGATTTCATTTTATACTAATTTTGGGGGTTAAAATTAAGTATAAAACTCAATCAAGTATTTTAAAAATAAATTAGATATTTAAATCCATTTAGAGTATGTTTGCAGATCCCATATCTTCTTTAACTACGTTAAGTACAGTTTGTGTGTAGGTTCTCTCAACACAGTCTGTTTTAAGCAGTTCTTTCAAGAAGAGATCCAATTCATCGGTATCTTTGAATTTGGCAATTAAAAATGCATCGTACTCTCCGGTGACATCATAAATGCCTACAACATTTTTATTATGGGAGATTTCCTCTTCCCATGATTCAAGGGATACTCCTTCGACATTTACTCCAATGATGCTTGTAAGAGTATAACCTAATTTCTTATGATTTAGGATTGGTGCAAATTTTTCGATAACTCCTGATTTCAGCATTTTATCTATACGATTGTGTACAGTTCCAACTGAAATGCCTAAATCTCTGGAAATTTGTCTATAAGAAATTCTAACATCATCATTGATGATTTTTAGGATTTTTATATCAGTTTCGTCTAGTTTAACTATTTCTTCTTTTTTCTTAGCACACATTGTATCGCCTATATTTTTGAAAAATTTATTTTAAACTTTTTATACATTGTTTAAAATTTTTTAATTTAACACTATTATAAATTAGTATTTTCATTTTAATAAAGATTATCATTTAATTTTATTCAAAAATACCTAATTTTGTAAAATTGAACATATGTTATATTTTTTAACAATGTCATAATAATTTATGATTTTTATTATTTATAAATTTTTATATAATCATCTACATTTTTGCACTTTAATTGAACATTTTTTTTACAAACAATTATTTTTTTTACAAACAGATGCTATTTTTGATAATAGTTTTAAGTAAAATTTTTAAACTGGTTAAATCAATTATTATTATCCATTTTTTAAATTTTGTTAATTTCCAAGTATTGATTGATTTTGATATTTTCTAAATATTGTTCATGTCTTGTAGTCTCTTGATTTTGGTTTTTTTAAATATTTCATATCTTGGGGTTTTGCTTGATGATATTTCACTTGCTTTTTTTAAGGTGTGTCCATGGTGAAAATTAAAAAAATATCATTAAACATAAATGAAGATATAGATTATGAATTCAAGAAAATAGCTTCAAAGCGATTTGGATTTGAACGAGGATGGTATTCAAAGGCAATTAATGAGGCATTGGTGGAATGGATTGAAAGGCATGGAAATGATTGAAAAATCATTTCTTTTAGTTTTGCATTTCCTTTAAAATCTGCATGAGTTCGGTATTGCTTGCATTTGTCTTAATGCCTATAGGATTATAATGGGTCTTGGCAGCTGTAAATCCTTTTTCTCTTAAATGCCCGATTATCTTCTCATATTTAGGAGCGCTGATTTTCAATACTCTGCACATGTCATGAATATTGTAATAGCTTAAAGGAGCATCTGCTTCGTCTTTGCATAAATTCAATAGCTTCAATACCTGTTTTTTAGTATTGAGATTCTTCTCATCTGCTATTTCAATCATTGATTCGATGAATTCTCTGTTTTGAATAGGCCCTATCCATAGAGGGCCTATTCCAATCAGCTTCTCGCCGCATACAGGGCATACATCTGGAATGCTTCCGGCAAGGCCTTTGACAGGCTCTCTGTGCAGGCAGTGCTTGCAATGGGCAATATATCCAATATTTTCCTTCAATGACTTGTCACAGGCTTTGGATCCTTTTCTAACCTTCATATAGATTCTCATATAGTGCTCGCTGCTGTGGGACATTTTTATTTCAATGTATTTCTGGTATTTCGCAAGGGTAAGCGCAGTGAATCCTGCAAGGATTCTTATTCCATTTTCGTGGCAGTACTCGCTTTTATATGATTTTGCATTGTATTTGCGTATGCAAGGCTCCACATAGGTTCCGCAAAGGCAGGATGTGTCTGTGGCTGTGACGCAAAGCAATGAATCCCTTTTCAAATTGTAGCATGCTGAATCCAGAAATGGAGATGGGGTTCCAAATGGGTCGATGTCGATGACGTCGAATTGCCCCATGTTGTTTCTAAGCTCGATGTTGGCTTCTCTCTGGTCTATGTTGACCTCCACATCATTCAATTCGGCATTTATTTTTGTAAATCCGTTTGCAAGAGGGTTTATGTCATTGATATAAACGTCTCCAACGCCATCAATTTCCTTTTTATACCTTATTCCACGAATTCCGCTTCCTCCGAACAAGTCGCAGATATTGATTTGTCTGTCCACTTCCCTTTGATAAGCTTGAAGAGCAAGTATGGAATTGTCCCTGTTAAATTCCATTCTAGGATTATAGAAAACAGGCGCATCAGATGAAACCTTGTCAAAATCAGGGAATTTGATTCTCACATTTCCCTCTTCAATTATTTTCAATTCATCTTCGGTGTAATTTATTTCAATCTCATCCAGAGTCTTGTAATCGTTTTCCTGATAAATCATTAATATTCTCCTGTGATTGTGATAGTTTATGGCATCAAATCACTTCATTTGTTTTTTGAATCTTTATTAATCTTTATTTTGCTGATTAAGCATGTTATTTTTCTTATTTTTTTAGGTTTATAAGATGCCAACTAGTTTTTATCAAAAATAGGTAAACTAATATAAGATTAAGTTAATAATATATTTAGACATTCTGATTTTAATATTGGAATTATAATAATTTAACTAAATTATTAATTTAGTGATAAGAATTTAAAGCATTTTAATTTAAATTTTAAAAGCTTATATTTAAATATATTTTATTAAATATTAAATTTTATTATTCATTAGGTGAAAATATGGCGGACATTAAAGTTTCAATAGCTAATCCGATAATTGGAGAGGAAGAAATCAATGCGGTCATTGAAGTCATGAAGTCTGGAATGATTGCACAGGGACCGAAAGTAGCAGAATTTGAAAAGGCTTTTGCCGAATTTGCAGGATGCAAACATGCGATTGCAGTAAATTCAGGAACTGCAGCACTGCAGGTTGCCAACTTATCCGCAGGCATAGGTCCGGGGGATGAAGTGATTACTTCTCCATTTACATTTGCAGCTACTGGAAACTCCATTTTATTCACTGGCGCTAAAGCTGCCTTTGTGGATATCGATCCTGAAACATTCACACTGGATCCTGCTCTCATTGAAGATGCGATTAGCGAGAATACAAAGGCGATAATGCCTGTTCAATTATACGGACAGTCTGCTGACATGGATGAAATCAACAAGATTGCAAAAGACCATGGCCTGATAGTCATCGAAGATGCAGCTCAAGCTCATGGCGCACAGTACAAAGGCAGAAATGTCGGTCAGCTGGGAGATATTGCATGTTTCAGCTTCTACCCTACTAAAAACATGACCACCAGCGAAGGTGGAATGATTACAACCGATGATGATGAAATCGATGAAATGTGCAGGATTTACAGGGCTCAAGGCTCAAAAACAAAATATCATAATGAATATCTTGGCTACAACTTCAGAATGACTGATATTGAAGCAGCTATTGGTTTTGAGCAGTTGAAGAAGGTTTCCGGATTCAATGATGCGAGAATTGACAATGCCGCCTACTTGAATGAAGGCCTTGCCGATGTTGATTATGTTGAAACTCCTGTTGTAAGAGATGGATGCAAGCATGTCTACCACCAGTACACAATAAAAGTTACAAATGGTAAAAGAGATGAATTGATTGAGATTCTCTCTGAGAATGGTGTAGGCAGCGGTGTTTATTATCCTATCCCACTCTACAGGCAGGGAGTATTCACAAGCAGAGGTTATGATTTAAGTCTTCCTGTAACTGAGAAAATTGTAAATGAAGTCATTTCACTTCCAATTCACCCTTCATTAACTGAAGAAGACTTGGATTTAATAATTAAAACCATTAAAGAAGCATTCTAATTTTGAATGTTTTTTTTATAAAAAGAGTGTTTTACTTTAAAAAGAGTTTTTTCAATTTTTTCTAAAAAAAGTAAATTAAAATAAATAGAGCAAATCTATTTATTTTTTCTATTTTTGAAATAACAGTTCAATGTTTTATTTAACTATTTTTTTTAAATTAATCAAGAAGATAATTTATTTATTATTTTTTAATTAATCTTAGCTATTTAAATTAAAAAAATATTTATCTGGATTATTTTTTATTCTCCATCAAGTCTTCTACTGTTTTTACCTTGGCATCAAGAGTTCTGTTTTCACGGTCGCGTCTGTCATCGACTTTTAATACGCTGTAGACTCTTCCGGGACCCATTTTAAATATTGCTTCCTGAGTGTCTTGAACAACTTTGTAAAGCTCTTCCAGGCTCTCGGTTTCCATCTGGGTTCCCATTGCGGTTAATTCGTATTTTATTCCAGAAGCCTTGATTACTTCCACGGCTTCAGCTACATATTCTCCTATTTCACTACTTTCTATTCCCATAGGAAGTATACAAAAATCTGCGGTAATCATGATTATTATTTTTTACTTGACAACATATAGATTTTTTGTTATTTACAGAATTGAGTTAAATGGGCCGATGTTTTGATAATTCTCATTTTTATAAAAAAATCTATGATTTTGGAATCTGCTTTCATATTCTAAAGTTTTTTATATTTTCAAAAATAATATAATTGTGATTGATTAAATTAATCACAAAAATTCATTTTGGAGTTAAAATATGATACTCTGTGATTGATGGAATTGGTTTAATACAAAAATATTATTTTGGAGTTAAAATATGAAAATCGAGAAAGAGGAATTTAATAAAAAGATTTTTTCAAGAATAAACAGATTGATTGATGACTATCAATTGATCAAGGAGGAAGAAAAAATAGCTGTTGCTCTTTCTGGTGGAAAAGACAGTGTTTTAACTCTGCATGCCTTGCATGATTATCAAATGAATGCTGATTTTGATTTCGATCTTTTAGCTATTTCCGTTGATGAGGGGATAGAGGGATATCGCCAGCATGGAATAGATTCAGCAGTTCGAAACGCCGAGCTTCTGGATATTCCCCTTATTCAAAAATCATTCAAATGCGAGGAGGGCTTTGCTCTGGATGATATTTATTCCAATTTCAAAAGCGCTTGCATTCCCTGCGGTGTATTCAGGCGCACTATTTTAAATAAAACAGCATATGATGTAGGGGCTGACAAGATAGCTACCGGACATAATCTTGATGATGAAATACAATCCTTTCTAATGAGCTTTTCAAGGGGAGATACAGTGAAGTTCTCCAAGTTCGGACCTGAGCTGGAGCAGATTCATGAAAAGCTTGTGCCTAGAATCAAGCCCCTTTGGAATACTCCTGAGAAGGATGTTGGAACATGGGCTGTTTTAAATGGCATAGACATACATCTGGCGGAGTGTCCATACTCCAGCCTGTCTCTTAGGGCTAAAATCAAGGAGTTTCTGAATAATACCGAATCAAAGCATCCTGGAACCAAGGAGAATGTGATGAATTCATTCATAAAGATTCTGGATGTCGAAGCGACTTCAACGGTTCTTAATGAATGTGAAAACTGTGGAGAACCAACATCAGGCAGGATATGCAAAGCCTGTGAGATTAGAGAAACAATTGCATAAAAAATTGCCCGTGAATTAAAATTTTATGTTCGTTTTATATCTACATAACGAAATAATTTTAAAGTAGATGAAATTAGCAATTTTTTGTTCATTATTAACCTGCATTAACTTTAATATCTATTTTTTAACGGTCCCAATCAGTGTTCCATCGATAATGCAGTCAAAATCAACTTTATCTGGCCAATCTGCTTTTTCAAACATGTCCATAAAGCAGACTCCAATTATTTTGCCGTCATCCTTTAGGATTTCATCAACCAAAGCATTCAGCTCATCGGTGTCAACATCATATTTCGGCATTGACAAACCACCCAGCAGCACTACAATATCAGAGTCGTGAGGGTCTGACACCTCATCTTTTAAAACCATTGCATAAGGTTTTGACTCAAACTGATGGCAATCGCCAATGTCCAAGAGAGGAATGAAATGATTTTGCTTATCTCTAACGACATTTGTTAGAAATTCTGCAAATGGTGTGCAAACGCTCGGAGAACCAATGAAAGTAATCTTTTCAGCATCTCCAACTTCTTCTTTAAATGCTACAAGTTGTCCGTTCAAACCTTTCCATTCTTTAACATCTTCCATGTAAATCACCTAATATTATCATTAAATAAAAACCATCTCTTAATATAGTGTCTTTTAAATTATCCTAATTTGATAATACATTATTTGTTGATTATTATACTTAATTGTTGAATAATTTTTGTCTAAAATTTTAGAAGAGAGCAACTTTCGAACATCTAGTTTTAGGTAAGTTTCTTATCCAAATCCTCCAGAGAAACCTGCTTATGATTTATCAAAGTAAACCACTGTTCTTATGAATGTGAAAAATGAGGGAAACCAAATCCGGCAGGATATGCAAAGCCTGTGAAATCAGAGAAACAATTGCATAAAAAATGGCCGTGACATTGAAATTTTATGTTAGTTTTAATCAAATAACTAAATAATTTTAATCCCCCTTTAAATTCTTAAGGGCATCGGCATTGTTTTCAAAGATCATTGCAACTTTATCGCATGTTTCAAGTTCTGCACAATCAGCACAGCTTTCATATTCCCTTTCTAAGGCACATTGTCTAATTGGACAAATTGGATCACAGAATATGGTCTTTACGCCTTCAATTCTGCAACCGGTACAGTTTATCATTTCGGGGGTAATGTCTATATCATTCGTTCACTCCAAAGTTTTGAAACTTTAGTGCGCAATTCATTGTCATCATTAATTATTGCAATGCGAGCTTCACAAGTTTCACAATCCAATCCACAGTATCCAATAAGTTCCTTCATAAGTTTCCTTCCCTTTTTGTTTTTTTATTTATTTTTATATCTTTAGAGTTTTATTTTTTAATTTATTTATCCTTTTTTCTTTTTTTATCCCATTAATTATATGGTTCGTTTTATATTAACATAACGAAATAATTTTAAACTCAAATAGGTCTGATGCAATTTTTGCAAGTATTATGACTTTTGTTTTATTACTTGTTAGTATTTTGGTTTTTTTAAATAGTAATTTAATTAACTTAATTTTAGTTCTTATTTCTTCAATAATTAATTTTATTGTATTTATTCCACATACCTTGAAATAATTAATAAGTGGTTAAGTGTAATTTATTTTTGATAAGGTGTATATATTCTTTGATATTTAATTATTAAATCATGGTTTTTTCTTAAAAAACTTTAATTTATTAATTAAATAGTAAATATTTTTTAGATAAATTTATTAAATTGGTTTAAAATCATTAAATTTAGAGTAAATTTTATTTTAGTTATAAATAAGTAGTTTTAGAAAATTTTATTTTTAAACTTTTGTTGAAATACTTAAAATTTTTATAAATAAGCTTTCTTAAAATTGATTTTCAAGTTTTAGCTACTTGTTTAAATTTTTATAAAAAATAGTTTTCAACAGACTTAATTTTTAAATAAAATAGCTTTTTAATAAGTCTAATTTTTATATTTTTAAATGAGGTTAATTTATAGATATCAATTTCTTTTTAATAATTATCACATATATTTTATATTCTCTTGATTTAATTATTGTCTTTGATTAATTTTTATGAATGTTGTTTAATTATTTCTATTTTTTTTAAATAATTTTATACAGTTAAATAATATTTTTTTAATTCTTATTTGTCTGATTAATTTTATATATTATGAGAATATACATATTTATATTTAAATTATTTTGATTTTTGTGTTAGTGGTATAATGTCTTTTTTAAAAGTTTCAGATAAATATATTCCATCTATTCCCTTTTCAAATATTTCTAAAAGGATTCCAAAAAGAAGAATTGCATTCATTGATGAATTACGTGCTATAAGTATAATGTCTCTTGTTCTTATTAATACATCAACTTTATTAAATCATAAAGGTGTTTTTACTTATGAGGAATATGTTTTATTTTCAACTATGGCTTTTGGTGTACCTATATTTTTAATGCTTCTTGGAACATTAATGTTAGAAAGAGATTATTATGATGATATTCCAAAGTTTCTTAAAGGTAGATTTATGCGTATTGTAATTCCATTTTTAGTATGGAACACAGTTATTGCCCTTGTTTATACTTATTATCATGGAAATTTAACATTTAGTTTATCTGGATTAGGAGCATTTTCTAGAACTTTTGGTTTGCAACATTGGTATGCATGGATGTTAATTGGTATTTATTTGTCTTTACCAATTTTTAATTCTTATATTAAGGAAACTAAAGTTTATGGTGCTAAATATTTTTTAGTTTTATCATTTCTTGCAGTAATTATTTATCAAGCTTTAGAAATTTTTAATACTCCTACTTACTTTAATTTAACTTTCTTTATTGGTCCAATAATATATTTGTTCTTAGGTTATTATTTAGATCATAAGGAATTTAATTTAAGTTCTAATAAGTTAATTTGGATTGGTTTATTATTATTTATTACTACAACTACATTTATTATATATTTTGATATATTTCATAATGGATTTCAAAAAACAGTTTTCTTACATCATTATAATTTTTATACACGTTCTTATATGGATGTAAGTTTGGTTGTTATACTTCAAGCTACTGGAGTATTTTTATTCTGGAAATATATTAATTTTGATAGTACTAAAGGTTTATTTAAGAAATTTGCATTATTATTTAAAAAACCATTAATTAGTGTAGGTATTAAATCAATAAGTAGATCTTGTTATGGTATTTATTTAACTCATCAAACAATGTTACTTATAATATTCCTTCTTGTTGATGTTAATTATTTCAATGCATATTATTGGAATTTTTTACTTGCATTTCTTACATTTGTTAGTAGTTGGGGTTTAATTACTGTTCTTAGAAAATTAGGTATTCCTGGTTACTTTATTGGTTATGACTAATTTCATAACTTATATTTTGTTCGTTTTATATTAACATAACGAAATAATTTTAAACCCTAAAATGTTGCTTGTTTTTAAAAATTAAAAGATTTGAAGAAAATAAATTAAAAAGAAGCCCAAAGGAAGTCTTTACAGTGCACGTTTTTCATACAGACTTCCAAATTTACCATCTTAAATAAAAACCATCATATTTTTTATCATACAATATGGCGTCTTTTAAATTATCCGCTTGCATTCTAATAATTTGATAATACATTATTTGTTGATCATTATACTTAATTGTTGAATATATTTTGTCTAAAATTTTAGAAGAGAGCAACTTTAGAACATCTAGTTTTAGGGAGTTGTTTCTCTTATCCAAATCCTTCAGAGAAACCTGCTTATGATTTATCAAAGTAAAAACCACCTTATCCACCAATTGCTGTCGGAATTCTTCCATCAAATCATAAGTTAAACTGGTCCTATTTGGCATGTCGAAATGTAGGAAACCACAGTATGGATCTAATCCAGATAATAGGATATTTTTAGTAACTTCAGATTCCAGAATAGCATATCCATAATTCAGCATTGAATTCACCAAATCATCAGCATTTCTTTGTCTGTTATCAAAATCGAATTCGGGAGGTAAGATATTGCGAACTCCATTCCAATATTCTATTGATGCCTTTCCTTCAATCCCCATGATTTGCATCCTTGTTTTCTTAAAAAAATTCTCATTCAAAGATAAATCATCCAATTCATTAATGCAATCATTTATTTTAATCTCGCTGATTTTAACTGATTCCAATTTTTTATTCTTATTCAAAGTTTTTAAAGTATATCTCTGATTGGAAATTTTAGATTTAATCAATTCTCTTGCTATTTCAAGACCATTAAAAGATTCACTTAATAAATATTGCTTTCTCTTCAATTCAATGTTATTCTGATTTGGAGATTCTAAAATATAATTAAAATTTCCATAATAATCCATGGAGACTAACTTGACATTATTATTTGCAATTAAATTTAATGCATCAAAGCTTATTGAACCTTTCCCAATAATTAAAATATCCGAAATGTCTTGAATTTTGATATTTTCAATTTCTTCATCCTTTTCCTTTATTACTAACCTATTGGATTTCTTATGTATGGATTTATTGAATCCTTCTATTACTAACTTCATATTAATCAAATCACATAATAAATACTTTTTAGTATATGATACTCTTATCATAAAATTTTAAAATACTCTTTTTCAAAGTTAATCTCACAACCGTATACCTCTTTTTTCATATAACAACTATTGCATATGGGAAATAGTATCAAACTGTCCTTTTCTTTAATAAGTTCACTAATTTTGGATTTTAGTTCAGCAATCTCAACTTTATTAAGATTTCCACAGAAACAGTGATTTTGTATTTGCTTGAAGCCAAAATATCTAAGAGTATCTTGAACTTTTTCCATATTTGTTTTAAATTTAATTTCAAGAATGATTAAATATTCCATAAGGAATAATATGGTTTTAAAGTTTATATTTTTAAGTAAAAATAAGAATCACAGGTTTTAGAGTTTATATTTTTAAGTCAAATTAGTTCTGTGCAACTTTTGACATTGTTAATTATGAATAAAATATAAAAGAATAAGGTAAAACTACTATAATAAACTAGTATTTATGAATAGTATTAAAATTTTTTTACTAGGTCCCATCTTTAATTAATTGGATAGTGGAGTCAACCAATAGTAAAATTTTTAAAAAATTTTACTCTTTAAATTAAAAATAGATTCAAATGGACATTATTTTAAAGAAAATCTTTCATTTTGTTGCACGCTCTTTATTAAGAACTACTTGAAAAATACCAAATAAGTGGAAATATAATTCCACTCTTTTTTTTAAATTTATATAAAAGATTCGTAAAAATCAAAATCAGTTTCTCAATATGATAAAAATCATATAAAGCACGAATAATACGAATAATACAAATCCTTCTTTTTTATCCACTTCTTTTTGTGATTTTGCAAAGATAGCGCCGAGTATTGTAATTGCAGTCATGAAAGCAATATCCGCAATCATTTCAGGGTCTATTGGCATTGGAATAATAACGCTGCTTATACCCAGGATAAACAGGATGTTGAAGATGCATGAACCAAGCACATTGCCTATGACCATACCGTTTTCTCCCTTTTTAAGTGCTGTGATTGAAGTGACAAGCTCTGGAAGGGAGGTGCCTATTGCAACAACTGTAAGGCCGATAAGTGCATCGCTTAAACCGAAAAATGAAGCGATATCGCTTGCGCCGTCAACAACAAAATTGGAACCTATGATTACTCCGGCTATTCCTATGACAATGTAGGCCGCTGCTTTTGGAATGGATAATCTTGCTTCTCCCACTTCTTCACCAACAGATTCCGCATGTTCCTTTGATTTTTTAATCATGTGGTAGATATAGATAAACAATACGATTAAAAATATCGCACCTACTAATCTGCTGATTTCTCCTAGGAAATATGCAATTAATAATAATCCTATGCTTGAAATAACAGTAAATGGGAAATCCCTGTCAATCAAGTCCTGTTCAACGCTTAATTTTCCAATCAATGCGCTGATACCGACAACACATAAGATATTGAAGATGTTACTTCCGACAACATTGCCTAATGAGATCGCATTGCTCCCGGCAAATGAGGAAGTAATTGAAACTGCCGCTTCAGGAGCACTGGTACCGAAAGCAACAATGGTCAGTCCTACAACAAGTGTGGATATCTTGTAGTGGTATGCAACATTGCTCGCCCCATCTACAAAGACATCAGCGCCCTTTATTAAAAGAACAAATCCAATTACAAGAAGTATGATGCTGATAATTAAACTCATATCCTCTCTCCTTTATTCAGTAAGTAATTTTTTTAAATAAAATGATTTAATAAATTTCAAGATTTTAAGTTTTTAAGATTATTAACAAATCTCAAGACTTTAAATTTTTTAAGTTTTAAACATTAATCCTTTTAAGCTTCTTTTATGATGCTTTCATTAACTTCTTCATCTTCTTCAGAATCAATTATCTCATTGACTGTAACCAGGATCTTGTCAATATGGTTTCCATCCATATCGATTATCTCGAAACTGTAGTTCTCCCAGTCGAAGGATTCATCAGTATCAGGAATCTTTCCTAAAAAGCTTAAAATAAAACCTGCAATTGTAGTAAAACCGTCTTCAACCTCTTGAGGCATTTCATCCTCTATTTCAAAGAGCTCCTTGAAGTCTTCAATTGAGAATCTTCCATCAATCAGCCAGGAACCGTCTTTTCTTTGAATGGCTTGAGGGTCATCGGTTTCATCAATTCCCGGAATGTCTCCGACAATTCCTTCAAGAAGGTCGTTTAATGTAATAAGTCCTACCACGCTTCCAAATTCATCCACAACCAAAGCCATGTGCACATACTGGCGGTTGTTTTTAAATTCCTTGAGAAGCTCCATTGAAGGCATGTTTTCAGGAACGACAAGAGGATTCTTGATGATGTCCTCTATTTTTTCTTTTTCTCCCTGGAACATGCTGGATAGGATATCCTTTGCTTGAACAACACCTATGAAGTCATCCAGCTCGCCGCTGGATACTGGGAATATTGACCTTTTACTTTCTATGATCTTTGCCTGATTCTCTTCATCGCTGTCTTCAAGGTCAAGCCATATCATCTCGCTTCTTGGAGTCATTATCATATCGACTTTCTGGTCGTCAAGATTGAAGACTCTTTTAATAATGCTTTCTTCTTCTTTTTCAATTGTTCCGTCTTCAATTCCCTCTTCAATCAATAATTTGACTTCCTCTTCTGTTACAACATCCTCTTGAATGTTGTCTGCTCTCAATATTTTTAAACAGAGGTCTGTTGTCAAATCAAGGATGTATACGACAGGACTGCATAGCTTGTTAATGAATTTCATTGCCCTGGCGCTTTTCAATGCCATGTTTTCAGGGTCAATCATAGCTATTCTCTTAGGTACGATTTCACCTACGATGATTGTGAAATATGTTGATACCACTACCACTATGACCATGCTTATGAAATAACTGTAAGGAATGTATGGGCTTAAAAATGCGCCTAATGGTTCTGATAATGTGCTTCCACCGAGCGCACCGGTAATGATTGCTACAAGTGTCATTCCGAGTTGAACGGTTGATAAAAATTGGTTGGGATCGTCCATTAGTTCTAGAGCGACATTCGCTCTTGAATCTCCTTCATTAGCTGCTTTTTGAATTTTAACTCTTCTAGCAGATACGATTGCTATTTCGGCTAATGAAAGGATAGCGTTGAGTAAAACAAGTAATATTATAAGTATAATTTCAATTATAATCAATGTCGAATTCATTTTCATTAAGTCCTTAAAAAAATTTTTTTAAAGTATGCTTTTAGTATTTATTATTAGTTTATATAAGTATTTAAAGTTATTTAAATTTGTTTAAAAATCAGTTGAATTTTCTAAAATTTTTAGGTTTTTTAAAATAGCTGTTGTTTCGCATTATAATTTTTTCATTTTTCTATCAATCTGATTTAAGAATTTATTGTCCTTCATCTCTGCAGCTGTAGAAAAAACGCTTTCTCCATAAATTTTCTCTTGCATTTGCTGAACTGCATATGTGGCATCTTCAATGGTGTCAACCTTCTGCAGAATTCTTCGGCTTTTCACTTTAAGTGTTTTTCCGCAGGTGCACTTTCTTGTTGCCACTCCTTTTTTTGCATAAAGCACTCTTCCGCAGTCGCATCTAAATATATAATACATGTTTTTGCCTTTTAAAATTTTTAATAATATTAATAAAACAGTTTTGGTTTTGTCATGTTTAATGCTGTTTGCTTAATTAAATATTTTAATGATTTATCTGTTTTCTAATCAATTCTTTGATATGGCTCACATTCCAAATATCTTCATGAACAATGGTATGAATACCTGGGATGGCAGGATAACAAGTGTGGCAATGCTAACAGCTATATTTGTTCCAACTACAACAAGAAGTATCCTTACAATATTGTTATTCCACAAATCCCTCAGGCTTTCTGCTTTAGTAAGATTTTGAATGTCGCTCTGCCTTACTTTTCTGTATCTCACTTCAGCAAGCCCTGAAAACCATCCTGCTGCAAGCAGTGGGTGAATGATTGTAAGTGGGGCCACAAGGCCTCCTATAATTGCTGATTGAATCTTGGAACCTGATAATATTGAACCTAGAAATCCCATGAGCATGCTGATGACAACAAACTCTATAAGATTTCCTTTTATGGAAATGCCATTAATATAAGCCAGAAAAAATATCACCACAAATAAAATAGGGATTAAAGCCAGAATGATCTTTGCCCAAGGAATTCCACCTTTTTTCTCGGTGGTTAATAGCTCGTTTCTTGATTTCATCTCTTCAGGATGGTTTAAGTAGTGGACTATTCCTTCCCTGTGTCCGGCTCCGACTACTGCAATGACTTTGTCTTCAGGAATGTTCATTATGCTGCCTGCAAGATACTGGTCTCTTTCATTGACAAGGGCTCCGTAGACTCCTGGAGCGATGTCCCTAAATTCTTCCATCATTTCATCGATCATGTCGGCGCTTTTAAGCTCTTCAATGCTTATCTCATCCACTTCATCATCGGATGTGAAAAATGATTCTAAAAGAGCATAAGCGAACTTGATTTTTTCCCTAAAGCCCATATTGTTTATAACCCTTTGTAAGGTGATATTGATGTCTCTGTCAATCAATGCGATTCTACAGATGTATTTATTTCCTTCCTCATCCTCTTCCTGAGCATTATTTAACTCTTCAACGGCTTCAATGGCGGAAATCATTTCAGAACCCGGTTTTATATCCAGATCATCCCCTATCTTGTTTTGCATATATGATAAGACGGTGGTGACTATGAAGACTCCTACCTTGTTTTCCTTGATGATTTTTCCTATTGATATGGTGTCGTCCCTTACAATGCCTGCACGTTCCTCCATCAAACGGTTGTATCTGCCTCTATCCAATTCAATTGCCACTACATCAGGCATATCAGTTAAAATGGATTCTCTAACTTCATCGGCACTGTTTTGAGATACATGTGCAGTACCTATGATTTTCAAACATTCTCTTTTCATTTGATTTCCTCATTTTAGGCATTGTAATAATTATATTAATTAATTTAGCCATTTTCAAAAAAAAATAATTTATACAGATAATAGTTTATTGACTTTTTAATTTAAATAATTATTCATTGAATATAATTAAATAAATTAGTCGCTTTTATTAATGTGAATTTATAAATAATAATTATATTTTATATTATAATTTTAATATTTTTTAAGTATTTTCCAAGTTTGCTTTTAAGCATTTTTTCATTTTTGCTTTTTGGATTTCGGGGATTTTTTTCTCAAATGCCTTCCAATTTGGCATTAGATTCTTTTATTAATGAGATTTCGTTGTGATATCATGATTGTTGTAACTACTCCAATGTGTAAGGAAATTGTAGAATGGGCGGGTTTGGCTGATTTCAAAGTGAACAAACATCCTGATAATGAAGATGGCGATTTTGCAATTCTATTATCTGAAAGCAAAACTGATATGGATTCACTTGCAATCAAATTAAACACCTTTTCTCAAATCGCTCAAAGCATTATTGCAGTTTCCAACAGCCTTTATGAAAAGGGTTTAATCGAAGAGAGAGTTAGTTATGAAAAGGTCAACCAGATTTTTGAAGGGCTTGGCAGCGATTTTATAAACTCCTGGTTTGAGGATATGGATAAAATCAGGGATAGCAATTCAAGCAAGTCAGTAAAAGTTTACTCCATGTTTTTAAAAGACATAGTCAAGGATATCGGAGCTCAGATTGTTGATTCAAATGCAGACAGTGGATATGATTATGTTGTTTATCCTGATTATCTGATTGATAACGTAAGATCAAGTGAGGATGTTGATGACGATTCTCTCACTTTCATTGAAATACCTACTCACGGCAATGTTTCCAAAAGCCCTGTTGAAAGAGCGCAGCAAAGATATTCCATTTTGATAAATTCTTTACAATAAGAATTTTATTCACTTGAGAGCTTTATTTTCATTTTCACTTATCTATTTGCTTTTTTTTTAAGATATTTTAAAATATAGAGTATTTTTCTTAAAAGTTTATTTTGAATAATAAAGTTTAGAATATTTTTTATCTCTGCAAGTTTCTTTCAAATTTCAAATAATAAAAAATATAATAAATATTTAATAATAGAAAAATTAAAATATAATCTAATAGTATTGAAAATCTTTTAAATTTATTAATGAATTAAATAAAATTCCAATTAAATATCATGATTATTATAGGTGATGCAAGATGTATGAAACATTAACATTCACAGGCGGTGTCCACAAAAGCGAGGAGATGAAAGAACTTATCGAGGACCTGGGAGGTTTTATTCTCCAGTCCAACATTCTGCAGATGGAGCTTGTCATTAACATGGCAATTCCTCTGGATGATGTCCAAATTGTTCAGGACAAGGCAAAGGAACTTCTTGGAGAAGTTGTAGTTGCTCCTATGGCAGGTTCTGAAATAGCCATCGTATCTCCTACCCTTGCAAGACATCACCTCCCTCATGCAGCATGTGACATATCAGAGTATCTTCGACGTTATGGAGCAAAGGACAACATGGTAGGGCTTGCCCGCGGACATGGAAAAGGAACTGCTGGAATAAGTGAGGGAGAGAAAAGACTGATTGAAGAGCATGACATAGCTATTTTTGCTCTTGGAAGTTTCAAGCAATGCATCATTGACAAGTCATTCCTATTTGATGATATCGACATTCCGGTAATCGTAACTGGTGCTCCAGAGATTGATCTGGAAGAATTGCCTGGTGCTGATGCATATGTCTCAGGATTGGGAAGAATACCTCGCAGATTAAAAAGAGGAGATAATATACGTGCTTTAAGGAACTTGGTTGAAACCGTGGAACGCCTTTTAAACGAGAGAAAGAAGGAAATTGCTCAGGATCCTCCTATTGAACCGGCTATTCTGGTCAAGGATGAAATAGAGAAGCAGGTTCCTGCAATCAAGGATATCTTGTCCCCTACTCCTGTTACAAGCCAGCTTTCCGGCTTGAGGGTAAAGCTTGATTATGACAAGTACCACGAGGAAATCGAAAATGTTGTAATCGATGGACATAAATTAAAAGAGATTGCTGATGTCAGGAAGTCTCATATGTATGATTACATACTTATCGAGCTTGCTACTGAAAGTTCACTTGTAGAATAGATTCTGATTGAATAATTGGTTGAATGATTGGATAAATAATCCTCATTCATTATTTTATTTATTTGGAATGTTTTTTCTTCTTTTTGATGATTTGATTTAATTCTTTTAAATTTAAGATATTGGTTTGATATCTTAAAAAAAGGATATTTGATTTGATTTTTTATTATTTTATTTGATTTTTGATTTTCATCTATTTTTAAAATAAGTTTTTTTGGGTTTATTATGAAATTTTATGCAGTATGCGGAAGCAATAGAAAGGAAGGTAATACCATCAAATTACTTGAATCCGCTTTGGATGGTATCAGGGATACAGTTGGAGAAGAAAACGACTTTGAACTTGTTAATTTATACAAGCTTGATTATACAGGCTGCAGGTCATGTTTTCACTGCAAGAAACTAGGAAGCAAATATTATGGAAAATGTCCTATAAATGATGATTTGAAGCCTCTCCTTAATGACATTTCACATTGCGATGGTTTGATACTTGGCAGTCCTGTTTACTTCGGCGATATCAGTGGACAGATGAGAAGTTTTTTCGAACGTCTGGTTTTCCCTTATTTCACTTATCTTGAAAAGGTTGATTCACTGGCTCCCCGCAAGTTCCCAGTAGCCACAATATATGATATGAATGTTCCTCAGGACTCTCCGCTGGTTGAATATTATGAAACTGTTTTTGATGCCTTCGAGCAATATCTGCATGGGGTTTTCTCAAAAGGAGAGCGCTTGACTGTGTATGATACCTATCAATTCAAGGATTACAGCAAATATGCAAACGATGTCTTCGATGCTGATTTGAAAAAGGAATCCTTGGAAAATCAGTTCCCTAAGGATTTAAATGCAGCATATCAGTTAGGGGTTGACATGGCAAAGAGTTTATGATAAAAAATTTCATTGGTTAATCTGATGAGATTATTTGCTAAATAAGTTATTATCATAATGAATCACTGTAAAAATATGAATGACTATAAAGTTTATGAATACAAATAAATATTATAATATTTATAACAAAGTTTGCACAAATATTGAAAATTTTTATAAATCATTAGACATATATAATTTATTCAGAATTAAGGAGAATTAGGAGCATAAAAATGCAGCTTGTAGCAGACCTTGGAGGCGTTCCAGGGAAAGATTGTAGAGGATTTTGCAAATACTGTTATTTCAAGAAGGCGAAGCCGTTGGCAGAACCTTTAGGATGCAGGCACTGCCCTCCAGGCAAAATAGGTTGTCCTGTTTGCAATGAAGGGGTTCAGGAGATGGGCCATGAGTTCTATCCAGCATTTCAAGTATTAAACGAGCTTCAAATGTCCCTAATGATGAATCAAGTCGATCCTCGAGATCTTAAAATCAATATCACCGGTGGTGGAGATGTCAGCTGCTATCCACAGCTTGAGGAATTGATAGGGGCTATAAACCAATGGCAGATTCCAGTACACCTTGGATATACAAGTGGAAAAGGCATAGATGACGGAGATATTGCAAGCCGTTTTGTAAGCCAGGGAGTCAACGAGGTCACATTCACTTTATTTTCATCAGATGCCAATCTTCGAAGAACCTGGATGGGAGACAAGAATCCTGAGGAATCTTTAAAGGCGGCACAGATTTTTGCTGAAAATGCAGACCTTTTTGCAGCTGCCGTAATCATTCCGGGTGTCAATGATGGTGATGTCTTAAGAGAAACCTGCAACAAGCTTGAAGAGTGGGGAGCAAAGGCATTGATGATGATGCGCTTTGCAAACACCTATGATCAAGGTCTGATTTTAGGAAACGAACCAATTGTAGAAGGAATTACTCCTCACGAGCCATTGGAATTCGAAGAGCTTGTAAGAGAAATCAATTCAGAGTACAAGCTTCGTGTTACAGGCACACCTTTAAGCGATCCTACTATAGGGGCTCCGTTCATCCTTTCAAAACCGGAATATGAGGAATTTCTGGATATATTGCCTGCGATAACCGGAGAAGCTACTATACTTACATCCAAGATAGCTGCGCCATTTTTAAAGAAAATCTTTGACAAGCTTGATGGAGATGTCAATGTTGTGGCAACTAAAAAGGATATTGCCTGTCTTATGACAAAGCAGGACCTTGAAGCACTTGATTTGGATGATATAAAGGATGCTGTGATTCTTCCAGGAAGGGCATTTGTCAATTTGATGGATGCCGAGAGAATCCTGAGTGCTGATGGTGTTGAAAGAGTTGTAGGCTATGGGCCGGATACTTTAAGCGTTGACGGTGAGTTAAGCAGCGGAATGAATGAGGAAGAAGTCATAGAACATGAGCTGGAGTCTTTCATTGAATTGATTCAAGCAATAAACTTCTTCGGCATGAGAAGAATATAATAATATTATAAATATCTAAAAAATTTTTAATATATTTATTATATTTTTTTCACACTCTGATTTTTCTATTTTTTAATAATTTTCAGATTTATTTTTTTTAAAATATTTGCATTTTTTTAAATTCTTATTATTATATTTATAAAAATTTTTTATAATTTTTGATATTTTTTATTTTATTTTTTAGAAGAAAAAATCTTAATTTTTTTAATTATTTTTATTAGTTTCATATGTTGCAAATGTACTTAATACTTTTAACAAAACCTTTTATTATTTTTTGTCAAATAAGTAATTAAAATCATTTTTTTACTATTTTCTTTATTTTTCTATTTTTTTTAAATAAAATAATCATAAAAAACTATTTTCATAAGATTTTAATAAATTTTAATCTTCTATTTTAAAAACTAAGCTCTCGTAAAAGTATTACTTTTAAATTTTTTTAATATTGCTTAATATGTCTTATTTTATATATTTTAATGATTTTTATTTTTATAATTTTTATATAATCATTTTATATTAGGTTAATATGTAATTTAATATGTTTGTAATCGTTATGAATAAAATAAAGCCTTTTTAATTAAAATAAAAAGTATTACTTTTTCACATGGTTATATTAAAAAATTTTGAAACTTTTATCATTTATAAAGTTTGCGATTTGATTGTTACGATAATGTTTATATTATATTTTAAATAAAATAATATTTGTATACCAAATAGCTAGCTATTACAAAGAAATTTCTTTGTGGCTTTACTCAACGAAACTAAAATGGTTTTTTTGAGAGGTATATTCAACTCTATTTATTTAGGAGGGAAAAAATTGGCAAAGTTTGATGATAAAATCGATTTGTACGACGATAGAGGTAACTTAGTCGAATCTGAGGTACCTATTGAAGCTATCAGTCCTTTACATAACCCTGCTATTAAGAACATTATTAGCGGTGTAAAAAGAACTGTAGCTGTAAGTTTAGGCGGTATCGAAAAATCTTTAAAAACTGGTGCTGTCGGTGGAGCAAAATCCAAGATCTTAGGAAGAGAAATGGATTTAGCTCTTGTTGAAAACGCTGACAACATTGCAGCATCCTTAAAAGATATGCTCCAAGTTAAAGAAGACGATGATACCAAAGTAGAAGTTCTTTCTGGTGGAAAAACTATTTTAGTTCAAGTTCCTACTATCAGATTAGACTCTGCTGCAGAATACTCCGTTGCAACTTTAGCAACTGCAACTGCATTAACTCAAACCATTATTAAAGAATTTGATGTAAGCATGTACGATGCAAACATGGTTAAAGCTGCAATCTTAGGTAGATACCCACAATCTGTTGAATACATGGGTTCCAACTTAAAAACTATGTTAGACGTGCCACAAAAACTCGAAGGTCCAGGTTACTCTTTAAGAAACATTAAAGCAAACGACTTCGTAGCTGCAACTTTAAAAAACACTTTACAAGCTACTGCACTTGCAAGTATCTTCGAACAAACTGCTATGTTTGAAATGGGTGACGCAGTAGGTGCATACGAAAGAATGCACTTATTAGGTTTAGCTTACCAAGGTTTAAACGCAGACAACATGGTATTAGATTTAGTAAAAGACAATGCTGTTGACGGAACTGTAGGTTCCATCGTACAAGACACCATTGCAAAAGCTGAAGCTGATGGCATTATTGCTGCAGAAAAAGACTTAAACGGATTCAGCCTTTACGGAACCAACGATGCAGCTAAATGGAACGCATATGCTGCTGCTGGTTGTACCGCTGCAATTATGGTAAACGTTGGTGCAGCAAGAGCTGCTCAAGGTATTCCATCCACTATCCTCTACTTCAACGACAACATTGAATTCGCTACTGGTTTACCAAGTATCGACTGGGGTAGAGCTGAAGGTGTAGCTGTTGGATTCTCTTTCTTCTCTCACTCCATTTACGGTGGTGGAGGTCCTGGTTTATTCAACGGTAACCACGTAGTAACCAGACACAGTAAAGGATTCACTATTCCTTGCGTAGCTGCAGGTATGGCATTAGATGCTGGTACTCAACTTTTCTCCCCAGAAGCAACTTCTGGTTTAATTAAAGAAGTATACAGTGAGATTGACGAATTCAGAGAACCTCTCAAATATGTTGCTGAAGCAGCTGCTGAGATCAAAGGTGACTTCTAAGTAATCTAATTAATTTATTAATTAAAATCTAATTTAGCAAATGATTGAGGTTTATTAATGGATATTGAAATTTTCCCCCACAGAATTCTAGGTGCTGATACCACCGAAAAATTATTGAATGATATTGAATCTTTAGATGAAGTTAAAAGAACTGTGCTTCAAGGACCTAGGCTTCCTCCTCAAGATGATATCGATCGTCGATATGGAGACCGCCGCATAATCACTGTTAATGGTGAAGAGGTTGAATTGAAGGTTAAAACAGGCAGAATTTGGATTGAATTATACGAGGATGTGGGTATTGAAAAAATCAGAAGCATATGTGATGAACATATTAAAAACGGTTTTGATATTAATACCAGCAAATCTCAGTATATTAGAAAACAAAGAACTGTAACTGATGATATCAAATATGGTTCCGGAACTGAACTTCCTGAGGAATTCATTGGAATTTCAGATACTCGTTCTCAATTCAAAGATAATGTTGACATTCTAAGAAGAGATCAAGGGGAATAATTGACACTTACCATGTGATAATATGATTGGAAGATGTACTCACGTTGTTGACTGTAGGGAAACAAGAGGTCTTGGTGAAGGAGGAGGAATTGCTCAAAGAGGAACTTTCGCCGAGTGCGGAAGCGATGTCTTGGCAGTTGCCATGTCTCCAGGTCGAAGACACATTACCAAACCTGTTTGTGAAATTACATTTGCATTGCGTGAAGCTAACTTGTTAACCAGTACCATGATTTTAAATGCGGGTAGTGGTGTTCCGCATGATACACCCGGTGCTAGCGGAGGCAGTTTGTTTGGTTTATCCGACAGGGAAGTCGAACAGATGGAACGCTTCAAGGTACTTGTAATTCATTTAGGCGGAGTAAGAAACCATATTATTTACAAGGCAAGATTAATATTAAGAAATGTAAATAAACCATGTGTGATTATTTGTGAATATCCTGTAGACTTTGAAGATTTTGCAAAAATCGGCGTCAAGACCGCACAGGTCATGCCGGATGAAGTAAAAACACAAGGGAAAATTATGAATATAGTTACAGGTGTTATCAGAGGCGAAACCGCTTCTCAGGAAAAATTAGATGAGATTATTAGAAAAGTTAAATTAACATTAGGAGATGCATGATTATGGCACAATTTTATCCAGGAACTTCTCAGGTTGCTCAAAACAGAAGAAACTTCACTAACCCTGAGTACGAATTAGAAGTTTTAAGAGAAATATCTGACGAAGACGTAGTAAAACTCTTAGGTCACAGAGCTCCAGGTGAAGAATACAAATCCGTTCACCCACCACTCGATGAGATGGACGAACCTGATGACATTATTAGAGAATTAGTAGAACCTATTGACGGTGCAAAAGCAGGAGACCGTGTAAGATACATTCAATTCGTAGACTCCATGTACTTCGCACCAGCTCAACCTTACTTAAGAGCAAGATCCTACTTAAACAGATACAGAGGAGTAGACACAGGTACATTATCCGGTAGACAAATTATCGAAGCTCGTGAAAGAGATGTAGAACGTATTTCCAAAGAATTACTCGAAAACGAATACTTTGACCCAGCACGTACTGGAATCAGAGGTTCTGGTGTACACGGACACTCTTTAAGACTCGATGAAAACGGTTTAATGTTTGACATGCTCAGAAGACAAGTATTCAACAAAGAAACCGGTAAAGTAGAAATGGTAAAAGACCAAATCGGACACGAATTAGATGAACCTGTTGTATTAGGTGAACCATTAGATGAAGAGACCTTGAGAGCTAAAACCACTATTTACAGAATTGATGGTGAAGCTTACAAAGATGACGCTGATGCTGTAGAAGTATTAAACAAAATCTTTGTAACAAGATCCAACTATGGTTACAACCCAGAGTTATAGGAGAATTAAGGAGGTTAATTAATATGGCTGATAAAAAATTCTTAGATGCAATGACCAAAAAATTCAAAGAAGCTCCAGATGAAAAAACTACCACCTTCTATAACATGGGTGGTTGGAAACAATCTGAGAGAAAAACTGCATTTGTAAACGAAGGTAAAGCTATTGCTGAGAAAAGAGGAATCCCTATGTACAACCCTGACATTGGTAACCCTCTTGGACAAAGAGCTTTAATGAGCTACCAATTATCCGGAACCGACACTTTTGTTGAAGGTGACGATTTACACTTTGTTAACAACGCAGCTATCCAACAAGCATGGGATGACATTAGAAGAACTGTAATTGTAGGATTAAACACTGCACACAACGTACTCGAGAAAAGATTAGGTATGGAAGTAACTCCTGAAACCATTACCAACTACCTCGAAGTTGTAAACCACGCTATGCCTGGTGCAGCTGTAGTACAAGAGCACATGGTAGAAACCGACCCATTACTCGTAGAAGACTCCTACGTAAAAGTATTTACTGGTGACGACGAATTAGCAGACGAAATCGACTCTGCATTCGTTTTAGACATCAACAAACAATTCCCAGAAGAACAAGCTGAAGCTTTAAAAGCTGAAGTAGGCGGAGCAATTTGGCAAGCTGTACACATTCCTTCCGTTGTAGGAAGAGTTTGTGATGGTGGTACAACTTCCAGATGGTCTGCTATGCAAATTGGTATGTCAATGATTTCCGCATACGGTCAATGTGCTGGTGAAGGAGCTACTGGTGACTTCGCATACGCATCCAAACACGCAGAAGTTATTGGTATGGGTACTTACTTACCTATCAGAAGAGCAAGAGCAGGAAACGAGCTCGGTGGTGTCCCATTCGGATTCATGGCTGATATCGCACAAGGTACCAGAGTAACCGACGACCCTGTTAAATCTTCATTAGAAGTAGTAGCTTTAGGTGCAGCTTTATACGACCAAATCTGGTTAGGTTCTTACATGTCTGGTGGTGTAGGATTCACTCAATACGCAACTGCAGCATACACTGACAACGTATTAGATGACTTCTCATACTACGGTAAAGACTACGTAGAAGACAAATATGGTGGTTTAACTGAAGCTCCTAACAATATGGACACTGTTTTAGATGTAGGTTCCGAAGTAACATTCTACTCACTTGAACAATACGAAGAATACCCAGCATTACTTGAAACCCACTTCGGTGGATCTCAAAGAGCTGCTGTAGTATCTGCTGCTGCTGGTATTTCCACAGCATTCGCTACCGGTAACGGTCAAACTGGTTTAAGTGCATGGTACTTAGCACAATACTTACACAAAGAACAACACTCCAGATTAGGATTCTACGGTTACGACTTACAAGATCAATGTGGTGCAGCTAACGTATTCGCTATCAGAAACGACGAAGGTCTGCCAATTGAATTAAGAGGTCCTAACTACCCTAACTATGCAATGAACGTAGGTCACCAAGGTGAATACGCAGGTATTGCTCAAGCACCTCACTCCGCTCGTGGAGACGCTTTCGCAATGAACCCTCTCGTTAAAATTACTTTCTCTGACCCTAACTTAGTATTCGACTTCTCACAAGTACGTGCTGAATTCGCTAAGGGTGCATTAAGAGAATTCGAACCTGCTGGTGAAAGAAGCCTCATCATCCCTGCAAAATAAATTTGCAGGGTTTGAGTCTTGAATCATTAGGTTTAAAGTAATTTAATGGTACAAATAGAAAAGATCTTTTGATCTTAGAATCAAACACAAAAATAGAGGCATATGCCTTAGGGATTTATAAATAAGGGTTTAAAACCAATGGTTTTAATTTGGAAAGTTTTTCTTTCACCTTATTTATTTTTTTCAAAATTTTAGATTGTTCTATTAAATAAGAATTGATTTTTATTCAATCGGTTTTGAATAAAAAGGTTGAGAGAGGTCAATTTCTTAAATAAGTTTAGTAAAACTTATATATTGCAATTTAAAAAAATTATATTAAGATTATGATAATAATCTTTAAAATAAAATAATTTTTAGGTATTCTTAAAAATTTTTTAAAAGATTTTTAATAAAAAAAGTTTTATTTAGGTTTTTTTCGAATTTAATGATTTTTAATAAGTTTTTTAAGAAACCAATTAAGTTATTTTATGCTTTATCTTATTAATTATTCAAGTTTAATTATTAAGATTTTTAGATTTATTCATCAAATATTTCATTCTTAACACATTAAGGATTTAATCTAGCTAGATTAAAAGCTTAGTGATTAATCTTCACGGCTTATTTGATTTAAAAAATCTTTGTTTAAGTTTTGAAGTATAATCATAGAATATGAATTATTTTATCAAATAATTGGATCTTTGGATTCAATCTAGCAATTGTTGGATTTAATAATTCTTATTAGTAGAATATATCTAAAGTGATTATTTTTTAATCACAACTTTGTTTATTAAATTTAATTTAATAATTTAGGAGGAAAAGAAAAAATGGACCCTGTTACATTAGGTGTAGTCGCATTAATGGGCGCTGCTGCTACTATTGCAGGTGCTGCAGAGGACTTAGAGTCAGACATAGGTTCTCAAAGTAACCCTAACTCACAAGTACAGCTTGCTCCTCAGATGGGACACTTACACCGTATGATAAATAAGGCAGCTTCTGGTGAACCAGTTTCTTATGGAGTATGGTGTGGTACCGCTGGTGCTATAGCAGCTCTTGCTATATCCGCAGGCATCATTCCAGTCGTAGCAATTGCTATGGGTTCAACTGTCGCTGCATTCGTTCACGCAATTTATACAGTCACATCACACCTGGGTAGGATTGTTGGTCAATCTCAATTCGAACAACCATTATTTATGGATGTATTAACTCAATCATTAGGACCAATCGCTGCTCACGGTTTTATAGCTAGTTTTGGTATTGTAGGTATGTCTTACTTAATGACCCTTCCATTAGACGGATTAGGACACCCATTCCCATTACCTTTACTCGCAATGCTCTGGGGAATAACTATTGGAGCAATCGGATCATCCACTGGGGATGTTCACTACGGTTCTGAAAGTGAATATCAAAAATTCGAGTACGGTGGAGGTACTCCTGTAGCTATTCAAGGTGATATCGTAACTAAAGCTCCAACTGGTGCAAAAAACTCTATCGATGTAGGTAACTTTTGTGCTAAGTATGGTGGACCTTTAACTGGATTCTGTTTCGGACTCATTGTCTTCGTAAGCTTCTGGATTACCTTAGTATTCGGAACCGTACCTGGACAAATCGTAGGTATTGTTATCATCGTATTATTAATCTTAGGTAACATGTATCTCGAGAAGTTCGCAAGAACAAAATTCGGTCCATATGAGGAATAAGGAGGCTTCATTATGGAACTTATTAGTTTAATTATATTAGTCATATTTATTGTCGCAGGTGGAGTCTGCATTGGTGGAGGTGTACACTTCATTCCTGTAGGAGGTGCTCCTGCAGCTATGTCTACCGCTACTGGTGTAGGTACAGGTACTGCAATGTTAGCAGCTGGTGCAGGTTTAACTGGACTGATCACTGCTGCTTCAATGACTGGCCAAGCTTGGTATTTAGTAGCATTAGCTGGTGCAGTTGGTGCTATGTTAATGATGGGTATTACCATGCTTATTGCTAATTTTGTATATATTTTTGGTGTAGGTATCGTACCAGCTTCAAGTAAAGCTTCTATTGACCCAATCACCAAATTAGACCAAGACCCATATAAAACTCCGGGTACCGAAGGTCACGGTGTACCTACTGTTTGTTTCGTAAGTGGTATTATCGGTGCTTTACTCGGTGGTGCTGGAGGAGGATTAGTATACTATGCTGTAGACTCATTCGCATCCGCTTCTACTGTTTTATCTGGTGTTGACGCTACTGCTGCTGCTGGACTTGCAGCTATTGTTTCCGTAGGTATCTTCTTTATTAATTCTGTAGCTGCTTCCTATAACATTGGAGGTACTATTGAAGGTTTCCACGACCCTAAATTCAAAAGAATTCCTAAAGGAATATTAGCTTCTGCAATCATGTCTTTAGTAGCTGCTATTTTTGTAATTTTAATGTTAGGAGGTATTTAAGATGGCTGAAAGTAACTTACTTAATCAAAATAATCTCTTAATTTTAGGTATTGTCGGTGGATTAATTGGTATTTATTTATCTGGTCTTTCTACCATTGGCGGACTCATTTCCTGTCTCGGAGGAATCTGTGCTATCGTTTGGGGTGCAGATGCAATCCGTAGAGTAGCAAGTTACGGTTTAGGTACTGGTGTACCTTCCATCGGATACATGTCCTTAGGTATTGCAACCGTAGGTTCCATTGCAGGTTTAACTGCTGTTTTAGCATTCCCTGCATTAGGTGGTTTAGCTATCGCTGCTCCTATCTTAGGTTTAATCTTTACCATGATCATTGGTGCATGTATGGGACTTGTTGCTGTAAAAATTATTGGAATGAAGATTCCTATTATGGTAAGATGTACTGTTGAAATCGCAGGCGCTGCTTCCTTATCAATCTTAGCATTCTCCTCTGCTGTTGCAGGAGGATTTGCTGCTGCTGATATCTTAAACTATGTTGTAGCTCCAGGTTTCATCGCATTGTTTTATATTATGAATTGTATGGCTATCCAACATCCATATAACGCATGTTTAGGTCCTAACGAAGAACAAACCAGAACCTTAAAATGTGCTGCTTCCACTGCATTCTTAGCAATGACCATTACCGGTATTATTGCATTATCTCATGCAGGTGTTGTTCCAGCAATACTCATCTTAATTGTTGGTCTCTGTGGATGGTATGTTTCATTTAAAGCATTCTTGAAAGCTTCTTACGAAGCTGCTGCTTCTGTAAAATGGACTGGTCTATGGCCTAAAGTAGAGGAATAAGGAGGATATCATAAATGTTACCATTAGTTCAAGTTGTTCCTGAAATGAACTTAAATCTTGATCCTGAATCCGGTCTTATCGGAGCAGGCGGAGGAGATTTAATCATCGTTTCAATGGATGAAATTAATGAAGAAATCGCAAAAGTAGAAGCTGCTGCTGATGAATTAATGAATTCCTTAGACCCTATGACCTCACCATTAGGTTCCTTCCCAGGAAGAGAAGGCAACTTTGTTGTTGCAGGTACTTTAACAAACATGGTTTACGGATTCTTAATCGGTTTATTTGTCATTATTGCAGCTATGCCTTTATTACAAGTATGGGGGATTTTATAGATGGTAGATAAAAAACCTACTTCAGATACTTGGCCTGTTGTTAGTGGGGATTATATAGTAGGAGATCCTGAAAGCCCTGTAGCTGTTGTAACCCTCGCTTCACACAATGAAGATGTTGGTGCAGCTGCTGGTGCAGCAATTTCTGGTCCTTGTAAAACAGAAAACTTAGGAATAGAAAAAGTTATCGCTAACACAGTTTCAAACCCTAACATCCGTTTCATGATCTTATGTGGTGCAGAAGTACAAGGCCACATTACTGGTGAAAGTATTAAAGCATTACACGCAAACGGCTGTGACCCTGAGAAAAAGAAAATCACTGGTGCTCCTGGTGCTATTCCATTCGTAGAAAACATCCCTATGGATGGTGTGGAAAGATTCCAAAACCAAATGGAGATCGTTGATTTGATTGATGTTGAAGATGCTGGACAAATTACTGCTAAGGTCAAAGAATGTATTGAGAAAGACCCTGGTGCTTTTGAAGAAGACGCAATGGTCATCGAAGTAAGCGACGATGACGATGAAGAGGATGACGGTGAAGAAGTACGTCCTATTACCGCTGAGACTGCTTTAATTGAAGCAAGAATCAGAAACATCGATACTCAGATTAAACTTATCGGTGCAGTTCAAAGAAACATGGCTGGTAACTACGCTGGTAAAGTTCAAGGTATTATGATGGGACTTGCATTTACTTTAGTGCTCGGATTCTTATTTATTGCAGCACCTATTTTAGGTTTATAAACTGGAGGTTTTAAATATGGTTAGATTTTCAAACAAACCAGTTACTCGTGGAATAAAAGATGCTGCTAGTGCTGTTGAATACCGTTCTAAACTCTTAGGAAGAGAAGGAAGATTATATGCTGGTTTAATTACTACTAGATTCTCAGGAATTTCTATTGGTATTTTAATTGCACTTATCTTAGTAGTCATTATTCCTTATTTAGCAAAATTATGTGGATTATAGAGGTGTTTTAAATGGCTGATGAAAAAGATCCAGTACCTCAAATTATTGTATCTACCGATGATATGAACGCAGCAACTCAAAAATTAGATGAGGCTGAAGAAAAAGTTGAATTCGCAGTTGGTGAATACTTCCAACGTTTAGGTCAACAAACAGGTAGAGATATTGGTATTTTATATGGTATAATTATAGGTCTTGCAATTTTAGTTGTATCCATTGAATTTAATGTAATGTCAGTGGTATCCACAATGTTTGCAGGATTAATTTAATCGGAGGATTAAAAATGTTTAGGTTTGATAAAGAACAACTCGTCATTGATGTTGCTGGTGTAAAACTCGGAGGACAACCTGGTGAATATCCTACTGTTTTATGTGGTACCATCTTCTATGGCGGACACAAAATTATTAGTGATGAAAAAGAGGGTATCTTTGATAAAGATGCTGCTGAAGAAAGAATTAAAACAATGGAAGAATTTTCAGATATTACTGGTAACCCATGTGTTATCCAGACTTTCGGTGCAACCCCTACTGCAATGGTTAAATACTTAGATTTCGTTGGAGAAGTATCCGACAAACCATTCATGATCGACTCTACTTCCGCTGCTGCAAAAATTGATGGAGCAAAATTTGTAGACGAAGCAGGACTTGGTGAAAGAGCTATTTACAACTCTTTAAACATGTCTTGTGAAGCAGATGAGATTCAAGCTGTTGCTGACTCCAGTATTGAAGCTTCAATTCTCTTAGGTTTCAACCCAATGCAAGCTGGTGTACAAGGTAAGATCGAAATCTGGGAAAACGGTGGAGGAGTAATTGACGAAGGTGTATTAGAAATGGCTGAAAGATGTGGTATTACCAAACCATTCATGGACGTAGCTATTACTCCTTTAGGTCAAGGTGCAGGTCCTGCTGTAAGAACTTCCTTCGCAGTAAAATCCAAATGGGGATACCCAGTAGGTTCCGGTATTCACAACGTACCTTCTGCATGGGATTGGTTAAGATCCTTCAGAAAACCTCGTGAAGACGGTAAAGACATTTGGCACGTATGTGACGTAGGTTCCAACTTCGTACAACAAATGGCTGGTGGAGACTTCGTTCTCTTCGGTCCTATCGAAAACGCTAACATGGCTTTCCCTGGTTGTGCACAAACCGATATCTTTATTGCTGAAGCAGCTAAAGATTTAGGTACCGAACCTATCGAAGAACACCCAATCAACAAATTATTATAATTTAAAGGGTCCTAGATTAGATGATTTTTCATCTAATCTTATTTTCTATTTTTTTTACTATTTTTTAAGTTTTAACAATGTTTAGACTTTTTTATCTACTTTTAGACTTTTTTACTAATTTTTAGACTTTTTTAACAATTTAAAGCTTTAACTATTTTTTTTAGAATTTGATTCTTTTGATGAATATTTTGCCGTTAGGGGATTTCTAATTTTAACATGTCCTTTTTTTAATTTTCCAATGATTTTAAACCCAAGTTGAAAATTATTTAACAAACTTTATATTATTTGATTTAAATACTAATATATAATTAAAATATGGGGATTGTATCATGTCTTTTTTAGATAGATTTTTTAATAAAGGACCAAAACCAAAAATAGCTCCAAGTCAGTCACGTGATTTGAGTATTTTAAAGGCAGGAGAACGTCCTGCAGGTCCTGGTGTTGTTGTTCAAAATGATGAATTTTATGTAACCGCTTCAGTGGAATTGGGTAACACAACTACAAAATGTGTTATAATGGCTACAAACTTAAATAACAGTCAGTCTTATCTTATCAATAAAACAGTCAACATGACTCGTGATGTAAGAAAGCCTAAGCCAGGTGAAGAAGTATTTGGTAAAACTGTCTGGGGAATCGAGCTGACAAAGGAATCAGTATCTGAAATGATTCAAAAAACTGTTTTGGATTCCTTGAAGGCGGCTCATGTTGATAAAGAGGAAGATCTTGACTTCCTGGTAAGATCAACTGGTGTAACAGCAGGTTTTGCTACCACTCAGGAAGTAGGAAAATTAATCATAGCTCTTGCTGATGGTTGTCTTGATGCAGGAATCTCCCATAAGAAAATGTCTCCTGCCATGAGCTCAAAACACCTTCCTAAAAGACTTCAAAAATACACCTTGCTTGACCATGTAATGTTTGATGGTGCTGTAGTAAGTGTGCTTCCGCCAGAAGGAAAGGAAGTAGTTGCAAATGAAATGGAAGGAGAACTGGTTACCGCAGGTATTAAACTAGGTGCTAAATGGACTGATGTTGATTACAGAAACCCTTGTGTTTCCTTGGATTTCGGTTCCACACTTGCTGGACGTATCGTGAATGATGCAAAGCCATATGCTAGAACAGTAGGAAACTTCCTTGGGCTGGCTGGTGTTATTTCAGATTCACTGGCTAAAGGTACAACTGAAGTAGACAAGGACAATGGTGCTGCTTTGGATTTATATGATGAGAAGACTCTGAAGAAAGCTGATAAGAAGAAAGCTGAAGCCAATGCGGAAGAAGTCCACAAACTCATTGATATTAGAAAGGTTCCTATGGATGTCACCCGTTTTGGTACTGTTCCTCTTGATCCTGTAGCTGCTGCAGATGCAGGAACCACCTTGATTGGATGTGATGTAGGTACCAATGGTGATAAATTGGATGATTTGAAAGCATTAGGTGCTGAAATCTATCAAAGAGACGGACTTCCAACATTGCTTTCAACAATGGATTATACAAGTGCTAAAATTGTTCACAGAGTTTTGGATGTCGCATTTGCTGAAGGAATTATCAAGGAAGGTTCTGTTCTTGGAGTAACTGGAAGAGCAGGTATTACCGGCCGCAAGCCAGAGCTTATTTTGGAATATTCACAAGACAAGTTTGTAGACACAGTATTTGTTGAAGATGGTCTTGCTTTAGGTTCCGCTATCATGGCTCGTTGCATGAACTCCATGGGTACCCAGAAAAATCCTCTTGGTGGAAACCAAGGCGAGAAATGTATTCTCAAAAGAAGAATGGAAAAACAAGGCGCAATTTAATTCTTGCTTCTTAACAATTTTATTCTTTTTTAATTTTATTTTTGAAAGCAATTCTTAATTTTTTAATTGCTTTATTTTTTTATTTTATTGTATGCGGTTTAGAACTTTTTTTATTAAGGATTTTTGTTGATATTATGATATTCGCTATAATAATGGCCGGAGGTAAGGGTGAACGTTTAAAATCAGATTTGGAAAAGCCTTTATTCCCTTTGAATAATAAACCTTTGATTGATTATGTTATAGAGAACATCAAAACTTCCAATTTAATTGAAGAGATAATTATTGCAGTGAGTCCTAACGCTCCAAACACTAAAAAATATTTAATTGATACATATGCCTTATTGAATTATGAGCATTTTATTAAAAAATCTCCTGCAGATAATCAAAACTTCAAAGACAAATCAGATTTTGTTTCTTCACAAGGCTGTTGTCAAAACAATTCCATCGAAGACAAATCTGAAATTCAAAACAATTCCATCGAAGACAAAATTGAAATTCAAAACAAGTTCAGCTATTTGGATACCTTAGGCAATGGATATGTTGAAGATTTATCTGATATTCTCTCATTTTTTGAAAAAAAATCAAAGGAGGATATTTTAATTTTCATCAATGCGGATCTTCCGTTGATTAGTTCTGAAATGGTGGATGATGTTATACGCTTTTATTTAAAACAGGACAAACCTGCATTATCAACTGTTGTGCCTGTTGAAATATTTGAAGATTATAATATCGACTATGAATACGAATTTGAAGGCAATGTTCCTTCAGGATTGAATATTTTAAGAAGCGAGAACGTGATTCAGGATGAAGTGATTCTGAAGGTACCAAAGGTGGAATTTGCATTCAATATAAATACTGTTGAAGCTGCTCTTGAATTTAACAGATTTTTAAAAAAGGAATAACATATTTTTTCTAAATGATTTTTTTCACTGGATTTTCAGATTCCATTTTTTTCTATTTTTCTATTGATTTTATTCTTATTTTTTTGATAATTAACTATTTTTTACCTATTTTTCTACAAAAATATCAATAAGTTTATATATTGTTTTAAATAAAAAGAATTATAGTGTTAATTAGGATTATCTTATAGAAATCTTAGTTTTTAGATTTTTTATTATTTTATTTATTATTTAGTGGTGAAAATATGCCAGAGAATGCTGTTGCAAAACCAAATGCACATAGAAGAGAAGAAAAATTATGGAGTGAAATTAAAAACTATCAAGTAGCTACTAACAACGCACGTATTTTAGGAGTTCTTGATGAGTTAATTATTAATGAGAAAACTGGTAAAATTGTAGATATTGCTGTTAAAGTCGAACCTGGACGCAATGTTCATGTTAAAGGAGCTAAACGTCGAGGAGACTTATTATTAATTCCATTTACCAAAATTGAAAAAGTCGGCGAATTTATTATTGTAACTGAATAAATTCCATCTTTTTTTTCTTTTTTTCATTTCTAATAATTTTTTAAATTTTATTAATTAGTCTGTTTTTTCGTTGTTTTTTGTTCTTGTTTTTTGGGTTTTTATCTGTTTTTTTGGAAATTGTCTGTTTTTCGTAATTTTCTGTTGTAATGATTTGTTGGCCTATATTTTATTTATTTTACTTATTTTGCTATTTGCACTGTTTATTTTTAATTTCAGTTTTTATTAGGCTATTTTTAATCCTTCATTTATTTTTTAAAACAGCATGATATTCAATCTTTACTTAAGTTTTTTATATAATAAAATTTAATATAATAATGTTATAACAATTATTATATTGATTAATTTTTATAAATCAGTTTTTAAGATTATAAAAATCATTTTATCTACTAGAAGGACGTTATGAAATGTTACTTGAAGTTAAAGATTTAGTTGTTGAAGTGGAAGGCAAGCGCATATTAAACGGTGTTAACCTTTCAATTAGGGAAGGAGAGACTCATGTGCTTCTAGGTCCTAACGGAGCTGGAAAAAGTACTTTGTTCTTAACCATACTCGGCTTTCCCAAGTATAAAGTTGTAAGTGGATCAATAATATTCAATGGAGAAGATATAACAAATCTTACCACTACTGAAAGAGTTCAAAAAGGTTTGGGGGTAAGTTTCCAATCTCCTCCTGCTATTCGTGGAGTAAGTGTGAGAGATTTGCTTAAAATCGAAAGCGACCAGAATCCTGATGAAGAATTAAGTCCGGAAATGTTGGAAATGGCTGATAAATTAAAATTCGGCGGAGATTTCCTGGATAGGGATGTAAACAGAGGATTTTCAGGTGGAGAAGTTAAAAGATCTGAAATATTGCAATTGCTCGCTCAACAGCCTCTTTTCACCATGTTCGACGAGCCTGACTCAGGTGTGGATATTGAAAATGTTGAATTGATTGCTGAGGAATTGAATGCCTTGCTTGACAAGGATAAGAAACCTGGTCAAAGACAAAAGGCAGGCTTGCTCATTACTCATTTAGGTTATATTTTACGTTTCGTCAAGGCGGATAAGGCTCATGTTTTAATGCATGGAGTCATTGCTTGTTCAGGCGACCCTGAAGAAATACTGGAAGATATCAGAAAAGAAGGATTTAACGGATGTGTTGGTTGTGCAGAATGTAGGTCATGATGCTGAAAAAGCTAGAAATAAAAAAGCGGCATTAGGTACTGATGTTGTTATAGAAAACTTTTCAAAAGAAGATGTCAATGTTTATGATGCCCTTGATGATATTCGCGATGTCGATAAGAAAACTAAAAAGACTCTTCTTAAAGTAGGAGTGGATACCGAATCAGAAGAACGTGCAGGTTCCTTTTTACAGATGGACCAGTCTGATGTTTACGCTCAGTCATCATTTAAGGAAATTGAAATTATGACTACCCAGATGGCATATGAAAAACATGACTGGCTTAAGGATTACTTATGGAAGGCTGTAAAACCTGATGCAGACAAGTATACTGCCGAGACAGCCATGCGTGAAATAGAAACCGAAAATTATGCTGGATACTTTATCAGATCACTGCCTAATACCAAGCAGACATTCCCTGTGCAGGCATGCATGTTTATTGCTGACCAGGATGTAATGCAAACCGCTCACAACATAATCATTGCTGAAGAAAACTCAGAGCTTCATTTGATTACCGGTTGTGCAACTGGTGATGATGTAACATCCGCTCTTCACGTAGGAGTATCTGAAATGTATCTCAAACCAGGGGCTAGAATTACTTTCACCATGGTTCATAACTGGGCGGAACAGGTGGAAGTACGTCCTAGAACAGCAATCATACAGGAAAGAGATACCACTTATGTCAATAACTATATTTTAACCAGTCCTGTAAACTCTATTCAATCATATCCTACTACATACTGCAATGGTGAAAATGCAAGAGCTTTATTCCAAAGTATTCAAGCAGGTACCAAGGATTCAATTATTGATGTCGGTTCAAGAGCTTATCTCAATGCTCCAAACAGCAGTGCAGAGGTAATCTCCCGTGCAATAGCCAATGATGAATCCAGAATCTTTGCAAGAGGCCATCTGATTGGTAATGTTCCTGATGTTAAAGGACATCTTGAGTGCAATGGTCTGGTTTTATCTGATGAATCTTCAATTCATGCTATTCCAGAACTCGAAGCTAATGCATCCAACCTAGAAATGACTCACGAAGCGGCTGTAGGTCAGATTGATGAAGAGGAAATCTATTATTTAACCTCACGTGGTTTGACTGAGGAAGAAGCAGCTTCAATGATCGTTCGTGGTTTCTTAAGCATGGATATCAAGGGACTGCCTGAAGAATTGGCTAGAGAAACTCAAAAAATGGTTGATATGAGTTTGGATGGAATGTAATATTTTTTATTCCATTCTCTTTTTTTTATTGTTTGATGCGTTTTTCGCATTCTCTTTTTTTTTATTGTTTGATGCATTTTATTAAATTTTCATTTCTTTATTGTATTGATGCATTTTATTTCATTTTTTCATTTTATATTTCTCGATTTTTTGTTTTTATTTTTTAAATTTATTATTACAAAATATTTTGGCATGTATTTTTCATGGTTTTTTGTTTTTATTTTCTAAAACTATTTTTTATTTTTTGAAATTTTTAGGTAGTCCTAATTTTTCTTATTAATTATGAATAGTTTTTTATTTTTAATTTTATGTATTTATTTCAATTATTTTTAAAAAATAATTAATAAATAACTTTTATAGTTTAATTTAACAAATTATAATTTATTTCATATCAATAAAAACTATTTTATCTCTTTAAAACAATATGTTGTTTTTCAAGCTTTTTTCACTTTTTTGTAATAATTTTTTTCTTAAATGTTTGAATATTATTTTTTTAAATTTTTAATTATTTTTTTATAAATTTTGAATTTTATTAAAAAACTGTTCATAATAAATTTATGCACTTAATACTTATCTAAAAAATAGTATTATACTATTTAAATCTTTTTACTTTAGTTTCTAAGTAACCTTTATATTAATTTTAAATATAATATATAATTAGTACATTAATGTTAAGCTGAGCTAGCTCATTAGCGTACGATGATTTGAGATTAAGGTATTCCTAAATACTTTAATTGTAGATTTGAAAAACTTTTTTAAAAAAGAAATTAGATTGTAATCTATGACTTTAAAAGATTTTTGATTTGGATTTTTTAAAGTTTAAGGAACTTGAATTTTTTAAATTCAAGAGTTAATCTATTTAAATTTTTGATTTGGATTTTTATAGATTAATGCAAAATCTAAACTGGTATTAACTTGTTAATGCCAAAAGCTTTATTGGAATATTTCAATTTAAAAAAGTTTATAGCGAAAACTTTGCAGATGATTGAATTTTTTGATTTGATTTGTTTGATTATCTGATGAATTGAAGTAGGAAGATAAATCTTAGTTCGGATCTAATAATCTTAGTTTTCTAAAATTTTTAGATTTGACTTAAAACAAACGAAATATTAAATATAGAGGAGGATAAACTCTATGGCTGAAGATGATGTTAAGATTGTAATGTTTTGTTGTAACTGGTGTTCCTATGGTGGAGCAGACACTGCAGGTACTTCAAGAATGCAATACCCACCTAACATTCGTGTTATCCGTGTAATGTGTTCTGGAAGAATTGACCCTCAGTTTATTTTGAAAGCATTCAGAGACGGTGCTGACGGAGTATTCATTGCAGGATGTCACATGGGTGACTGCCACTACGACGCAGGTAACTATAAACTCGACAGAAGAATGAGATTAGTTTATAAATTAGTTGAAGATATGGGAATAGGTAAAGAAAGAGTCCACCACGATTGGATTTCTGCTTCCGAAGGTGAAAAATTCGCTAGCGCTGTCAGAATGATGGTAAAGAGAATTAAAGACTTAGGACCTTCTCCATTAAAACAACAAATTGACGCTGAGGCATAATATTGGAGGATTTTTTATGGCAGATGAAAAAGTTAAAATAGGAACTATGTGGCTCGGAGGATGCTCAGGTTGCCATTTATCTATTGCGGATTTCCACGAATCTTTATTAGATGTTCTGGCACTTGCTGAATTCGAATTCAGTCCTGTATTAATGGATACCAAATATGATGAAGTACCTCACTTAGACGTACTTCTCGTAGAAGGTGGAATTAGAAACGAAGAAAACAGAGAATTAGCAGAAATGTTAAGAGAAAAAGCTGATGTAGTAATCGCTTACGGAACCTGTTCCGCATACGGTGGTATTCCAGGTCTTGGAAACTTATTCACCGTTGATGAATTAGAAGAAGAAGCATACATCAATTCTCCAAGTACTTACAATGATGAGGGAGTAATTCCTAACGAAGACGTACCTGCTTTAGAAAGCAGAGTAAGACCTCTCTCAGAAGCTATACAAGTTGACATGATGATTCCTGGTTGCCCTCCAAAATCCGATGTAGTAGCAGCAGCTATTCTTTCCTACTTAAACGGAGACGGTATCGAATTACCAACTACCAACCTTTGTGAAGTTTGTCCTAGAGAAAAACCACCTGCAGGTCTTGCTATGGACTTCATTAAAAGACAATTTGAAGTTGGTAAACCTGAAGACGATTTATGTTTAATCGCTCAAGGATTAGTATGTATGGGACCTGCAACTGTATCCTTATGTGGTGCTCAATGTCCTTCTATTGCAATCCCATGTAGAGGATGTTACGGACCTACTGCAAAAGTATTAGATGCTGGTGCAAAAATGATTTCTGCGATTGCATCTGACTACGGTGTATCTGAAGATAAGACTGTAGATCCTGAACAAGTAGCTGACCAGTTAGATGATATTGTCGGTACTTTCTATACCTACACATTACCAGCTGCTTTAGTCCCAGTTAAAATGCAAAAAGGAGGAAAATAAAATGGTAAAACTTACTATGGAACCTGTAACTCGTATTGAAGGTCACGCAAAAATTACCGTACACCTCGACGAATCAGGTAATGTTGAAGATACTAGATTACACGTTATGGAATTCAGAGGATTCGAAAAATTCTTACAAGGACGTAACATTGAAGAAGTACCTCGTATCGTTCCTAGAATTTGTGGTATTTGTGATGTACAACACCACTTTGCAGCTGCAAAAGCAGTTGACCAAATTTTCGGTTTCAAAGATGATGAAATCTTACCAGCAGCATACAAAATGAGAGAAATCATGAACTGGGGTTCATTCATGCACTCCCACGCTCTTCACTTCTACTTCTTAGCTGCTCCTGACTTAATCATTCCTGATGGAACCAGAAAAACCAGAAATGTCTTCCAAGTTATTAAAGACATGCCTGAAATTGCTCTTCAAGCTATTAAAATCAGAAGAAACGGATTAGACATGGTTACCGCAACTGGTGGTAGACCTATTCACCCAACTTCCTCTACTCCTGGTGGTATTTCCACTGAATTAGATGAAGAAACTCAAGCTGATTTACTTGCAAAAGCAAAAGAAAACGTAGAATTAGCACAAGCAACCCTTGACCTTGCTAAACCAATATTCGAAGAAAAATTAGACTTAGTCAAAACCTTAGGTTACTTCGGTGACACCCGTCACTGCGGTTTAGTAAATGACGGTGTATGGGATGTTTACAATGGTGATGTAAGAATAAAAGATGCTGAAGGTAACATCTACTGTGAATACAACAACCTGGAATACTTAGACTATGTTTGCGAACACGTAAAACCTTACTCCTGGTTAAAATTCCCTTACCTCAAGGAATTCGGTTACCCAGAAGGTATCTACAGAGTAGCACCTTTATCCCGTATCAATGTTTGTGACAAAATGCCTGACTGTGCTCCTGGAGCACAAGCAGCTCTCGAAGAATTCAGAGACCTCTTCGGATACGGTCAATACCCATTATTATTCCACTGGGCTAGACTTATCGAGCTCTTAGCTTCCGCAGAATGTGCTGTAGATGCTTTAGAACAAGACTTATCCGGTGACAAAGTACCTGAACCAATGGAAAGAGTTGCTGGTGAAGCTGCAGGTATTGTTGAAGCTGCACGTGGTACTTTAATCCACCATTACAAAACTGATGATAATGGTCAAGTAACCAACGCTAACATTGTTGTAGCAACCATCCAAAACAACCCTGCTATGGAAATGGGTATTCAACAAGTAGCTAAAGATTACATCAAACCTGGCGTAGAAGTAGATGACAAGATCTTCAACTTAATGGAAATGGTTATCAGAGCTTACGACCCATGTTTATCTTGTGCTACCCACACTATGGATAGTCAAATGAGATTATCTACTGTAGAAGTATATGACAGTGAAGGAAACTTAATGAAAAAAATCTAAGCTTGGAGTGTTAATATGATAGTATTCAATGAAGATAGCTGTATTAAATGTGGTGCATGTGAAGGTGTATGTCCTACCTCAGCTATTGAAATAGGCGATAAAATTGTCTATTGTGATACTTGTGCTGGAGAACCTAAATGTGCTGAAGCTACTGCAAACGGTGCATTACAAGCTGATGACATTGTCATCGACGAAGAAGGTAACACCCAAATTAGATTACTCTTTAATAAAACAAAATTAGCTGATGAAGATGCTGACAACTGTGTAGCAGCTTGTCCTTCCAACATTCTTAAAACCGGCGACGATGCAATGCCTATTAAAGGATTCTGTGTAATGTGTCAAAGATGTGTGGAAATATGTCCTGTTGACGCAATCGGAATTCCTGGTGTTAAAGAGCCTGTTGAAAGAGTTGTTGAACCTGAAGGAAAAATCTACCTCGACGGTTGTGTAGGCTGTGGCGTATGTGTGGACGATTGTCCTGCAGATGCTCTCACATTACCTGCAATAGGCGAAGAGATCATTGCTGATGAAGACAAATGTATTTCCTGTGGAGTTTGTGCTCAAACCTGTCCTTGGAATGCAATCTTCATTGCTGGCGATGCTCACCCAGCTAAACGTTCAAAAGAAATTAAAGAGTTCTCCTTAACTGCTGAAGAATGTATTGGATGTAATTCTTGTGTAGATATATGTCCTGGAGACTTCATTACAGCTAACGCTGATTTAACTGTAAGTCTTCCTGAGATGTGTCCTGCTTGTGGTCTTTGTGCAGAAATTTGTCCTGTAGACGCTATCGATTTAGAAGTTGAAAGAGGAACCTCAAAACTTACCGCTACCGAAGGTATAGTATTTGATGAAGAAAAATGTATTTATGACGGTGCATGCGCACTCAAATGTCCTACTGAAGCGATCACCTGCGTAACTGCTCGTGGAATGAAATTGCCTTCAAAAGAAAAAGGATTCGAACCTGATTCTTTCGCTATGTGCGTAAGATGTGGTGCTTGTGCTGCTGCATGTCCTAACGATGCATTAAAACTTGACTACATTGATATTGAAATTGACGGTGAACCTGTATCCAGAGACAGAATCATCTTCAACTCATCTAAATGTGATCAATGTGGCGACTGTATAGATGTCTGTCCTTACGATGTTTTACACACTACAGAAAAACCTAACCTGCCTATCGCTGGTTTCTGTACCCTTTGTGGTGTATGTGTTGAAAAATGTAGTAAAGACGCACTCTGTTACAAATAAGCAGACTAAGGTCGAAACACAAAAAACTAATCTTGTTTGCAAGAAACAAGTCTCTAAGGCACTTAACTGATTGGTTAAGTGCCTTTTTTTTTATTTTGATAACTGATTTTTTGTAATTTGTTTATTGTGCTTTTTTTAATGATTGTTTTTTGTGGTTTGTTTTTTGTGCTTTTTTTTTAATGATTGTTTTTAATGATTGTTTTTGATGATTGTTTTTTGTGGTTTGTTTTTTGTGCTTTTTTTGATAATTATTTTTTGAATTTATTAATCCTCATTTTTGGACAATTTATTAGTTCTATTTTTAAGCAGATTTATTAAATATTAAATCAAGATAATTAAATAGAATATTTATAATTTAATTTTTATTTTGTCTGATGAATTTTATTTTTCAATTCAAGTGGTTTCTATGTTTGATTTAGTCTTAAAAAATGCAAAATTGGTTGATGTGTCTGGAGAAGTCTCCATAGCTATTGAAGATGGTAAAATAGCTGAAATTTCAAAAACATGCCCTGAAGGGGATAAGGAAATTGATATCGAAGGTCAATATGTTCTGCCTGGTCTTATAGACCCACATGTACACTTCCGGGATCCTGGATTAACATACAAGGAAGATTTCAAATCAGGTTCAATGGCAGCAGCTCATGGAGGATTTACCTTTGTAATGGACATGCCGAATACCAAGCCTGCAACCAATACCTACAAGTCATTTAAAGAAAAGATGGAAATTGCGAAAAAGAAGTCCTGCATTAATTTCGGCCTTCATGCAGGCCATAACACTCTTTCGGAGATGGAGAAGATAGCCTCATTAAATCCAATGTCCTTCAAGGTATTCATGGACCTTGAAAGCGATGAAAGTCTTGATGAGATTTTTAAAAATGTGGCTAAAATTGATGGAAATCCACTCATGACCCTTCATGGTGAGAATAGAAAAATAGTTCAAGAGGAAACAAACAGGCTCAAAGACTCTGATGATCCGATTGATTACAGCTATGCAAGGCCTGCTGAAGCAGAGATAGTTTCAGTAAAACAAGCGATTTCCTTATCAAAAAAATATGGAAACAATTTGCATATATGCCATTTAAGCACCCGGGAAGCTATGAATCTGGCTCTTTCAAATGCTGTGACTTTTGAATTCACACCCCACCACCTCTTGTTTGACAATTCAGCATTCAACAAGTTTGGTACTATTGTCAAGACAAACCCTCCATTAAGGCAGGCAAAAGACAAGATTTTTATTTCAGACATTGATGAAAACTCAATAATCGGAACAGATCATGCTCCTCACAGTTTGGATGAGAAAAACAAGGGAGCTTTCTCTTCAGCATCAGGAATTCCTGCATTGGAAACCGTTCTGCCTTTATTGCTTAGTGAAGTCAACAAGGGAAATATTGCTTTGGATTTGATTCCTAAGATATTTTCTGAAAATGCCGCAAAAAGATTTAATCTCAAAGGCAAAGGTTTCATCAAGAAGGGGTTCGATGCTGATTTGACTGTTGTTGATTTATCAAAAGAAGGGGTTTTTGATATTGATGAGTTTTATACAAAAGCGGAATACTCTCCATTTGATGGTTTTGAATATAAGGGAATAGCTACTAAGACTATTGTTGGTGGAAAATTAGTCATGGATGATGGAGAAGTGTTCACTTCTTAAAAATCCTATCTTAATTATTCTTTTATATTTATATGCGTTCATAGACACATATATAGCAATATTGTAAAACCTATTTATAATCTGCCCTTTTATTTAATTGGGATTACGGCAAATATTTTAATAAGTTTTTTACTTTTTTTTATTTTAAATTATCATCCTTTTATTTAAAATTTATTTGATTTCTAATCTCAAAATTGATTTTATTTGACATTATTTTTTTAATTTGTAATTTTTTATTTATTTGTGCTAAAATTGCTTTAAAATTGTTATTTTTTTAATATTTAATAGTATAGAAACTTTTTTTAATTATAAAAATCATATAGTAAATTAAACTTAAATAAATCCATTTTAAGCTATTTTTTTAATAAATAGTTTTATATAGTTTACTCAGTGGTGATGATGTGGCTTCGAAAAACAATAATGAAAAAAGAGTAACTATCTTGGTTGACAAGGACTTGGACTATGAATTCAGAAGATTGGCTTCCCGCAAATTCAAATTCGCAACCAAGTGGTACAGCAAAGCGATGGAAGAGGCAATTCATTTATGGATTGCTGAAAATCCTGAGGAATCGCTGGATGAAAATAATTGAATGCTGTTTAATTTGGGATTTAATTAATTTTTTTCATTTAAAGTGTTAGTTTTATAAATTCGAAAAGTAATAGTATAATTATGCCTTCAATAGATTTTATAAGAAACATTCTCAATGAAGATAGGAAAACCTTTTTTAAAGATCTTGAATATTCAAAAAAGTTGAATGATGATGATGTTGAATCAGAATTGTCATCATTTTCTCAGGTATCTGATTTGAGACCCTTGATTGCGGATTTTACAGAGTATTCTCCATTGCACAATGGCCACTTTCACTGCATGAAAACAGCAAAGTCCAAGGTTCCTGATGGAATATTTGTAGCAGTGGTTCCAGGGCTTTTTGAAAGAAGCGGACGAGGCTTGCCTTACATTCTGCCTCGTGATGTCAGAGCGGAAATAGCTGTTGCTGTTGGAGCGGATATAGTTGTTGAAGGGCCTCCGATGGGCATAATGGGTTCAGGACAATATTCATTATGCTTATGCAAGATGTTTCAGGCATTGAATACTGATTTTATTCCACGGGGATATAAAGTAGAGGAAGGCTATGATGAAATCTTAAGAAGGATATCCATGGGGCATGGAATAGCACCTAAACCTTATAAAATCGTTGATATGGATACTGGAGAGGTAGTTCTTAAAGGAAAACTTGCAGAAGATAATTATGTCATTGTTTCATTTTCTAAATCCTTGACAAAGATAGGTTTTGATTTTAAGGATAAATTCATTTTTGTCCCTCGTATTGAAGGCGTGAGCGGAACTTTGATACGCAAGGCTTGCAGTCAAAACCAGTTGGAATCTGTTGTTTCAATGCTTCCTGGTGAAACATTGGAAATTTTAAAAAGAGAAATCGATGCAGACAGGGCTCCTTTGCATGATCTTCGTGATGAGGAGACTATCATAGATAGGGCCAACAGTTTTTCATTCGATGAGCTGGCAGGTTTGAATTTCTTCAATGAAAAGCTAGCATGCAATTTTATTGAAAAAAGGGATGCCAAGCCATTTGAAACTTTAGAAGATGTTGAAGATGCTATTTCCCACGGTTTCAGTACTAATTTTAAAACAAGAGTCCTTTCAATCCTTGAAGCAAATGTCGCGAGCGATGTGATCCATGATTATATAGATAATTATTCCTCTGTTGTGAGGGTTTTGAATTATAAAAATGAAAAGGTGTTGGATGACTTTAAGGATAAGGTTTTATCTACTGACAATCCTTTTGTAAAGGATATTGTATTTAAATAGCTTTTAAAATCCTTTTTTATTTAAAATCTTCTTTTAAAAGATGTTTTTACTGTTTTTATAGGATTTGGCATTGTTTTTTTATCACTTTTACTTTGTTTTTTTTTTTACCACTTAGTTTTGTTTTTTCACATTGTTTTTTAGAATTTTATACTAATATTTATATTATATGAAATATAATAAATAAATCATAGTAATATAATAGATTAAACTTTTAATTTATCAATATTATTAATTATTGAATTTAATATTAAATTCATTCAATTTTATATATTGCTTGATAAGTTCCAAAAAGTGTTTGTATGGCATTAAGCTATTGATTATATAATTTGGCTTATCAAGAATTTATTACTAAGTATATAATTTTTATGGAGAATTATTATGGCAATCGAAAACGGAGATTTCGTAAGATTAAATTTTACTGGTAAGATAAAAGAAACTGATGAAATATTTGACACTACTTTTGAAGATGTTGCAAACGAAGCAGGCATTCTGGTTGAAAACAAAACCTATGGTCCTATTCCTATCATTGTAGGCGGAAACCATCTTTTAAAAGCTATTGAAGATGCTATCGTTGGCGCTGAAGTAGGAGATGAAGTTCACGTTTCAGTCACTCCTGAAAACGGATTCGGTCAAAGAGACACCAGTTTAATCCAATTAATCCCTATGAAAGAATTCAAAAAACAAGGAATCAACCCTGTAAGAGGTATGCAGATTTCTTCCGAAGCTGGAAACGGTAAGATTCTTTCTGTAAACGGTGGAAGAGTAAAAGTAGATTTCAACCATGAATTAGCTGGTAAAAACTTAGAGTATGATGTAACTGTTGTAGAAAACATTGAAAGTGATGAAGACAAAGTAAAAAGTATGATCGAGTTACACTACTCCTACCCTAACCTTGATTTGGATAAAACTGAAATCAGCATCGACGGCGACACATTACGTATTAAATTAGATGAGATTACTAGATTCGACCAACAATCCTACATGGATGTTACCTTTGCAAGATTCAGAATTTCCAAGGACATCTGGGATCACATGGGATTCGAAAAGGTCGAGTTTGTAGATGCTTTTGAAAAAAGAGTAGAAGAACCTGCTGAAGATGAAGAAGCAGAAGAATAATCTTATTCTTCTTTTTTTTACTTTTTTTAAATAGCATTTAGCTATTTTATTTTTTTACTTTTTTATAGTCTTTTTACTTTTTTTAGATAGTGTTTTAGCTATTTTATTTTTTTACTTTTTTATAGTCTTTTAACTTTTTTTAGACAGTGTTTTAGCTATTTTATTTTTTTAGTTTTTTTAGCCTTTTTAAAGCATATTTAATCTTTTTTTTTAACAAATTTCTTTATAAAGTGAGATTTTAATCTTTAAATGAGTTCTTGAATTATTTTCTGCTAAACTAATAAATCCTTTTTTTAAAATTAGTCCTCTTTAGTTTGTAAAAATGTGTTTGCATGTTTTATTAAACCTACTGTTTGATTTGGTTAAAAAAAGTGTTTATCAATGTGGGATTTAATAAAAATAAAAAAATAGAAAAAAAGTAAAATAAAAATTTTACTTTAAAAAAATCATAGAATTAATTAATCACGTCAATTAAATGAAGTTTAAAAATATTAAATAAAATCTTTTTTGTAATTAATAAATTCTAAATTATTTGATTGTTTAAATGAAATTCATTAAATTATTTAAGAATGTTTGTGGATCAGAGAAAAGACCCATAACTGCTTCTTGGAAACTAGCATAATCTCCACTTAAAGTGAACAAGTAGACAATATATAGAATCACGCCAATAATTAAAACAATCAATATGACAGTTAAAATGATTTCGGTAACTGAAAGTCCGCCTTCATCTTCTTCTTCTTTGAAATTGTGCATTTCCTGGATATTATCAATGTTTAAGTCATTGTATCCATCGTTTGATTTTTTAGATCTTCTCAGCAGACCTCTTTTTCGTTGTTCCTCTTCTTCAGCGAAATTCCTTTCGATTCTTCTTTTAAGGTCTTCATAACTTTCATTTGCGTATTGCTGGCTTTGCTGGCTATGTGCTGGAATAATTAAGCCGTCATCATACTCCTGATTTATGTAAGCCTGTCCTTGAGGAACATAATCCATGTCTCTTTGAGCTTGTCTTCGACCTCTTCTTCCTCTCCTAGGTGCCGCTTGCTCATCAGCAGGGTATTGCTGAGGTCTTCTTCTTCTAGTATCTCTTACTGGTTCAGGAGCAGGTTCGTCGAAATAAAGGTCATCCAGATATCTTTCATATTTAGCTTCTAAATTAGAATCTGGCTCTTCTGGAACTTCTGGCTCGATTTCTTCTGAACTTGGGTTTATGACTATAGGCTCGCTAGGTTCAGGATTTTCATAGTATTTGTCCTCTTCTCCGCCTTCATCATAAGTCTCCACATATTCGGTTTCATATTCGTAATCGGTTTCAAAGTTTTCAGGTGCTTTTTCCTGCTTTTGAGGAGCAACACTTGCAGGTGCTTCAGCTTCCATTTCCTCTTTAATCGGCTCAATGGTATCAACTTCAGGAGCTGCTTCGATATTTTCAGGACTTTCAGCTTTGACTTCATTAGCTTCAGCTTGGCCTACTGATTTTTCCATAATGCTTTGAGTGACGATTTTGTTGACGCAGTCTTTGCAGTATGGACGTCCCGCAATTTCCACTAAGCATTCTTCGCATATCGGCTCTCCACAAAGTGAGCAGTTTACGGATGATTCTTTATCAGGATGTTTATAACAATTCATATTATACACTTCATTTAATTTGATTGGATTTTATTTACAGATTCAAATAATATTCTCATATTATCTGCTCTTAAATTATCATTATTTATTTTTATTTTAACTTATTATTAAGTTTATGTTTTTGATGCATTTTAAGTTCATAATTTAAGTTTTTATTCTAAAAAACACTAATTTTTTTTTAAAAAAGTAATATTCCCATAATCAAAAAAGAATTTTTAAAGTTAAAGATACTAAATTTTTAAAAAAGTACTATTTGCATAATCAAAAAAGAATTTTTTAAGTTTTATTCAAAAATAGATAATTCAAAAGCTATTTAATTTTAAAAAAAGTTGAAAATTTATTCTAATCCTAAAAAGGATTTTTTATTCATAAACGGATTTTATTAATCGAATCAATTCAGCTCCTTGTTTTCTTTTGTATCTTCTAAGATCTTTTCTATAAGGATTTCTGATGCAATCAAATCATCTGCAGTAAGTAGAAAACTGCCTAATGAATCACTTTCAATATTAAATGACAATGTACTTCCATCAATCTCGGATTCCACAAACCCTTCATTGTCAACTTCAAGAGTTTTAAATGAAACTTCAGCATCTTCTGAATCTTTATATTCCATGTTTATTTTAGCTTTTATTTTCATAGTTTCACGAAAATCGGTTTTATGTTAAATTTTGCAATATAGAATTTTTTATATTATTATTTTTGTAATTTTATTTAATATTTTTTTCTCATGAAAAATTTAGTTTTTTTAAATTAAATACATAAGTTTATTAATGTTTAAAAAAATATATAATTATATTCTATCTAACTGTTGATAATGATAATTAATTAATTGATTTTATCATTTTTACATGGCTTAAGCATGACAATAAGGATATAATTATAGCTTATATTGTCTTAATATGGGGTTATGCTTGAATGGCTATTATTTTCATCGATAGAAACTATTATTTCAAATTAACTTGACTTAAAGTTGATTTAAGGGATAAATCACAGGTTTTATGGATTATCTGCTTTAAAAAAATAATTTGTTTATTAAGAGATGTGACTTATTCCGAATTACTATTATATGGAGGACTATTAATGGTTCGTGCTTATTCAAGAAGAGAATATATTAGAAAAACACCAAATTCAAGAATTGTTCAATATGATATGGGAAACTTATCTGAAGATTTCCCTGTAAGATTATCTTTAGCTGTTAAAAAACCTGCTCAAATTAGACATAACTCTTTAGAAGCTGCTCGTGTAGCTTCAAACAGATACATGCAAAGATCTGCAGGAAGACTCGGATACCACTTGAAATTAAGAGTATACCCTCACAACATCGTCAGGGAAAATCCTATGGCTACTGGAGCTGGAGCAGACCGTGTGCAAAGTGGTATGAGAAACGCTTTCGGTAAGGCAATCAGCGTAGAAGCTATTGTAAAAACCAATCAAAAAGTAATGAGCATTGATGTAAACCCTAAAAACTTCGAAGATGCAAAAACCGCATTAAAAAGAGCATCAATGAAATTACCTGTACCTTGCAGAATCGTTGTAGACAAAGGTGCAGAATTAATCAAATAAATCTAAAGAATAAATTTATAAATATCTCCTATCAAATATTCGGTATTTGATTTGTATCCATTAAATCTTTATTTGGACTTTAATTTGATATCCAAACATTATGATTATCATTTATTATGGAATGGTTTATTTAGAAGGGAAAAACTATGTATGTAATAAAATTCGAAGATTTGACTAAAGATGACATAGGCATTGCTGGTGGAAAAGGTGCTAACTTAGGTGAATTGACCCAGGCTAATATTCCTGTTCCTCCAGGATTTGTAGTTACTGCAGAAACTTATGACAAGTTCATGCAGGATACTGGAATTTTTAATAAGGTTATGGATATCATAGACGAAATTGATATTAATAACACTAAAGAACTCCAAGAAGCTGCTGAAGAAATCAAGGAGATCATTATTGCTACTCCTATGCCGGATGACATTTCAACCATGATTTTAGAAGCTTACAACCAATTGTCCATGAAAGTTGGAGAAGATGAGGCTGATGTGGCTGTAAGATCATCTGCAACTGCTGAAGATTTGCCTGAAGCATCATTTGCAGGTCAACAGGATACCTACTTGCATGTAAAGGGAGACCGGGAAGTTCTCAAATATGTGCAGAAGGTATGGGCTTCATTATTCGAAGCAAGAGCTATCTTTTACCGTGAAGAAAACAATTTCGAGCACTCCAAGGTATTGATTGCTGTTGTTGTACAGCAGATGGTTGATTCTGACAAGGCAGGAGTAATGTTTACAGTAAATCCATCCACTGGTGAGAATATTGCTTTAATTGAAGGTTCCTGGGGTCTTGGTGAATCTGTTGTAAGCGGTACTGTAACTCCTGACAATTATGCAGTAGACAAAGACACCAATAAGATTCTTAATGTTACTATAAGCGATAAGAAAACATGGTTTGTCAATGATGAAAACGGTACTTCCGTTCAAAAGGACGTTCCTGAAGACATGAGAAATGAGAGGGTGCTCTCTGATGAAGAGCTCATTGAGCTTACTGAAATGGGTAAGAGAGTTCAAGCACATTACGGCAAACCTCAAGATACCGAATGGGCTTTCCATGCAGGTAACTTGTTCTTGCTCCAATCTAGACCTATCACTACTTTGGATGAAAATGCAGGTGAAGCAGCATCCGGCGATGATGATGTGGAGCTTGAAGTCATTATCAGAGGTTTAGGTGCTAGTCCAGGTCTTGCATCAGGTACTGTAAAAGTAATCAAAGACCTTGACGAGCTTGACAAAGTCCAGGAAGGAGATGTAATGGTTACAACCATGACCACTCCGGATATGGTTCCTGCCATGAAAAGAGCTAATGGTATTGTAACCGATGAAGGAGGAGTAACCTGCCACGCAGCTATTATTTCAAGAGAATTAGGTATTCCTTGTGTTGTTGGTACTGGAGATGCAACTTCCACTTTGGAAGAAAATTCAGAAGTCACAGCAGACGGTAAGAAAGGTCTGGTATATAAGGGAATCTTAAAAGATGCAGTATCCAGCGCTCCTGAAACCGCAGCTCCACAAGTAAGTGCAGCTCCTTTAATCACAGTAACTGAAGTCAAAGCTAATGTGAGCATGCCTGAAGCAGCTCCAAGGGCAGCAGCTACTGGTGCTGACGGTGTAGGACTGCTCAGAACCGAGCACATGATGCTTGCTTTCGGTGTTCACCCAAGAAAATTCATCGAAGATGGAGATGAAGATGTTTTAATCAACAACTTGGTTGAAGGAATCATGAAAGTAGCTGACGAGTTCTATCCAAAACCTGTATGGTACAGAACCATGGATGCTCCTACTGATGAATTCATCACTCTTGAAGGTGGAGAAAACGAGCCTAGGGAACACAACCCAATGCTCGGATGGAGAGGAATCAGAAGAGAGCTTGACGAGCCTGAAATCTTAAGGGCTGAGTTTAAAGCCATTAAAAAGCTTCATGAGAAAGGATACACAAATATAGGAATCATGATCCCATTGTCACAACATGTATCCGAGCTCAAGAAAGCCAAAGAAATCTGTGCTGATGTTGGACTCAGGCCACATATCGATGTTGACTTTGGTATGATGGTGGAAATCCCTGCTGCAGCTATAATGATTGAAGATTATATTGCTGAAGGAATCGACTTTGTCAGCCTTGGAACAAATGATTTAACCCAGTACACTCTTGCAGTTGACAGAAACAACGAATTCGTTGCAAAACACTACACAGAAGAACACCCTGCTGTAATGAAATTAATTGAACACACAATTAAGAAATGTGTTGAAGCAGGTGTTACATGCAGTATCTGTGGTCAAGCAGGAAGCGTACCTCACATTGTAGAAAAACTCGTTGGATATGGAATCACCAGTGTTTCATCCAATGCAGATGCAGTTGAAGAGGTTAGAAAAACTGTTGCAAGAGCTGAGAAAAAGATTATTCTCAATGCAGCAAGAAAACAAATGGAATAATTTCCGTTTAATGCAAAAAAATCTTTTAAGTTTCTATTAGATTTTTATTGAATAATGGGAATTATCTAAATCAAATTTAAAGTTTTTACTTTAAATTTTTTATTTTTTTTAATTATTTTTAAATTATTTTAATCAATTATTTTATTCTAGCTATTTTTGTTATTTTTAAAATCATTGATTAAACTAATTTTTTATTCTAATTTATGATTAGTGGTATCCTTATGAATGAAAAACCAGTATCTAAAGATGAAATATTCAAGGAGTTGGATGAATATCAGGCAATGGACTGTTGCTACTCCGATGGTCGGATATTAGGTTCCATGTGCACTGAGGCACATCCAATTGCAAAAGAGGCTTTTTATAAGTTTTCAGATTCAAATCTTGGGGATCCTGGACTTTTTAAAGGAACCAAGTTAATTGAGGATGAAGTTTTAAAGATGATAGGCTCTTTTTTATCTATCGAAAATCCTGCTGGACATATTGTAACTGGAGGGACAGAAGCGAATCTCATGGCAATGAGAGCTGCAAGGAATATCGCCCGTGACAAATACGGAATCGAGAATGGAGAAATCATAGTTCCTAAATCTGCTCATTTTTCATTTAACAAGGCTAGCGACATGCTTAATTTGAAACTTGTTAATGCGGACTTAAATGAGGATTATACCGTTGATTCCCGTTCTGTGTCTGATTTAATTAGCGATAATACTATAGCTATTGTGGGAATTGCCGGAACAACAGAGCTTGGAATGATTGATCCTATTGATGAGCTTTCAGATATTGCATTGGAAAATGATATTCACCTTCATGTAGATGCCGCATTCGGTGGTTTTTCAATTCCCTTCCTAAAGGAAGAAGGATATGATTTTCCAGACTTTGACTTTTCTCTAAAGGGTGTTCGCTCTATTACAGTGGATCCTCATAAAATGGGTCTTGCGCCGATTCCCGCTGGTGGAATACTATTCAAGGATGAGATCTATTTAAAAGCCATGAATGTCGATTCACCTTATCTGACTGTTAAACAGCAGTCAACTATTGTGGGCACAAGGCTCGGTGCAACAGCTGCTGCAACATATGCCGTCATGAAGCATTTAGGCAGGGAGGGATATAGAAATAATGCAAAGGAGGCTTTGGATAATGCTTTCTTCCTGGCTCGTGAACTGGAAAACTTAGGTTATGAATTGGTTGTCGAGCCTAAGTTGAATATTGTCGCCTTCAATCATCCGCAGATTAAGACTGAGGAGCTTGCCTCTTTGCTTGAGGAAAAGGACTGGAAAGTTTCCTGTTCCCATTGTCCTAAGGCTATTCGTATAATTTTAATGAATCATATTAAAAGGCATCATTTGATTGAATTGCTTAAGGACTTAAAGGAGATTTCCGAGTCTGTGTGAATTTTTTAATTTTTTTTAGATACATTTTTTATTTTTTCCTTATTTATCTATTTTTTAATCATTTTTTCAGATTTTTAATCATTTTTCAGGGATTATCATTTTTTTTAATCATTTTTTTAGATTTTTAATCTTTTTTCTCAGATTATAATTTTTTTAATTTTTTCTTTAATATTATTAATTTTACATATTCGAATATTTTATATTACATATAATACAAATAATTATCTAGTTTTAAAGATTTTAATGTAAAGTGGAGGTGACGATTTGAAATATTGTCCTAATTGCGGAGCTGAAGTAAAGGAAAATTCAAAATTCTGTCCTAAATGCGGTTCTTCAATAACTAATGTGGTTAATGAGGTTAATAGAAATGCTATGAATAGCCAGAATTCCAAGGGCTCTTCTAATAATGTAATCATAATTGCTGTTGCCGCAGTTATCATTGTAGCCATTATAGCGGGAACATTTGTCTTCTTAAGTGGAAACGATTCCGGCAGTGATGTGATAGTTGTAAATAACTCAGACTCTGATGATGCTGTGGAGGAGTCTTCCGATTCAGGTAGTTCTTCTTCTAATTCAGGCAGTTCTTCTTCCAGTTCAGATGCCGTAACTTATTCTCAAGCCCAGTCCATGTATCCGAATACTGCTAGCAATGTTATTTCCAATGCATTCGATGAAGCGGATGCAAATAAAGATGGATTATTAACCGGTTCTGAGATTAATGAATTTAAAAGGCTCGCCAAGCTGGCAATCAACACAGCTTCCGAATCTGATTCAACTACTTACAATGAGCATGGATCCATTACAAGATACTGTACAACTCACGGCAGAGTAACCACTGGCGAGGATTTGCAATGTCCTTATTGTAAAGCTGAAGGATTGGATTCCAGAACTGTAAAAGGTTCAACAGAGTACAACTAAGAAATTTTAAGTTTTCAATTAATTGTTTCTAATTGAAATTTTAAATTTTTCTTAATTTTTTTATTTTCATATTCTATTTAATCTTATTCTTTTATTAAATTATTAATTTTTATCCATGTGATGTAGATTAGCATTTTTCAATTCTTATTTTTTCATAATTTCTTTATTTATATTAAAGTAATGCGTGATAATTTTGATAGTTTTTATATTCTTTATTATTTAATTAGTCGTTATTTTAATTATTGTGACATTATTTTTTGATGAAAAATTTACTTGCTGTTTTTAAGATTTTGAATTTTTGTGTTTTTATATATTTTTCAAGAGGGTGTTTATATGAAATTTTCCAAATCTTTCTTTTTTTAAGTAAATTTTATAAATCTTTAAAAAATATCTATTTATATGAAAAGTGAAAATGTGATAAGAGTCCATACTCCAATTAGTGATGAGCTAATCAATTCATTAAAAATAGGGGATAAGATATCCTTGTCTGGTGCAATGTATTGCGGCAGAGATGCTGTTCTGCCTAAATTAGTCGACTCTATTGAAAATGGGGATGCTGATAAGTATCCATTCGACTTCGAGGGAATGGCAATAATGCATACTGCAGTAAGTGTGGCGGGAATTGCACCAACCACTAGCAATAAGGCGGAAATCGAGTCTTCAATACCAGTCCTCTCTCAAGCAGGGGTAAAGTTTCATATAGGCAAGGGATCTCTATCTGAAGACACTAAAAAAAGTCTGGATAAATATAATTCAATTTTCATAATCACTCCCCCTGTTGCTGCGCTTTTAACAAGTTCTATCAAAAGTCGGAAATGTGTTGCATATGAAAAAGAGGGCATGGAAGCCTTTTATGAGCTGGAAGTTGAAGATATTCCTGGAATAGTGGCTATTGCTCATGGAAAGTCCATTTATGACTGAGCTTCATAGCTTTAAATCAATTTATTATTAATTTTGATTATTGTTTTTCAATGATATGTTTTTTAAATCAATTTTCTCAATTATTACTTTTCAAATGCTCTTTTTAACTATTTATATCTTTGTTTACAAAATATTATTAATCAAAAATCATTATTTTGGATTTTTCAAATTTTAAAATATTTTTAGTTTTTTTATTAGGGGAGATTTGAATGCAGCGAAAAGGAGTTAGCAATCTGCCGTTACATGGAGGTCATGCGCCTAGATGGCTATTTAATCGCATGACTGAATTAGCAGGAGCTATTACTGATGTTGTTGTAGATGAATATGGACCTAATGAATTTTTAAACCGCATATCAGATCCTTATTGGTTTCAGGCTTTTTCTTGTGTTTTAGGATTTGACTGGCACTCTTCAGGAACAACAACCACGACACTTGGAGCATTGAAAGCATCAATCGATCCTGAAAAGCATGGACTTTACTTATCCGGTGGAAAAGGAAGTGCATCCCGAAAGACTCCCCAGGGAATAGAAAGAGCTGGGGACATCTTCAATTTAAGGACTGATTCTGTTGAAGACATGATTAATTCAAGCAGATTATCTGCAAAGGTGGATAATTCCTGCATACAGGATGGCTACACTTTGTATGTTCATGACTTCTTTGTAAGCGAAAAGGGAGATTGGGCAGTTGTTCAGCAAGGAATGAATACTGCTACCAAGTATGCCAGACGATATCACTGGATGGGCGAAGAAGTAAGCAGCTTTATAGAAGACCCTCATTCTGGAATATCATGTGATAAAAAAGAACAGGAATCATTGAATATGGCTTCTAAAGATAGTGTAGAAGCTCAAAAAATAAGTGTTGATTTAATTAACGACAATCCTGACCATTTAAGGAGCTACTTTAGAAGAAAAGATCCTCAGCAATTATTATTATCTGATTTTAGCATAAATGATGCGAATACACTAAATCTTCCTGCTCATCATCAGGTTTTAGATATGGATTTATCTGATAAGGAATTTGAAGTTTTAAAGAATGCATGGGAGATACAGCCTGAAAAATATGAAGATTTGATTCTCCTTCAAGGAATAGGTCCTAAAAAAATTAGGGCTCTTGCACTGATTTCAGATTTGGTATTCGGCGAGCCTGCAAGTTGGAAGGATCCTGTAAAATATTCATTTACTCATGGTGGAAAAGACGGTTTTCCATATCCTGTGGACAGGGAAGTATATGACCATTCGATAGCAACTGTCAAAGATGCGGTTTATCAATCAAAACTAGATAATTATGATAAGATGAAGGCCTTGAAACGTTTGGATGATTTTGTATCAAAATAAAGTTTTCGTGATGTATGAAATTATACTGAGTTTTTTAGATTTTAATCTTTTTTAATTTTTTAATTCTTTTATCTGTTTTTGGATTTCTTTTGGTGGTTTTTTTTAGATTTTAATTTTTTTTAATTTTAGTTTAGTTTTTTGTTTTTATTTTTATTCTCTTGGCTCTTTATTTTCATTGTGAATATTCACATTTTTTCCATGAGCGGTTGGAATAATTTCAAATACAGGATTTTCAAATTCCAAATCGAATTCCTTTCCTTCCATCAATAAATGTTCGAAAATAGCTAGTGCAGCTACTTCTGAGTGAGGCTGGGTTGTAACGGATACATTCCAATCAGCATTTTTATAAACCTTTGTAGGCACTTTTGAACCACCCACAACTATTAACACATCTTTGCCACAATCCCTTACCTTAGGAGCAACTTCATGAGCTTGGGAGCCGTACATGGTCAAATGAACTATCTGTCCTCCATTTTCTCTCCATTTTAAAATAAGCTCCATATAATTTTTTTCATATTCAATTTCAAAGTTTCCGCCCCATCTTTTGACGGTGTCTCTGACATTGTTAATTATCTTCTGGTCCTCTTCTCCAGCCAGCCATACCTTGCTGGCTCCAAAGGCCCTTGCAGTTAAGCAAACATGAGTTGTGATACGGGTATCTCTTCCAATTCTGTGGTCTAATCTTAAAACATTAATATCCATGTAATCGTCCTTCATTTCAATGATTTTAATTCAATAAGTTCTATTTTTTTAAATATTATCCAAAAGTTTATTTTTTTAAAATTATATTTGTAATTCAATAGTTGGATTTTAAAGACAAATATCTTTAATATTCTTAATTTAATTCAATTCTAAAGTTCTTTCTCTATTTAAATGTTTAAATCAAGGTTGTAATTGCAAATATCATGAAAAGCAATGAGAATAATCTGCCTATTTCATTGCTGGTTCCAAGAACATCTCCATTGGAGAATCCCAAGTGCTTCTGAGCCATTCCAGCTGTCAGTGTTCCTCCAAACATTGCTCCGATTACACCCCAAACTCCAATTTGAGCATTAATCGGATATGAAATCAAAGCAGCAAGTATGAGGGCTATTCCAGCACCTGCAAAGAATTTGTTTATTGTCATGTATTCAATGAAGAATTTGCCGATTCCTTCTTCAGCTGGTTTTGAAAATACGCAGCATGTGATAAGTCCAACTTTGGCACACATTTCAGCGATTATGATCAGCAACAGGTAATCCAGAGTGATTATTGAGTTGTAGCAGGCTATTGTCATCACTCCGACAATAAACATTGAAGCAATTCCTCCAACGCTTGCAATTGGATCCTTCATGATTGCCAGTTTCTTATCTGCATCGCCATGAACCATGATTCCATCACCAAAGTCTATCAAACCATCTAAATGATTGAATCCATTAATCCAAATGAAAAATGCATAGGCAATGGTTGCAACGAGAAGTGAGTCGAAATGCACTACTCCATATAAGAGGTAGCAGATAATGAATCCAAGCACTCCCACCAATCCATTGATAAGTGGCCAGACCCAAGTCATTTTAGCCATTTCATCTATGGTGGTGTAGATATTAAGGGGGATGATTGTTGTAAATGTTAATAAACCTAAAATAGAACGCAATACTGAAGGTTTTTCTTTTTCAAAGTAATCATCGTTGTTTTGCTCTTTCATCATGCTCACTTCTGATTATTTTTTAATTTTTAAATATGATGTTCAATGTTTAAATTTAACAATATGATGTTATAATTTTTTTATTTTAATATTTTAAATTCAAAATAAAATTTAATTTTTTATAATTATTTATCTAATATTTTTGTCAGACATCCTGCGAGGAGTCCTGCAAATGCACAATCCAAAACCGGACCTAAACCATAAATAATGCCTGGTTTCTTGTCAATGAATTCGCCATATCTTAAAATGGCTTTGGTTCCAGATATGCTGTTTGCAATAGCGGCTCCAAATGCATTGTCAGTGTAAATATCCTTTGATTTGGATTTCAGCTCTCGAATCCGATTCTTATTCAAATCATCTCTTATTTCAATAGCTGACATCAGTAGAAATGCGATGTTCTTATCAGATACGTTTTCAAGGATTTCTTTTTCCAAGTCTTCCTTTAGGGAGTCATTTACTTGATTTTCATCAATGATGTCTGTGCATGCTTCTATCAAGTCTCCAATTTGGATTCCTTCGGATACAAAGTAATCGAGAATTCCCGCTTTCAAATCTGCTTTTTCCATGGCATCCTCGCAAGCTATTTCTACTGCATCTTCGATTCTCATATAAAATTCATCAAGATCAATTTTTTCATCATCATATTCCATATTTGTAATATCAAGACCTACCTCCATGACATAATCCTCATTAAGACTGTCTTCTGGAAGATTGCTTGCAACGACTAAAAAGTCATCGATGTTTATGATATTGTTTATGTGCAATGGAAAATGAAGTGACTCGAAGAACTTCGCTTTTTGCTTTGTAGCTATTTTATAAATCTGAATCAGCAGTTTAGGACTTAGCGCCTTGTCTATTAGAATAATTTGTCCAAGGTTGAATCGGGCATCAGCAAATCCTTTTTTGCTGTTTATAACCTTCAATCCATTTGCAAAGTCCTGCAGGTATAAATCATTGGATATGATGCTGATTATTGTTATGTCATCGTAGGAATTTTCAATAAATTTCAAATCACCGAAATCCTCGCTGATATACCCGCCTTCAATTTTTTTGTTATCCTTGTACTCTTCTGTAATCTCCATCAGCTCTTCATCGGTTAACATTGGAGTATCATATTTTCTATTGGATTTGATGTAGTTGTCGGATAAGACCATTATGTTTTCAATAATGTCTATTCCGTCGCTGACTTTCAAATCGCTGAAGGTTAAATAGAAATCAGGATTATTGACATATAAAGCATTGGATTCTTTTACAAGCATCCCGTTATTCAACTGCTTTACTTTTCGACTTTTATTCTTTTTAGACAAATTGATTCCTCTTTCAATTTTTAAAGATAATCTTAAATAATTTAAAGATGTTATTAAGTTTATAACTATATTATATTTATAAAAAATATTATTTAATTGTAATTATAAATTATTATTATAATCAAATTTTTTCATTATATTGATTTGGGAAAATAAAGTATTATATATGTTCCTAACTATGTATAACGTAATTGGTTTCGTTATTTACAAACAAAATTGCTTGAGAACATTTCTTTTCAAATGCTCTTATATAGAAGTAATTTTTATAAGGAGGCATAATAATACTATGAAATCTATCAGAGAAAAGTTGAATTTTGACCCTGAGTTTCAAAATTTCATGCTTCAGAAACCTACATTATCACAGGAAAGTCTAAACGCCTATACAATGACTTTAGTTAATTTCATAAAGTTCACCGATGAGCCGTTCTATAAGACAGTTCAGGAACTGAGAACCCTGCAGAATGACAGGATTGAAAACAACATGATCATCAGATTCAATCCAAACCAATCCGAATCAACACATTGCATTATGAGTTCATTGAATTTCTAAGAAATCAGGGTTGCAGCAATACAAGCATAGAGTCATATGTCAGGTCCTTGAGGGCGATATTGAATACATTGGGGATAATACTGCCAAAGACTCCAAATTTCAACTCCAGACCAAAGGATTGGTATGTATTGACCAAATCAGACATCAAATATGTGCTTGACATCTCAACAGTCCATTATAAGGCATTGATTAATTTTGCAGCAGTCACAGGCTTGAGGGTGCAGGACATTGCATCCTTGACAGTAAAGGATTTCATGACGGCAACGGAGGAATATCATGGCTGCAGTGAAGTTGATGATTTCCTGGATTCAAGCCCTGAGGGAATGATTGGATTTTGGGAGCTGTTTCCTCACAAGACAAGGAGGCTCAATGTTCCATGCAAGGTCTGCAACACTCCCGAAAGCAGTGATGCGATTTTGTTCTCCCTAATTGAATTGATGAAAAATATAAAATAAATTGGGTGAAAAGTATAAAATAAATGTGATGAAAAGTATAAAATAAAATAGGTGAAAAACATAAAATTTATATGATGAAAAATATAAAATAAATTGGGTGAAAAGTATAAAATAAGTGATTGTCATGAAAAAATATTTACCAAGATATACTGATCAGGAACTTAAGGAATCTCTAGAATATATGGGTGCCGTGCTGATAACCGGTCCAAAGTGGTGCGGCAAGACCACAACAGCCAAGCGACAATGCAAAAGTCTAAAGGAACTTCAACACCCTGTTCATGGAAAGTCTTACCTGAAGCTTGCAGACACAAATCCAATAGAACTCCTGAAAGGCGAAAAGCCAATGCTCATTGACGAATGGCAAATGGCTCCAGAGCTATGGAATGCTGTAAGATATCTGGTGGATGAATCAGATGAAGACGGACTGTATGTCCTGACTGGATCAACAACTGTGGACGGAAGCAAGATCACACACAATGGAGCAGGCAGAATAAAAAGAATTGTAATGCGACCCATGAGTTTATATGAAAGCGGAGAATCCACAGGGGCAATATCCTTAATCGACTTATTTGACAATGAGGACTTAAACATTGACGGCATAAGCTCAAACTTGACCATAACTGATTTGATATTCGCTGCCTGCAGAGGAGGATGGCCTGAATCATTAAACAAGAAAACCAAAAAACAACAGCTGGCAATCGTATCCGATTACATAGACATAATATGCAACAGTGACGCTTCAGAAGTTGACGGTGTCAAGCGAAACCCTCAAAGAGTGAAGGCAATCCTGAAATCCTATGCCCGAAACATATCAACATTGGCAAGCAAAAAGACACTGATGAAAGACATAAAAACAGAATACGGAGACATTTCGCCTCCAACATATGATTCATACATCAATGCCCTTGAAAGGCTATATGTGATTCAAAACATTCCGGCATGGTCACCTAACATCCGCTCTGCAAACACCATCCGGAAGTCACACAAGAAGGAATTCATCGACCCCTCAATAGCAGTGGCAAGCCTTAACCTTACACCTGAAAAACTGTTGAAAGACTTTGAGACATTTGGATTCATATTTGAGAACCTATGCATACGTGATTTGTTGGTCTATTCAAGTTCAGTCAACGGAGAGGTGCTTTATTACAGTGATGACAGCGGCCTTGAAGCGGACTGCATCATATACCTTAGCGATGGGAGGTATGCATTGATAGAGTTCAAGTTAGGTCACAAGGAAATTGACAAGGGAGCGGAAAACCTGCTTAAGCTGAAGGAACTGATTAGGAAGAGTGTGGAGGACAAGAAGATTGACTTGGAGGAGCCAAGCTTCTTGGCTGTAATCACTGGCGGTGAAATGGCATATACCAGAGCTGATGGTGTAAAAGTCATTCCAATAGGATGCTTGAGATAAATTGTTTTTGTTTGAAATAATATAGGGTTTATAACTATTACACTTCCATTTAAAAATTCATTTTGGAAAATTTAAAGATTAATTGGATGATTTAATAATTAATAAAAATAGTGGAGTTTAAAATGTTAAAGGATATTTTTAAAAAAGATTTTAATATTTTAGGAGTTTTTATCATTGTTCTATTTGTGGTTATTATAATATTAATTGGCATTATAGTGTTTAATATAATGTTCAATCCAGACCCCATGATAAATAGTGTATATGCAAGTCTGTTTGTCGGTTGTGTTTCTGTTTTGGGTATTGCATACAGTAATTCCTATACTAAAAAATCATTATCATTAACTACAAAAAGTATTAATCAAAATACTAAATCGTTACGACAAAATGAAAAATTGATTAAATTAAATGAAAAATCATTAAAGCAGAATAGTGAATTAATTAAGCAGAATGAAAATTCTCTTTTTATACAGTTGCGTTTTCATGATGCAGAAGATGCACTTTATGATTTGATGAATGAATTGCAACTAACAATTTTAATATATAATGAATTATGCAGTATTCAAACAGAAGAATTGTATTTTAATCCTAGAGGATTTTTAATGTTACAATATGTGAATTTAATCTCTAATTTAGATTTATTAAAATATATTCCTGTTAAATTAAGAAGTGAATTTCAATATTCATTTTTAAATAGATTAGGTGGCCTAAATGAGGAATCTTTGGAATATGTTGAATTATTAAACTCATATGAAGACTTAGAGATTAATAATATTGCAAAAGAAAAAATTATTACATTTTTTGAATATAGTGATTGTATAAAAAATTTTAATAGAAATTGTAGTTCAGGGTATTTTGTTAATCGTTTTAGATTATATTATTCTAGTAATATTTCAAATGAAGAAATGTTGAATCTTATGGTTAAAGTTATTGATGAAATTTCTCATAGTAAACCGGAAGATTTAATTTTAGCTGAAAAAAATTTAATTTATGATGTTAAGTCTTATTCTAGGTTTGTTAAGATTTAAATTTATAATGGTGATAAAATATTTAATATAATAAGAAAACTTAAATTTGAGAAAACAAACGGAATTGATGAGGAATCTTTTAATAAAGCAAAAAACATAATAGAAAAAGAAAGATCAAGTGGTTATGGGGAAATACTTATTTTGTCTGGAGGAACTTCAGGTATTGAAAATTTAACAGATACTCCTTCCCCTAATAAAAATATCGTCTTTAAATTACATTATAATTCGGAAAATGATCTGAATAAGTTAATATCAGACATATTCAAAGAAATTGATGAATTAGGTTATGAGTATTCAATTGAGTTGCCGAAAATATGTATAGATTTTAATGATGTTGCTGTTGATTCTGACTCTTCAATCCATTTAAAATCTATGATTAATAAAAAAAGGCAATGGGGTTGTGGCCATATTTTAGAAACATTCTATGATTTTGATGAGAGAGAGGGTCAGAGACAAGAATTCATATATTTAATAAAATTTTCATTGAAATGCCAACCTAAAGATTATGATATTCTGTTAAATGAAATTTTAAATGATGTAAAAAAATTAGGATATGATTTTAATACGAATCATGTTTAAATGAACATCATTCTTTGGATTTAAATTGATAGAATTAAGTTAATTAAAATTATTAATTTAATCAATCTGAAGTTTTTTGATTTATTAAGGATTGCAGAGGAGGAGATTCTTTAAATCTATTATAATTCATTGAGTATTCCATTATCATCCTATTCATAATTTAAAAACTTTCATTTCTAACTTATTTTTTATTTTATTTCTAACTCTTAATTTTTATTTTTTTAACTTGTACAAGATTATTTTTTTATTTTATTTCTTATTTTACTTTTATTTATGATAAGTGATTATTTGTTTTTAGGTTTTTGCACGAATCGCAACATTAAGGATAGCACTATCAAATCCTATAGGTCGGCTATCCTGAAGTATGAATCCTTTCATAAGATGGCTATGGATGATTTGATTGGTGAGGCTATTAAAGAGGATGAAAGTCTTATTCCGCTTAAGAATAGGTGTATCAAGAGGAGATTGTTGGATTTCAGAGCTTTTCTATTAGATTCTGATTTGTCTATTGGGACTGTCCGGACCTATTTTTCAAGAATCAAGACTTTCTATAGGCATTTTGAAGTTGAATTGTCCTATTTGAATGACATTAGTCTGGATGAGGAATATCTTTCATCATATGGTGACTTGCCTACTAAAAATGATATTTTGAGAGCTTGTGATATTTCCAGCCTTGATTTCAAGGCAGTGATCCTTTTCATTTCAAGCAGTGGATGCGCCAAGGCGGAAACTCTATCTTTAACTATTGGAGATTTTATTAAGGCAACTCGCGATTATCATAATGGCGAATCCATTGAAGAGATTTTGCGACTTTTAGTGGGTCGAAGAGACATTGTTCCCACATTCTATCTAAAAAGAGTCAAGACCAATAAGTTCTACCATGCTTTCTGTTCCCCGGAAGCCAGCCATTATATTGTCAAGTATTTGCTTTCAAGAGAAAACTTGACTTTGGAGGACAAGCTGTTTGACTTCACACATAGTTCATTGGTCTATAATTTCAAGAAAGTCAATGATAAGTTGGGATTGGGCTTTGTAGGAAGGTACAGGTGCTTCAGGTCACACAGCCTAAGGAAGTACCATGCAAGCAATATTGGTTTGAGCAATGAATACATTGATGCATTGCAGGGAAGGGCAAAGACCAAGGTCCATGAAGCTTATATCAAGACCAATCCAAAGAAGTTAAAGGAGATTTACATTTCGGCAATGCATAATGTGATGATTTCTGATGAATGGATAGTGGAGAATGCTGTAAGAAAAGAAGAAAGGCTTGTCATCATTGAAAGGCAGGAGATCAATATTGTGATCAATTTCACTTTGGATGGCATGGAATATAGGGTGGAATAAGACATAGGATTTTATATGTTTCATTTAATTTCGATTGCAATTTCTGTTGAATTTTCATGTTTTATGTGGTGGATTTTATATGTTTCTATGTAAAACACATAAACCTGTTCGAACAATTTGAAACTATTTTTGTATTATGAAGATCAGAAAAAATTAATTTTTTAAAGACAATAAATCAAGTAATTTCTATTATTAAGATACATTAATCATTAGATTAACGTACCACTATTTTTATAATTTACAAAACGAAAAAAAAAAGAAAATAAGATTTTTATTAATAATAAGCTGGTTTTTAGGCAATGTTTTTAATGTGAAGAACTATTTGAAAACATTTAAATATTGCCTTATTTATATATATTAATATAAATTTTATTTTAAATTTTATAACTCATATTTGATAAATAAATTATAATTTATCAAATATTTTTTAATAAATTTTATTAAACTTAAATTTTTAATCAATTTTTATTAGGGTTTTAAGGATTTGGACAATATTTTTTATGTGTTTTACATAGAAACACATAATGATTTTATGCCTTACAAAAAATCTTAAAATTGAATAGTGAATATTTTCTCTCCTTTAAAAACTAAAAAAAAGGAGATTTTAAAGAAATAAACTTTGGAGGAAATAAAAATGAATCTTAAATTTGTGACTCTATTTTTAGTTCTTCTTTGTTGTTTCATGGGTGCTGCAAGCGCAGCGGATGATGTCTCAATGGATGCAGTCGATGCTTCTGTTGACGATGCTGTCACTGTAGATGCAGTCTCCGAGGACATAGACAATAGCGTAATAGCGGATCCTATTGTTTGTGAAGATACAACAACAGAAGACATAAATGAGGCAACAATTGAAAAAGAAAATAAGGACGTTGAACAAACCAGAGGAACTCCAACAACTGCTTATAATTGGACAGAACTAAAGGATAGGTGTAAAAACACTACTGACATGACAATAACTTTAAATGGTACTATTTATAATGCAGATAGTCAAATTGAATTTAGGAATAGTGCTACTATTATTGGTACAGAGAGTAGTTATATTACTGCAGGTACTTACACTGGAGTTCCTTTTTTAAATGAGGATCCAGATTTAACAATTACTTTCAGAAATGTAAAATTTAGAAACATGAATGTTGAAAATCTTCTTGAATTGGCAGGAACCACCATTCTTGAAAATTGTAGTTTTTATAAAATTGCAGCAGCTACTGGACATAATTCTGTAATTTATAACACTTATGGTACTATGGATATTATTGATTGTAATATAACCAATTGTTCTGCTGGATATGGGGTTGTAAGTAATTATAATTCTGGAAGTGTAACTGATGTTGTAATGAATGTTGATAATTGTAAATTCATTAACAACTCTGCTAACGTAGAACCAGGAGGAATAAATAACTGTGGAATTTTATATGTCAACAATTCTGAGTTTATTAATAACTCTGCAGGATGGTGGGCAGGAGCAATCCACACTCACACTAATGCTCAAACTTACATTAACAACACTAACTTTACAGAAAACATTGCAGGTTGGAACGGTGGAGCATTATACACTTATAGCAAATTAGTGGTCTACAATTCCATTTTTTATGCAAATAAATGTCGTACTAGTGCTGGTGGTGGAGCAATAGGATGTTCCAATTGGGGATCTGCTTACAATATAACCATTTGGAACTGTACTTTTGAAGAAAACGCGAACTTATGTGGAAATACCAATGAAACTCCATCAACTGGAACTGGTGGTGCGATATCTGCTATGAACAATGGAATATTAAATGTTCATCATTCTACTTTTATACATAATGTGGCTAAAATAGGCCAAGCAATAGCTGCTTACAGTCAAGGCTACATCAGCCCAGAAGGAAACATTACAGAAGGAATACCTAAAGTGATTGTTTGCAACAACACATTCATCAATCATACTTTAACTACTTCTGACACTGTAAAACTCACTGGAAATTACACATTTTCATTTAATACATTCACAAACTGTTACCAAACTAATTTAGGAACCAATAATACATTTAACAGTCCTGTAACTTCAAATAATCCAATTTTATCTGAAGATTTATTTGACTCTCAAATTAATATAAAATCCACTAAAAACCTCCTTGGTGATGGTTTAGCAAGTGAAATTTATGTAACAACAACTGATGAATTAGAAAATGCATATGATCAATTAATCAGCAATCAGATTAATGGAATTATTTACCTAGCAGATGGGACATATGAGTTTTGGAAATGTAAAAATTATGGAGTAAATATAACTTTTATAGGTCAAGGTGAAAATGTATTATTTACTTCATTTAACACTGTATTAAAAACAACAAAAGTTGTAGGTAATAAATTAACTTTTATTAACTTAACTTTCAATAATCTTGATTTAACAATGAGTTCTGACTTTATTAACTGTAGTTTTGTCAATTCAAATATAAATATTGCAAAAGGTGTTGCTAGTATACCTCATCTTGATGAGACACCATTTGGTGTAACTCATAACTTGACATTTGATAATTGTGAATTTAAAAATATCGATACCACATCTTCCGTTTTCACCCTTTATAAATATGGTAAAGTTGTTTTGAATAATTGTACTTTTGACAATATCGTTGCTGATTCTATTGTTGTCAAAGATGGGGAGTTTATTGATCAAGACGGAATTTACTTGTATGAGTGTAAATTCACTAACTGCAACATTAAGGGTGTTGTAGACATTCCAGGTAATATTGAGATTTTAGATTTCNNCTTAAACGCTACCAGGCTTAAGGTTGTTGCAGTTGACTCTGTTGTTGACATCAGCTCCAGCGAAAAGGGCACTGTTACAGTCACCTTGACTGACAAGGACTCTAACGCTATTCCTGGTGCCACTTTCAAGTACACTGTAAATGGTGGAGACGAACAGACTGCTGTCACTGGTGATGACGGTAAATACGCAATCACCGGATTGGCCGGCGAAGTCACCGTTGCAGTAAACTACGAAGGTAACGAATCATACAATCCTATAAGTGACAGCAAGTTCTTCAACTTCACTGACGAGCCTGTGCCTTCCAATGACACCAACGGCTCCAACAGCACTCCTGTTCCTCCTGTCAAGGTCGCAACCAAGCTCACCGCAAGCAAAGTCACTGCAACCTACAATGTTGCCAAAAAGCTTGTCATCACTCTCAAGGACAAGAACGGAAAGGCATTGGCTAACAAGAAAGTCACTGTAAAAGTAGGCACAATCAGCAAGACCTTAACAACAAACAAGAACGGTCAAGTAAGCCTCAATGTCGCTACCCTTGTTCCTAAGACCTACACTGCAACAGTCAAGTTTGCAGGAGACAGCGCTTACAGTGCTTCAACCGTAAAGCCTAAGGTAGTCGTCAACAAGGCAAAGGTCAAACTCGCCGCTAAGGCAAAGACCTTCAAGGTAAAGGCAAAAGTCAAGAAGTACACCGCAACACTTAAAAACAACAAGGGCAAAGTGATGAAGAACACCAAATTGACCCTTAAGATAGGCAAGAAGACATACACTGCAAAGACCAACAAGAAAGGAGTCGCAACCTTCAAGGTCAAATTGATCAAGAAAGGCAAGAACACCGCTACCTTGAAATTTGCAGGAAACAAGTACTTCAAGGCATTAAGCAAAAAAGTGAAAATAACCGTTAAGAAATAGGGAAAACAACCATTCCCTATTATTTTTTATTTTCCGGACTGGCTTTTAAAAAACAGGATTTGTGTAAGATGATTTATTTCTTATTCTAATCACCTTTTTCAGATTGGAATAATAAATAAATTTCTTATTTAAAAAAGGATAAGTGATTTATTTGGCATTGATTTAATTTCTTTCTTTTATAAAGGAAATTAAATTTTCTTTTGGTAATGATTAAAATTTTTATAGGTGTATAAAAATGATGAAAGCAAGGAATATTAAAATTTTGACAATATTTTTAATTCTTCTTTGTTGTTTTATGGGTGCTGCAAGTGCTGCAGAGGACATCTCAGCAGATGCTGTGGATGATGCCATCGATGATGTTGTCCTCACAGACGAAGTTGTCGATGCGGACTTGCCTGCGGACGATTCCATTTCAGCCGAGCCTGCGGATGCAGGCTCAGACATGGATCCGTCTGATGCAGCCATAGAAGCAGATGACGGAGAAGGAAACACAAGGGCAACTAATGTGACTGTAAACAATTGGGCACAACTTGCAAGTAATGCAAGTTCTAGCGGAGATAAAATAATTAATTTAGCTAGTGAAACTACTTATAATCCAACTAGCCAAATAGTATTCGGAAACAATGCAAAAATTGTAGGAACTTCTACTAGTTACATTTCAGGAAGTTACTCTGGAATCCCATTCTATGGTTCCAATACAAATTATCAAATAACTTTTGAAAATGTCAACTTTAAGGACTTGTCAAGTACTATGCTAATTCAAATGTTAACATCAGGCACAACTGTCATAAAAGGATGTACTTTCGAAAATGTTAATGCATCAAGTTCTGGACATAATTCTGTAATCTACAATAATTACGGAACTATGAACATCACTGATTGTGTTTTCAGAAATTGTAAAGCAGCATTTGGAGTGATTACAAATCATAATTCCGGTTCAACAACTGCAGTAACTATGAATGTAAGAAATTGCACATTTGAAAATAACTACGGATATACTGAACCTGGAGTAATTAACAACTGTGGCATATTATATGTTTGGGATTCTGTTTTCAATAACAACGAGGCATCCCAATGGGCTGGAGCAATCCACACTCACAGTAATGCTCAAACTTATATTGATAGTTCTAATTTCACTGGAAACATTGCTGGTTGGAATGGTGGAGCATTATACACTTACAGCAAATTAGTGGTCTGCAATTCCATTTTTTATGCAAATAAATGTCGTACTAGTGCTGGTGGTGGAGCAATAGGATGTTCCAATTGGGGTTCATCTTATAATATAACCATTTGCAACTGCACTTTTGAAGAAAATAGGAACTTATGCGGAAATACTCCTGAAACTCCTTCAACTGGAACTGGCGGTGCAATTTCTGCTATGAACAATGGAATATTGAAAGTATGCAATTCTACTTTCATTCACAATGTAGCTAAAACTGGTCAAGCAATAGCAGCTTACAGTCAAGGCTACATCAGCCCAGAAGGAAACATTACAGAAGGAATACCTAAAGTAATAGTTTGTAACAACACATTCATCAACCATACTTTAAAAACTTCTGACACTGTAAAACTCACTGGAAATTACACATTTTCATTTAATACTTTCACTCACTGTTATCAGACCAATTTAGGAACCAATAATACATTTAACAATCCTGTAACTTCAAATAATCCAATTTCATCTGAAGAATTGTTTGACTCCCAAGTTAATAAAAAGTTATCTTCAAAAAATATTCTAGGAGATAATGGTGATGAAAACATTCTTGGATATGATTATCAAGTCGATCCGGATATGTTGGAAGAGTGGTATAATTATTGTGTGGAAAATAATGATATTCTTTATCTCGAAGAAGGAAATTACGAAAATATAAGACTTCCGAACAATGGTAAAAACATTACCTTCATTGGTCTAAGCAAAGATGCTATTTTCACTTCAGTCAATACAGTTGTAACTTCATTATATGACCCTACTCCTGAGTTAACATTCATTAACTTAACTTTCAATACTGCTGATTTTACAATGAATTCCCATTTCATTAATTGTACTTTTATCAATTCAGATTTGAAATTTGCTAGAGGCATCGCTGAAATTGAGTATTTGGATGAAAAACCATTTGGGGTAACTTACAATTTCACTTTTGACGATTGTGAATTTAAGGATGCAAATATTGTAAATTCTATCTTTACTGTTTATAAATATGGTAAAGTTGTTTTGAATAATTGTACTTTTGACAATATCGTTGCTGACTCTATTATTGGTAAAAATGGCGATTTCATTGATCAAGACGGAATTTACTTGTATGAGTGTAAATTCACTAACTGCAACATTAAGGGTGTTGTAGACATTCCAGGTAATATTGAGATTTTAGATTTC
>OMVY01000031.1 GCA_900314635.1 uncultured Methanobrevibacter sp.
AAAATTCAGAACAAAATTGGGATTTTTCAACCACATCAGACACCGAATAAAGGGCTGGATTGAAAATCAAAAAAATCAACTAACAAATTGACAGTCCCCCCCTTAACTAGTCATTACTTTTATAAAGGAATAAAACAATATATAATATTATTATAAATATTAGAGATGACTCTATTATTTCAATATTGAATTATCATGCTTATTTTTAGATTCAATTACTTGCTATTTTATTAATTTTACAATTATGGTGTTAACTTATGGTTGATGTATCATCAAAAGAATTATACGAATTCAAAAAAATATTAAAGGAATTAAAAGAGAAAAAAGGTAAGGGAACAGAACTTGTTTCAATGTATGTCCCTCCAGACAAACAATTAAGCGATATTACCAAGCAGATGAGAGACGAGCTTGGACAAAGTGCAAACATTAAAAGTAAAACCACTCGTAAAAACGTGCAATCCGCTATTGAGGTAATCTCCCAAAGGATACGCATGTTCAAGCAGGCTCCTCCAAATGGATTATGCCTCTTTGTTGGAATGATTCCTAGAGGAGGTCCTGGAACTGAAAAGATGGAAACTGTGGTTTTCGAACCTCCTGAAGAGGTTCAGACCTATTGGTACATCTGTGACAGTACATTCTTCCTCGAACCTCTCGAAGATATGATTGCAGACCATGATGTCTATGGAATTGCTGTTATTGACAGAAACGAAGCGACCATAGCTACTTTAAAAGGAAAGAAGATTGATGTAGTGGCTCATTTAACCAGTGGTGTTCCAGGTAAGCACAAGGCTGGAGGACAATCACAAAGAAGGTTCGACAGGGTTATTGAGAACCTTGCTCACGAGTTCCTGAAAAGAATCGGAGATCATATGAACGATGAGTTCCTGCCTATCAAAAAGGATTTGAAAGGTGTTATTCTTGGAGGTCCAGGTTATACTAAAGAGGATTTCTATAATGGAGACTACATGCATTATGAAATCAAGGACAAGGTTATTACCACTGTAGATACTTCCTATACTGGTGAGTTCGGTATCAGAGAGGTTATTGATAAATCTGCAGGAGCTCTTGAGGAACTGGATATTGTTAAAGAGAAAAAGCTTGTTCAGAAGTTCCTTCATGAACTTCACTTTGAGCATGGATTAGCATCTTATGGTGAGAAGGAAATCACTAATAACCTTCAAATCGGTGCTGTAGATACCTTGCTTCTTTCAGAAGAGTTAAAATCCAAAAAATTATTCATTGAATGTCCTGTTTGCGGTCATAAGGAAGAGAAAACCTTGAAAGAACATCAATCCCTTGATGACTTGACTTGCCCTGAATGTAATGAAAAGATGGAAATCACTAAAGAGGATGATTTAATTGAGTACCTCGTTGGAATTGCAGAGAATATGGGTTCCAGCGTAGAGCTTATTTCCACTGAAACAGATGAGGGAATGCAGTTATACAGAGGATTTGGTGGAATCGCAGGTATTTTAAGATACCATGTGGGATAATTTTTAATCATAATCTATTAATTTAGATTATTTTTTTCTATTTTTTTTATTTGAAAATAAGTTTTTAAATTATAATCTATTTACTTAGATTATTTTCTATTTTTTTAAAATAAGTTTTTTAATTATTTTTACAAAAAAGATTATTTTTTTTATTTGAAAATAAGTTTTTTAATTAAATTTTAAAAAAAAGTTAGCAAATTTAGATTTTAAATCTAAATTGCTATTTTCTATTTGATTAAGATTATTTAATAAGTTTTCCTGATTTTTCAAGCAATCCTTCTTTTTTTAGTTTTTCGATAAAGAATTTGTCGCTTTTTTCAAAATCATCCAGTTTAGGCTCTTTAGGTTTTTTGCTTTGTTTATACTTGATATTTACAAATAAATAAACTTGGTTTTCATTTTTTTTCTTAGGTTCGGTCAGTTCATAGAAAACTCTTTTAAAGATTAATTCCTCGCTGTCATCTATAAAGCTGACTCTTTTATTAATATCTTCAAAACTTTCGAAATCCTTCTTTTCCCTTTCAGAGACTATTTTTGTTCCAGCTTTCCTGCTAATTCCATCAAGGAAATGCAATTGCATCCTATCTCTGCTCTGTCTGTTGAAAAAGTGAACGTATTTCTTTTCATCAGTAAGTATTATGCGGTGAATTGCTCTATTCAACTCTTCCTTTTCTGAATTGCTTAAGTTGTCATAGGAGATTCGGTAGTTGATTTTTTCAACTTCGTCGCTGTGCTTGGTTAGAAGTATCTTGTCTTGGGGATTGACGTCGACTCCCTCTTTTAATTCTATATGGAGAAGAGTAAATCTTTCAGTTCCAACTACATTTGCAGTGTTTTTATTGTCTTTGGTTTTTATTTGGCCCAAGACTAGTGCATAATTTTCATTTTCATTCATTTTTGCTCACTTTTGAATTTTAATAAAAAAGAGTTTTTTGTTAAATCGTAAATTATATTATCAATATAATTTTTTAGTTTTATTCTATAAATATTTTTAAAATTTTTTAATCAAACTATTTTTTTATTTTTGAATTTTTTCAAGATCTTTTATTTTATTTGAGATTTTTTTATTTTTGAATTTTTTTTAAATATTTTTTTTACATTTTTTTTCAAGATTTTTAATTTCAAATTTAAATTTCTAAATTTCAAATTTTTTCTATTTCTTAATTTCAAAAAATTTTTTTAATTTTGTAATCAAAATTTTAGATTTAATTTTAAAAAAATAAAAAAGTGTTTTTTTAGTCTAAATTAATAGTGTTATCTAGATGTCTTTGTTTCATTTTTATATTTTATTAAGATATTTCATTTATTTTAAATGGTGGTTTAAAATAAAGTGGTTTTTTTCGTTAAAGATGGTTTTCTACAAAATATATTATAGGTTTTTTTTAAGTTTAGGAGAAAATTTAATTGGGATTAACTTATGAATAATTTTGTGATGTTAATAAGTATTGAATATTTGGGGGTGGGAGTTATTAACTCATATGATATATACTTACTATTTTATTTTTTGATAATTGACTGTTAATACCCATTTTTTTTAGTTGAATCCAATAAGTCAATCCCACTCTTTAATTTGTTTTTAAAGCATTTAAATCTTTCTATTTGATTTCTAACTCTTGTAAATTTGTTAAATTGATGTAAAAATTGATATTAATTTGAAATATTATATTTTATTAGCATATTGTTCTTATTTTAGAATTTTATTACAAATTTGGAATTTTTTTATTAGCTTGTAAAATTTTTCTGTTTTGTAGTTTTTTTATTAGCTTGTAAAATTTTTCTAATTTGAAATATTTTCTCAATTTAAAACAATTCAATATTCCAAATGGAAAAATTATTTTAATTAAAAAAACTAAATCTTATTTAATATTAAAATCATTGGTGTTTACATGGAGAATTTAAATATTTGTTCTAATGAAAAATTGTCTTTCAAGTATGATGATGACTGGAAGCTTGATGAAATTCCAGATGACAGCAATCCAGACTGCATAGCCACTTTAACATACAAAGACGGCAGCTATTTCAATGTAATCGCCTATCAGACAGAATGGACTTCCCTTGAAATGTTTAAAGAAGTGGTTGAAAACAGCTTGATAAATGATGGCGCTAATATCATATCCTCCATGATATCCAAGATAAACGGCATGGATTCTCTTCAGATCCATTCTCATATTAACATTCCTGAAATTTCATTCGACATGTTTTCAGTAATATTCATTGAAGACGGATTTTTATTTTTCTTTGAACTTAGAACTGTAAGCGATTTGATAGGAGAATTTATAAAAATTTTAGAAACCCTGGAAATCAAGCATGACCTGGAATAGAGCTGTTTTTCTTTTCATGTAATCTATAGGATCTTATTTCTTTTCATAATTTCAAAAACTCAGATTTCAGTCCGTTATCGGTTTTATTTAATTTTCTCATTACATGTAATGAATTTTTTTAAATCATAATTATATTTTTTCAATAAATTTTTTTCATCATTTTATTGATCTTTTTCAATAATTTTTTTTCATTTTTTAGTGTTCTTTTTTTTAATATTTTTTTCATTTTATCATTGTTCTTTTTTTTCAATATGTGTTTTTCATCTTTTTTTTAAAGTCAATTTTGAATTTTCAACTAATGGAGAAATTCAATTTTTCTTAGTGGAAAAATCCTTTTACATGTAATATTTTTTTTCAAAATCATGATTATAAACCGCTTGAAAACAAAAAATAATAAATTATTATTTTTATTTTATAATAATTCAGATAAAAAATAAATTATTCAATTAAATAAAGCACCAAATTCTATAAAAAATTTTTTAATTTTTTTCATTACATGTAAACTTTATATATATAAAATTGTCATAAATAGTATTATGATTAAAAAGACTGGAAAAATGAATAAGGCTCGAGGCAATATAGTTCTGACCATTGGTAAGGAAGAAGTTAAAAAACATGACCTTGACAGTGGAGAATATATCATCCTCACTGAGGAAGAATATGATGACCTATTGACTTCCTCTCAAATCGAGGTTTCAACTATAGAAGTTGTTCCCGATGAGGAAGCTGTAGTTAAATTGCAGTATGACTTGAAGGAATCCAAATCCCGTGAGAAAATCCTGTTTGAAAGGGTTGAGGAGCTTGAGAAGATCAATCTGGACATTTCAACAAAATTGTCCAAGATTGAAGAGGAGAACTATGCAAAAACCAATAATCTGGATGATTCCAATTATTCATCTTCAATGCTTTCCCAGATCAAGGAATTGAATGAAAAGGTTGATAAGTTAAATAATGACCTCCACGAGTCAGAATCCGAGAGAATCGAACTGCTTGAGGACATGAATGTTTTAAAAACCAAAATGAGTTTCGATGCAACTGAGCTTGCCACACTCAGGGAAAGGGAGGAAAAACATAAGAATGTTCTTGAAATGCTTCTTAAAACCAATAAGAGCGTCATCGAAGAGACTGTAAACAAGACAGTTACTTCTACAATTCTTGAAATCAATTCAGAGCTGGCGCAGACTGGATTGATAAGAAGAATCCGTGGTCTGACCATTGTCAAGGAACCTGACATTAAAAAAGAGCAGATAGCTATTAATTCATACAAGCAGCTTGAACAGATAGTTCCTGAAAACTATTTCCTCGAAGATGGTTCTGACAAATAATTTGTGTTCATAATGACATTGTTTAAAGAGTTTCTTTAACAAAAACGTATGTGAAACAGATAAGATTCAATCTTAATTGATTTCTAGAGAAAGTCCGGTTTTTTTAAATTAATTTTCTAGAGAGCATTCCAGTTTTTTAAATTAATCATTTTTCCAAATTTTATCTTATTTATAAAAATTATTATCATTAGGTGTTGCAATGGAAATTTTAGAGTTTAAAGGTGAAGGCATCAAGTTTCAGTATTTGAGTAATTGGAGAGAACAGGACAAGGCCGCTATTGGCCCTAATTGCATTTTGTCCCTGGTTAGGGTCCTGGATGGAAACCCTTCAACAATAACTGTCTCTAAAAACGATGCCGGCGAGGTTGTAGCTATTGCCAGCATACAGGAGAATATGGAGAAAAGCTTTGAAAGCCAGGGATGGAACATAGTCGATTCAAAGATTCTCAATCTCAATGGCAATCCTGTTTTATTTATTGTAGCAGATGCTGAAGACGGCAAAAGGGTTTTGGAGAATAAAACAACATTCATAATTAAAAACGGATTCATGTATATATTTGAACTCATGCACTTCAAGGAGTTCCCACATGCTTATGATGATTATTTAAACATGCTGAATTCCCTTGAATTTATCAACTAAATATTGAATTCTATCGGATTTATCAAGTAACTGTTAAATTCGAGTGAATTCCTAACTTTTTTTTAAAATATAAAATTTATTAATTAAGGTAATCCCATGAACTTGATTGAGCAAAAAGAGATTTTACGAAAGTCCGTTTATGATTCTATTTTCTATGGAGGTTTTTCCAATCGCCCAAATGGAGATTATGGAAAGATTCCGGATTTCAAAGGCTCTGATATTGCAGCTCAAATATTAGCGAAAACAGAAGAGTGGAAAAAATCAAAAACCATTTTCGTAAGTCCTGATTCCGCTCAAACTCCTGTGAGATATCTGGCTTTAAAGGATAATAAGAATCTCATAATGGCAAGCCCCAATCTTGAGCATGGATACTACTTTTTAGATGGAAGCTCCTTGGATGGTGTGGAAATGGAAGCTTCAACAAAGGAGGGTGCATTGAAATATAAGACTGACAATGATTCAACACATCATCTGTCTGTGGACCTGCTTGTTGAAGGATCTGTTGCAGTGGATAGAGAAGGCCATAGAATCGGCAAGGGAAAAGGCTATGGCGATAGGGAAATAGCTGATTTATTAGAGAGGAAATTAATTAAAGCAACAACTCCTCTGGCTACTACAATTCATCCCCTTCAATTGGTGGATTTTGTACCAACAGAAGACCATGATCAAAAACTCAATATGCTTGTTACAACAGAAGAGATTATTAGAATTTAGCCATTTTTAAGTTTTTATCTAGTTTAATGTCTTATTTTTTATTAAATCGCTTTTTGCTTTTTTATTTGGATTTTTTAATGGATTTCAAGTAATTTTAGGTTGTCGTAAAAATTTTTAACGAAAAGGGACTGTATCAAACTTGAGTGATTTTAAAAAATAGTATTTTTTTGTTAAAACTTTTTTTCTTCGTTAAATTGTTTATTTTTTGAAAATAAGGATAGA
>OMVY01000020.1 GCA_900314635.1 uncultured Methanobrevibacter sp.
TCTATCCTTATTTTCAAAAAATAAACAATTTAACGAAGAAAAAAAGTTTTAACAAAAAAATACTATTTTTTAAAATCACTCAAGTTTGATACAGTCCCTAATTAACATTTAAAAATTAAAAGCAATTTCGCATATATCAATAAATTTTTAATTTTGTAATAAGATTTATATATATTCAAAATTAGAATTAAATTAATTAAATTAATATCATTTGATTATTAGTGAATTAGTGTTGTGAAAGCTATGGTTAAAATTTCAGTCATTGTTCCAGTTTACAATTGTGAAGACTATCTTGACGAGTCTATCAAAAGCATTTTAAATCAATCATTTAAGGATATTGAAGTTATTTGTGTCGATGATGGATCAGTTGATGATTCTTTGAAAATTTTAAAAAAATTTTCAATGCATGATGCCCGTCTTAAAGTTTTGCCCCAAGAAAATCAAGGAGTGAGTGTTGCAAGAAACAATGCTTTAAAGAAAGTTTCCGGGGATTATATTTACTTTTTTGATGCTGATGATTATCTTGTAGCGGACGCATTGGAGAAAGCATATAATAATGCAATAAACAATAATTCTGACATTGTTATCTTCAATTATGATCAATATAAAGAAGATTCTTTCCTAAATCATTTAGAACAAGATATTGGAAAGCAATTCCCAAAAACAAATTTTGCTAATTTTACATTCAATTGTTATGATTATAGAATACGAGCATTTAAAGGTCCTTTTGCCCCATGGTTTAAACTTTATAAAAAGGAATTTCTAGACAGATATGAATATTTTGAATTTCCGCCAAATTTAAATCAAAATGATGTTCCATTTCATGTTAAAACAATTTTAAAAGCTTCAAAGATTTCTTTTATTCCAGAATATTTATACCATTACAGAATAGACAACCCTAATTCTATTAGCAATACTCGTTTAAAAAGATTTAAGGATATTTTTAGCATAATTCAAATTGTGGAAGATTTTTTAAAAGATGAAAATCTCTTTGAAGAATTTAAAGAAGAATTTGAATACTTCAAGATTAACCGTATTATTTATGAGATGAAAGGAAGGCCTAATGAATATTTTTTGATTGCTAAGGATGAATTGTCTAAAGTAAATCATGATAATGATTTATTATCTGAGAATGTTCTCTTCAAATTTGAAACGATTATGAATTCTAATTCAATTGAGGAATATAATTATAAATTGGAAATTAATAATTTAAAAAAGAAAAATGAAAAATTTTCTAAAGAAATTAAAAAATTAAAGAATCAAAATAGAGAACTAAAAAACAAAAACAATAAATTGAAAAAGCAAAATAATGAAATTTTAAATTCTAAAAGTTGGAAATTATCAGAACCTTTTAGAAAAGCAAAAAGAATTTTAAAAAAATAGTTAAAAATTAATAGCTTGTTTTAGAAAGTTTCATTGAATAATTGATTGATATGTTGTGGTTTTATGAGTAGTAATTTCATATTTTCTGTTTTAATGCCTATTTATAATGTTGAAAAATATCTTGCTGAGTCAATAGACTCTTTAATAAATCAGTCTATTGGTTTTGAGGAAAATATAGAATTAGTTATAGTGGATGATGGAAGTCCAGATAATTCAAAAGAGATAGCATTGAAATATCAAGAGAAATATCCTAATAATATTAAAGTATTTTCCAAATCAAATGGAGGCCAAGCAAGTGCATTTAATTTTGGATTGAAACATTTAAATGGTAAATATGTTAGTTTTTTAGATAGTGATGATAGAATATCTTCAAATGCCTTTGAGGAGGCATATCATTTCCTTGAAAAATATGAGGATGAAGTAGATATAGTTTCCATTCCAATGGTGTATTTTGAAAATAGAACTGGTCCACATATACTAAATTATAAATTTGATTCAACAAGAGTCATAGATTTAAATAAAGAACCATATACTCCACAATTATCATTAGCTTCATCCTTTGTAAAAAAAGAGGCATTGGAAGGCTTTGAGTTTGACACATTATTGCCTCATGGGTATGATGCTTTAGTGCTTAACAAGATCTTATTGGATAAGAAGAAGCTTGGTGTAATGGATTCATGCACTTATTTTTATAGAAGAAGAGAAAACAACACTTCAATGATTAATGTAGCTCATCATAAAAAGGAATATTACAATTATCTCTTAAAAAATTTGTATATCAATTTAATAGATTATTCTAAAGAAAAAGAGGGGCATGTTCCACAGTTTATTCAATATATGATGGCGTATAATCTTCAATGGTTTGATAAAGTTTCGGATTTCCCTGATTTCCTCACAAAAGATGAAATAAATGATTTTTGGGAAATTTTCTATGAGATCTTAAGTTATATTAATGAAGATGTTATAAAGGATTCTCGTATTATTAAGAGAAATTTTATTAGGGATTTTTTAATTTATTTAAAAAACAAAAAGGAGTTCCATATAGATACTGTCGATAATCAAAGTGAAATCTATCTAAAAAGTGGAGAATATACAATTAATAATTTACACAATCATAGGATTTATGTGGATAACATAAGACTTAAAGATGATATTTTAAGCATTTATGGAACATTTACAAGTTCATGCAATCATAATACATTAAAATTTAAAGCTATTAAAACCCTTCCAAATGGAGAAAAGGAAATTTTCAATGAATCTGATGATTTTGTAGGGGATGAATCATACACTAAACGAATTCTAGGTATTGATTGGCATTTCAAGCATTACTTTAATTTTGAAATACCTGTTGAAGAGGATGAATCAAAAGTCGAGTTGAAAATGCTTTATAATGAAAATGATAAGGAAATATGGATGGAAAATAAAACTAAATTTAGAGATTCTAGCTTAATAACTGACATGATTAATTATTTTGTTGAGAATACTAGAATTATATCATTTAAGGAAAATTCTTTTTGTATATCTTATTATTCTTACGAAAAAGCTTATGAACTTAAACAAGAATTATTCTCATATATTCAAGAGATTTTAGAAAGTGAAGCGAATTTGAAGAAAGAAAATAAGTCTTTGAATAAGAAGAATCAATCCTTAAATAAGAAAAATGCGAAATTGAAGGCACAATTAAAGAAATCCAATAATATAAACAAGGAAATTCTAAACTCTAATAGTTGGAAAATCACCAAACCTATTAGAATGCCTAAACAGTTCATTAAAAATATGAAAGAATAATATTTTTAAAAATTAAATCATATTAGAAAATTTAAAATCTTGGAAAAAATCATTAATATTTTTATAATAGTTAAAGAATGTAAGTAATTAATTAAAGGAGTTAAGAATAGTTTAAAAAATAGAAAATTAATTAAAAGATTTTAAGAATAGTTAAAATCCTTTTATTAATTTTATAATGTTATTGGATGCGTTTCCATCATCGAATTCATTGTATTTTTCCTTGAAAGCCTGGTATTTGTCGCCATACTTTTCAAAATATTCCTCTTTTGTATTGTTTTTTATAAAATCAACAAGTTCGTCAGTGGTTTCTATAAGAGGTCCGGGAACGGTATTGATATCAAAATAAAAGTCTCTTAAATTGTCCTTGTAGAACTCCATGTCATATGTGAAGAATAATATAGGTCTGTTCAATAGGGCATAATCAAACATTACGGAAGAATAGTCTGTTATTAGAATATCTGAAATAAGATAAAGCTCTTGAATATCCCACTTTTCATTGCATTCTATAACGAAATCTCCATAATCCTCCCAGTTGATCTTGTCCTTTACAAGATAATGGAATTTAACAATCAAAACATAGTCATCATATAATGCATTTTTCATTGCATTAAAATCCATTTCTGTTGCAAACTTGTAAACTCCGCTGTCGTAGTATTCATTATCTCGCCATGTCGGTGCATAAAGGATAATTTTTTTATTCTTATCTATACCAAGTTTATTTTTTATCTCATTTATCTTGGTTTCATTGTTTTCATTGATTAGAATATCATTGCGGGGATAGCCTATCTCAAGCATTTCACCATCAAATGCAAAGGCCCTTTTGAAAATTTCAGAGGAATAGCTGTTTTGTGATATAAGATAATCCCATGCGGAAGTGTTTTTGGCAAAATTCTCCCGGTATTTTTCTATGTTTTGATGACCACTCATGTTCACCTTTTCCATGTCCAAGGCAAGCTTTTTAAGAGGAGTTCCATGCCATGTTTGAATGTATTTTGTTTTTTTATTCTTTCTTAAGTAGTATTGATGCCTTGAATCAAATATCCAGAACTTGCTTCTTCTGCTGTAATAGAGAAATTTGAATCTTGATCTTTTTATTTTCTCTCCACAACCCGGAATCTCGATTGCCGGGTTTTGAAAAGACCAGATACATTTGTATTTCTTATCAAGGCCTTGTTTTACCATTTCTTCATATATATATCTTGGGTTTCCAGTATAATTGCGGCCGTTACTGGATTCAAATAATATTACATCGTCTTTTACAGGAATGAAAACTGAGCCTATCCTGTATGCCGCAATTGCAAGATCTCTGATAATTTCCTTTACTGTTGGCATGGTTTTGTTTCCTTATATTATTTTTCTAATTCTTCTACTAGGATTTGAGCGTTTTCCCAGTCTGTGTGGTCGTCTATCTCAGTCCATTTAAGGCCGTTGGTCAATACATAATCAATAATGGTTGTCTCACTTAAATCCTTGTATGCGAAGTCATAGTAGTTTTGAGGATCTTCATCAATCTTGTCTTCGAGTATTCTGTTGAATTGAACAAGGTCGTCTGAAACAACTTTTGAGACTCCAATGAATTCACCTGTTGAAGATGGAATGTCAAGGCCTTTTCCGATATCCTCGATTTTTCCATTAGCTATTGTGTTGTCTTCATTAAATGATTCATTTGCAATGATAAGCTTGAATGACTCTTCATTAAGCTCTTTGAAATTGTCTACAATCATTCCAGTATTTTTGCACTCGGCGAGCCTTGATATGATTTCAGGATCTACAACATTGTCCCCGTTTACCAGAATGAAGTCGTCCTTGTCGTTTTCCTCGATGTATTTGCTTGCAATATAGGTTGATACTGAAGTATTGGTGACATCATATTTTTCATTTTCCAATATTGTGATGTCGATATCGTATTTTTCAGCTATTTTAGGACATATTTCCTCAACGGTTTCCTTTTTGTATCCTACAAGAACTATGAATTTCTTCATTCCCGCATCGATGCAGTTTTTAATCATTCTCTCAAGCAATGTCATGTCGTTTATTTCAAGAAGTGCCTTTGGAATGTTGTCAGTCAATGGTCTGAGTCTGGTTCCCATTCCAGCAGCTAGTATTACACCTATCATTGATTTTTCCCCAAATTGATTAATATTAAAGTTTTATATTTTTCCTCATCATAAACATAGTTTATTCAATATTATCCCATAATCGTCTGAAAGCAATTTTTGGAGGGGTTTGTTTGATTATAACAGCGTAAACAAAGTCTACAATCACACTTTTAATATTATTATGGTTGCAAATATCTTTTATCGCCATGATTGAGTTTTTTCCTTCAAACACTACTCCGCTTGCATTTTCATCGATTATTAATCTTTGACCGTAAAGCATTCCAAGAGTGTGGTTTCTGCTTTCCATTGAAGTAGAAGTTAGAACAAGGTCTCCAAATCCACAGTATTCGCTTGCAGTTGACTCATCTCCGCCGATGCTTTTTATTATTTTTTTAGTATCTTCAAAGCCTTTGGTCAAAACGCCGTATCGTGCATTTTCGTTGATATTCATGCCTTCACAGATTCCATTGGCTATTGCATTTATGTTCTTTGTAACTCCGCATATCTCAAGTCCTACAACATCATTTATTATTTTCACCTTGAATTGAGGTGTGTCTAGTATGGATTTTACTATTTCAGCATTTTCATGGCTTCTAGATGCTATGTTTGACACAGTAGACAATCGAAGCATGATTTCGGATGCGAAGTTAGGGCCTGACAGTGCCACATACTGGTCATCGAAGTACTCTTCAATAAGATTTCCCATGGTTTTAAGGGAAGGATATTCTATTCCCTTTGCAGTGGTTACAAGAATTGCATCTTCGCGAATCAATCCTTTAAGTCTTTTAAGAACAGATCTGAAAGCAGAGGAAGGAATAGCCAGTATGATGACCTTGCAGTCCTTTATGTCATCATAATCTGTAGTAGCTATTATGTTGTCTTTTAATTGGGTGTTCGGATAATATTCTTCGTTGAATCTGGTTTCGTTTATTTCTTCCTTCAGTTCCTCTCTTCTCAAATGCAGATAGACTTCATCCGCATTTTCAGCCACGGTTTGAGCAAGTGCGGTTCCTAATGCTCCTGCTCCTATGACAGCTACTTTATCCATAGTATCACCAAATATCATAAATTTTTAAAATTTGAAGATTATTTTATTCAATAAATTGTCATAATTAAGAATTTTCCATATTTAAAAATTATTCACTAAAACTAACCCTTTCAAACTTCTCCGGCTCTAGCACGGATTTGGTAGCATCTACTCCTACTTTTGTAGTAGTGCCATCAGGCTTTGCCACAGGGTCAAGTGATGAGCCTCTTGCCTTAGGAATGATTATGATATCATCGTCACCTTTTACCCTGGTAGCTATCGCATACTCAATATCCTGAGGGTCGAATATGTCAATGTCCTCATCAACCACGACAACGTGCTTCAAGGATGGATGAGCGGCAAGAGCTGCCATCATTACATTCTTTGCGTCTCCTTCGGTCTGCTTCTTGATAGAAACGGCAGCATGAAGCCAGCAGCAGCCTCCTTCTGTCAATACAACATTCTGCACGGTAGGGAGGGTATTTTTTACAGCATTGTATATCCTAGGCTCCTGAGGAAGTCCCTGCAATAACTTGTGCTCGAATCCAGCTGGAAGAATTGCATGATACATCGCATTCTCCTTTTTGATATACATCTTGGTTAATTTAATAACAGGCTCGTCCCTTATGTGGTCGTAGGTATCTGTCAAGTCAACAAAAGGTCCTTCCTTGTGGGTTTCTGTAACGGAAATTGAACCTTCAAGAATAATATCAGCATCAGGGACTTTAAGGTCACCTTTGCAGTTTACAAGGGTAAGCTCGCCATCTTTAAATGCATTAGCCACTTCCATTTCATCAGCATCTATTGGAATTGAAGTTGTGCTTGCAAGAAGGGTTGATGGATCCATTCCAATAGCTATTGCAATCTGCAGGTCTTTGCCATGTGCTTTTGCCTTTTGGAAATAGGTGTATAGGTTTCTAGGAACAATACGAATAGCCAAAGTCTTTTTATCCAGTACAAGCATTCTGTGAATGGAAGCGTTTTGAACTCCTGTATCAGGGTCTTTTGCAAATACAACACCCGCTGTAATATATGCTCCAGCATCACGCTTGTAGTGGGTGAGGATAGGTATTTTGCTTAAATCCGCTCTTTTTGAAGCATACTCTTCCTTAGGGTCGATGAAATTTGTTACTGGAATTGGATTGTTCATTCCATCGATAATCTTTTGAGTAATTTCACTGACTTCGCATCCAAGGGAATCAGCAATTTTCTGACGTGTGTTGCATATTCCGGATACTACAGGCATGTCAAAGCCTTTGACATTGTTAAGTATTACAGTATCCTTTGGATATTCCTTTAATATCTGAGTTGCCTCATATATTGGGTCAACTTCCTGATCAATTTGAATAATCTTCATTTCTGCCATAATAATCACTTTACTCGGTTTGTTAAATAATAAGTTTAATTTTAGTATACTTTATAAAAATTTAAGAATTTATAATGATTTTTTTAGGTTTTATCATGATTTATGATAGTTTTTTAGGTTTTTATCACGTTTTATGATAGTTTTTTAGGTTTTTTATCATGATTTATGATAGTTTTTTTAATTTATCGTGATGGTTTTTTAGAATTTTAATGAATTTATAATGTTTTTTTAAAATCTATCATGTATCATGATAATTATTCATGAATTTATCATAAGTTTCATGGATTTATAATGGTTTTTATCATGTTTTATGATAGTTTTCATTGAATTTATCATAATTTTAATGATTTTTACACTATTTATCATGAATTTGCAACGGTTTTTATAAATCACCTGACTTGCTTCTAATCCATTTCAAACGCTCTTCAACTTTCTTATCAGTCAGAGCCAGTATCTCACCAGCCACTATTGCTGCATTCTTTCCATTGCCAATGCCGACGGTTCCAATCGGCATTCCCGGAGGCATGTTCACCATTGAATACAAGGCGTCTTGTCCAGCAAGCTTCTTCTCGCATGGAACTCCGATTACAGGCTTTTCACTTAATGCCACAATGGATCCAGCCACTACACTTGAAAGTCCGCTGATTGCTATGAATACCTTGGCATTGGCTCTTTTTGCCATATACTCTTCAAATGCTTCAACATCCCTGACTGGAGAAATATAGTCAAGCTTGTAATCCACATGCATTCTCTCAAGCAGAACTGCGGTTTTTTGTGCAATTGCACTGTCTGAATGGCTTCCAGCCAGTATCATGACATCAGGAGTATTTTCCAATGTCTCATTGTACTCTCTCTTTTCATAAGTCACATCAGACAGGTAGTCCTTGTTTAGATATTCGCCTTCAATATCTGCTAAAAGCTCTTTTTCTCCATTTTCAACCTTCTGCTGATATTCTTCTCGCAGTTTGGAAATATTTGCCTTGACATCATCATCATGGGAAGCTATTATCTGTCCTGCAAGAATGGCGGCATTGTCTCCCCTGTTTATTCCAACTGTTGGAACAGCTATTGGATAAGGCATTTGAACGCATGCGTATAATGCATCCAGACCTTCAATCGCTCCATCTACTGGAACTCCGATTACAGGACGATGAGTATATGCTGCTATTGCTCCTGGCAGGTGTGCTGCAAGTCCTGCAATAGCTATGAACACTTCAACGCCATCTTTTGTACCATCAATGACAAGTCCTTTGACCTTGTCATGAGTCCTGTGAGCTGAAGCCACTTTAAGACTGTATGGAATCTGAAGCTTTTCCAATATCTTTGTTGCCTTTTCAGCAATTTTACGATCAGAAGCGCTTCCTAAAATAATCATTACTTTTGGAACCATTTTATCTCCTTATAATAGTTTTTATAATATGATAATTTAACATTATGTTTTAATATTTATATTAACTATTATAATAAGTTATTTAAAAATAGATGATTTTCAAAACTAGACTGAGATTAATCTGGCATAGTATTACTAGTGATTTTATGCGATATTAAGAGGATTAATTTAAAAAAATTGATAATTTAATTTATAGAATGGGTTAATAATTAAAGAGATTATTTTTAAAAAAATAAAAAGAGAAGCAATAGCCGTAGCTATTGCTTTTAAATTAAACTCTATTTAACTGCTAATTTTCCATTGAATGTCTTCTTGTAATTGCCCTTGTCTCCTTTGAAAGTAACCTTGTACTTATATGTCTTTTTGACCCTTGGCAGTTTGACCTTGAAAGTAGCTACTCCCTTCTTATTGGTTTTAGCCTTGTAGGTTTTGCCTTTTATCTTCAAATAGACTTTTTTAGCTTTCAAAGCCTTTTTATTGCTTGTTTTCAAGGTGATCTTAAACTTCCTTTTAGCGCTGGATCTTTTGACCTTCTTGGTGGCTTTGGAAAATTTCACCTTGTTCTTGCTGATTTTGACATTGCCTTCAATGGCTTTAAGCATATATGTGTCATCGCCTTTGAATGTTACATAAATAGGATACTTCTTGGCGGCTTTAGCATATGCCTTGAATGAGACTTTTCCATTTTCATCTGTCACTGTGTAGTATGTTTTTCCATTGAATTTAACTACAACGGTCTTGCCTATCAGCTTGTTGCCTTTAGCATCCTTGAGGGTAAACTTGAAGAGTGCGTAGTTAGGGTCCGCTTTTCCTTTTGCATTTGCAAAAGTGATGCTTGTTTCCACCTTGTTTTTCAAATCAACTTTCAAGTAAAGCTCATCGTAGTTTTTGTAGATGTCTCGAGTAAATTCGGATATGTAATATTCGTTTTCAAATGGCAGCACTTTAATTGAATAGTTTCCAACAGCCAGTTCATCTCCTAGAATCAGGGTTCCTGTACCGTTTTCATTCAAGGCGCATGTGTAGTCGTATTTCTGCTTGCTTGCCTTGTTGGTAAGCCTGATTTTGATATTGGTCTCCATGCTCAATCCCTCTACCTTGTATTTGCTGAAGTCAAGGGATAATGTGGTATTTTGACCTTCCTTTATTGTGGCGCTGCTTAATCTTCCATAATATTCCATGCCGTATATGTTTCCGATATCCGCCTTGTTATCTTCAGAGCAGATTTGGAAGCAATCTGCATTAGTTACAATAAATTTTGCATAATAGTCGTTTCCTGAATATTTGATCTTGTCTATTGTATAATTGCCGACTGGCAGATTGTCTCCAAAGCGGAATGATAAAATGCCATTGTTGTCGAGTGTGCTCTTATAATTGTATTCCACTCCATCCGCACTGCTTACGGTTATGCTCACATTTCCTGCCATGCCTATATTGTTGATTTTAAACTCTGATAGATTGTACAGCAGTGTTGCATTATGATTCAAAGCGGCATTGCTTACGGTAATGTAATAATCATATTCCCCATATTCCCCCACAGTTATCTTATGGTTTTTATCGTAAACCTTGAAGTAAAATCCATCATTGTAGGATTTTTTATAGTAGCTGTTTCCAAGATATTGTATTTTTGCAGTATAAGTTCCTGCATTCAGCTTGTCGCCGAGTTTGATTGATCCGATTCCGTTCTTGTCTATTTTGACCTTGTATGTAACCTTGTTTAGCACGACATTTGCAGTTCCTGCCATTGAGAGACCAGGTATCTTATAGGAGCTCATGTCAATCTTGATTGTGCCGTTTTGACCCTTGAAGGTAGCGAATGTATCTACATATACGTCATAAACCGGAACTTTGTAGTCTTTGGAATATACATTGAAAGAATACAATTCAACAGGGGCCATGGTGTAGAATGTTGTGTCATATTTTACAATATTTATTTTGTATTCACCAGCTGCCAGATCGCCCCCTATCTTCTTTTTGCCATAGCCGTTTTCATCAATGTTCATGGTATATGTTTTCACGGTTTTGGATTTTGTGAGGGTGAAGGTCAGTGTTCCCGCCATGCTTAATCCAAACTTCTTTTTATTAGATAAATCTATTTCGATATAGCCATCTGTTCCCTTGCCTGTATCCTGTGTTTCAAAATACACATTTTTTATTAGAATCTTATTAGACTTGGAATAAATGTAGAATGTTCCATAACTTGTTGTGTGAGCTTTATAGTAGCTGTTTCCATAGTATTTGGCAGTAACTGAGTAGTTTCCTGCAGCCAGGTCGCTTCCAAGTGTCAAAGTTGCAAGACCGTCCTTGTCGATGTTTACAGTATAGGTTTTATAAACGGTTTTTCCGTTTTTCAGTGTGATTACGGCTTTACCAGCCATGCTGATGTTAGCTGCTTTATACTCTGAAACATCCAGTTTTATTGAACCGTTTTGACCTTTGACAGTATTGCTTATCTTGATTCCAACATCATCAACAGGAATCTTGTTGCTTGAATCATAGACTGTGAACTTGTAGTGTGCGCTTGCTGTTTTAGTTGGATTGTAAAGGCTGTTTCCTAAATATTGCACCTTGACTGTGTATTCTCCTGGTGAGAGATCATATCCAACATTTACAATTACCATGCCCTCTCCATTTATTGTTCCTATATATGTTTTTGTGGTCTTTGAGTTTGACAATGTGACCTTGACATCTCCTGTGAGTTCAGCATCCTCTATTCCATATAAATCGAATTTCACGGTTCCATTTATTCCTTTGAAAGTGCCGCTTGGATAGATGTCCCATGGGTCTATATCAATATCCGCCTTGTTGGATTCGGATATTATGCGGATTTCGTTTTTAAAAGTGAATGTTTGCTCATTGTAATAGCTGTTTTCAGGTATTTTGATTGTTACTGTATAGTTTCCTGATGCCAGGCTATTTCCAAGTTCAAGGAAGTAGCCGTCTTCTTCATATAATCCTGCTGGAATATCAAAATGGTATATGTAGCTTCCAACAGTCACTGTAACATTTTTAATCTCATGTGACAGCATGGACTCTTCATTGTAATAGTCCTCCTTGTCTAAGAGGCATATTTCTAGGGTGGCATTGCTTCCTTCCTTGTATTGGCCCCCGTAAACTCTAATGTAATTGTCTTTCTTGCTGTTTGCACTTAGAGATTCGATTTCTTCTGTTATTTTTAGAATATCATCCTCAGCATCACTTTGGATATTTTCCTTTGTTTCGCCTTGGATATTTTTTTCTGCTTCGCTTTGGATATTTTCCTTTGCTTCGGTTTGAATATTTTCCCCTGTAATGGTTTCAATATCCTCATTTGATTCCAAAATCAAGTCATCGCTGACTTTTGAATTTAAACAGATATTGGAATCTGAAGCGTCATCCATGTCCATTAATGCATCTGCATTCTGATTGTCAGTAATTTCACTTGCGGATACAAGAGATATTGACATGGTCAACATTAATACTAAAAATATTGAAAACAATATTTTCAACTTCATCTTATCCAACCTTCATATAATTGTTAATAATATTATATATAAGTGCCATTTAATAAGTTTTTATATTTCATATAGGCTGGTGGTGATGATTTTTAAGAGTTTATAATTCGTGTTTTTAAAAATATAGAGGGTAATTATATTTTTAAAGTATAATTGGGTATAATTAATTCTGTGTTTTTAAAAATAGGGGAAATAATTAGTTTTTTTTTTAAATATAATTGGGTGTAATTAATTTAGTGTTTTTAGAAATAAGGGGAATAATTAGTTTTTTAAAGTATAACTGTTTATAATCCAAGTTTTTAATTATGGATTGATTTTAAATTTTTAAAAATAAAAAAGAGAAGTAATAGAGAACTATTACTTTAAATAAATTTTAGCAGACTTTCAATTTTCCACTGTAGGTTTTCTTGTAATTAGCCTTGTCTCCTTTGAAAGTAATCTTGTATTTATAGGTCTTTACAACCTTAGGAAGCTTGAGTGTAAAAGCAGCCACTCCCTTCTTATTGGTCTTTGCCTTGTAGGTTTTCTTGTTGATTTTAATATATAGAACCTTTTTGGCTAGAACCTTCTTGGAGCGGTTTTTCATGGTTATCTTGAACCTTGCTTTTTTAGCTTTTGACTTTTTAACCTCCTTGGTTGCATTGGAGAATTTCACAACATTCTTATAGATCTTGAAAGCTTTTGTTCTTGTGTACTTCTTATAGTACTTGCTTCCATAATATTTTACATTGATTGTGTATTTTCCAAGAGCCAGTTTCTTTCCAAGGCTTAAAACAGCTTTTCCATCCTTGTCGACTTTTACAATATAAGTCTTTATGGTTTTCTTATTCCTTTTAAGTGTGACTTTGATTTTTCCAGCCAGGCTGATGTCTGCTGTCTTGTCGAATACTAAGAATTTTACCTTGCAGTTTTGACCTTTGTAATTGTTTCTCACAGTTGTGCCGACGCCTTCAAGAGGAATCTTGTTGCTTGAATCATATACTATGAACTTGTTGCTTGAAGTTATTGTGCTTGTTGGATTGTAATATGTGTTTCCAAGATACTGGACTTTTATTGAATATTTTCCAGCTGGTAGATCATTTCCAACTTTGACATCAACATCATAGTTATTGACAGTTCCCATATATGTCTTGGTGGCATTTGAATTTGTCAATGTGACTTTGACTTCTCCAGTCAGATTCAAGCCATCAGCAATTCCAGACAAATACATCCACACATATCCGTATTTTCCCTTGAAGGTGTTGCTTCCAAAGATATCAGTTTTAGGTATACTAATATCTCCTTTGTTGGTTTCGGATAGTATGCGAATCTGATTTTTAAATGTGAAGGTCTTTGCGTTGTAATAGCTGTTTTCCGGAATTGTAACTGTCACGGTATAATTTCCTGATTCGAAATCATTTCCAAGTTCAAGATAAATGCCATCCTCTTCATATTCGCCGGATGGAATATTTAATGTATGTGTCTGGTTTCCAGCTTTAATGACTACATTTTTAATAGGATGAGCTATTCCAGACTCTTCAGTATAATATTCCGCCTTTTCCAGGAAACAAATTTCCAAGGATACATTGTCTCCTTCCTTTACTGTTCCACCGCGAACCCAGATTTCAAGATTTTTTTTGCCAGCACTTAAGATGTCTTCTTGTGTGCTTGAGACTATTTCCTCTTCAGCATTGCTTTCAAGAATGTCCTGTGCGTTCTGTTCCTCAGCGCTGGATAGAATACTATCTTCTGTATTGGATTCCATTTCAATTTCTGATTCGGGTGAATCAGCATAATCCATGCTGCTTATGGCATCATCATCAATGCTGGAAGAGATAGCCTTATTGTCAGCATCTTCACTTGCAGATGCAATGGATACTGACATGGCCAGCACAAATACTATAAGCAGTGATAATAATATTTTTCGCTTTGAATTCATTTTATTCCCCCAATTGATAATTATTAATAACTTTTAATAATATTTACAATTTCATTGTTTATAAGCTTTATAACTCCTTAATATCTTAATTTGTAAAAACACTAAAAAAGTTAAAAAATCATTAATTTATTTAACAGCCTATTTGGTACAATTCAAATCCTTCTTCCCTCAGGCTTGAATCATAAATATTACGGCCGTCGAATATGATTTTCTGATTTAAGAGCTTGGCTATTTCATCAAAATCAGGGTTTCTGAATTCCTTCCATTCAGTTATTAAAACCAGGGCATCACAGTCTATCAATGTGTCATATTTGTATTCCTGATACTCAATCTGATTAAGCTGTTCATCATTGTCCAGATATTTTGGAATAGCTGTTTTAAATGTTTCCATAGCTTTTGCATCATAAACCTTGACTTTTGCTCCTCTTTTAATCAGTTCTGAAATAATTACAAGTGATGAGGCTTCTCTTACATCATCTGTATTAGGCTTGAATGCAAGACCCCATATTCCAAAGGTCAGACCTTTCAAATCCTCACCGAAACGGTTTATGATTTTGTTGACTAAAACCATTTTCTGTTCCTTGTTTACCTGTTCGACATTTGACAACAGCTTTGGAGTGTATCCATATGATTTAGCGGTGTCAATAAGTCCTTGAACATCCTTAGGGAAGCATGATCCACCATAACCGCATCCTGCGTAGATGAAGTTGTATCCTATTCTCTTGTCGCTTCCAATACCTAATCGAACATTTTTAACATTGGCTCCAGTAAGCTCACAGATATTAGCTATTTCATTGATGAAGGATATTTTGGTTGCAAGCATTGCATTTGCAACATATTTTGTCATTTCAGAGCTTTTGACATCCATTAAAACAAATCGGTCGTGATTGGATACGAAAGGAGCGTATAATTTTTTAAGCGTATTAAATACTTCCTCCTTTTCAGCTCCGATTACTACTCTATCCGGCCTCATGCAGTCTTCCACAGCCACTCCTTCCTTTAAAAATTCAGGATTTGAAGCGATGTCAATCTCAATGTCAAGGTTTCTCTCTTTAATAATATTTTCAATATGCTCTTTGACTTTAAATCCGGTTCCAACAGGCACTGTTGATTTTACAACAACAAGTGAATCCTTAGATATGTTATTTCCAATGTCATCAGCTGCAGACATTATATAATCCAGATTCACGCTTCCGTCCTCTCTCATTGGAGTTCCAACAGCTATGAATATTATGTTGGAGTCGTCCAATGCCTCTTTGATGTCTGTTGTAAAAACAAGGTCCCTTCTTGCCTGGTTATCCATGACCAGGGTTCTTAAATGAGGTTCATAAATAGGCATTACGCCTTCTTTAAGTCCATTAATCTTTTCGCTGTCAATATCTACACAATAAACTTTATTTCCCATATCCGCAAAACAGGTTCCGGTTACAAGTCCCACATATCCTGTTCCTATTACTGTAAGTTTCATTCTTTCACCGATTAATGAATCCTTTTTTTTTTATTCTAATATTGAATAAAATTCGTTTTTAGCTATTTCATTGTATTTATCTGAATCAATTTGCATTGGTTTTACTTTTCCTTCCATATAATCATACATTCCTTGTAAAATACCCTCTTTACTATTTTCCACCAAATATCCATTTGAATTTTCAATCCATTCCAAACCAGGAATAATTGTTGAAACAACAGGAAGTTCCAAAGTAGCGGATTCCATAATAACTACCGGCCAGCCTTCATAAAATGAAGATAATATGAATAAATCACATCTTTTTAATATAGGCATTGGATTAGGGATTGCTTTTATAAGTGTGACATTTTTCCAGTGTTTAAGAACTTTCCTAATTCTTTTAGTCTTAGGGTAATATCCTCCCATTCCACCTATAATTATTAGTTGAGTGTCAGGATAATCATCGCAAAATTCGTCAAAAGCACATAACAATCGTTCATGACCTTTTTCAAGAGAGAATCTTCCAATGGTTATGAATTTTTTACCCTTTGAGTTTAAAACCCCTTCAATGCCTTCTGGATTGTTAGTGTTTATCAATGTGTCCTTATCAATAAATATGTCTTTTTCAGCATCTGATTTAATTTTGTCGGCATTATTAAAGTTATGCACCACTTTAATGTTGTCCTTTCTTCCGCTTATTTTGGAAGTTGGTTCAATCAGACCTGGGGAAACAACTCCTATAATATCATGATTGGAATAAGCTTCTTTCAAAGCTGTTTCGCTTTGATTTCCTCTAAGCTCCATTTCACGCACCATATTGCTGTGAACCCAGATGGCGCTCTTTTGTTTATAATAGCTAAAAAGCAATGTTTGTTCGAGGCCGTATCCGTCAAAATCTATCACCATATCAAAAGGGGCATTATAATAATATCTTTGCAATTCGCGTTTAAACAGCCTTTTAAGTTTTTCTGGATATTCTATTTTTTTATCATAGTCTTTAAGTTCGTTTAATAATTTTTTCTCACTATATGTAGGTTTTAATCGAGTTCTCAGAGGGAATATTTGAATGCCTTCAGGTATGGATTTATAGATTTCTTCATGATTCTTTTTAACATATTCCTCCCACGGACGGAATGACAGGAAAAAATTATGCTTTTCGGTGTCAACATTTTGCAAAAGATTTAAAAGTGCTGAGGTGATTCCATTATTTTTCATGGATCCGCCATAGATTAAGATGTTTTTCTTATCGTTTTGTATTTCTTCTTCCTTGCAGACTTTTTCACCATTAAAAATATGTTTGCATAGATATTCAGTAGAATTAGCACGGTCATAAGTGCAGTATTTTTCTAAAAATTCAGAATCGTCATAGTTTTTAGGAGAATTCATCTCTCTGATTAGATCTTCTACTGTCTGCACTTTAGGAAATGGCAATTCTGATAATGGGAAGTACAATTCACGGTCTTTTAAATATTCCTCTTCATCATAGTTGAATATGATTATTTTCTCTTTAGTGTTTGCATAATCAAAGAATACACTTGAATAATCGGTTATCAGGCAATTAGCCATATTTAATATGTCATAGGTTTCATATCCTTTTGGAAATGCCTTGATATGTTTGAATTTCTTGAAATTAATCTTTTTATGATTATTAGGATGCAGTTTGGCATATAATATCTGATTGTCAGTCAGGCTTTCATCAATTTCTCTCAGGTATTCAGCGACTATGTCCTTCTGCTCTTGATCTTTACGCTCATAGAACACTCCCCTGTATGTAGGCATGTAAACGAATATCTCCTTGTCGCTTATATTGAACTTGGATTTCAATTCCTCTTTTCTTTTTTTATCAAAGAATACGCTGTTTCTGGGATAGCCTTCCATTAATATCTTGCCAGGGTAGATTTTATCTATCATATATGCCTTAAGCATCTTTTCCTTCATATAGTCATTAGGATATATTAAGTAATCGGAACACATGAAGGGATGTTGAACATTTGCAATATGATGCTCTTCAGGAACGTTTTCCACACCCATGACCTTCAGAGGGGTTCCATGCCAGGTATCAACAAATATCTGGCCTTCACGCTTGACATACCTGTTCATTATGCCTCCGTCTGTGAGAATGTATTTGGCACATTCCAGATATTTGGTGGCTGTGATCTTGCTTGTGGTAATTTTATGAATTTTCAAATTATAGTTTTTTTCCAGTTCTTTTATTTTAGCCACGGTTCCTTTTTTTGCAAAAAGGTATATTTTATAATCTCCATATTTTCCAGTTGAAAGCTCCTCCACCATGCGTAGCATGTTTCCAGTTAAGTCATCTCCACCTCTTGATTGCACATAAACAGCTTTTTCATCTATTTTGCTGTGGTAATAAGAATAATATATATAACTGTTATAATACTGTTTTTTCCATTTCTTGATTGATTTCTTCAATCCTTTAAGCAGACTCATTTAAACCCCTCTGATATTCAATACATTTTAATTAGGTAACGCATTTTTCTAAAATAGATATTATCTTTTTAGTTTATCTGTGAGTTTGATTATTTTTCTTGATTTGTATTCTTTTATTCTATTTTTCAATTTTCTATTTTCTTCTTTTAATTTTTCACTTTCTCTTGTGCTGGTGATAATATTGTATTTTTCATTTCTTTTATTATCAAACAAGGTTATAGTTCTTAGAAAATCTGCATAGTTCCTTGAATCAAGCACAAGTTCATATTTGCCTTTATAAACATCAGGCACATCATAATCTTCAATTCTTATTTTTGAAAACTCATTATATACCTTGTTGAAATATTCATCAGAATTTGCTGAGAACATATAAAATAATAATTGATGAATTTTGAATTTAATAAAATCATCTTTAAACTCTTCATCAAAACCAGTATTTATAAAAAGTTCCTCCACACTATCCACAACATTAAATATGTCCATTCTATTGGTTTTGTTTTGGGTAATGGAATTTGTATTTGACATTGTGTATTTATATAAAAACTCATTGACAAAAGATATTTTTGAAGCAAGTATCATGCTTGCAATATGAAATCTGACATCTCCAAATGCAGTATTTTCAGGAAAGACAAAAATATCTGCATACTTGTCTAAAAATTCTTTTTTATAAAATTTGGCCCAGACGGCAAAATATCCGCTATCCATTATATAATATTTAATGTCTTTGTAAGTGAATGTGAAATCATCAAAATCTTTTCCCTTGAATTTTTTATCTAAGGGAAATATTGGTCTGTTATAGTTTAAAGGCTCTCCTTCAACATATCTGGCTACTTTGAATAAAACAAGATCAGATTCATTGCTTGTGATATTTTCATACATCTTCTCGAGTGCTTCAGGAAACAGCGCGTCATCTGAATCAAAAAAGTAGACATATTCTCCTTTTGCATGTTTCAATCCGGTATTTCTAGCTCCACCATTTCCCCTGTTTTTTTGATTTATAACTTTCACGCGCCTGTCCTTTTGTTCAAATTCCTTAAGTATTTCAAGAGATCCATCTGTTGACTCATCATTCACACAGATAACTTCAATATCTGTGAATGACTGAGTTAAAACACTATTTAAAGAATTTTCAAGGTATTTCTCCACATTATACACGGGCATGATTACTGAAATGAAGGCCATTATATCACATTTTATAAATTTAATTCACTCAAGTTTATCATCATTGCTTAATTAAAAACTTTATACATATTTGTTTATATAACCTATTTAATAATCTTTACATAATTTTTTACATGTTTCGCAATAAATTGTTGTTGAAATATTTTTTCATCACTCGGTTATTTTTTTAATGATTATTTTATTTTTTCAATATTATAGTATTTATAGTGCAATTAAGATTATTAACTAATGTTATGGATTTATATTTATTTAATGAAATTTATTTTTTTGTACTGACATAGTTCAAGTGTAAAATTTAACTTCAACAACATTTAAATTCCTATATAATAAGTTTTATATTAGAAAAATCAAATTATATAACATAATTTTCTTAATTATTCAATTTTTTAAAAAGATAATTAATTTATCATATTGAAGAAATTTTTAAATTATTTTTATTAAAAAATCTTAATAAATTTTTAAAATAATTTTTTTTATTAGGAGTGTTAAATATGGAATTTAACGATTTTGAATCAAAGGATACATTTATAGAAAATGAATTTTTTGTCATCGATTCAAACAATTTAGATTTAATTGATTCAAGATTATACGGATATGTATTAACGGATAATGGCATATTATTTAATGAAAATATTTCAAATAGTGAAAGGCTTCAAGAGGGTTTGGAATTAAATAAAGATGGAGCATATGTTTGGGTAAAAAGAAAGGATGACACAATAAATATTTATCAAGATTTTATTGGTAGTTATGGGTTGTACTTATTTAGAGAAGATGATTATTTTGCCATATCTAATTCTTTCCTTAGACTTGTTGAGTATCTTAAAGAAAATCATCATATGACTTTAAATTATGATAATGCTCATACTCTTCTTTCCATTGGATTATGTTCTCTTTCTTACTCTGAAACTTTGATCAATGAAATCAAAATGCTTCCAAGAGATTATGTCTTAAAGATTAATACAAAAACAAGAGAATTGTCTCATGAAGTCTTAGATTTCATGGAAAATACTGTTTCCATTGATTCTAAAGAAGGAATAGCTATTTTAGATAAATGGTATCACAAATGGACCAATTGTTTTAAGATTCTTGAAAAAAACAATGAGCATATTTCAATAGACTTGCGCGGCGGAATAGATTCAAGGTTAATAATGGCATTGGCCATATCTTCAGAAATAGACTTGAATAAGGTTAAGGTAAGATCCATTAGAAGTAGTCCGGAAGAGCGTAAAAGCTACTATTTCTATGCGTTAAGGATTGCTGATGAATTCGGGTTTAAATTTGATGATAACGATGTTTCTCTTGAAAAATTTTCTGATATGGGTAATGTGTTGGATATTTCCTTCTTTTCTAAATTAGGTTTTCATAAGCAGATGTTTTATAAAACAGATTATTCAAAAAAGCCGTTGTTTATTGTATCTGACTCTGGAGCAAAATGTGTTAAGGGTAATGAGTTTTCAAGCCCAGTTGATTTTGTAAGGGACAGATTTAACAAAGCTAAAGAATATTCATTAGAATCTGCCCATTCTTTAGAGAAAAGCCTGTATAAAAGTTTTGAAGAAATTCAAAACAGATATGATGTTAAAGATAATAACTCTTCTGAATTAACAGAGCGGCTTTATAAAGAAACTTTATCCAGGAATCATTTCGGCAAATGGAATGTTGAAGATTATTTATTTAACAGAATAAGGCTAAATCCTTTGATTGATTCCGATTTATATAAATTAAGAAAAAATACAGATGATTTTGATAATAAGGATTTGCTTGTATCTGTCATTCTTTCTAGATTTTGTCCAAGATTATTGGATTTGAGTTTTGAAAGGAAAAGTTTTAAATTTGATAGCGAAACAAAAGATTTCGCAAAGAATATTAATACTAAATATAAATTCACATCACAGAGATTATTTTTCAATTCAAATGAAGATTCAAAAGAATTTGAGTATAAAAAAATTTATTCAATACCATCGAATGGCCGAAGCTTCAAAATTGCAGATGTTGACGATTTTATAATGGATGTTTTTAAAAGCCAGTCCTTTAAAAGTCAGTTTCAGTCATACTTCTCTTCCAAAACTTACTCCAATATAGCCTACACTATTCAAAATCGTAGCCATATGCCATTAGAGGATGCATATGGATGCATCGCTGTTTTAAGAATTATTGATGCTGTTAATTACAGTTTAAGAGACATTAACAGAACCAGTTTTGGATGGTTAAACCATTTTTTAAAGATTAAGGAATATAAAGATGAGGCCATAAGTCCTATTACAATGAACAAGCTCTTAAAATATATTACAGCCAGGATAGATATAAAAAATTCAGGATTAAAGAATAATGACGTAATTATTTTGGAAAATTCTGATATCAGTAGCAAGGTTGAAATTCCTGTCTGGTATAGTGATGATGAGGGAATCGGGCATGTTGTCAATAGTCAAAAAGGAGTTATAGATTTAAAAGTTAAATGTATTGGAAAAGGTGATTTTGAAATATATTTGAGAGGCTTGGATTTCAGGGATAATGTTGATCAAAGGTTTCCAATTTATATAGATTATACTAAATTTTATATAAATGGGGAATGTATTTTCGATTCCAGGGTAAGCGTTTGCCATGACCACTATTATAATTATGTTAAGTATGATGTCGAAGATGGTGAAATCATTGATATGCATATAGAATGGGAACCATTTGATTCAAACAGCACTTATCGAAGCAAATAGTTGATATTAAATTATTCAAAAACAGAAAAAACTATTTTAGATAGTTTTGCTGGTTTAAAAATATATTATTTTTCACAATAATCAAAAATGTATTATGGGGACAATTAAAAATGAAAATTACAGTTGCCGGCGTAGGATATGTAGGGCTTTCCCTTGCAGTTCTACTCGCTCAAAAACATGATGTCACAGCGATTACAACAACAGAATCAAAGGCGGAGATGCTCAATCAGTTCATTAGTCCTATCCAGGATGATGAGATAGAAATGTTCTTTAAAGAAGTGCGTGAAGGTGAAAGAACACTCAACCTATTTACAACTACAGATAAGGAAGCCGCTTACGGAGACGCTGATTTGGTTATCATAGCTACTCCGACCAATTATGATGATGTAAATCATTTCTTTGACACATCCGCTGTAGAAGATGCCATTGAATGGACTCTTAAAGTCAATCCAGATGTTCTCATGGTTATAAAATCAACAATTCCTGTAGGATATACAGAATCTGTTCGAGAAAAGTATGGAGTAACTAATATCATATTCTCTCCTGAATTCCTTCGTGAATCCAAAGCACTTTACGACAATCTTCATCCAAGCCGCATAGTTGTAGGATGTGATGATGAGCAAATGGAAGATGGACAGATGTTTGCAGATCTGCTTCTTGAAGGGGCAAGGGAAGAGGAGAAAAAATCAGGGTCTATTGAGCAGGATATTCCCATACTGCTTACACATCTTACAGAAGCCGAAGCCATCAAGCTTTTTGCAAACACATACCTTGCAGTGAGGGTTAGCTATTTTAACGAGCTTGACACATATGCCCAGACCAAAGGCCTTGACACCCAGATGATCATAGACGGAGTATGCCTTGATCCACGAATTGGCGGTCATTACAACAATCCATCATTCGGTTATGGAGGATATTGTCTTCCAAAGGATACAAAACAGCTTCTTGCTAATTACAAAGATGTTCCACAAACCATGATAGAAGCTGTTGTTCGTTCCAATTCAGTAAGAAAAGAGTTCATTGCAGACCAGATTATTTCAAAAGACCCCAAAACAGTCGGAGTTTACCGCCTTACTATGAAAAGCAACAGCGATAACTTCCGTGCTTCTGCAATACAGGGGGTCATGAGCCATATAAAAGCGGAAGGAATCCCAATCATCATATATGAGCCTACCTTGGAGGATGGATCCAAGTTCCAAAGGTCTGAAGTGGTAAATGACTTGGACAGATTCAAGAGTGAAAGCGATGTCATCATTGCAAATCGTTTTGACATGGATGTTCTTGGCGATGTTGCCGACAAGGTATATACAAGAGACCTGTTTAGAAGAGATTAATCTATTTATAAGTTTACAGGATGTTAATCATGAATAAATCTGATAATAGAATTGAATATATAACTTTAGCAAGTGTAGTTTCTGCTATTGCAGTTGTATTCTTGCATGTAAACAATTGCTTTTGGCAATTCAGCACTGGAAGATACTGGTTTACTGCTAATATCATAGAATCCGTTTTTTATTTTGCCGTTCCGATATTCTTCATGATTTCAGGGGCAATGCTTATTGATTTCAATAAGAGATATGGCTTGAAAAAGTATTTCAATAAGAGAATTACTAAAACAGTTATTCCTTATATTGTCTGGAGTTTTATTGGATTAGCATTTCAGATATATGTTATTCAGACAATTGCATTAAATGATGTCAGTTTAACTTACATTGTTAATGGCTTGCTTGCAGGAAATTTAGTTCAGATATATTGGTTTTTCATACCATTATTTTTAGCTTATATTTCAATTCCACTTTTTGCAGCGGTCAATGAAGAGAAAAGAAAAGAAATTTTCACTTACGTTGTTGTCCTTGCATTCATATTGAATATTCTTGTTCCATTTTTAATTTCCGTTTTTAATTTGGATATTAATTTTTCAATATCATTAGCCATTGGAAGCGGAGCCTTATTTTACACTTTGAGCGGTTATTTGCTACATAAATATGAATTATCTAGAAAACAAATATGGATTTTATATTTACTTTCAATTGCGGGTTTGATAATGCATTTAGTTGGAACTTATACACTTTCAATGGCTGCAGGGGAAATTATAAAAACTTATAAAGGATTCTTTAATTTACCTTCAACATTATATTCAATAGGATTTTTCGTATTTATTAAATATGATTTAGTAAAAATAATGAAATTTGGTTACATAAATAAGATAGTTAACTTTTTAAATCCATACACTTTTGGCATTTATTTAGTTCATTGGTATGTTATTAAATCATTGATAAAGATTTTTAATATTGAGGTTACTTCAATTGTTTTTAGATTAATCGGACCTTTTGTAGTAATTTTGATATCTGTAATTTTGATTTATTTAATTCGCAAGATTCCAGTAATTTCTAAAATAATTCCTTAGGAGGAATTTTATGAATATTAACAAAGTATTATCTGAGTTTAAAGAGGGCATAATTAATTCAAAGAAGTATTGGATAATATATTTAGCATTTATTCTTATCGCTGCATTATCCATTATGAATATTGAAAACTTCATGAATCCGAAACTGGAAATAATTACAATACTTATACTCTCATTATCTGGAATATTGTGCATTAGTCATTTTCATATCCATAAATCAGATAAGGAGTTATATAAAACAGCTTTCATAATAATTTTAATATTTGGAATAATATTTTCCTTTGTTACACCAATATTGTATGGTTGGGATGAGCTGGAACATTTTATTCGAGCAGAACAAACTTCTCATGGAGAATTTCTTCCGGAATATGTTAATGGATCTTTTATGACCATACAAACTACATTAAATCTTTTGGATGTTCCTGGAAAAGTTCATTTCCCTGATGGTTTGGAGGGGACTGGGATAGAAAATTCAACGATTTTTCACACTAATGCAGATGTTGAAAAAATTGATTATACACCAGTGCCTTACCATAGTGCTTTTGCACAAAATCCATTTTATGGTTATTTAGCTCCAGCAATTGGAATGTTTATTGCAAAATTATTGGATTTGAATTCTATATGGTTATTATGGTTAGGAAGAATCTTTAATGCGCTGTTATATGCATGTTTAATTGCATTAACTATTAAAAAGACACCTATATTGAAAATACCAATGATAGTCTTTGCATGTGTTCCATTAGCGATATTCACATCTTCAACTATAACTATAGATAGTTTTATTAATGGAATGAGTTTTTTAACCATTGCATATTTCTTTTATATGGTAAAACCTAAAGAAAATTTAACTTCAAAAAATACATTGATATTTACATTTTTAGTTTTATTGGTAGGGACCTGTAAAGTCTCATGTTTTGCTTTTATCTTTCTATTGCCATTCATCCCAAAGAAAAATTTTGAAGACAAAAGATCATACCTATTCAGTTTTGTATGTATTTTGAGTATTATTCTCATTGCATTATTATGGACTAAATTTTATGCTAATCCAGGATTTTTTGAATCTTGGCGGAGTAACAAATGGCTTTTAGAAAATATCAATACAACAGAACAAATAAATTATGTTTTTAATAATAATAAAGAAACATTAATTAGCCTGTTAAATACCCTTGGATTATTGAAAGACGACATTAGCTGGAATATAGGATTTCATCCACTTAATTTATTGTTTATAGGTGCAGTAGGTCTGATGTATCCTATTAAAGAAAATCCATTTATTAGCCGAATTGGTGCATTAATAACTGGATTAATTTTTTATGTGGGAACTTACTTTATATTTTTATTAAGTTGGACCCCCGTAGGACAATTGTCACCTATTATGGGAGTTCAAGTCAGATATTTTATCCCAATATGGATATTAATGCCATTTATTTTTGGCTTTAATCATATGCAAGGAGATAAGGGCGAGATAGATTCATATGTCATTATGATAACAATCGTGTTTATAGCAATTACAATATTTTGGATTTTATTGCAGGCATATTAAGATAAAATTAATAGAACGTTTTAATTGGATAAATTTATATTACTTTTTTGTGTTCCTTGTTTTTTTAAATTTTGAGATCTTATTTAATTTTATTTTTAATTGATAAATTACTTTTATATTACGATATGATGTGTTTTTTAATAATTTTTTAGATAAATAAGAGTGCTCTTTAAAAGAATAATAATCAAAAACTAAAACTCCCAATAACTAGTTCCATTGGGAAATATCTAATATTCATATGCTAGAAATGTTTTTCAAAGTTACACAATTTGTTTAGTTCTAGAAAAAAATATATTTTAGTATTTAAAAAATAATTATATAATATTAATTAATTTAAGAAAAAATTTTTTCCACCTCTTTAAGAAGTGATTTTTACTCTAAGATAATGGGGGATACTTTTTGAATAATATAAAAATATCATTGATAATGCCAGTATATAATGATGGAAGTCTTTTGGAAAAGTCAGTAAATAGTGTTGTTCAGCAAACATTAGACAATGTAGAACTTATTTGTGTTAATGATGGTTCAACAGACAATTCTTTAGACGTTTTAAATGAATTGGCAAAAAAACATGATTTTATTAAAGTGCTGAGTCAAGAGAATCAAGGTTCTGGCAAAGCTAGAAATAAAGGAATTGACGAGGCCGAAGGAGAATACATAGGATTTTTAGATGCCGATGATTTTTTAATGGATAATGATGCTTTAGAGCGTGTTTACGAAATTGCTAAAAGCAATGATGCTGACATGGTTTCAGGAAACATGAAGGTTGTCGATGTTGATAATAATTTCAGTCCGCATAAAGATTTGGATTATTACACTGAAGACAGTGTTATTTTACCTGAAGAGTATGGAATTCCCTGGGGATTTTATAAAATCATTTATAAGAAAGATTTTTTAATGAAAAATAAAATTTATTTTCCCGACTTGCTTAGAGGTCAGGATCCTGTGTTTTTAGCGGAAGCTTTATCAAAAGTAGACAAGGTTTATACAGTAGCCACTGATTTTTATGCATATTTTTATATTAATGGAGCTAATCAATGCAATACTTATAGAAAGCGATTAGACCATATAAAACAATTTAAATATATTTTCAAATATTTTGAAGATTCTAAATTTGAAAAGCCAAAGGCAGAATTTAAAAAGAAGCTATTTGTTTTTATAGATATGATGGGAACTGAAGGTGCTGAAGATACTTTATCAAGTATTAGGGAGGTATTTTCAGATAATCAAAATCTGGTCAAGGAATGTGAGGAGTATTATGCTTCAAAATATTCTGGCAATATTGAAATGTTGAATAAGTTAGATTTATTGAAAAATCCTAAAATAGGGACTGTCACAAATTGGTGTGATTTTAAAAAAATAGCATTTTTTTGAAAAAATCTTTTTAGTTCGTTAAATCTTTTATTTTTTAAAAATAAGGACAA
>OMVY01000005.1 GCA_900314635.1 uncultured Methanobrevibacter sp.
TCAATTGGAGCCTTTGTTTTTAAGTTATACATATTATTATATTGGCTCCACTCATTTATTAAGTTTTTTGTCCTTATTTTTAAAAAATAAAAGATTTAATGAACTAAAAAGATTTTTTCAAAAAAATGCTATTTTTTTAAAATCACACCAATTTGTGACAGTCCCGTTAAGGAAAAAAATATTATGATGCTATGAAATGATAGAACACAATCAAGATATGCTTAAATGAAACTGCATTGCAAAGGATAGCTTAAGATATGCTTCAATGAATCATTGAATTGCAAAGGATAGCTTAAGATATGCTTCAATGAATCATTGAATTGCAAAGGATTTAATTAAGATAATAATAAATAAAATAATAATTAAACTATTAATAGAAATTAACAAAACAGGAGAGAAAAAATGCCTTTATCAAGAGTGGATTTAGACAAATACAAAAAAGAACATCCTAGAAAGTATAAAACAGCTGAAAATATTTCCACATTTACAAATCCACCAATCATATGCATTCCATTATTCTTGATAATATGTTTTTATCTCTCTTCAAGCTTCAATCCATCTTTCAGCGTTGATTGGGGAAAATTCATTGTTCTTGAAGGAATTTCACTTGTATTCATATCAATTCTGCCTATGGCAATCATCCTATTCTGGGCTAAAAAGCTGAACACCGACAAGGATATCTCCAACAGATCAGACCGCTACGTGCCCCTTCTCGTTGGAGTGGTCAGCTACTTCATAGGATTCCTGGTTGCACTGGCATTGCACTTAGACTGGTTTTTAACAATTCTCATTCTCTGCTATGCAATCGATACATTCATTGTGATGCTGATAACCACCCAGTGGAAAGTGAGCATCCACACAACCGGCCTAAGCGGACCAGTAGCTGCCTTGATAGTTTTGCTCGGCCCTATCGGAGCCCTGTTCGGCCTCATCTACCCTGTTTTAATATGGAGCAGAGTACTCCTTAAAAAGCATTCCTTAGCCCAGGCAATAGTTGGAGGAGCTCAAGGATTCTTCCTTACCTGTTTCTGGCTGTATTTATTCATAGGCTTATTTAATCTTCCAGTAGTCGAAATTTATACCCCTATCGAATCCGCATGGTTCATACTGGCGATCATCTTATATCCTATTCTGCTTGGAACCAGCTGCTACCTCAACAGAAACGATAATAGAGCATACAAAATAGCTTTTGCAATCATTGGAGCCATTGCATTGTTCATATTCATGTTTTATGCTCCTGTTGACGCATTGATCATTTTCATTCTGGAAGCCATCATAAGCGTTGCAATCTTCTACTTTGAAAGCGATGTCTTCCTAATGGAAGAGTGAATTTTCCATGGCTAATCAAACCCTATTCATTAGCAAAATCAGCCATATTAAGATAATTTAATATAAGATAATAAAGAAAAATAATATAGATAAAAGATTAAACTTATTTTTCAATAAGCAAATAAGTTAGAAATAGGTTATAAAACTTTAAAATTATAATTATTTAATGAGTTATTAGGTGAACATATGAGATTTGTAGCTGCAATCGGAGGATCTATACTCCTACAAGACTATGATGCAAGGAGATTTCAGGAATATGCTGAAATATTAAAGGAATTAAGCAAGGAACACGAGATATTCGTTGTTATCGGCGGAGGAAAACCTGCTAGGCAATACATCAGTGTAGTGCGTGAGCTTGGAGCAGGAGAAGCAAAATGCGATGATATTGGAATAGAAGTGACAAGACTCAATTCAAAACTGCTGCTGCTTGCTCTTGGAGATTATGCTTATCAGAAAGTCCCTCACAATTTTGCTGAAGCTCTTGAATATTCAGCAAGCGGCAAAATCATAGTAATGGGCGGAACAGAACCTGCACACAGTACAGATGCAGTATCAGCAATCTTAGCTGAATATGTTCAAGCAGACATGCTCATCAACCTCACATCAGTCGATGGAATGTATACCAAAGATCCGAATAAATTCGATGATGCAGAACTTATCGAAGAGATTACAGCATCAGACATGATGGAAACCATTAAAGGCAATGATGTTAAAGCGGGAACCTATGAGTTCTTTGACATGACTGCAATTCAAATGATCAAGCGTTCCAACCTTGAAACCGTAATAGCAAACGGCAATATGCCTGAAAACTTAATTAAGGCTGTTAATGGTGAAAAGATAGGAACAAGAGTTATTTCAGAATAATAACTCTTAAATTCTTTTTTTTACTTAAATTAGAGAATCTCTCTTAAAAATAACTAATTATTACTTATTTTATTGATTATTAATCTATTTTAAAATTTGGTGATACAATGGATGGATTAATTGATATCGGACTTAATTTAATGCATAAATCATTCAATAAAGACAGGGAGGACATATTATCCAATGCAAATGCAGTTGGAGTCAGCCAATTCATCGTCACAGGTTCAAGCGTCGAATCCAGCCGTGCCGCTATAAAATATATAAAGGAATCTGATTTAACAGGTTTGTATTCAACCGCAGGGGTGCATCCTCACGATGCTAAAACATGTGATGAAAATACACTTGATACCTTAAGGGAATTTGCCAGTGAAGACTGTGTAGTAGCTATTGGAGAATGCGGCCTTGATTATAATAGAAACTATTCCCCTCCAGATGTTCAAAGGGAATGGTTTGAAAAACAGGTTGCTCTTGCCTTAGAGCTTGACATGCCCCTGTTCCTGCATGAGAGAGAAGCCCACGAGGATCTAGTTGAAATCCTGTCAAAATATCCTGAAATGTGCTCAAAAGCAGTAGTGCATTGTTTTACAGGCACTAAAGAGGAAGCTCAGGATTATATTGACCTTGGCTGCCATATAGGAGTCACAGGATGGATTTGCGATGAGCGACGAGGGCAAAGCCTTCAGGAAGCAGTAAGCGTGATTCCACCTGAAAGGCTTATGATAGAAACCGATGCTCCGTTTTTAATCCCTCGAGATTTTGAGAAAAAGCCTAAAAGCAATAAGAACAAGCCCGAATATCTGCCGCATATTCTGGAGGTTATTGCTTCATACAAGGAATGCAGCAGCGAAGAACTGGCAATAGATGTCAGTAAGACAACAAGGAAGTTCTTCAACATATGAAAAATATGTGGAATATACTTTGATAATTACTTAATAACAAATATTTTAAATATGACAAAAAAGAAAAAATATAATGTTTAATTTAACAAAAAAGCTATTTTGGCTTATTTTAAAAAATTTTAAAATTATAATTGATTAAGGTGATAAGATGGCAGTAGAACCACACAAACATTGTCCGGTATGCGGTACACCGATACCTATGAAAGAGAGAGTATGTTCATCAGATTGTGAGAAAGTATTGGAAGGAAGACAACAGCAGATTAAAAAAAGCAGAATTATGCTGTTTGCAGTTATCGTAATATTCATTCTTGTCTGGGCATACTTCATGTTCTTGAGATAGACAATAAAATTGATTTAAAAAAAAATTAAAATTCAACCATGCTCTAAAATAGACTATGAAAATGAATTAAAAAAAAATTAAAATTCAACCATGCTCTAAAATAGACTATGAAAATGAATTAAAAAAAAAATTAAAATTTAAAATTATTATTAAGTTGTGATTAAATGTTATTATCTTCAACCAGTAGCTTGGAAAATAAAAAAATTACACATTACCACGGCCTTGTAACCGGGGAAAGCTTAATTGGAGCTAATGTGTACAAGGACCTTTTTTCAGGAGTCCGGGATGTTGTTGCTGGAAGAACTTCCGCCTACGCCGAAGAGCTTGAGAATGCACGAAACATCGCTTTGGACGAAATGAAACTGAAAGCCAACAAGTTAGGAGCCAATGGAATCATAGGACTTAAATTATCCTATAACAACCTTGGAGGAACAATGGGAAATACCATTTTAGTTACCGCTTATGGAACAGCTGTAAGCTATGAATAGTTTATAAGTTTATATATGTTTATATTAATCAATATTCCCCTTATAAACTAATACTTTTTTTAATGATATTGTAGTTTTAAACTCCTCAGACTTTGATTTGCAATTAAAGCCAAAAAAAGACTAATTGATTTACAATAAACTAATTGATTTACAATAAACCAGAGAGACTAATTAATCCGGTGATTAAATGGCTATGCCAAAACTGAATGTAACAAACAAGAAAAAAGCAGGGAAATTCCTAAAGGAAATAGGATGCATAACCCTGGGTACAATAGCAGGAGTGCTTGTCTATGTATTCTGCTTAATCATTAATTTAGCTATTTTCGGCTGGAATCTAGGTCTGGTTTTATCTCCACTTGCAGCAGGCTATGTTGAGACTTATTTTGCAAACAAATACTTGAACGAGACAACAGGAGCGGTCAGCGCATTCATTCTCTTTATTGTTACTGTAGTTTACGGATTCATTATCGCAAATCCCACCCTTGGATACAACCTGATTACTGCAGGAAGCATTGTAGTTATCATTCAAGCAGCTATTCCAACAGTGATTAATTATTTCCTGATTGCAATTGTATTAGGTATTTTCTCTGATATGCTTGGTATTTTCAAAAAGATTTACAATTTCTTCTATGGCATTTACTCAAGAATTGTTAAAAGACATGACCATGAGCCTAAAATTCAAAAAAGGGAATTTGTAAGTGATTTCCAATTAGATGAAGAAGAAGCTGAAGTAAACGACATGGGAGTTCTGCTTCTTTCAACCTCAGATGCACCTGATAATTTTATAATTCATGAATACAAAGGAATTTACCAGGGAAATACCATAATCAAGGCAAATCAATTAATATGGCTTGAATCAGAAAAAGAGGGAATAGAAGACTATTATATAAGCATTCTCCAACATGCTAAAAACCAAGCCCTTGTTCAATTGATTGAAAATCTTAAAAATGGTGGATGCAATGGCGTTATAGATATCACTCCCTCCTATAACAGTTTAGGAACAGAAGGAAGCGGAAATGTTTTGCAGGTTTCAGTTGCAGGAACTGGAGTGGTTCTAGAAGAGATTAATTAAATAATCTTAAAAAATAATTAAAAAAATTTTAAATTATGCATTTAAAAAATAAATTCATCCATATAACTCTTTTAAAGTATTTAAAGCATTTTTATCATTAAACCAAGCATCACCAGCTGATTGAACATAGAAAATGGCTTCATTTCTATCACCATCACCATAAGATCTCACAGCTTCACTTGGAATCTTTTCATCACCGATTAAGTATGGAACAACATATTCGTTGCATTCAACACACATGCCAAATTCCATCTCGATAATTGCGGAATCCTCCTGCTTCTTAATATCAAGCAGAAGCTCACAGAATGACCAATATGTTGAATAATCATCACCATAACTCATCATTAATGATTGAGCATCCTCAAGCATGTCTAATTCCAATAAATATGCGAGAAGAACATATCTGACCCCCTGGTCATCGCGGGGATTCAGTTTCAAGACATATTTCAATTGATCTATCGCCTTATCCTTTTCATTATTCTGCCAGAAAAGCAGTGTTTGCTCGAACAAGCAGCCCATGAATGTTCTTGTCTCCGGAATTGCCCAGAACTTGCCCTCATTTTCTTTAAAGAATTCTTCGCCGACATTCTTCTTAAAATCATCAATATAGTTCTGATAATCTTCAATGGTCATTTCACCATCATCATTTGAAGCGAATAAATCATTATCAGGGTTTAAAAATGGATTTTCATCATCATCCAGATTATCAATATACTCCTTCAGCATTTCATCAAATCCGGGCTCTTGAGAATCCACCACATCAAAGCCTGATTTAGTTTTTTGATTGTTAGATTTTTCTTCTTCCACCATATCGAGCACTCCATAAAATTAAATCATAAAAGACCAACTAAAAACATTATAGGATCAAATCCCATCATTTTTATTCCCATATAGAAAAGAATGATTGCAAAAACATGTTTCAATCTCTTCTCAGGCAATTTATAAGCTGACTTTGCACCTATCCTTGCCATAGGAACTGAAAAGACCAATATTGCAAACCAGTTTACAAGACTTACATATCCAAGGGAATAAGGCATCGGATTAACTCCGTAACCTGATATGATATATGAAATCACACCACCAATGGCAGTAATCGCAATGAAAATCGAAGATGTTCCAATAGCTTCCCTCAATGTGAATCCAAAAAGAATGGAAAGCAAAGGAACGGCAAATACTCCGCCACCAACACCTAAAAGACCTGATATCAATCCAATTGAAATTCCAAAGGCCATTGCGGTGAATTTAGTAAAAGGAACTCTTGTGCCATTTCCTTCCCTTTTAAATCCGACAAGCATGTCAACAGCCACTATAAAAAGCAGTATTCCAAATATGAACCTTAAGATATCTGATGGAACCACATTAGCTAAAAGACCGCCGCAAAAACTTCCGAATATGCCGAAAACTCCTAAAAGCATTCCAGGACGGACAATATCCCTGTTCTTCTTTTGATGCTCATAAGCACCTGATGATGCAGTAGGTATTATGATTGCAAGGCTTGTGCCCAGAGACACCATCATTGCCAAATCAGGATTCACTCCGCTTGATGTGAGCAGGAAGTATTGCAAAGGAACCATGAGGAAGCCTCCTCCAACACCTAGAAGCCCTGATGCAAAACCTGCAACTATTCCAATCATAGCAAGTCCGATTAAAAAACTTATAGAAACCATGAAATTCACTTAAAAAAATTATAAATAGTTATAAGAAAATATTATAAAGTAATTAATTTATATTTAGTGCTTAAAAGTATAAAAATATGATTAAATGAAATAGTTCTAGAATAAAAATGAAAGCATTTAATTTAAAAAATTAGTTCTAGAATAAATAATGAATGCATTAATTTAAGAAATTAATTCTAGAATTAATTTAAAGAATGAAAATCATTAGAAAATAAACAAATCAGGTAATAATATGAGAACCGTCAAAAGCAATAAACTGGCCTTGCTTGGATTAATATTCATGCTATTTGGAATGAGCATTTTCATCTTCCATGGAATAGACCAGTTTGTAAGGCCTTTCACACAGCCGGTTCTAATGGGGTCATCAAAAGGTAAAGACGTATTGTTCTTTGTCCTGATGGGATTTACAATGATGTTCGCCACCCTTTTTGAAAATAGAAAGTTAAGCAGCATTTTAGATTCTGCGAATATAAGCGATAAATTCAAAGACCCTCAATTTTATTTGAAAACAGCTTTAGGACTGTTTTTATCCTTAGCCGTAATAGGTCTTCTCATCGAGGTTTACCTGAGACTAAGCTTAGGAATTGATGTTTTTACAATATTCGTGGCAATGGATCCAAGCCCTACCACTACAAGCATCTACCACTCCCATTTATACAAATCAATATTCGGTGAAATCCTGGGAGCTCTTCTTATTTATATTCCTGCAGGAATTCATACTGGAAGTTCTCTTGGAACATACACTCCTTCAATAGTCAATATCCTGTTCATATTCATTCCAATCGATTATGTTTTGATGATACTGGCCCTTCAGAAGAGACATCCTGTACTGCAGTTCTTCCTGTCATTCATATTCACCATTGGAATAATCGGAATCATAGACGGAGGATTCTTTGCAACTCCTACAATGGGAGGAATCCTTGGAATGCTCATATACATTTATAATGATGAAGTTCTGGATATCGTGCTGAATTATCTTTTAATATTGAAAACAAAGAGTTTCAGCAATGTTAAAAATGATTTTTCAACAGTCGGGAATTATTTTTCATCCATTGCACGCAATGATTTTATTGAAGGCAGCGAAAACAGAAGAAGATACACTAAAAGACTAGTTAAAGAGTTCATTCCTTACTTGGCAATTATTTTCATCATTATCCTGAGGATTACAATGAGCTTCTATGGAAGCACTCCCGATTCCTATGAATTAACCATTGAGAATGCTGAAGATATCGATTTATCAAATTATACCATATTAAACAGTCGAGAAGATGGCAATAGAACTGTAGTTGAAATATCCAGCGAGTATAATGAAATGGGATTGCTCAACCAGTTAGCTGAGACTTTAAAGGGCAAATGTGATTGGTATTCCTTAAGCATGAACGCTTATTCCTATTTTGAAAACGGCCGAATGATTTTTAGCTAAAATACGTTATACTTCTTTGATTAGCTTTAACTAAAATACATATACTTATTTTGATTAACTTTAGCTAAATGCTTTTAAAATTATTGAAATATAATCCTATTTTTAAAATGCATAGTTGTTTATGTCAACAATTATATATTATAAGAAAAAATATATAATTGTATAAGTCAACTAATTAAGATTATTTGAAATTTTATAAATAAAGAATATTTACATTATCCATAGGTGTTAAAAATGAGAGAAATGGAAGAAAAAATGAACAAACACGAATTTAATCTCAGCGGACATCTCTGGGGAATAAACCGCTCCCATAAAATATATTTGAAACACTTTGCAGATGAAGTAGGCGTCACTCTCGGCCAATATCCATACCTTGTAGCATTGTCTTACGATGAAAATTTAAATCAGGACGATATTGCAAAATTATTCCAAATAGATAAATGCGGAGTTTCCCGTGCTTTAAAGAAATTGGAAGCTCAGGGACTGATAGAAAGGACACCTGATCCAGACAATCGCAGAAGCAATATCATCACACTTACTGAAAAAGGTCGCAAGGCTGGAAAATACATTAAGGACAAGGATGACGAATGGGAAGAGTTCATCTATGAAAATATAGGAATAGACAAGGAGATTATACAAAAATACATTAGGAAAATATTATTTGAATCCGCAGAACTTGTAGAGCAATACAAAGAGGATAGTTGTAAAAAATAATTAAATGAGTCCAATAATTAAAAATTGTAAAAAATAATTTAAAAACGAAAAAAGACAAAATTTGAATTTAATAAAAAAAATCTAAATATGCACAATAAAATAATTACTTAAATAATTTTGGGGATTAAGAATGGTGAATGAAAAAGAAGTATTCGGTTTTGGGCTTATGAGACTGCCCCAAACAGATGCAGATGACCCTGCAAGCATTGATATGGAAGAATTTACAAAGATGGTCGACTACTACATGGACCATGGCTTCAACTACTATGACACCTCTTACGCTTATCATAATGGAAAGTCTGAAGGAGCATTCAAAGAGGCGGTAACCGACCGTTATCCAAGAGAATCCTTCAGAATCATAGACAAACTGCCTACCTGGGCATTGACATGTGAAGAAGATAATCAGAAATATCTTGACGAGATGATGGAACGTCTGGGAGTGGAGTATTTTGATAAATTGTTTATTCACAATATAAATGAAGCATGGTGGCCTTTGGCGGAAAAAGCAAAAACCTTTGACTTTTTAGAGAAAATGAAGGAAGAAGGAATAGCCAAGGAAATAGGATTCAGTCTGCATGCAAAGCCTGAAGTACTTAAAAGCGTGCTTGAAAAACATCCCATATTCGATTTCGTGCAATTACAGTTAAATTATCTTGATTGGAACTATCCTCAGATGAGAGTTAATGAATTATATGAAATAGCTGTTGAACACGGCCTTGACGTGCTTGTTATGGAACCTCTTAAAGGAGGGGCATTGATCAATCTGCCTGATGATGCAGCAGCAATGCTTAAGGAAAGAGACCCTGATGCATCAATAGCTAGTTGGGGATTGCGTTTTGCAGCATCTCTGGATGCGGTGAAAATCGTCAACAGTGGAATGAACAGAATGTCAGATATGATTGACAATGTGGAAACCTTCACAGACTTCAAGCCATTAAGCGAAGAGGAATTCGAGTTCTTAGAAGAAGTAAGCAAGACTGTTCGTTCAAAAATAGCTGTTGCATGCAGCTATTGCAAATACTGTGTAGAGCACTGCCCTAATGAAATACCTATTCCAGATTACTTCGGCATGTACAACAGCGACAAGCAGGCGACAAACAACACCAACTTTTTCAATTACGGCATCCTCTCACAGGTTCATGGAAAAGCCAGCGACTGCACAGAATGTGGAGCATGTTTGGAATTCTGCACACAAAGCCTTGATATTCCAAAATACATGAAGGATGTGGCAGAATACTTTGAAAAAGAGGAATAAAAAGTCTTTCTAAAAATAAAAGTTTTAAAAAAATAGAAAAATCCTTAAAACAAATAGTTTTAAGACTTGATAAAATTTTTAAGAGAATATTTTAAAATATTCTCAAATACTTTTTTTATAAATTACCCTCAAAGGATTAAAAAGAACAATTCTTAAAAAAAATCACTTCTTTTCAACAATCAGCATCAAATCATCATTATCAATGACTTTCACTTGTGAATTTTCATTTATGTTTTCATAAGAAGTAGCTACATAATCCTTGCCATCAACAACTACCATTCCAACCTCATTTTTAGGAATTTCCTCTTTTACTGTTCCTTCCTTTCCAATCAGTCCCTCTTGATTGGATTTGATTGCATCATAGTCTTCATTCAGTCTTTTAGAGATTCTGAAAGATAAGAAAATGCAGATGATTGAAACAATTATGAAAACTATTATTTGAACTGTCAAATCATAACCGAAATAGTCGGCAGCTACTGCACCAACAGCTCCGATGCCTAATGATATCAAAAAGCTGTTTGTAGTCAGCGCTTCAAGAAGAATTGCAATGACAGCTAAAAAAATCCAAAATTCAATTGACATGAAAAATTCTCTCCTATTATTCACTCTCATAACTTTGACTATGCAAAGTATTATAATAATATCCTTTATTCAACATGAGCTCATCATGAGTTCCCTCTTCAATTATCTGACCATCATCGATTACAATAATCTTATCAGCATTTCTAATGGTTGAAAGCCTGTGGGCAATGATAAAACTGGTTCTGTTTTCCATCAGCCTGTCCATGGCCTTTTGAATCAGTTTTTCAGTCCTTGTATCAACGCTGGAGGTAGCCTCATCCAAAATGAGAACCTCCTTTTTGGAGAGGATTGTTCTTGCAATTGTAAGGAGCTGTTTTTGACCATGGGAAATATTATCGGAATCCTCATTCAAAAGGGTGTCATAGCCCTCAGACAATTGCCTTACAAAATTATCCACATAAACCTGTTTTGAAGCATCTACAATCTCCTCATCTGTTGATGTGAGGTTTCCATATTTTATATTTGCCCTGATTGTATCTGAGAAAAGCCAGGAATCCTGTAAAACCATTCCTATATGGGATCTTAATGAATGCTTGTCATACTCATTAATGTTTATGCCATCTATTTTTATCTCTCCGCTGTCGATGTCATAGAACCTCATGAGCAATTTGACTATGGTGGTCTTGCCTGCTCCAGTCTCACCTACAATAGCTATTTTCTCCCCTTTTCTAGCTTCAAAAGAGAGGTTTTTGATTATCGGATTGTCTGGATTGTATCCAAAGCATACATTTTCAAAGCAAATGCTCTCTCTGATTTCATCAAGCTCCTTGTGTGAAGGGTTCTCCTCCTCATCCATTTCCAAAAATTCGAAAATCCTCTCGCTTGCAGCCATTGCAGTTTGAACCAGGTTCATGACTCTAGTAATCTGCTGGATCGGATTTGTGATGTTTTTAGAGTATTGGAAGAATGCCAGAATATCTCCAACAGCCATTGCTTTTTGAAGCACGAATACAGCCCCTAAGACAGCAATGACAACATATTCGAAGTTTGATATGAAATTCATGAGCGGTCCTGAGAGGCTTGAGAAGAATTGTGATTTCCATTCGTTCTCATACCAGCTCTCATTGTCCTCTTCAAATTTTAGAATGGAAGGCTCCTCTTGATTGTATGCGCGAATTATGTCATGGCCGGTGAATGTCTCTTCAATCTGACCATTCAAGCTTCCTTTAAAGACCAATTGCTTAAGGAAATAGCTTTGAGTATTATTTGTAATGAAACGGATGACATAAAATCCGATTGGAATCAATGCAAGGGTTATCAAAGCAAGATAGATATTTATATAAAGCATCATCACAGCTGCTCCGATGATTGTGATAATCGCTGTTGTAAGCTGGATGAAAGCCTGTGTAATTCCATGCTGCAGGGAATCCACATCATTTGTTATTCTGGATAAGATATCTCCCCTCTGGTTATTGTCAAAACTTCCCATAGGAAGATGGGTCACCTTTTCCAAAAGTCTCTCCCTTAGATTATAGCTTATTTTTGTTGAAATTTCAACAAGGAAATAGCTTTGAAGATATGAAAATACCGCACTGACGATATAGAGAATTACCACAATTGTTAAAAGATTCAAAAGAGTGTTGAAATCAATTGTTCCTGTGTGCTGCATAAGTTTGTTTATTCCATCGAATATCAGGGTTGTAGCCCTGCCTATAAGAAGGGGAGCTATTACGCTGAACAATGTGGATATTACCGCACATATGATGGTCACTGCAAGACGAAGTTTGTAGTCGCTTAAAAGACCTAATATGTTCATAATAGCTTTTCTAGTATCTACAGGCTTTTCAGGAGGTTTTCTTCTCATTCGAGGAGGCATGATTTCACCTCCAAACTTTTAGAAAAAGTTTGATCAAAACTGAAAACTTTAAAATCCAAACTTTTAGAAAAAGTTTGATCAAAACCAAAAACAGCACCCTCCAAACTTTTAGAAAAAGTTTGACCAAAACTGAAAACTTTAAAATCCAAACTTTTAGAAAAAGTTTGATCAAAACCAAAAACAGCACCCTCCAAACTTTTAGAAAAAGTTTGATCAAAACTGAAAACTTTTAAATCCAAAAAGCGACTGAAGCAAATACCGTTCCTATGATTAAAAGGCATCATATTTGAATATTCAAGCATAATCATAAAAGGCCTCCATTTGATCAATTTGAGTATTTACAATCTCCCTATATATACTGCATGAATCTATTAAACTTGAATGAGTTCCCTTGTCAATTATCTCGCCGTTGTCCATCACTAAAATCTCATCTGCATCCATGATAGTTGAAATCCTTTGAGATACAATCAATATGGAAGAACCTTCAAGTCTTTTCAAATTTTTCTTTACTTTTGCTTCAGTATTCATGTCCAATGCTGAAAAGCAGTCATCAAACAAGTAGAAGTCATGGCCTGCAATAATTGCTCTGGCTATTGACAAACGCTGCTTCTGGCCTCCTGAGAAGTTATTGCCTCCTTGTGCAACCTCTTCATCCAAATCTTCAATGAAATCCGCCTGAGCAAAGCTCAAAGCGTTTTGCATCTCCTCATCGCTTGCATCAGCTTTCCCCATCTGCAGATTGGAACGGATGGTGCCTTGAAATAGCAAGGCCTTCTGAGGAGTGAAGCTGATTTTCTCCCTCAAGGAGTGAAGATTGAATTCCTTGATATTTCGACCACCCATCAGAATCTCTCCTTCGCTTGGATCCTGAAGACGGGGAATCAGATTCAGTATTGTGGATTTTCCGCTCCCTGTTCCGCCGATAATGGCTGTGGTCTTTCCAGGCTCAAGAGAGAAATTGATGTCTTTCAAAGTCGGCTTCTCACTTCCAGGATATTGATATGAGACATTTTTGAATTCTATAGAAGACCCAGACTCTATGAATTCCTCATCGCCGTCTGTAATGGAGAGGTCCATTTCCAGAACCTCATCGATACGCCTTGCAGAGACTAGAATTCTTGGAAGAATGATGAAGAAACCTCCTATCATCAAGAAGGATGATACGATTTGAGTTGAATACTGTGTGAATGCAATGATGTCCCCGGTCAGTATATTGCCTGCAAGAGCGTCATATGCTCCAAAGTATAATATCAGCACAATCATCAGATTCATTATCAGAATCATTAGAGGCAGCATGATCAGCATGTTTCTAAAGAGATAAAGGTTCACATCCAGAAAGTTCTGGTTTACCTTTTGAAACTTCGCTTCTTCGTAGTCCTGCCTTACAAAGGCCTTGATGACTGGAATTCCAATTAAAATTTCCCTGGATGTTTGATTTATCTTGTCGATGATTTCCTGTATCTGTTTAAATAAAGGAATAACCCTGACCATGACTACAATCAAAGTCAAAGCCACGGCAACAAAGGTGACAAGGATGATCCATGAAAGATTGGTTCCCAGCTGATAAACCTTTATAATACTTCCAACACCCAATAAAGGTGCGAAAAGCAGAGTTGTGAAAAGCATGATCAATACATTCTGAATCTGGTTGATGTCATTGGTTGAACGGGTGATTAATGAAGACCTTGAAATCTCATTCAGCTCATGGTTTGAATATTTGAGAACCTGCTTGTAGACCATTTTTCTTAAATCCTTGGCATATCCTGATGAAACCCTGCTTGAGAAGAATGATGTGCCGACAGTTGCACAAGCGGATATCAGCACCATCACAAGCATCATAATCCCAGTATCTATGATATAGGCAAAATCAGTGTTTTGAATTCCTATGTTTACAATGCTTGCAGTATAGGTGGGAAGTGTCAAATCACATGCAACCTGTACAAGTAAAAATAGCATGATGCATAACAATTGAGGAATTTTGGATTTGATTGGTTTCAACAGCTTTTTCATGAATTCACCCGTTGGTAGAAAATATTAAAATCAGGTTTTACATTATTTATTTAATATAATAATACTTATTATTGTATCTTATTAAATTTTTCGAAAAACTTTTAATCCTATCAAACAAATGTTAAATTATAAAACAATACATGATTTCAAACCATGAAAATTAGCGATTTAATTACAAAAATTTAAAATAAGAGAATAAACAACATTTTTAAATAAATAAAATAATAAAGAGTATATAAGAAAAAACTATTTTTAAGTGATGTCGAATATGAAAATCAGCATTATCATACCTGCATACAATGAAGAGGAATATCTTCCAAAATTACTTGAAAGTATTGAAAAACAGGATTTCAAAGACTATGAAGTAATCATTGCAGATGCCAACTCATCTGACAATACCCGTGAAATTGCCGAAAGCTATGGCTGCACCGTAGTTGACGGAGGACTTCCAGGTGTTGGACGCAATCGCGGCGCAGCTGTTGCAAAAGGGGAGTTGCTGCTGTTTTTAGATTCGGATCTTGAATTGACCGAAGGATATCTTGAAAATATTGTAGAAGACTTTGAAGACCTCAATCTAGGTATTGCAATTACCCAAATGACAGCCCTTAGTGAAAAAAAATATGTTCAAGCCCTGCATACCTGGTGCAACTGGTTCATGATAGCTTCAGAATCAATCAAACCCCATGGGGCAGGCTGTTATGGAATAGTTGCAAGAAGGGAGCTCCATGAGAAGGTAGGGGGCTTTGATGAAGACCTTGATTACGGCGAAGATACTGATTATATTGAAAGAATAGCCGAAATCAGCAATTTCAAAGTACTTAGAAATGCTTATGTCATAGTTTCCACCCGCAGACTTGAGGAAGATGGATTGCTTACCCTCATAAAGCAGTATGGAAAAAGCACAATCAATGATTTCAGAGGAAAAAGAACAAGTGCTGATGAACTGGGATATTCCTTTGAACATGAATCTGAAAATTCCGATGATGAAAGTCATGAAGATGCCATATCTACAACCGAAAGCCATCTAGAATCTGGCAAAAGGCTTAAGATCTTTTATTCTGTTTGCGGAGAAGGGATGGGACATGCAATCAGAAGCAGCGTGATCATCACTCATTTGCTGGAAAAGCATGATGTTTATATCTTCTCCAGCGAACGCGCCTATAAATACCTCGATGAAAAATTCGACAATGTATATGAAATAGGCGGATTCAACACAGTGTATGAGAATAATGAGGTAAACAATGTGAAAACATTCCTGGACGCCTTGAAAGTAAGTCCTGGAGATTTGAAAAACGGATACAGGACATTATACAAAATGGCCCGGCAAGTTAAGCCAAATATCATTATAAGCGATTTTGAAATCTATGCCAATTTATTGAGCAAGATACTGAATCTTCCCCTCATAAGCCTTGACAATATACACATGCTTGCAGAAACCGAATATGAAGAGCCTAAGAAGCATAAAACAGACATATTCACAGCTAATGCAGTTGCAAGAATATATATACAAAATCCTAAAAGGTATATTCTAACAAGCTTCTTCTTCCCGCCTTTGAAACATCCGCAAAAAGCGGCCATTTATCCTCCGGTATTGAGGGACAAGATCCTGAAGCTCGAGAGTGAAAAAGGAGACCATATCCTGGTTTATCAAACCAGCACATCAAGCTTGAATATTGTGGAAGGCCTTAAAGCCATTGACGAAAAGTTCATAGTCTATGGATTCAACAAGGATGAGACAGATGGAAACCTGACATTCCGCTCATTTAATGAAGATTTGATTTATGAAGACATGAGAACTTCAAAGGCTGTGATTGTAAATGGAGGATTTACAACAATTACAGAAGCCATTTATCTGAAAAAACCTGTTTATTCCACTCCAGCACATAAGAACTTTGAACAGATATTAAATGGATTCTATGTTGAAAAATTAGGATATGGCGAAGTGCATGAAGATTTGGATATCGACAAGCTTGAAAAGTTCTTGAAAAGATTGGATGTTTATCAGAAAAACCTGGACAAGGTGGAGCCTTGGACAAACGATGCCATATTAAAGGATCTGGATGAAAGCATTGAAAAGTATGCAAAAACAAATTACAAACATTTCCACAGTTTTAAACCACATCATAGAAAATAAACTGAAATGGAATGTATTGCTTTTTCTTTAAACAAACTTATTTTTTATAATTCCTCCTCTCTCCTGGAAGCGTTTTTTAAATGGCACCATAAACTCAAGAAATTAAAATTTCAGATAGTATAAATTCAGGTAGGAAATAATTTAAAAAAACATGCAAATCCTTTTTTATTCAAAAAATAAAATAGAATATTTTCATTTCACCTAAAGAATCCTGAAAAGAAACAAGCAAACAAAAAAAAACAGAAAAGATGCAAAACCGTTTGTAAAAAAATGATTTTTCCAATATTCATCCGAGAATCGTTTTCCTGTCTTCTTTTTTTTTCGTTCATAAATCAATATAGTGGAAAATTAGAAACTAAATTTATATTTTTGAATGATATTCATTTTTAACATGATTTACTGAATAAATCATAATAAATTCGAAATATTTATATTATTATCACTATAAATAATAACATAACTTAAAAACAATTTTTTTTAAGGGGAGAACTAAAATGAATATCAAAAGATATCTATATATATTGCTAATTTTTCTTGTTTTAGTCAGCCTGTCTGCCGTTAGCGCAGCAGATGACAATGCAAATGGGATTATTAGTGTTGATGACAATGACGAACTTATTTTAGACGAAGCAATCGATGATGATGTTTCAAGCGCTAATAATAATTATGATGAAGAACTTATTTTAGAAACCCCTGCTGATGATCTTGTTGGAAGTGAAAATGATGCAACTCCCCTAAAGGAGGGTGCAACAGGCTCATTTTCAGATTTGAATAAATTGATTAATGAAGATTTCAGCAGCAATGACACTATCACTTTAAGCAGCAATTACAAGTACTCAGACGGTGATGATGATTTCGTGCATGGAATCGTTATAAACCGTGGAGTAATCATAGACGGCAACGGCTTTACACTAGATGGATCAAATAGTGCACGTATGTTTGATGTGGAGACAAATAGTGAAGTTATAATCAAGAACATTAATTTTATTAATGGATATGCAACAGGTGAAAATATTGCTTATTTTAAAGATGGTGGGGCAATATACAGTTCAAACTCTGCAAATAGTAAAGTGATAAATTGCAATTTCACAAACAACATTGCAGAATATGATGGGGGCGCCATTTACGGTGGACGAGGAACTGCAATTAACTGCACATTCATCCAAAACACCGCAAAAAAGGTGTATGCTGGAGCAATAAGTTTTTATGATGCGATAAACTGCACATTCATCCGAAACACCGCAAAATATGGTGGAGCAATAACTGATTCCACTGCAATTAACTGCACATTCATCAACAACACTGCACAGGGTGCTGGAGCCATGCTTAGGAGCACTGCTGTTCTTTGCAGATTTGTAGAAGATTCTGATACAACTTCAGAGACAAATATTGTCACTCCCGCTTTCAGTGTTTCTGATTTGACCACTGTATACCATTCAGGAGATAAGCTATTGTTCAATCTGACAGCAAACGATGTAAATTATGATGGATTGGACGCTGAGATAAAAATTTATAAAGGCGAAACCCCAATCAAGACAATTCATGCCTTAAGCGGAAGCGATAATGGTTGGGTTGTTGATTTGCCTCTCGGCACCTATAAGGTCGTCTTAAGTCTCGAATCACATCCTGATGTCAAACCGGTCAATGCTGCATTGACAGTCACAACTGATGGAACAACATTCACAGACTTAAATGAACTTATAAACGGCAATTCCGATGATACAATCACTTTGGATAAGAATTATACTTATAATCCTGATATTGATTCTGATTTTAAAAATGGGGTGGAAATCTACCGCAAATTGACAATAATTGGAAACGGATATACAATAGACGGTGCAGGCCAAGCAAGAATACTTGATCTCCAACAGGGAAAAACAACATTGAAAAATATTACTTTTAAAAATGGAAGTCAAAGCTTCTTTTTCGGTGGAGGTGCAATTCGCTGTGTTGCATTAGTCGAGATTACTAACTGCACTTTCATAAATAACCACGCTCCTTCAGGCGGTGCCGTTCAACTACAGGGCTGGGACAATGTGATATCCGATTGTGTTTTCATAGGCAACACTGCAGACCGTGGTGCTGCAATAGAATTGAGTGCAGCGGCTTACAATACAATTACTGGCTGTGTATTTTATGACAATGATATTTTCGCATCACAGGCTGATGGATGTGAAATAAACAACAATATATTCTTTAATTCAACTATTACCTTTGACTGGACCCAAAAATACAATATTGACAATAACTGGTTTGGAAATAATGCAACAAATTATGATGAAAAGCCAGTGACAGAGGATTACAATATTAAAAGTTGGTTGTTTTTAAATGCAACAGCTGATCCTGATACAATCTCCATTATTGATACGTCTGACATCATCTTTAAATTGTATGTTTATCATCCAAATTCCGGTGATGTATCCGAGTATGATTCAGGTCTTTTATATCCGGTTAACTTGAATGTAACTGCAATCAATGGTACTATTAATAAAAATACTGTTAAATTAGGTGAACCAATAATATTTGGACCGTTTGCTTTGGGTTCAGGTAGTGTAACTGCTTCAATTGAAAATGCAACCTATATGAGCATTATAACCGTCAATAAGATTCAAACAGAAATAACTGGCAATGCAATCACTGCAACCTACAATGTCAACAAGGATTTGGTTATCACATTGAAAGACAGCGATGGAAATCCAGTTAGTGGTGTTAATGTCACTGTTGACTTAAACGGTGCCAAAACATACACTACCGACAGCAACGGCCAGGTTAAAGTGTCAAGCAAAGGACTTGCTCCAAAAGCATACACTGCCAAGATAACATTCAACGGCAACACCAACTATGCCAAATCAACCAAAGACATTAAGGTTACCGTTAAAAAGGCCACTCCTAAATTGACTGCCAAGAAGAAAACCTTCAAGACAATTCCTAAAACCAAGAAATACACAATCGTCTTAAAGGACAATACAGGCAAGGCAATCAAGAAGGCCAAAGTCACCCTCAAAGTCAAAGGCAAAACATATAAGGCCAGTACCAACTCTAAGGGCAAGGCAACCTTCAAGATCACCAAGCTCAACAAGAAGGGAACCTACAAGGCAACAATAACATACAAGGGAAACAAATACTACAAGAAAGTATCCAAAAAGGCTAAAATAAAAGTTATTGTTACTTTCAAGACCGTTTCCAAGGGAAGCAAGGACAAAGCAACCGTTAAGGAAATCCAGCAAGCACTAAAAGACCACGGATACTACCTTTCCTATAAAGGCCACTACCTTAAAGTCGACGGCAAGTTCAGCAGCTGCACATTCAGATCAGTAAAAGAGTTCCAGAAAGACAAGAGTCTTAAGGTAACTGGTAAGGTTGATGAAAAGACCGCACACAAACTTGGAATAATTTAAATAATTTCATGTGGATGCAATTTGCATCCTCACATTTTCTTTTTTTTGAATAAATTATCTTACATAATATAAATTAGTATATTCTCTCGGTTCATGCCCTTTTGTAAATATTTTTTGCAATAGGAAATAATCATATAAATATCAGTTCATATGACTTTTGATAGAAAGTATTATATACTTTTTTTATTAATATTTAATTAAGAAATTTTTCTTTTATAGGAGGAATTTTTTATAATTTATAAAAATTATTCTTTTATAGGAGGAATTTTTTATAATTTATAAAAATTATTCTTTTATATATTGAATTTTTTATAATTTTTAAAAATTTTCTTTTATACAAAATGTTTTTTTATAGCAAAATATAAATGGGGTGAAAATCTATGATGAATAAATTAATCAAACGTGGCACTTATGTTGATAAATTAAAGGATTATGTCAACTCTGATTTTGTCAAGGTTTACATTGGAATCAGAAGGTCTGGTAAAACTAGTTTAATGTATAATATTATTGATGAAATTAAATTAATGGGAGTAAAAGATGAAAACATAATATTCATTTCCTTTGAATCACGAGAATACGCGCATATTGATAGTTGCGAACAATTAGATGAAGTTGTTTACAGCAAAACAGAAAACCTTGAAGGAAAAGTATATCTATTTTTTGATGAAATCCAACAGGTTAAAGGCTGGGAAAAATCTATCAACAGTTATAGGGTTTCAATTGATTCCGACATTTACATTACAGGTTCAAATTCAAAATTACTGTCAGGGGAGCTTGCAACACTTCTAACTGGAAGATATCTCACAATCAATGTTTATCCATTTTCATTCAAAGAATTTCTGCAGTATAAAAATGAAATAGAAGGAATAGAATTAACAAAAGATACAATTACTGAACTGTATGATGATTACTTTAACTTTGGCGGTATGCCAGGTATCTTATCATTGGGCAGTGATGAATTTAAAAAATTGGCCTTGAAAGACATTTATAATTCCATATTGTTTGAAGATGTTGTTTCTCGATTTAAGATAAACAACATTGACTTGTTGCAACGCTTTGTAAGGTATATGATTAGCAGTACTGGTGAAATATTTTCATCCAAAAGCATACAGAACTATTTGAAAAGCAACAACATATATACTTCCCAGGACACATTGCTTAAATACAATCAATATTTAAATCAATCATTTTTCATTTCCAAATGTAAATGCTTTCAGCTTAAAGGAAGAAAAGAAATGAAAATACTTGGTAAGTACTACTTGACAGATCATGGATTTCACCATGCGCTAATAGAAGACAACATGTTGAAGGTTACTAAAATCCTTGAAAATATCGTTTATGTGGAACTTTTGAGAAGAGGATACAAGATTAATATCGGAAGAAATCCCGACAATACTGAAGTGGACTTTGTATGTGAAAAATCTGGAAAATACAAGTATATTCAAGTTTCTTACAGGCTAACAAGCGAAAAGACATTAAACCGTGAAATCACACCATTATTGAGAATACCTGATAAATTTGAATCAATATTGATAACAACTGAAAATCATGACTTTTCAAAAGAGGGCGTTAAACATATGAACATAATTGATTTCCTATGTGGAGATGATGTGTAATATTATAATTCTCCCATTTTTTTTACACAAGTGTTTGTCAGTGTGTGGTGCAGTATTTACATTAAATTTAGCTTGTTTAATATTTCAAAGGAATAATTAGATAATTTATATGCTAAAAATACTATTTCATACTTAGATAACATATAATCTGTTTTCAGAATTATATCGATAGTCATAGAAATTACTATTTATATTACCAAACAGCACTCAAATCGATGCAACTTATGGTGCTAACGGTATCTGGCGGGCAGTACATACATTGACGATTACGGTGAATATAAAGTCAATGCAAATATGTCGGATTGGATAATGTAGCTATTAACAATGCTACAATAACCGTCAAAAAGATTCAAATAGAAATAACAGGCAATGCAATCAAGAAGGCCAAAGTCACCCTCAAAGTCAAAAGCAAGACCTACAAGGCAACGGTCAAGAAAATACAAGGGCTTTGATGAACAACGGCTACTATCTCACATACAAAGGACATTAGTTGAAAATAGATGGTAAAAACAATTCCTGTACTGTTAGGTCAGTCAAACAGTTCCAAAAAGCCAAAAAACTTAAAGTCACTGGAAAAGTTGACGAAAAAACTGCTAAGAAACTAAAATTAATTTAAAGAGTTTATTAATAACTCTTTTTCCCTCTTTTTTATAAATTTAAAATTATTTCGTTAGGTTGTTATAAAACGAACTGAAAAAAAGTAATGAAAAATTGAAAAAAGTTTAAAGTTTTGAGATTTGTTTCATAAGTTGATTTTAGTAGCGTTCTCCATCAACCAATTCAAGATCATCAGGATTTCTAATGACATAACCACATTCATGGCATTTGTATGTGGTGTAGTTGATCTCTTCAATAGCTTCAGAACCGCATCTTGGACATCTTATCATATTTTAACTCCTATTTATTCATTCTAGATGCAAAATCTCTTCGCAAATGCATCGTTATATATAATATAAATCGACCAAAAAGCCAACTGATTATTCTTAAAGATTTAAATCACATCAACGACTGTTTATTTTATCAAGTTCTCTTTGGGCGGATTTCTGTAATGCCTTTAGCCTGTTGTCCATTAAAATATTTTTCTTGCGTTCAATTTCATCTACGACTTCCTTATATAATCTTCCTGCTTCGTGATAATTCCCATTCTTTTTAAATCTATGGGCTACAGCTGATTTCATCCTCATGGATTCTAAAAAGCTCTCAACAGCACCTTCGTAATCATCGTCGTTGCCGCCATTAAGATATCCCATATATGCTTTATCAGGCACTCCGATACTATCTCCCCAGTCTGATGGATCTCCCACATTCCATTTATCCATAGTTTTTAACCCCCATTTTAGTTATTTAACTCTTAGAGTCTTATCTCTTAAATTATTTCATTTTAAAAAACAAACAAAACAACTCATAACTATGAATTATGAATTTTTTAAGTTGAATATTTTTTAAAAATAGATTAAAAAAAAAGAAAAAAACTCATGGAAAACACATTCAAGTGCAAACCAAGAGTCTCTGGTTTTATATGTTTATACCAATAGCTACAGTTTTATAATGTAACTCCCATTTCCAATTGCTCGGTGAGTTCCTTGTATCTGTTACGGATGGTAACTTCAGTAACTCCAGCTACTTCTGCAACATCTCTCTGGGTTTTTCTCTCACCTAAGAGAACTGATGCGATATATAATGCAGCTGCTGCCACTCCAGTAGGACCTCTTCCTGAAGTCAGACCTTTTTCCATAGCCTTTTCAATGATTTCAATGGATTTGGACTGTACCTCACCAGATAATCCAAGCTCACTTGCAAATCTTGGAACGTAGTCTACAGGGGATGTTGGAGGCAGTTTGATATTCAATTCCCTTGTGAGGAATCTGTATGTTCTTCCAACTTCCTTCTTGGTAACTCTGCTTACCTCTGCGATTTCATCTAAAGTACGTGGAACCTTGCATCTTCTGCATGCTGCATAAAGTGAAGCAGCTACTACTCCTTCAATACTTCTGCCTCTGATAAGCTTGTTTTCAACCGCGCTTCTGTATACGACTGAAGCGGATTCCCTTACAGATCTTGGAAGTCCAAGTCTTGAGGAGTCACGGTCGAGCTCGCTTAATGCGAATGCCAGGTTTCTTTCGGTAGCGCCAGAAATTCTGATTTTTCTCTGCCATTTACGAAGTCTGTACCATTGAGCTCTGTTTCTTGCAGGAATGTCCCTACCATAAATATCCTTATTCCTCCAATCAATCATGGTACTTAATCCCTTATCGTGAATGGTGTAGGTGATTGGAGCTCCTACTCTTGTACGCTTGTCTCTTTGCTCGTGGTCGAAAGCCCTCCATTCAGGACCCATATCAACGATGTTTTCATCAATGACCAAACCGCAGTTTGCACAAACGACTTCGGCTCTTTCATAGTCGCCGATTAAATCGGTAGAACCACAATCAGGACATACTGTAGTTCTCTTAGGAGTATTGTCCTCTTGCTGGCGACGTCTACGTGATACTCTAGGTTCATCTGGAATTTCTGTTTTTAATTCTTCGTTCATGTTACTCTCTCTTTAACGATTATTTTTTTATTCAACAGTCGATAGAATCCTATTTAAAAAAATAATAGCTAAGAATTCTATTTAATATAGTATATTAGATAAATTTAAGCAAGCAATAATATGTTCATATACAAACTTTGTTAACGCCTATTCGTTAATCCACAGCATTTATACAAACTTTGTTAACGCTTATTCTTGGGCAAAATAGCATTTATACAAACTTTGTTAACGCTTATTCTTTTGGTTAAATCTTTTTGATTTGTTTTTACGCTTATTGCTTTTAGAACGTTTATCTTTGGAATTTTTATTTTTAAAAGATTTATTTTTGGATTTCTTACGATTCTTGGAGTTTTTAGCTTTTGATTTCTCCAACTCTTTTTTTGTGGAGACATACAATTTCTCGCCTGTTCTGCTTTCAAGATCCCTTCGATTTACAGATTTAAAAAGACTTACTGCAACGTATGGATTTTTCACTGGACCAAAAACATTGTAAACCTTGCCTATTTTCTGCTTGTCATTAGTATAAACAAAAGCGTGAGCTGGTGGCATTTGCTCGGATCTGACAATGAGCTTTCCAGAATTAGCGAGATGTAAAATATTTCCCAAGTGTTTCATAAAAAATCAGCTAAAAATAAATTTTTACATTTATATATAATAAACATACTCATATATAAATGTTTCGCTACATTTATATATAAAATTTTAAGTTTTATAAAAGTATTTCTAATAAACTCCCATAGCGCCTATAGGAATTTAGAAAATATTTCTTTAAAAAAAATAACAAGAATTTGTGTGAAAAAACAAAATAGTTAAATATGTTAAAGTACAAAATATGATATGTTGTTATTTTTTTAGAATATTTTCAACGGGGCCCGTAGCTCAGTCTGGCAGAGCGCTTGGCTCTTAACCTTGTTGTCGCGGGTTCAATTCCCGTCGGGCCCGTTTTTTATTGCTTTTTTTATATCAGATTTAATTCAATGGCCAGTACCACATATTTAATTTAAACTGGCAAATGACCTGCACTCTTTTTCAAGCAAAATATTTAATTTGAAACCTAATATCAACAAGCTAAAGAGTTGATTTAAAACCAATAGCTTCAGAAAGCAGCATTCCCTCTTTAAGCTTTTTAATGATGTTCCTTTCCTTGACAAGAATATTGAATGTCTGAACAATCACATCTTCGAATAATTCCTGAGGCACCAGAACAACTCCGCTTTCATCCCCAAAGATGAAATCACCAGGCTTTATGATGTTGTCCCCAAGCTTGACTGTTACTTCGATCTCGCCGAGGCCCAAAGCCTTGCCGGCATTAGGCAGAATATCACGTGCGAATATAGGATAATCCATGTATAAAAGAGCATCTATGTCTCTTGCATACCCCCAGAGGACTGTTCCTTTGATTCCTTTCTCATCTGCACAAGTGGAAGCAAGTTCTCCCCAGACTGATGCAGGCTCTCCATAGCAGTATAAAAATAAGACATCCCCCTCTTCAGCATTATCCATAGCCAAGAGAGAAGTACCCCAGTCATCAGTATTGGTTCTTGCTGTGAAGACTGTTCCATACATCTTGTTGTTGTTGATGGATTTGATGCCTTCCAAAACACAACTGCGGCCGCAAACAGCATTGCAAGCATCTGAAAGCTGACATGCAGAACTGGAGTCCAGGACCTGTTTAAGCAGATTATGCCTCTCTGCATTTTTTCCATTGTCCTTTAAATCCTCAATGGAAAAATCGCCTTTTTCAAGCTTTATGCTATCAAGATCCAACTCATCCAAACTCATTTTCTTTGATTTTCTCACCATTTTAATAGGATCGACTTTAGCCAACATAACACCTTCAATTATAAAAAAATTTGCTTAAAAATAGTTTTCATTAACAAATATATTATATCTCAGATATCTAATAAAGATTTCTAATATCAATTTTTCTCTAATAGAGATTCAAAATAAACAATCCCCAAATACAGATTTCAGCTAATAGCGATATGATCCCAAAATATGAATTTACTCTAATTGAGACTTAAAATAAATAGTTAAAGAAATTAATTTTTAGTCATGCGAAAAAAATATAAAATAATTTATATACCATAATGAAGAAAATACTATATGGATACTAAAATCATAATATAAAAATGATATTCACATTATTTATTATTCACAATTATTACTTATAATAAAAAAGGGAGTAAAAAAAATAAAGGAAATGAAATTAAACAGGGTTAAATTAGTTGAAATTAAGAAATAAGCAATATCGTTAGAATATTGAAAAAAATAATATTTAACTAACCATTTATAAATCAAACTAATCTAATCAATTTAAAACTAAATTATTTAAAGCATTGAAATTATTAAAATAAAATCATTAATTTAAGGATAATGGGAAAAATTATGATTATCAATAAATTATAAAAAACAAATAATAATCAAATTATTAAATAATTGCTTGTCCTTTATTAAATAATTCAAAGATTTTTATATTTTTATTAAAATTCAATCATGATGTTTTAAAAATATAATAACCGTATAAATTTAGCAAAATCGCGAAAATAATTTATTTCGGTCATTGGAAGTCATTTATTTGACATAAGAATTTATATTTTAGAATCAGAATCTAGCGGATGAGAATAACTTAAATATTTAAATCCTGATAAGCTCCAATATCTCTTTTTATATTTGATTAATCGATAAATTATTCATTTATTGATTTAAACCTTATTAATCAAATTAAAAAGATAAAACAGCCATTAATTTATGAAATAGCTCAAAAATTATGGATATTGCTTTTTGTCTTTAATGGACATTGCACATTGTCTTTTAATGGATAATGCATTTGTCTTTAATAGAATTGCATATTGTCTTTTTAATTAAAAAATAACTGTTTATAGTATCTCATTTTACAAATTAAATTTAATACTAATTTAAATAACTTTGGAACATTAAGTTTTGAAGTTTAATTAAATTAAATAGATTTAATTCATTATGAATAATTAGTTTTACTAATTAAAGACTCGAAAATTATTTACTTATGTATTATGGTATAATTTAAATTATAATCAAATTATAATAAGCTAGTTTAGACTAGCTCGGCTAGTAAAACTAGCATTAAATTATCTCTAATTACCAAAAGCTAAAGGAGGCTTAATATGGGAAAAGGAGAAGAATTGACTACAACCAAATATCTTATTCATGCAGAAATAAATGCAAATGGAATTGTAGAAAAACCAGACGTTGTCGGTGCAGTTTTCGGCCAGACTGAAGGACTTTTAAGCAATGATTTGGATTTAAGAGAACTTCAAAGAACTGGAAGAATAGGCAGGATTCAAGTAATCATACATTCCAACGGAGGACGTGCAAAAGGGGAAATCGTTATTCCTTCAAGCCTTGATAGAATCGAAACCGCCATTCTTGCAGCATCTCTTGAAACCATCAATCGTGTAGGTCCTTGCGAAGCATCCATTCACGTTTTAAAAGTTGAAGATGTGAGAGCTGTCAAAAGACAACAAGTTGTAGAACGTGCAAAAGAAATCTATATGGGAATGATGGAAACCGTTTCTCCTGAAAGCATGAAAATGATCGAGGAAATCCGCGAATCAATGAGGGTTCACGAAATTTCCGAATTTGGAGAAGAAAGACTTCCAGCAGGTCCTAATGTACACACTTCCGATGCAATTATTGTTGTGGAAGGAAGATCTGATGTTTTAAACTTATTAAAATATGGAATTAAAAACACTGTAGCTGTTGAAGGCGTGAACATCCCTCAATCAGTTGCAGACCTGACTAAAAAAAGAACTGTTACCGCTTTTGTTGATGGCGACCGCGGTGGAGAGCTTATCCTGAAGGAGCTGTTACAGGTCGGAGATGTCGACTACATTACAAGAGCTCCAAGAGGAAAAGAAGTGGAAGACCTTGAAAAAGAGGAAGTCATGATTGCTTTAAGAGACAAGGCTCCTCTCGAACAAGTCATTAACAATCTCGATTTTAATTTAGACACTCAAGCTAAACCAAAAAACAGAGACAAAGGCGACAGATCTGATAGAAGCGACAAAAAGTACAAATTAAACAAATCTGACAAATTCCATGGAAATAAAAATGGAAAAGCAGGCCGCAGAGACAGAAACAGTCATAAGCATGACCGTTCCAGAAACGGCAAAAGATTTGATAAAAAACAGGAAAGCAGAGCAAAAATGTTAAAAGGCATGCTTAGAAACTTAGAAGGAACTGGAAACAGTGAAATCCTGGATGATTCCCTCAACCTTCTCAAGGAAGTAAGTGTTGAAAACCTTTATGACGAGCTCAAACAGGAAAACCCTGATGCAAATATCATCATATTCGATGGCGTAATCAGCCAGAGATTAGTTGATATCGCATATTCAAAAGGCATCAGAACCCTTGTTGCTTTCAAATCAAGCAGAGTAATCAAGAAACCTGAAAAACTACGATTGATTACTTTAAACTAGATTTTTGAACTTTTTACTTTTTTAATTTCAATAGAAATAAATCATTATTTCTATTTTTTCTTTTTTTATTATTTTTAAACCACTTAAAACCACCTAATTCTAAAATTACAATCAAAAAAAAATTATTTTTAATTTTCAACCGCTTAAAACCACCTAATTCTAAAATTACAATCAAAAAACTATTTTTATTACTTTAATAGCAGCTATTTTTAATAATTCCCCAAGTATTTCATGAAAATATTTATAATATATAACGAAATAAATAAGTATGACGAATAAAAAAAAGTATAACGAAATAAACAATTACTTTAATCCATCTTAGATTTAAAAATTACTTGCAAATATTAAATTAAAAAAGGGGAATCAGATGAACATATTCCAAACTCAAATGGATTTATCAAATGAAGTCAAGCAGTTGTCTCCAGTCAAGCTGCCTCGTTATGATGTGGAAGGTGAGAAAATACACATATGCAAAATATTTGACTTTGAATCCATGATCGATGACTATATGGTGGAACTCGAAATCAGAAACTATTCCCAAAACACCATAAAAACATACCATTCAATTCTTCAGAATTTCCACGAATACCTAAAAGGAGAAGAGAAGCTCTTCACAGAAAGACAGTTTTTAGCCACTTTCAGAAAATTCATACAGACCTTGAAACAGGAAAAGCATGTAACACAGAATTATATCTATTTAAACACAGTTGTGTGCAAGAAATTCCTGGATTTTCATGACATACATTTTTTAGAAGAGATTAAAAATCCAAAAAGAACCAAGTCACTTCCTAAATCATTGAATGAAAAGGAAGTGCAGGATTTAATCAATGCTGTAGACTGGGAGGCTGAGGAAACTCCCAATAAAAAAAGGTCAAAAATAAGAGACAAGGTCATTCTTGCCCTTTTATATTCAACAGGATTGCGTATTTCAGAGCTGACAGGATTAATCAGCAGGGACATTGATTTTGACGAGCGCACTATCCGTGTCAGAGGTAAGGGTGAAAAGGATAGAATAGTTCTTTTTGATGAGAAGACCAAAGACCTGCTTATGGAATATCTTGATTTAAGAGACAGCGACAGCGAGTATCTCTTCACAAACAGGCAGGACAATAAGCTAAGCTCAAGATATGTCCAGATAATGATTAAGAAATATGCTGACAAGGCAGGAATAAGAAAGAAAGTCACACCCCACATCCTAAGGCACTCATTTGCAACCCACCTTCTTAAAAACGGAGTGGACATAAGGGTCATCCAGCAATTGCTGGGCCATTCAAGCCTTGCTACAACACAGATTTACACAAGCGTGGACATGGACACCATAAAAACATTATACGATCATGCAAAGGAATAGTTGTTTTGTTTGAAAAAATAGATTGTTTTGGAAAAAGTAGCTGAAAAAACAACCAAACTAAATATAATTGAAACTAGAAATAATTAGAATACACAATTTAAAATAAAAACTGGTGCTTTAAAATGGAAAACTTACTCATAATGGGAATTGATACAAGACCAATGGTCAGCTCAGCATTGAAATTGGATTATAAAACAATTTCCATCAGCTATTTTAAAGACCTGGACTTCCCAGAGCCATTCGCCGAGAGGCATATATTCAATCCAGAACAAGACAATAGCTATAGCAGCTTCGAAGAAGCTTATTCACCACAAGACCTTTTAGATCTATTAAATGAATTCGACATTGATTTAATAGACAAAATTGTGCTTACAACTGGAATAAGCGCTGATGACTTTAGGAATGAGTTTTCCAAATTAAAAAAAAGAATCAGAGGAAATTTAAACAGCTCCGATGTTAACGATAAATTCAAATTCTATGAAAAAACAAGGAATAAATTCAACGTTCCTTTGACTTTTAAAGTAAGTGATGTAGATGAACTTAAAGAAATTATCAAACAATACGATAACAATTCATTTATTTTAAAACCTCTTAATGGAAGTGGAGGTTTAGGATTTTTAAAGTTAAATAATGATAACTGGAATCAATTAAACAATACCGAAATGATGATTGAAAATATTTCTTTAGAAAATTACATACTTCAGGAATATATTGAAGGTGAAAATGTTTCATCATCTGTTTTATCAACTAAAGATGAGGCAAGAAATCTCATCAATACAAGATTGATTACAGCAAATGATTTAGGAAATGATGATTATGCATATGTTGGAAATATTGTCCCATTGGATGAGAACAGCTTCAATGCATTGAATTCAAAAAATAAAACCACAACAACAAAATCCAAAAAATACAGCAAAGATGAAATCGCTGAATTGAATAGAGAAATGAAGGAGGTATCCGAGGATTTGATTAAGGAATTCAAGCTAATCGGATCCAATGGAGTGGATTTTAAGATAGACACTCAAAAAGAGGATTTGAAAATCATCGAAGTCAATCTAAGACTCCAGGGAACTTATCAATTATGTGAAAACTCCCTTGGAATAAACATGCTTGACGCTCATATCAAAGCCTGTGAAGGTGAATTGATTGAAATTCCAAAGCCAAAGCAGTATTCAATCAAAAAAATAGTTTATGCTCCAAAGGATGTGATTATAAGAGATTTGAAAATCAATAACCTCTATGACATTCCACATAATGGAGAAATCATTCAAAAGGACAATCCAATCGCCACAATCATATGCTCAAACAAGGATTTAAAAACAGCTATAAATGATTTAAAAACATCAAATCATAAACTTAATAAAGCTTTGAATATTTGAATTCTTTAAAAATAATGCCTAATTTAAAAATATTCGAATTCTTTAAAAATAATGTTAATTTGAAAAAAAATATAATCTCTTTTTTTAAAAAAAAATAATTCCAGCCTATGGAAAATTACAAGTCGTTTTCCAATTCCCGCATTATGCGAGCTGGAACACCAGCAACTAGTGAATTATCTGGAATATCCTTTGTTACAACAGATCCTGCTGCCACAACCACATTGCTTCCTATGCTAACACCAGGCAGAATAGTCACATTTCCACCTATCCAGACATCATTGCCTATTGATATAGGTTCTGCATAGGCAATGCATTCCCTTCTTCTTTTTGGAGATAAAGGATGTCCTGCAGTGGATATTAAAACATTGGGGCCTATCATCACATAATCGCCTATATGAACTTGGGCAGCATCCAGTATTGTAAGATTATAGTTTGATAAGAAATGAGAGCCTATATGGATATTTTTTCCAACATCGAAATTAAACGGGGTGTTGATATAGACTTCTTCCCCAACACTTCCCAAAATCTCTTTTAAAAGCCCGTAAGTCTTGTCAATATCATCAATTCCGAGAGAATTATACTCTTCAGCAAGACGAAGGGCGTTATATTTTTTAGCGACTACCTCTTCATCCATAAAAGAATATTCAAATCCTTCTTCAAGCCTATTTGATTCTGTATTCATAAACCTATTTTATTAATTCTCATATTTAATGTTTTAAAACAAATAACAAAATAATTTTAAACTTAAATCAAGCATAAGATTAATAAAAAAATTAAACCTTAAAATTTTATGGATAATAATATTGAGGATAAAGCTTATAAATCTGATTAACATAGTCCCTATTGTCATAAGGAGAAGTATAAGTTTCAACCGGATGATATCTCCCTAAAACATATTTAGGCTCCTTATTTTCAAAACTTGATGGATGATAATAGGAGTAGTCAATTTTCTGATTCTGATCCATTGTATCTATTATAAAAACAGCCCACAAAATTATCAAAATAAAGACCAATGATAAAATACCTAAATAAAATATATATTTTTTATTCATAATACCTCACCAAGAATCATTTCCTTAAAAAAATTCGTTTTATAAAAACATAACGAAATAATTAAAAACCTACTCAATAAGATTTCCTCCTAAAAACAGTTATATTCATTATTCATGGTGGAAAAATAGGAGAAAATAAAAAGATTTATAGTTATATAAAAATAGAATAGAAAATAATTAGTAAAGAGTGTGATAATATGATATGTCCTAATTGTAGCAATTTTTATGATGATAGTTATGCCTTTTGTCCTTATTGTGGTGCAGAAAAACCTGCTCCTAAAATATGCCCTAGATGTGAAATATTAACTGATATATCTTATAATTTCTGCCCAAGATGTGGTAGGCCATTGGTTAGTATAAAAGATTATAGAAAAAAATGGAAAGTTTGTCCTAGATGTAATCATAAAATAAATAATGTTGCTAAACAATGTCCTTACTGTAATCATAGGTTCTAAAATATTATTTAATTTACAATGAATAGATCCAACCACATTAAAGAGTGTGATGATATGGAATGTCCAAACTGTAACAAAATTTATGATGATGGATTTAATTTTTGTCGTTCGTTTTATAAAAACATAACGAAATAATTTTAAACTATATGGCAATTAAGACTTTGAAAAAGAAGGAATCCTTTGGAAGCAATTTAAAATTTAAGGAAATCAATGAGTTTACTGAACATTTAAAGAGTAAATTCCAACTTTTTTATAATCTCAATGAATTAAAACTCAAAATCTATTTGCATTTCACTTAGATTCTCAGTTTCTTCAAGTTTTTTAGCTAGTCTTTCATCCAAATCAGGATTATTGTCGTTATAATCGATTTCTCCAAACTCGCTTCTAGGTGAGAAAGCCAAGTAATCTTTTTCTAAACTAAGCTCATCCTCACCATTTCCAACATTTCCACGAGCATCAAGCCTAATCCACTTATTTGAATCTTCAATATAGACAGTATTCAAGGCATGAACAATATGTCCTGAACCATCATCCTCAGCTATTGTGAGAAGTTGATAGCTAATTCCTGAGGGAATTCCATTTGCTCTAAGAAGTGCTGCAAGAAGACATGATTTCATCCAGCATATCCCTGTCTTATTTATCAATGTCTCACTGGCAGTCCTTGAAACTATATTTGTTTGTATATCCCATGAGTGGGGAATTTCATCTCTGACAAAGATATAAGATCTTTTAATATAATCTAAATCATCACATGATGATTCTTTTAATTCCTGAACCTTTTCTTGGATATGTGGATTCAAATAATCAATGCTTTTAGTCTGTACCAAATATTCCTTCATTTTAGACCCTTCCCCATCTTAAAGCAAGTTTTATAACAACATAACGAAATAATTAAAAACAAAAATATATAATATATATTATAATTTTATTATTTTTTATAGATTACCAAAATTATTATTTTTTTAACTGAAATGAAAATTAAAATTTGAAAAGAATTATAATATATTAAAAATAAATTAATTTTATGAAAAGAATTTATTTATTATTTGCAATTTTTATTATTCTAATTTTATTCGTTGGATTGACTAACGTTAGTGCAGTTGATAGTTCAAAATGGAAAATAGTATCTATTGAAGGTGAAGATTTTAAAATACCTCCCGAATATGAAGGGGGCGAGTTAGATAATGATAGTTATTATGAAGAAAATTCAAAATTATATATCCGCTCTTATAAAACAGACTATCATTTATTATATAGGTTTGGAGAAGATTACACATCAAAATATTTAGAGGATGTCAAAATGGATAAGATTGAAAGTCATGACGTACTTATGTTTTTAAGTTGTTTTGAAGGCAAATATTCATTAGATATTTATTTTATGTGTGGAAATTCCACATATTACATTTCCCAAGAGGGAGAGGAACTAAATGAAAATGTAAAAGAAATTATTAGAACAAGCCCCAAACAAAATCTGACTTCTCAAGAATTTTATGCAGAATTCTATAAGTTACAAATGAGATATGCTAAATATTTAGATGACATCGAATGGGTTTCAAATGATCTTCAGCAATTTGAAAATCAAAAAAATCTTGAACGACAAGCACAAAATGACAATATGAATTGGTATTTATTCGGATATTATAGCAATAATTACTAAATATATACACTAAAAAATTTTTGAAAATATTTATATAGTCATAAATTTATGACTATTCTCTTCTTTTTTAACTATTCATTTACTTATAGTCTTTAACTGATTTTATAAGTTTTTCCATATCTTCAACCAGATATCTTATTTCATCAGAATCACTATCTAAAGAACTCATATTGAGTACTAATTCATTAGTTAATTCATCTACTTTTTCAATAATCAATTTTAAGACATCTATTCTATTTTTTATTTCATATTCCACTTTTGGAGAATTATCTGTTGAGAAGTTGATGATGTTTAATGTGGATTCTGCTTGTTCATAAAATAGATTGCTGCATGATTTTAAAGTAGACATAAATTTTTCATAAGTCATTTCTGTAGGTGAAAAGCGCTTTTCAATCATGTCAATAGCTACTTTTTCTTTAACCTCATATAATTGCTTTAGATCATTCACTTGACTTTCGTATCTTTTAAGTGTTTGACTATTTGTTATTGGAGTTAATTCTATTTCCTCTTCTTTTTCAATGAGTTTTGGTTTATTTTCTTCTTGTGACACCTGAGTTTTATTTTTATATTCGATGGATGTATAATCCTTCAAATATAGCACATATACGGTATAATAAGCTAAACCTATTATCATTACTGGGAAAAGTAAGAAAAATAAATGATGAACAAACATTCCTAAAAATGCTATAAACATCCCACCAAAAATTAGGCTTAAAGACCAATAGTCAAATATGTCTTTACCATAAAGAATTTTTTTATCTTCAATAGTCCCAATACCTTTTTTTAACCTTACATGAACAGCAACTTTAGATTTATAAGCATATTTTAAAATTTCATCATCTGTTAAAATACCCTGTTTAGGTTCCATAATGAATTCACTATTTTGGTGGACATTTCTTTGAACTTCATTTCCTTCAATATCATAAGCTTTAGTAGAGAACCTACCTTTTTTGTAAGTTAATGGTGAAGTTAATCTTTTAATTTCTCTTTCTCTTAATTCTTCATCAAAAATAGCTTGTTCTGTTTTATCCATACAAAACCCCTTTATATATGATTTTATATGTATACTTTTGAATTTTTCATATAAACAATTTTTCATTATTTAATAACTAACTGAAAAAAGTAATAAAAATGAAATTAAAAAATAAAAAAATTAGAAAATTAATTATAAAATCTTCCATAGGTTCGTTTTATAAAAACATAACGAAATAATTAAAAACCACAAAAGTATAATAAAAGAGAAAAAAAGACTAAAAATATAAGAAAAAAGTAATGGAGGAAAAAATATATGTCAATTGAAATTCCTGGTGATGAGGAAAAGGATGAAATAGAATTTCCAAATGGTATGAAAATAATAATCGATTATGGACAGAGACCCAAAGATTTTGATTCTTTTTCTACAAGATATGGTGGCAGACTACGTCGAATTAGATTATTCGACGAATCAGGAAGGTTAATTACCCAACGTATCGAAAAGAACAAAAATTATGATCCTGACCTTTATAAGTTAATGATGGAAGACCTTATGGAAATTAATAAGATTAATCCTAAAATAATTTTTTAAGTTATATTTGTTTTTTTTTTGAGGGGTTTAAAATTATTTCGTTATGTGGTTATAAAACGATTGCAGAACAAAACCCCTTGAATCTTTTAAAGAGGAACACAAAAGTATAATAAAAGAGAAAAAAAGACTAAAAATATGAAAGGTGATTACTTATGCAATTGGCTTTAACCGGTAACAATACAGGGGAAACAATAATTCTTCCCAACGGAATGAAAATAATCATACAATATGACAGGAATTTATCAGGAAAAGACTTCTATTGGGGAAGTACAGAAAAATATGATGGCACTTATAGAAGAGTAGCATTATATGCTGAAAATGGTGAGCTTATCACAGAACTTATTCAAAAGAATCCTGAAAGATTAACTGAAGAAGAATCAGATATTTATAGTGCGGATAATCCTAATTTGCCTTAATCTTTTAAAAGTATCTATTTTTATTAGTTTAAAGATTGCAGAACAAAACCCCTTGAATCTTTTAAAGAGGAACACAAAAGTATAATAAAAGAGAAGAAAAGACCAATATAAGAAAAAAGTAATGAAGGAGTAATTACGTATGTCTTTACAAAAAAAGAATACAATCTTCAGATTGGATTATGAATTTATTGAAAGTCATTCCCATGAATTAATAAATTTAACAGATTACATACCTTTCATCGATAGCGAATGGTTATTCCTGGATTTTGAATTGAAGAATAACCAAGAAAGGAAGAACTTTCTCAAATCCCAAAACTTGTTAGATGATATCAATGAAATGGATGAATTATTGCAACAGAAATGCTTCACATATGATGATTCTGTAAAAGCAATCAACAGCATACTAATTGAATGGATAAACATGCACCCTGAATTTGAAAGAATAATCTCTAAACACTCATTTAGCGAATATCAAAATATAAAAACAAATAAAAATTTTTTAGACTTTCTTGATTTACTATATGAAATTAAGTTGCCCTCTGAAAAAAAGGTATGGATTCCTCAATCAGACAATAACTTAAGAGATGATTCAACTCTTCAATTTAACCTTGAAGATATAGAATGGATATCTGATGAATACGGTTATACCTTAATATCAGATTATTTTACTTATTTGGTTTCATTTTCTTAAATTTTTAAATAAGTTTACTATTTTTTATTCTTTCATGGCAGAGTATTTTAATGAGAATCACTCGAAATAGAAGTTTAAAATTATTTCGTTATGTTGTTATAAAACTAAACGCTAATGAGATGGAGTTCATTCTTAAAAAATGTAAAGTCGAGATTGTTAAATTTGGAGGAAAACCTGTTAAAGGAGCTAATGGTGAAATGTTAACACCAATTAAATTAAGAGTGGTGGGATACAAATGAAACGAGCAAAATTTATCAATATAGATTTTTTAATACGCCATTCTGAGGAAATAATTAATAATACTGATGTTCTATTTCCTTATTGGCAATGGTTAGCTACTCGTAACCCTATAGAGGATGATGATCACTTAAGTGGGATTTGGAAACGTATTGAACAAAAACAGCTCCACGAATCTGGTAATTGGTATATTTTTGGTCGTGGTGACCCTTGGATTGGTCCAGGCGAAACTTGGGAAGAAGCGGAGGACCGTATTGTTCGTGAGTATTGTGAGGCTACGGGTCACTGGGGATTATTCATCTGGGAAGAAGTAAAAGAAGAATAGGCTTATTCTTTTTACGCTCTTTTTAAGTTTAAAATTATTTCTTATGTTGTTATAAAACGAAACAGGTGATTACTTATGCAATTGGCATTAACAGGAAACAATACTGGACAAAAAATTATCCTTCCCAATGGAATGAAAATAGTTATAGAATATGGAACTAAACTTTTATCTGGAGATATTCTTTGGGGAGACATTGAGAAATATGAAGGAAATCACAGAAGAGTAGCATTATATGATGAAAAAGGAGAACTCATCACAGAACTAATTGAAAAAAATCCTGAAAGATTAACTGAAGAAGAATCAGATATTTATAGTGCGGATAATCCTAATTTGCCTTAATCTTTTAAAAGTATCTATTTTTATTAGTTTAAATAAAATGATGAGACCCTATTACTCAAATGGAGACAATCATGAAAGATTTAAATGTTAAATTGGATCATGTTGAAAAAGATGAAGATTTGATTAAAATATACTTAAAAGTGGTTAAGTGATATTATGGAAGTATTGAAAAGCAAATATGAATACACATTGGATGATGTTTTATCAGAACACTATGAAACAGATATTGAAGAAGGTATTTTAGTGAATATGGTCTATGTGCGGGATCATATTGAGGAATTAATTAAACTGCCTGATGTGGTAGTGCCGGGCCTCTGGCTCCCTAGCCTACGTAAGTATTTCGCAAGGAGGCTTAGTGAAGAGGAAGATGCTGCAAATGCAGGGGGTAAATTTGGCGTTTACATATGGTATTACTTGTTTGATCATCAAGATAGGTCTCTTGAAGATGTGCATGAGGATGATGTGAGATTAGCTTTGTATATTGCTGAGAAGTACCCCGAACATTCTGGGATTATAATTTTTGATGATGGAAGTTAAATTATGGACGATTTTATCTTTCTAGAATGGGTTCGTTTTATAACAACATAACGAAATAATTTAAACTTAATGGTAGAAATAAAAAAAATTAAAAAAAATAGTAATTAAATTAAAATTTTAAAAATAAAAAAGGAATACCTCATTTATTATTTAAACAAGGCAATTCTAATAATTTTTCCAGATCATTATAATCAGCAGTATAATCTAATACATCAATATCATACTTTTCTTCAATTCCCCACATGAGTTCATCTAAATAATCCCCATCTTTGATTATGTCATCAAATTCGGGATGCAGCTGTAAAAAAACCATCAACTCCAATATGAGAAATGAGCCTCCATCTAAACCCACACCATCTAATCTTTTACATAATACTTTTTGTTTACTAAAAGAACGGCGCAACTCTCTATTATCCCGTATGGTATGGCTCCATTGAGACCTCGCTTCTGTAGAGATATCGATTCCAAAAAACATGCCAGTAATTATCATGGGAATATACTCCTCTAATGAATATATATCCACAATGTGTTTTTCAACATAATTTTTATCAAGTAATTTTTCCCCCATATTCTGATGTCCCCTGCTGTTCGTTTTATAACAACATAACGAAATAATTAAAAACCCTAAAATGTTGCTTGTTTTTAAAAATTAAAAGATCTTAAGAAAATAAATTTAAAAGAAGCCCAAAGGAAGTCTTTACACCATAACTTTTTTGCCCAGACTTCCAAATTTACCATCTTAAATAAAAACCATCATATTTCTTATCATACAATATAGCATCTTTTAAATTATCAACTTGCATCCTAATAATCTGATAATCCATTATTTGATGATTATCATACTTAATTGTTGAATATATCTTGTCTAAAATTTTAGAAGAAAAAACTTTTTATAACTTCCAGTTTTAGGGAATTATTTTATCTGAATTTAGTGAAAATTAGTTTTCCTATTAAATAATTAAAATATATATTACAAATAGATATAAATAGTTGTAGTAAGCATTATTATATTAATTAAAAAGGAGATCTCATTAAGTATGAATATTTTAAAAAAATTTAAGGATTTATTGTTTGAAAGTTTAAGGGATAATAAAAAACTAATCATTGTCTTTTATGTTTTTTTCATCGTCTGTTTTATTGGTGCATGGATTCTCTCTGCTGATGCCATAAGTGCAAGTTTATCTGGAATACAGAACGCATCCTCATCAACTCCTACATTGGATAATACTATTAGTGCGATGGATATTTTAATAAACAATGAATGGAGCGGAATTTTAACATATGTTGGATCAATATTTTTTGGGATTTTTGCCATAATTTCATTGGGATATAATGGAGTCAACCTTGGAATGTTCGGGCAATTGTTCAGTCAATATGTGCCTAATGGCGGTCTTAAGTATATTGTTTATCTCATTCCTCATGGCATATTTGAAATAACTGCAACCGTTCTTCATTCTGTAGCGGGAATATTGCTGTTTCTGTTCATATGGAGATTCATTAGGGCAATGATAAGCAAGGATGTCCATGGGGCTTCAGAGGCATTCAACCAAAATAAAAAGGTTTTGATTCAAAGCTTGATAATAATGATTTTTTCAGCAATATTGTTGGTTATTGCTGCTCTGATTGAGGCATATTTTTCAGTGCCGTTCTCTGAGTTTATAGTTGGGGCTTAAAATAATAATATTGTTGATTTTAATCAACATTTATTTACTTTTTTTTACATTTTCAAATTTTTTTGTAGTCATTTTCCATTAAATTGCACATAACACCATTTTTTAGCATATTTTTCTAAATTATAATTATGAAGAAGTTGTTTTGTTGACAGGAGCCGGCCAAAGAGGAGGGCAATTGCAAGAAGAATAGGGCATGGTAAAAAAATAGTTATTGATAATAAGAAGTTCGTTTTATAAAAACATAACGAAATAATTAAAAACAAAAAACCACTAAGGAAATAGAAAAAATAAAAAATTATTGATTATCCTTATGATATAAATCTAAGAAAATTAACTTATAAATATCTTCACCTTCATCTTCTTCATCATCACTAAGAAAAAATGAATAAGACAACCTATATGGAGAAACATAAACTTCCCGAGTACCTTTACGACCATGACGCATAGGTTTACCAACTTCCGGATTTTCAATTATCTTTTTGATCTGTTTAGAAACTTTAGTTTTATAAGAATTATCTAATTTTTTAAAAATTTTCTCAAATTTTTCCTCTCTTTTAATTTTCAAATTATAATTTTTTACCATGTTTCTAACTCTTTAAGAAAATCTTCTGCGGACAACCATTCACCATCATCATCAGATACACGGTCGAAAGCAGCATTAGTTCTTTCAACAAAAATAGGGTCATAAGGTAAATTAACATCCTCAACTTCACCTAAAATCCCTTCATTTTCATCATCTTGAACAAAATGTTTAGAATTATTATCTTCAAAGTATCTTCTATTAAATTTAAAAACACTATTCAATCCAGATACATCAACACATATTGGAGGACTCATTCTACCACTTCCATTATTTTTCTCAATTTATCAGTAATTGCATAATCAAATTTTTTATAAATAATTTTATTCATTTTTTTCAATTGTTCCTCTATATCCTCTTGAGAATTAATAGTGCCTACTTTAATTAATTTACAATCTAAATCCAAAATAAAGTCCTTTTTCGGATTAGATTCTGGAAAAAGAGGATTAAAAAAACCATATTGGAATGTCATTTGATAATCCTCAGTTAACAAATCTAATCGACTAAATAACTGGGTGAAATTTTCAGCATCATCTAATTCAAAAATAATATTATTTATTAAAGATTCATTTATATACTCTTTAATATTATCATCATTTATTTCTTCTTCATGTATCTGATTAATATATCTTAAACCTAAATATTTAATTTGGAGAGGCATATACCAACGTAGTGCAGATAATAACTGTGAAACATCTTCTAAAAATTCTCTAAAACCTATATAAGCGCCTTTTTTATAAGCTAAAATTAAGTGTTCTAAGTTTAATTCAACAATTTTATCATCATTTTCATTACTAAAAAACCAAGTTAAACCATTTTCTTCAAAGCTACTTTGGGATTTTCCTTCAATGAAATTTACTTCCACTTTCACATTAGGCTTAAAATAAAATTTAGGGAACTCATCAGAAATTTCTTCTTTAAATTGCTCAATAGCCCTATTATCCTCCCTAGAAGGAGTATCTCTTGCGGAGAAATCTATTTTAAAGATCACTTCATTCAAATAATCGTTTTTGTATCTTATGCCCTTTGTCATTATATTCCTCCAAAAATAGATATCTTAAAAAAAATATGTAATACACATAATGTTTTACAAGCATATGAATATTATGCTTACAAAAGTATATAAAAGTTTTTCATTTATGGACAGGAATAGTAAAAAATGTTAAAAAATAATATATAAAAAGAGAGAAGATGGGATTAAAATCACATTATCATACTGATTTCACCATCAGAATTAAAAGCTTCAAAATATCCAATATCCCCACCATTATAAGAGGTGTACCTGATTACAAAAGGAGGATCATCAGGGACTATTAATAAACGGTCCTTCCCAGCAAAAAAAAGTAAGCTAATACAAATTCATTAGGATGATTCCACTCATCACCCATAGGTTCCATATCCGTTTTAGTAAATACAAAATTGCCTTTAAATTCTAAATTAAGAGCTGCCTCAGAAATATGCAATTCCATATTATTTTCTTTTAAAATTTCCCTAACAGAAGGCATTTTTAAACACCTCATTAATACTGCCCGCTATAATATTTTTTAAAGAATTATTTTCCAAAACATTTTTACAATACTCAAATCTTTTTGGAAAACATTCTTTCCAACATTTTAACGTACATTTTGAACCATTAGACAACCTTAAAATTGCAGATTCACTCTTCCCATCTAATATTAAGTTCGTTTTATAAAAACATAACGAAATAATTAAAAACTTATCAGATTACCATATCTGCAAGGAATATGGTTTGAATGAGAATAATTTCAGCCTGATAATATGCAGACTATGTGATTATTTCCAAAAGGAATAAATTATTTATACTTATGAGGTATAAACTTAAGACTATGAATTGTAAAGAGGAGGATGATATTCATGGGTTTATTTGGAGATCCCGCAGAAGATATTGATGAGGAGAATAAAGTTTTAGAAAACAATAATCCTTATGATTGGGTTAAATGCAAGGTCGAGTTACCTGGCTTTGAAATGGTTATTGAATCTGCTAGCCCCTGGGCCAGAGGTTTGGCTACTGGAGCATTTGGATTGGTAGGTTTGGCAGTTACAAGTGGTGTTAACCAGTCTTATGAAAGGCCTGTGCTTAATACTCATTTCCGCATAGCTGAGAAAGGTGTTGTTATCTTCCAAGCTTGCAAAGATGGTGCTGATTTAAGAATTCCATGGGATAACATAATCCATGCATCATATATAAGACATAATCCATATGACAAGTTAAGAATTAGATTATTGAAAAATCAAACCATTGAAATATATTTTAATAATCTCGGTTTCTTTGATAATCCCCTTCATTATTGCCGTGGTGTTGCCAGGTTAATCAATGAAAAGGCTTGCGGTGTTTCTCCAGAAGATGAAGGATGGTAACATCTAATTCTTATAATAAACTACTTATTTTTATTTTTTTCCTTTTTTAACAATTTTACTGTTTCTATTTGAATTTTTAACAATTTTTTTCAATACCTCCAGTAAGTAATGTATATTTAGTGTAGGAGGAAAAAACTATTTTTCTTTTATTCTAGAAATCTTTTGTTATGGTTTCTCGATAGCCATTTTTTTCTTCCGTACATTTTTATAAAAAAACATGAATAAAAAAAAAGACGGGATGTTATAGAATTAAATACTGGAGATGGATAAATATTTATTAAAAATTTCTTTTAAAGGAAAATGAGATTATCTATTTTATCAATCATTGGTTTTCGCTAGTTTAATTAAAGTCAAGGGACGAATGACATATTTAAATACCAAAATATCATAATTGTCTCCTCTTATTTTAAATGCACGACGTTCAATAAACAAAAAAATTCTCTAAAATTCTACAGCAAAAATCTGGAATAAAATAAAATAATCATCCTCCTCACTAGACACATAATCTTAGTTTCCCAAAAAAAGAAATTTTTCCCCCGTTCGTTTTATAAAAACATAACGAAATAATTAAAAACCTTATAAAGAACAAAAAACTAAATAAATATATATCGTATAATATTGAATTTAAAAAATGATATATAAATATATAACGAATTTTGTTTAATTTCTGTAAAAAAAGTTGAACTGATGATAATTAATAAAATCCTGAAATTTAAATAAATTATTTATCTTAGCTAAAACCACTAAATCATATCATAATTATTGAAAAAAAAGCAAAATTAAGTTTGTTTTATAAAACAAACTTTAAAAAAAGAGTCTGAAATTTAAAAATATTTAAATCTTATTTTAATGCGGGAACTACTGTATAGAATACCAAATCCTCATCGCCATTGTTTATTATGGAATGAGTGGAACCTTTTGGACAGATATGGCATGTTCCAGCTTTTATTATCTCCTCGACATCATCGCATATTGCAATTCCTTCACCAGAGACAATGAAATTTATATCATCATTTGATTGCTGAAGATGAGGACCGATTGATGAATTCGGCGGAATAATGGTTTGAATAAACCTTCCGCAATCATTAACCGCCATCTTTGCAATAACCTCTCCTTCTCCGCCGTTCATATTTGGAATAGCTATTTCTGAAAGTTCATTAAAATCAATTAACATCATATCACCTTAAATTTGTTTAAATAATTTTGTTAAAATAATCATAAATTGTTTATTGCATCCACCAAATCACTGACAAAAATCTCAACAGTCTCTTCATCTAACTCCAAAAGAGACAAATAGGGATTTAAATCTTCAAGTTCCATGAGCAGCAATTCACCATCTTTGGTTTTGCAGGCATCAACTCTTTGAATTCCATTTTCAATAGTGTTCCACTCAATAAATCCTTTGGCAAATTCAATCTCCCCAATGCTTGGAGAATATTTCTCAAGTTTCCATCTTTCTTCTTTATTAGGAGCATATAATGCATATTCAAATTTATCATTTATAAAATAAAAGGACACCTCATATTCAAAATCGATTGCAGGCTGGATTAAAATGTCATTATCCAAATCCCTTTTGATTAATTCCTCCTCAGTTAAAAACTCAAGGCCTATTGAATCGGCACCCTCTTTAGGTTTTATGACATAAGTATCTGTTTCAGGCAATAAACCAATATTTTCAATATCATCAATTGTAGGAATTACAGATAACCATCTAAAGTCAAATCAAGAAGATATTGCTTTCCACACATATCAGCCTTTCCAGTAAAATCGTTAAAAGTCTTTAAATTATTGGTTTTTACTCTTTCCCTAAATGAATCATAAACTTCCTTGAAATTCAATACACTGCCTGTATTTCTGAAAATAATCAAATCCACATCATTTTCAAAGCTTGAAGAATTCTTTGGATTGCATAAGACTATGTCAAAATGATCTTTAAGTATCCCTGATAAAAAGAGATCCTCCTCATAGTAGTTTCTGCCTTTTGCATGATAATATAAATCAGTCAAGTATAAAATCTTTTTCATAATCCCACATAATTATATTGATTCTTAAATAATTCAAATAATAAGGTCTAAACCATCATCCTAAGAACTTGATAACTGATTCTGGAACCTTTTTCTTGAATAAGTGGGTTCATATAATCAATGCTAGTCTGTGAAAAGAAAAAATTGTTAAAAATCTGTTTAAAAAATAAGTACCGAAAAGTAATAATTGTGTAAAAATCTGTTTTAAAAAAAAAGTACCGAAAAATGATAATTGTGTAAAAATCTGTTTTAAAAAAAAGTACCGAAAAGTAATAATTGTGTAAAAATCTGTTTTAAAAAAAAAGAAAAGTACCGGAATTTTCATTCCAGATTAAATTTAAATTATTTCTTTGCATTTTTCTTTAAAATTTTTACAAAGTCCCCGGATACTATTTCATTTTAATCGATTTTTTTAATTTTTTCTAGGAAATCTTCCCTATTCTCAATAGCTATTTTTGATATTTCCTTATACTTTTCCACTTCATCTATGTAATCAACTGTTTGAATGTTTTCAAATCCCATGCTTCTGAGTTTTTCATAACTTTCCATGAATTCAAATCTCTTATGCAATTCCTTGATTTTTGGAACTCTAATTTTAATTTTATCTCCATCAACATGGTCTTTTAGATAAGTTAAATTGTTTAAAAACAAGTCATAATCTCCTTTGGTGTATAATTCATATCTGGCTTTGACCATGTCCTTGCAATCTACGTAAAAATAGTCGATAAGGTCTATTACATCTTTTAATGATTCCAAATCAGTAGATAGAGATGTTTCTAGATAGAATTTCCATTTGGTTGATCTGTATTTTTTTATAAACTCTTTAATGAATTCGTGTTGAAGTAGAGGTTCTCCCCCTCCAAATGATACTCCTCCACCAGTTGATAGAAAATAAATATTATCTCTTTTCAACTCTTCATATAATTCATCCACAGTTAAGGATTTTGGAATTAGAGTTCCATCCCATGTGTTTGGATTAAGGCAATAAGCACATCTTAAAGGGCATCCTGCAGAAATTACAAGTGAAGTAATTCCATCCCCATCTGTATATGTTCTAAGCCTGGATATTGATAGAATATTGATTTTAGGATTCATCTGCATCGTCCTGAAGTTCATATATTATTGTTTCTTCTTCACCATCATTGACATCTTCATAGGCCGATGGTTCAAAATCACATGTTTTTATATCTTCATAGTCATAGAAATGTTTAGCGATAAGATAATCATAAAATGATTCTGGATCGGGAGATCCAAAACTTAAAAAAAGAGTATCTTCTTCAATTTCAGTAGGTTCTGTCTCAGTTAAGGTGAATATTCCTTCCAATTCTATCTTTTCACCTTTGTATTGTTTTTTCTTCAGTTCCATTTCCAGATATTCAAGTTCCCTTTCGCATTTAGGACATGTTCCTGTACAGTCGCCTTCGTATGTGCACTCTTCAATGTTAAATTCTATGTTGTTTTTGAGAGCTATTTTTTGTCTGATCTCATTTAAGAGTTCGCACTTGTCTCTTCCATTCATAATTTACCCCCTTATAATGAAGAATTTAAAAAAAAGTAGTGAAATTAAAATAAGCAATAAACCTTTTCACCCCTTCTTATAATAATATTTGTTTTTAAAAAGTATAAATCTTTTTATAAGTTGGTGAAATTGTAAAATTAAATTATGAAAAGTAGTTCGGTGAATTTGTCAAAAGTAGTTCGGCAATATAAAGATTAAAAACATTCATGAATATCATGAATGTTTTATTTATTTTTCTCTTTTTTAAATTATCCTTTTCTACTGTATCTTATTTCTAATAGTTTAATCATGTTTTCCATTCCTTTTTCGCTTGTTTCAGTTATTTTTTTAGTATTATGTTTGTATGTATGTTCTATTTTCTCAAGTTGTATTGCAATTACATAATCTAATATTTCAGAGGTTCCAATTTTATTTCCAGGTTCGGTAATTTTTGATACTAAACTTTTTTCTAATGTCATTATTCTCATTCCTTTTTTGTTTTATAACTTAATTTTCATGTTTTTTTATAGAAAAAATTAATAATATTAAAGTATAACAACATACATTGTTATCAATTAAATTTTATATTTGGGAGCAGTTATTCTCTAACCGCTCCTTATATTTTTATCCTTTCCTAAATGTACAGTTATTACATTTAGCACATGGTGGTAATCTATCATCAGAGTTATCAAGATGGAGATCTTCACCACACTTAGTGCAAACGTATCTGCCTATGCCCGGTTTTTCTCCACATTTATAGGCCATACTTACACCTCTTATAATGCCTAAGGTGATTTTGGTTATTCACATAAATTAAAAAAAATAGTCTTAAATACAATGAGCTAGAAAAGTAATAGTGAAGTTACTTATCTCTGTTCGATAATGATTTTTGTAATTTCTTTGTCTTTTCTAGCTAGGTCACTACTAAGCCACTAGTAATGACCTATTTAAAGACAATTCTAATTTTTTTCAATACACCTCCATCCCTATAGGACTTTTTATTCAACTGTCTTATGTGTCTATAAGTAATTTTAAAATTACCAATGTAGATACAATATTACGAAACTTAAAAAAACAAAAAGTTTCTAAAATTTTTAATATGGATTAAATCAAATTGACCCATCCATATTACTTTATTTAAATTTAATCTTATATAAAACTTTTCTTTTGTAAAACAAAATATGTATTACTTGTTATTAATTCTAAAATTTTGTATTTATCTCTTAATTAATTATTCATAAATACTTAAAAAAGGTATTTTTTTAAAATTTTATAAAAAATTAATACTAAAAATTAGTATTTTTAAGAAAAGTTTATATACAATACGAACATAACCATAATTATGAGTGAAACAATATCTTTAGATGACATATACATTGCCATGTGTTCAAGTAAACCGACATTATATAAAGCTATCATAGGATTAATATTATCCTCTGGAATGGCACCGATTACATTGTCAACATTAACATTAAACGATTTTTTAGTCGCATGCAACGATTATTTTCAAGAAACAGAAGATAAAACATTGCAAAATTTACTTAAAAAAGATCCATGGAAAATAATTCCTTGCTGGAAAATAAAAACAAAAAATATATTCACATTCAATACTCCTGAAACAACATTTTATCTGTTCCTATACTTAAAAGAAAAACGAATGGATGATTTGAATAATTTGGATTATCCTTTATTTAAAAGTGGTAAAAATAATTTTTTAACTTCGAGTAAAATTTCATCATATGTCACAGAATTTAATGCAATACTTAGGTTATTTAATGAAAATTATGAAAATAAATTCAAATCTAAAAATCTCATTGCTACATTTGAAGATATATATGATAAAAATATGCTTATTGAAGTAAATAATAAAAATAATCTTTTAAAATTATTTGAAGGAAAATTATCAAATAACAGTAAATTCTATCGAGCTTCGATGAAAGATCAACAAAAAATTAAAGATTATTATAAAATATTAATCCCATTTTTAACAGCACGGGAGTTTAATTTAAATCATGAAAATTTTAATGACAAAAAAATTATTTCTCCAATAATTCAAGACTTTTATGTAACTGAATTAAAAGAAGAATTAGATTTAGATTATGCTCAAGAGCAATTACTGTGCAAATTTGCAGAAGATTTAACTAAAAATGATTCATTTAACAATGACCAAACTTATTTAGAGAAATTATTCAAAAAAGCTTTGGTTAAATTAAAAGTTCATTATTATGATTTTGAAAAAAATATAAAGTTATTTTATGTTGAAAAAAATCCTAATCCTGAAGTTTATGCAAAGAGAATAGAAAAAGATATATATATTTTAGGTATTTATGATTTGATTAAAATTAGTCGGGATGAGATGAGTAAGTTCCTAATTAATCATATTGTTAGACAAAATTATTATGATAAAAATATGTTCGGATATGAGGCGAAGAGAATAATTAAAGAGGTTTCATATGAATTAATCGATAATGGATAATATTATGTGTTAACATCATCCAACTTATTAAAATTTAATATTAATAAAAATACCAGAGTTTACTCAATATATTTATTGAATTTTATTGAAATTAATAGCTTTTGATAAGGACTCAGAAAAATCATTAGATTCCAGAGAAGATTTGGTAAACTTTTATAATGGTAAAAATAGATTAAAAGGACAATTTGATTATATTAAAACGTTATAATTACTGAAACTATCTTTAACGAAAATTGAAAAAATAATGAAAATTTTTCCTAAATAAATAAGAAATCTTTTTAGGAATGGGCAAATTTAAAAATTAGAATGATAATTATTTTAATTTTTTAAGAAAAAATTTATACAGTATGGCGTATTTGATTAATGCTCAAACTTTTTTATATAAGATATTCAGAAATTAAAAATTTTAATGGTAAAATCCATATTAGCAAGTTTTATTATTTTGAATTTATACCAGTATTAAAAAGGTTTCTACTTGTTCAACTATCCGAATTCTCAACACTACCCATATTAGACTCAATAATACGGGCAATACCTCTTAACCAATGAATAGTATCACGCCTACCAGTCCACCCAAGATCAAAGCGAACATAAATTGTAGTCCCATCAGAAAGATCAATAATTAAGCCTGGACACTCTACCAGATATACAAAAATATCATTCCATCCAACATCCGTTATGCTGCTCCAAGGAATACGTAAATCAGCACCGCTTTTAGTGGCCTGATAGAACACTATCCCCTTTTCAGCAATGCGAAAATGAGTAGTCCAATAGGAACTTCCATCATAAGTGTATCTAAACCAAGACCTAATCCATTCATATGGGTTGTGCTTTTCCAGCATCTTTTGTTCCTTTTCAAGATTTACTCCTGGTTCAAAAATACCCATATTTATCCCCCCTTCTTTTAATTTGCAAAATAGTTTTTTGAGATGATTTGTTGTTTGTAATTTATAATATATAAATCTAATTTAATTGTTTTTTAAACACTTAACGATGTTTTTAGAAGGAATAAATTATTTATACTTATGAAGTATAAATTTAAGAATATAAATTGTAAAGAGGAGGTTGATATTTATGGGTTTATTTAATTTAGATGAGGATATTGATAAGGAGAATAAGATTTTAAGTGAGCACAATCCTTATGATTGGGTTGAATGTAATGTTACACTGCCTAAGATGCAATTGGTTACTGAATCTGCTAATGCTTGGGAAAAAGGTATTGCTTTAGGTATTTTAGGACCTGTAGGTTTGGTTTTGACTAGTGGTGTTAATCAACGTTATGAATGTGTTTCTTATAATTCTTATATTAAGATTGCTGAAAAAGGGGTTGTGATTCTTCAGGGTTGTGATGATGGTTCAGATCTTCGCCTTCCTTGGGAGTTTATTGTTAGAGCGAGTTATGTCAAAGAAAATGACAGACCTCTTTTGAAAATAACATTGTTAAAAAACCAAACAATCAAATTAAATTTTCAATTTTTCTGGAGTGGTAACAATAAAATTCATTATTGTAGAGGTTTCGCAAGATTAATCAATGAGAAAGCATGCGGCATTAATCCAGAAGATGAAGGATGGTAATTTATCATACATTAAATATTAAATAGGGGGATTTTTATGAAAGATATTTTTAATCCTGGTCTTTTTGATCCAAGAATCAATGAGGGAAAAGAATTAGCTATAATGGAGAAATACAATCCTTATTCTGGCATCAAGGTGCAGTTTTGATTTTCTCCAGATGATAACTTCTTTAAAACAATCTTCCGCATTGCTCAAAAAGGAGTTGTCATCCAAGGATGGAATGAAGATGGTTCAGATCTGCGCATTCCTTAGAATGACATTGCAGGCGTTTCCACTTATGAAAGCTTTTGGTCTCCTTTGACTTTGGTAATTAATCTTAAGGATGGTAGGGATGGTTATATCTTCTTTGATAATTGGAGTACTACAAATACTCATATTCATTTGATTAGAGGAATTTCAAGGATTATTCTGGATAAAATAGATGAAGAAAGCGAATAAGAATCATCAATAATGCTACTTAGCGTCATCGGATAATATTTTTCAACACCAATATTATTTGCATTTAATCTATTTTCTTTTTTTAAAATTTTGAATCTTTTAATAAATTTTTTAATTTAACTTCATTAATGACATGATTTACAACTCCTTTATAACCAGGGAATAAATATTCTTCGGAATATCCATCTAGATATAATTCCTTTAAAATTTCTGGTTTTAGTTCTTTCGGTATGATAAATTTATAAAATACAGTATCTTCTGAAGTTAAATTCGGAGGTACTGTAATAATCTGCTGATTATTTTCCTCTCCTTTGCTTCTATCTGTTATGTCATGCTTTAATTCATCTGAGATAATTTTATCTAGTGGACTTTCATAATTGCCAACATAATATTTTAAATATGTAAATAATCCCTTTTGAGCAGTTAAGTTTGGATTAGTATTATATTCTGGCCTATAAAGATTTAAGTTAATTATATATTTGTTATTTGGTAGTTGATTTTCAAATAATTTATAATTTAAGGCCCATAAAACACAATCTTGTGTATTTTTTTAGATAAAACATCTTTCACTGCAAAATATAGTGAAACTTTATAATCATAAGACCAGTCCAAATCCCTAGTAGGTAAACCATAATGCTGAGCTAAAGATATTATTTCTTGATAATCGTAAAATACTTCTTCTAATCCAGAACGTATTTGTGAACTTGGATGTATCAATCCTCTTGTTGAATTATTTGTGTTAACTTTTAAACCGCATTTGTCGGCAAAGTTAAAAAATTTTTGAAGAATGTATATCTCTTTTTCATTTTGTAATTCATTTTTTTCAACATGGTAATCAATATTTTTATCTGAAGTAGGATTCCCATCTTTGTCAACTTCTATATAAAACTTTTTTACAAATAAAATTTCTTGTTTATAGCATTCTAATTCTTTCTCTATAACTTCATTTTCATCTACTTCAATCCAAAACTTTTGGTCTGTTTCAATATATTTATCAATTTTTAATTGGTTTTGTTTATTCTTTCGTAGTGATGATGGAATTAATTCACATCTGATATCTGATACTCCTCTGAATATAAAATCTTCTCGAAGATCAATTTTATTTTTCTCATGTTTTCCACATATTATATTAACAAGCTCATCATAGCTTTCAATTTTTATTTCATTTATTCCATCTTCTGTCATAGTTTTCACCTATTATCTTTAAATCTTGGGTTTTTACTTCATTTTTTGCATAAATAACATAGAAATCCATTTTATAAATAGTTTTTAAATTAAATCAAATTCTTTTAAACAATTTTTTGCCGCTTTTAAAAAATATTCTAAAAATCTTATCATAAAATAAGTTGAAATAAAAATGGAGATACAAACAATGTTAATTTCTAATATAATATTATAATTTCCATTTAATTGGGCTGACCAATCTAAATTAAAGAATTTTAAAATAATGAATAATAAAAATAAACTAAAGCTAAAAAATATAACAAATATTGTGGATTTAAAATAATCAACCCCTATGAGTTTCATCTTATTTTTAGTAGTATTACAATTATTTAAAACTGTGCTGTATGTAAATGCTAGTAATCCTAAGGTTGCAGTCATTAAAATGAAAGTTAATGTGATTACCACAACATCGATAAATTCATTACTAAAATTTTCTAAGAAAAATGAAAATATATTTGGAAACATGTAATTTAAAATAAAAAATACAAACAAAACCAATAATATAAAATAAGTTACATATCTTTTTTGAAAATTAGGTTTTATGTAACCATAATAAATAACATTAATTGAACATAAAACCAATAAAAAGGACATGCAAACATATAAAAAGATCTCTATGAGTGTTGGATTATTTTTGATTTGATAACCAATTATTAATGGGAAAAATATAATCATCATAAAAAATAAAAATTTGCAAAGTCTTAAAAACTTATCAGATTTAGTAAATCTATTAAAAAAATGGGCTAAATTATGCTCTTCATACAATCTATCAAGTTTTTGCAAATAATTTTCTATGTAATAAAAAGTAATAAATCCCCCTAAAATTAAGAGTAATCCTATAAAAATATGCTCTAAAAAAATAGTATATTTTAATGGGAAGATCAATCCAATATTAACTAACAAATAAAATATGACATGCCAGTTATCTTTATTGAAATTTAAAAGAGTATGCATAGAATTAATTTGAATTTTAAAGTTATTAAACATATAGTTTTTATTAATGAATTCTTAAATAGCAAAATGATAATTTTAAATAAGTTATATAATCTAACTTTATATTTATTAATTGTAAATGATAAAATATGATGATTATGTTTATTGAGGATAATACTATTTCTTTGAGTTACATTAAATTGTTTAAGACATATTTCCTTTTTCTAAAATTATTTTTTCATTATTTTTATAAATATATGAATTTAAACTCCATTTTGATGGATTTCCGCCAATTATTATTAAAATTGGTTCAGGACAATTAAGTTTTTTATTATTTGAAAATTTTAACATTTGAATATCATCTAGTTTGCTAGATTTTGAAGAAGTATTGGGATGATAGTGCCATTCTCCTAAATAATACACTCCTTCTTCCCATTTTTTATCTAAAATTTTATTTACTCCATTAGTTCCTCTAAAAAATTTATGGGGGTAATGTTTTGAGTCGTTTGGAGAGTTGATAGAATCTTTAATGTAAGCTATGCTATTATCTTTGGAATAATTTCCTATCAATATTCCACCAGTTTCTAGATTTATATATTTTTCACATTCTAATATTATTTTAGCATAGGTAGCTTCACAGATAATAATCGTATAATTATTGTCTTTACTTTTAAAAACGTAATCCATATTATCCCTTAAGACTTAATTAATTTGTAACTAATGTTATCTATAGTATCTTCTTTACGATAAAATTTTATCCATTCTTCATCATTTGATTCTATGAATCTTTCTATTATTTTAACCGCTAATGAAGAAATGCTCATGATATCATGATATTTAACTGGATATATAGGCATCCAACATTTAGTACCATCGCGAGGCAATTCCAGTTCTTCCAATTTTTCCTGTTCTTCTTCTATAAAGGGTTCCAATTCATTAATAAATTTGCTAACGTTAAGTTTAGTTCCTTTCTGCAACAACAAATATAGATTATCTGCATTAAGACCTATTGATATTGATATAAAAATTTTTTCATGCTTAAAATCGAATTTTTCCAAATCGTATAATACTTGATTTTCAGCAGTGCAATCAATAATCATATCATATTGGTCATAAATTGTTGTTTTGTTTTTATTATAATAAAAATCATCATAAATATGTTTTGCATTTGTTAAAGGATTTATCTTATTTAAATGATTGCTAAATTCTTTTGATTTAGGTTTATGCAATTCATTCAATGTTAAATTATATCTGGATAAGTTACCTATCTCTAAGTCATCATTATCTATCAATGTAATATCTTTAATGCCTTCATGTACTATTATATCAGATATCATGGATCCAATAGTTCCAACACCTATTATTAATACTTTTTTCGATTTGAATGATTGTGATAGTGAACCTCTATTTAAAATTTTATTTTCACTCCAATTTTGTGAATCAATCCAATTTACGAAATTTTCACTGGATAAAACATTTAAGTCTTTTTTTAAATAAATTCTATTCTTATTACTCATACTGTTTATAGATTTGTTGCATGTTTCTAAACAATTAAATTGAAATAAAAAAGCTTGCCAATGAATTATTTTAGTTTCTTTTCCAATTTTTTCTGGAATTGGAAATCCTATAATAATCAAATGCTTTTTATTATTTCTAAATACTTCTTCTTTTCTATAAATTAATTTTTCAAATTCAGACAAAAAATCTCTTTTTTGACTTTTAAATATTTCTAACAGTTCATGATATGTATTTGGAACTTGCCAGTGATTTAAAACAGGTATTTTATCTAATAAAAACCATATTCCTTCATTAAGGGCTGTTTTTTCTTCTGATAAGAAATTTCCCCAATCTGTTTTTATAATTATTTCGTTATTTTTATTTTTAAATTCATTTGTAATAAAAAAGTCTATTGCATCATTTTTGAATATAGTAGTTGTGATATAACCATTTTTTAAGCCATCTGTATTCCATTTTAAAAACGTGTCGTAATCTTCAATGAAAATGAATTTTTGTTTATATATGCATTTAAATTGAGGTAATTCAAAGGGGTCGCCAGTATTTATTAAATTATTTTCATTCACAGCATTAATCCATTGAATTGCCCTAAGAACATTCCATAAAATCTTTTTATCAGGGTCTTGTTCTTCTGCACTATCACTAAAACTAAAATTTTTAAATTGTGAATCTAAACATAACTTACCACTTTTCCAAAGTTTATTTTCAGATTTTAATCCATTATTTGATTGATGTTCATATGTTTCATCAAAGCCTGTTTTTGAATCGGGATAAATTCTTATAGTTCCTTTTGGATAAGTATCTTCTGCAATTAGATACCAAAATGATTTGTGAGGTATCGTTCCAGGCACATCAGATGTTAACTCTATTTTGATATACCAATATTTATTTTTAGAATCCCATTTAAAATCATGTAATATTTTAATATTGTTATATTTATCTAGAACTCTACGACCTATTTTCAGATTATCTGGTATTTTTTTAGTTGTCATTATGCAAATCTTCCTGAAGGTACATCGGCTTTTTTATTTGGTTTTGTAAATCCAGAATTTTTTGTAGTATCGGAATTATCAAATTTATTTCCAAATAACTCTTTCCATAATTTAATACTTTCATCAGCATCTTCCTCTAAATAAGCTTGTTTTGATATCTCTGATGCTTCATATGCTCTTGAGTAAAATTTATCATATTCAAAGTTACTTATATTTTCTAAAACATCAGTTTCTAATGCAAAATCTTTTAAATATGGTTTTTGCTCATATTTGGTCATATTTTCAAAAGTTAAGCAAACCCCTTCTGCTATATTTCTAATTTCATTTGGGCAACATTCAAAGATTAATCTTTCTAATGGATAACTTTTTATATGGGAATCAGGATAATTTAATCTTTGCCACCATTTAATTGCCTTAACAACTTTTATATATATGCCATTTGTTTTTTTATTTTTTGAAGTAGTGCAAATTATTTGTGCAGTTGGATTAATTTTTATCCATTTGTTTTCTTGTGTATTTGGTAAGTATAAATAACCTTTTTTATAGTCCTTTTGATTAAAGTTTTCATTCATTAACTTTATAACATTTTTATTAAAAAAATTTTTAGAAAAACTAGTTGAAATATCATCTAATAATGTAATTACTAAATCAATATCCACGTCTGAAAGAGTGATTCTAATGGATTTATTATTAAACTCATAGTCCTCATAATTTTTTTCTAAAAAATTCTCAAATAAATTAAAAATTTTATTAGGTTCTATTTCATCTTTGTTTAAATTCAGGACTACAACAATATCGACATCGGATTTTTCACCATTTTTAGGCCTAATTGCTGTTGCCCGTTTATAACTTCCTTGCAAAAAAGTATCGATAATGTATTTAGATAACTCTTCATCATTTTTTAACCTATCCCGTAGTGTTTCATGTGTGTTTTTTATTCTTGAAATTTGATTTTTAGTTAAGTTAATGTTTGATAGAAAATCTTTAAAGTAAGTATCTAATATCATATTAACCTCCTCCTTTTTAAATATTATTTAATCCTTTTTAAACATATTTTTCCATATGTTTTCCTTTGTCCATTAGTGAAATAACTTCCTTTTAACATATCATTCTCTTCACAAATATCTAAAATACAAGTTCCATAATGTGTACTAATTTCTTTTTGGTCTTGTTCTACTTCACTTTTATAAATATAATATATATTATGGGGGCCTTTTGTTTTATTGAATGAAAATGAAATTAAATCAGAAGTGGATTGGTTAGTTTTTAGTCTCATATCAATTTTTGTCCAAGTTTGTTCAATTGTAACATTAAAATCTTTTTTTCCATACTTTTCAGTTTCAGTATATCCTTTCCATTTCCCATTTAGATCATAGACATTTAAATGATTTAATATTGGTTTTTTCTTCCAAAAACATTCGTCAAATAATTTGTATATTATCCTATAACTAGCAAATAAAATTAAAAAATATGAAATAAATAAAGAAAACATGTTAAAAAAATTTAATTGTAAATAATCAGTTAGACTATTTAAGATAAAATTAATTATATAACACATTAAAAAATCAATTAATCCAGATACCATTATTAAGCAAGTTAAAATAAAATCTTTGGGTTGCTCTGATGTATAATCTATCATATTTCTCTCCTAATACTTTATTAGTTGAATTTTTCTAAAACTATTTTTTAGGTCTTAACATTTAGAAGTTAAATTATTTTTGAATAGACCTACCTCATTATCATAGTCTAATGGAAAAATAGAAGTATCTTAGTTAAATGTTAGTACTTTTTTATTTTTCATAACAAAAATAACTATGAGATTATTATCTATATTCCCCTTTCATGATATCTCCAATATAATATTTTATTTTTTGAGATTTATAATTTTTATTACAGCATTTGAAAACAAATATTTTTTTAATATTTTTTTCGAATGAATGTTTATATAAAATTTTAATAATTTTATCCATATTTAAGATACTACTAGATATGAGTTTAATATAATTATTAAATATATATAATCAATATCTTTCAAAATTTCTAATAGGATTAGATGAAAGTTTCAAGAATTTGTTTTAAGCATAATACAAAATTCATTAAATGTTGAAAAGAAGGTTATTTTTTATTTTTAGACAATTTAAGAAATAATTTTAAGTATTTTTACTAAATAACTGAATTTAAAAATTAATCTGTCCCATCTTCTTCAAAATTTAAATCATCAAAACAAATTCAAATCCTTTATCTTTATTAAGTTGTTAATATTGTCTGACATTATTTTAGAGAAAAAGGAATTTGTGTTTTCATTGATTCCATAAACAAATCCTGCAATATAATAAATTTTTCTTTGAAATATTTTTTTTAATATCTCTTTTATTCTGTCTTCACTATTCATTAGTATAATAAACTGAACTCATAATTACCCATTCAAAAAATTAATATATCTTATTTAATTTTATATATTTAACTATACTAAAAACTTATTTTTCATTTGCTCTCTAAATATTTATAAAGTATTTTGAATAAATTATATTTAGATATATTTAGGATTTTTTATTATGCAGTATGACCTTTCTAATAATCCAGTCTTTGAAGCTAAACCTTTTTTAAAGTGGGCTGGAGGAAAAAAACAATTAATTGAAACTATTGAATCTAAGTTTCCTGATGAAATCAAATCTTCAAGAAAAATAGATAAATACTTTGAACCTTTTGTAGGGGGAGGAGCTTTATTTTTCTATTTGATGTCTAATTATCACATTAGCGAAGCTTATATTTATGATATCAATAGAGAACTTATTTTAACTTATGAAGCTATTAAAAACAATCCTAATGAATTGATTGAAGAGCTCAAAGTTCTTTCTGATGAATATATTCCTAAACCTCAGGATGAAAGAAAGGAAATGTTTTTAGACATTAGGCAGAAATTCAATGATGCTATTCCTGATTTTGATTTTGATAATTATAATGATGACTACATACAAAGAGCAGCATATACAATTTTTATGAATAAAACTTGTTTTAATGGCTTATTTAGATTAAATCGAAACATGGAATTTAATGTTCCTCATGGAAGATATAAAAAGCCATTGATATGTGATGAAGAGAATATTCGAAATGTATCTGAAGCTCTTCAGCATACAACAATAGTTTGTGGTAGCTTTTTAGAATCAGAAGATTTGATCGATGATAAGTCCCTTGTTTACTTAGATCCTCCTTATAGGCCAATAAGTAATACTTCTAATTTCAATACCTATGCAGGCAATGATTTTAATGATGATAGTCAAAGAGAATTAGGTGAATATTATAAAAGAATTTCTGATAAAGGAGCAAAAGCTATTTTAAGTAAAATTGGGAAAAGGTTTTTAATAATTTGGAAGATTATCTTATGGAAATTAGCATTCTCAATAGTTTAAATAAGGTTGAAGCTAGTGAAACAGAGTCTTATTTTAGAGAAATTTTAAGAAAATATCCTCAAGTCGTTGAGGTTTTACCAACAATTTTAGCTATTCGTGATAAGAAAGTGGATGTTTTAGATATTGAAGAAAATGAGTTTAAAATTGTAGACTTTTCTAGTATGGATTTTGATATAGATGAAATTGTAAATTTTTGTAAAAAATCAGGTTTATTAGATTTATTTTCAAAAATTGATGATTTATACTCTTATTTAGTTGGAACTGAAGTTGGATTGGATACTAATGGTAGAAAAAATAGGAGTGGGCATGTTTTTGAAGATATTGTTGGAGAATTGCTTTCTAAGAAGATAGAAAATCATCCAGAGTATCGACTAGAAAAAGAAGATACAATTACTTTTCAAAGGACTAAACGTTGGGATTATGTAATTTATTATAATAATATTCCTAAATACCTATTTGAATGTAATTTTTATAATTCAACTGGCAGTAAACCTATTGAAGTAGCAAATGCTTATGTTGATTTACAAAATCAAATAAAAGATTCTCATTTAGTATTTATTTGGGTAACAGATGGAAAAGGCTGGAGAAAGATGGAAAAAGCTTTAAAATCTGTTTCTCCAGGAATTGATTATATTGTGAATTATAATATTTTAAATAAATCTATTGATAGGATTTTATTTAAATAATTTCATAGATTATTTTTGTCTTAATTCAACAATTGTTAGTGTAAAAGATATTTTCATCCAATCTCATTCTTTGAGGCTTTTAAAGTTTTTTCTAGCTGTAAAATATTACTTTTATTCCTATAAAATATATGTACTCCTAATAAATGTTTTTTGTGGGAATACTAAAATTATAACTGAATCCGTTATATGATTATTGATTTCTTAGTTTATTTCTTATGAGGGATCTATAGCTTTCACTTCAATTTTTTTACTTGTTACAAGAAAGTTTTGTAATTCAAATAAATTTTTTCCTAAGAACTAATCAATTTTAAACCATTTAACCAATTTATCATCAGCATCTATTTTTTTCAAATTAAGATTAGTTTCTCATATTTTTAAGAAATTTTTTGTAATATAATAAAATTATCATTTTTTTAAAAATTAAAAAGAATAAAATTTTTAATGTATAAAACCATAAATTTATATATATATTTTTGCCTTGTAAGTGATAGTATGTGTTTAAAGTCCTTCCGTGAATCAAAAGATGATTTTAATGAAAATTATGAAAATGAGCAGTTTATTGATAGCATAGTTCCAGTTAATGGTGAAATGAAGAGAGGTATTTCTATAAAAAATGCAGATTCTTCTAATAATGAAGAATTTTATAAATGGCAATTTATATATTCTATCATTAGTTCTGGTCTATATAATAAAGATTATATAGGTGCAGAAGTTTTTTTCCCAAAAGGTAATCCTCATTCAACCCCTTTGAAGATGGATGGTGCAATATTTGATGATAAAGAGTGGATTAACCATTATAAAAATTTTTGGGCAAATAGAACTCAAGAAGATTTAGATTGGTTAAGAAAACACCTTATAATAGCAATAGAGTTTAAAAATGAAAAAGGCAATAAAATCGAGACATATTATAATCAACAATTAAAACCAGCAATGAAAGAATCAGAAAAAGATTTTGTAATTGGTTTTTATTATGATCATGAAAAATTATGGATTTTTCAAAAAGAAAACAGTAATTATTCAAGATATGATGATACAAAGAATGGTAAAGGAAATTCAGAATTAGAAAAACTATCATTACATTTACCAGATTCATATAATAGTATTCCTTCATTTAATGATATACTAAACAATAAAAAAATTGTAAATATTGATTTTGAAAGTATGAGTGTAGATGATTTAGAACCAATTTCAGGTATTAAATCTAATACAATCAATGAAGATTTATATAACATTACTTTTACTCTTGATACTGTCAGTCTTAATTCTAATATTGGTTATCATATATTAATAGAAATTCTTGCATTAAAGATTTTTGATGAAAGATATAATTCGCCTTTACAATTTTATATTCTAGATGAAGAAAAAGATTTTGATTCTCTACAAGATAATGCTGTACAGAATTTTATCAATAGGATGAAAAACATTTTTGATAATGCGAAAGGAACATATACAAAAATATTAGGAAGCAGTGCTATTAATTGGAGAAAAGAACAACATGTTAGAGTGATTATTTCAATAGTTGATTCTTTTCAAAATTATTCTTTTATTAAATCTTATAAAACAGATTTATACCAACTAGTATTTTATAAATTTTCCAGTGAGTTTGCTAAAGATCAGAAAGGTCAATTTTTAACCCCTTTGGGATTAATCAATTTTTTAGTAAATATTGTTAATCCAAGGGGTAATGAACGATTAATTGATCCTTGTACTGGAATTAGTGATTTTCTTTCAGTAAGTTATGTTAATTCAGAACCTAAGTTAAATGATTCAAATTTATATGGTATAGATAACGATGAACATATGGTCATGCTATCTCAATTAAATATGCTACTTAATGGTGATGGTAATGCAAAAATTGAACATGTTCCAGGTTATGGTTCAATAAATAAAAAATTTGATATTAGTGGGAATATTGTAGAATTAAATCATGATTATCATCAAAATGGTAATTGGGATAATTGGGTAGATGAAACTGAATTAATGAAATTTGATGTTGTTTTAACAAATCCTCCATTTGGTAAAGGCAGGGCTTTCAAACCAAAAAATAACACTGAAAAAAAGATAGCTGAATTATATGAACTTTGGAATGGAGGAACAAGTATTGATGAAGGAATTTTATTTTTAGAAAATGCCGTTAGATTATTGAAAGAAAATGGTAGGTTTGGGATTGTTTTATCAAACAGTATAGCATCAGTTGATAGAGATGTGGAAGCTAGAGAGTGGCTAATGAATAATGTTCGTATTGTTGCATTATTTGAATTGCCTACTAACGTTTTTGCTGATACAAATGTTAATACAGTTTTAATAGTTGGTTATAAACCTGATTCTGCTGAATTAGAAAGATTAAAAGAAAATGATTATGAAATTTTTGCAAAAACTATAGAAAATGTGGGTTATGAAGTAAAAACTGTTAATAAAATAAAAACTTTCAAAAAGAAATATAAAATAGATGAAAAAACATTTGAAGTTGTTACTGATGAGAATGGAGAGGCATTTCTTGCTGAGGACTTTAGTATAATTGTTAAAGAATTTAAAGAGTGGGCAATTACTCAGGAAGAAACTTTAAAACAAAAATTTTTAGGTGATTTATAATGGCTTATACAGTAACTCCTAAAACCATTAAATTTAGCCAAATTGAGAAAGATAAAAAACTCACACCTTCAAATTATGACCTTATTCCGATTAAGAATGAAAATATTAAATTAATTAAAGAGTTATTAATTGATTATACAATAGGTAAAGATGTAGGCTCTGATCATTATCTGTCATTTGATTCTGGATTTAAGTTTATTAAAACAAAAGCAGCTCAAAGCTATTCTTATATACCAAATATTTACAATTATACTGAAGCGCAACCTATTTTTCCATCAACCTTTGAAAATTATGTAGAAGATTATGAGAAGAGAGATGTTACTTTTGAACTAAATAAAGGAGACATATTAATTGTTAAAGATTCAAATGTAGGTGAAGTAGTTTACATTAATGAAGATTTAGATCAACATATTATTTCAGGTGGATTAGTAAAATTAATTTTTGATGAAGAGTTAAAATATTATATTTTTGCAATGATGAAATCAAACTTCTTTAAAGAACAATTATATTTATTGACTCCAAAAGGTTCTACATTAAAGCATGCAAAAACTTTGTGGCTAGATTTAAAAATTCCATTTCCTAATCAAAATGAAAATAAGATCATTGAATATATTTCACTATTAGTAAAAGGAATAATAAATCGTGAGGAAGCAATACGAAACAAATATCATAAAATTATGGACATTATTGAAAATGAAATATGTAATAATCAAAAGGATAATTCTTTCAGTTATAATTTCCCTAAATTTTCCGAAATTCAAAATAAAAAACGTTTGGATGCATCTATCCATTCCAAATACTTAAAAAATGAAGAATTTTTGATAAAAAATTATATTCATGGGTTTAAATATTTTGAAGAGTTAGATTTTGAAATTAGTAGAGGCCAAAATCTTCAATTTTCAGCAATTGGACCAAAGCTAGAATCAAATATTAAAAAAGAAGGGTTTTACGAGTGTATAAAACCAAAGAATATTTCGATTTATGGCACTGTTTTAACTCGTGAGTATATTGGTAATTTTAATGATTTAAAAACATTAAATAAAGGAGACATAATTTTTGGAGCAGAAGGTTTTGAAAAAGGCAGGTCCTTGATTATTTTTGAAGAAGAGGATATTATTACTAATATTCATGGGATAACTTTGACTCATAGAGAAAATGATTTATTGGAATCAATTTTTGTTAAATGTTTCCTGGATTATTTGAGAAAGATTGGGCTGATAGATATTTATGCTACAGGAGGAAATGGGGGGAGTATTGCTATTCCTTATTTAAAACAACTTCCATTCCCTATTTTCCCTACAGTCAAACAAGAAGAAATTAAAGAAATATATTATAATGAATATGAGTATTCAGAGGATTTAGATTTATCTAATTTTGATCATTTAGATGCATTAATGATTAAAAATACGGGTATCCACCAATTAGATGTTCAAAAAAATCTTTTAAATGCTGAATTAGATAAATTAAGGGATTTAATAATTCATGATAAAGATTTAATTCCAGAAGAAGAATTTTTCATTTTCATGGATTTTTATAAAAATTAAATTTTTCCTTTTAAAAAATTTTATATGTTTATAAATAGTAAACTATATATTAACTGTTAGTATTAAAACAAATTTTTATAAACATATAAGGGGACTTTCTTATTTTAAAACAAGACTTAGAAAAGATTTTAAACGAATATTTAATCGCTAGAGAAACTGTTGGAGATATCTCCCATCCAATCGCTCGTTTTATCAAAGAAGATTTTGCACAAGACCTTAAAACTTATTTTGATAGTTCAGATTTATATATTGTAGCATCCCCTGGTCAAGGTGCATTAGCCAGAGTTCCTTGGGCAGCCATTACAGCAAATCGATATGAAAATGAAAGATTAGGAATAGATATAGCTTATTTGTTTAAACCAGACATGACAGGAGTGTATTTATCATTAAGAGTTTATTTTTATCAAGGACTTCACCATAAATATGGAAAATATTTGTCAACTTATATAAAAAATAAATCATGGCATATTAGAGATTTTTTAGCAGAATCTAATAAGATTAGGGACGATTTATTAATTGAAATTGATTTAGGTGATGAAGGTCAATTAGCTAAAGTTCATAGTTTAGGAACTATAGTTGCAAAGTATTATGATGCATCAAATCTTCCATCTACTGAGGATTTAGTTAGGGATATAAACTATTTTTTAGATATTTATAATTTTATTTTAGAAAATTATAATGAAAAGACAGATATTTCAGTAGATGAATGGATTGAAGTTTTATCAAATAAAGATATAATTGATAGCAAAATGTACTCTATTTTACAAATTATGAATACTTTTGAAAATAAATCTGCATTATCTTCTCAAATTGCAGAAAAAAGAAAAGAATTAGGATTTGATGATGAAAAATCATATAATCCAACTATAGTTCATAATTCAAGAAGAGTAAAAGAATATTTAAATAAAAAAGCTATTATTGGCGAAGATGGAAAAGAAATTTTTTGGATGAGATTTTTCTATGGTAAAGACAAAAAAGATGGTTTTGAATTTAAATTAAAAAAAGAATTAATTGAGGCTTTGGAAACTGTTGATAGAGATATAACTGAAGAGGGTGAAGATTGTATGAAGAATGAAAATTATGATTCTTTTTATGATTATCTTGTAGAAAAGGAATATTTATTTGATAAGGAAACAATTGAAAATTATCTACTTTCTTTGAAAGTAAAACCATTTGCTATTTTGACTGGTAATTCTGGAACAGGAAAAACTAAATTATCTCAGCTATTTGCCCAATACCTTAATGATTCAGAACAGACTATTGAAAATGAAATTAATTCTATTAGTACAAAAGTACTTGTAGGCAGGTCTTTTAAAAGCGGTGGATGGGCTTTGAATAAAAATGATTTAAGAGATTTAATTCCAATTGATGAGTTTGAAAATAATTATTCTATTCTTGTAGATGGTTTTCCTGCAAAAGGAAATCTACAAGTGAATCCTCGTTTATTTTATAAAGGAGATGAATTAAAGCAACATCTTAAGGAATTGGCAGAAGAAGATGAAAGACAGAAAGTTCCTTTAGAAATTTTACTTGATTAAAGCATTAAAAAAGCTTCGGATGAGGACACTTATATAACTTTACAAACAGATAATGTTCATTTAAATAATGGTGGGTTTGGTTTAGGAAAGAAAACCGTATGTTCATTATTAGGTCTGGACAAATATGAAGGAATTGTGGATGCCTATTTTGATGATATAAAATCAAGTGAAGATATTTATATAAGCACAAGGGCTGGAACTCGTGATGAAAAATTAATTAATCATTTAAATTCATTAGAAAATTTATCAGGCATTGAAATAAAAATTAATAAGAAAGACATAATTGATACTTTCTTAGATGAGGAATCTAAAGGAAATGAAAAGATTTTAAGCTTTAAAAGAAAATTAGGCAAGTATAATAATTGGGTAATACCTAAAAATGATTTACATAACATTTTACCTGTAAAAAATAAATATTCTTGGAAGGCTATAGTGGATGGTATTGAAACTACTATCGATTTTTGGATACATGATGTTCTTATTTTGGCCTCTTCTTCTGAAAATGAAGAATTAAATGAATATTTAAATAGTAAAAATTCTGAGGATATTTTAAATATTAAACTAGATTTGTCCACTTTTAAATATAATGAAGAAAAATATGATTTAGATATTTAAATTGATAATGTTTTAAAAAATGATTTAAATGAAAGTTCAAATTACAAAATAATCCCAGTAGGTGCCAATTGGACTGAAAACAGACACATAGTAGGTTACTACAACGTAATCACAAACGAGTACCAATCCACACCTGCTTATGACTTAATACATGCAGCAAACAACTCTACAGAACCACATTTCCTCATACTGGACGAAATGAACCTCTCCCATGTAGAACGCTACTTTGCTGACTTCCTATCAGCTATTGAAAGTGGAGAGAAAATACCACTATACGGAGAGGAGGAACTTACACTACCACAAAACCTATTCATTATAGGAACAGTAAATGTAGATGAAACCACATACATGTTCTCTCCAAAAGTTCTTGATCGTGCCAATGTCATAGAATTCGAAACCTATTCTGCTTCTGATTATATGAATAGTAAAATCAATCTAAACTCTCCAGAAGGAGATATCGCATATTTGGAAAATCCATTGGTGGGAAATGAAATCCGTGATTATGGAATAGATGAATTAAGAGACTTTTTCGAAGATGTTACTGTAGATGGAGAACCATTCTGGAATATTTTAACAGAAGAAATATCCACTTTCCAAGAAATATTAAAGGAATCTGGATTTGATTTTGGATTCCGTGTAATAAATGAAATAGTTCGTTTCATGGCTGTAGCCTGGGAATATGAAGGTAAACCTCCTGAATTCAAAAACTGGAAACGCTACTTTGATGCCTGCATAAAACAAAAGCTATTGCCAAAACTACACGGCTCTGAAAAGATTATCGGAGAAACATTAGACAAACTATACAAAAAGTGTGTAGACAATTCATTTGACACTAAAGAAACATCAAAATATCCGGAATCTACAAGAAAATTAAAGGAAATGAGAGAAGTTTTAAGAAAACAACGTTACGTATCATTCATTAATTAGTTTTTTGAAATGAAACATATCAAAGTCAAGCTTAATATATTCATCAATTAGGTTTTTACTATGGAACAATATATCAAAATAAAGGCTAGAAACGATGAAGGAGACTTCTTAGGAACTTTCAAGCTATCAATAGATATCGAGTATCCTACACGCTCAATTTATTCTATTGTAGAAAAGAACAAGGAAATAGAACTTGACAGTTCAATATACAATATGCCTTCCAACACTTCAATTATTTTATATAATGTTCCAATAGTATACGAATATGATAACATAACTCCAATTCAATTCTATAAAAACAGTGAAAACAATATCAACATAATGCTTTTAGAGGAATTCAGATATGTTCTAACATTCTCTCCCAACAATAAAAAGCAAAAGGAGTTCTTTGAGGACCTGGACATATTCCACTCTTTGCTTAAATTTGATGAAACCGTCTTGGAGCTATTTCCACATACCTACAACGGTTTTCTATCCTTCGGTTCCTATGTTGGGAAAAGCTTTATAGACATCTATAAAACAACAAGCCTATTTTTAAGATTCCATTTGAAGTCAGGTCAAGAAAAATAGATTACGCCAGCGAATACGCCGCAATGATCGGAGACTTGTCCAAATATTCACAGCAGTTAATCTATGAATCCAAATCTCCCCTTTTCCAATCATTTGAAATCAATGACATCGATGACAAGATTGGCTATGAGGAATTCATGCTGCTTGAATACCTCTTCAAGGATGAAAATCTTCCTTCCACAATAGAATATCTCTCACGAAACCTATATTCCGCACTGACTGATACTGTGGAAGAGGTTCCAACTTCATTTGCATCCAATCTTAATCCCAACGATCTGATAGATGTGTTCTCAAATTCTGAAAATTTGGAAAAAACTACAGATACTGGTTCCATATGGTACAAGCAAACCAATGGCTATGTTCCACTTAGAATCAACGAAACCAAATATATCGATGATATCGATGTTCCTGAGAATCGTTTCTACAAGAATTTCCTGGAGTCAGTTGAGAGTTTAATCAATCAAATGTTAAAAAAATCCCCACAAGGATACATATCCGACCAGCTTCTCATCTACAAGGAAACTATCTCTTCGTATCTTGCACAGAGGTACTTTAAAGATATAGGTATGATGGAATATGTGCCTTTAAATTCACAGCTTCTTCAAAAAAAGGAAGGGTATCGTGACATCCTCCAATACTACCTCATGTTTGAGCTAGGATTTCGCATAAATTGGAATGAAATAACCGATGAGTTCAATGGAAATGAGAAGAAGCTCTTTGAACTCTATGAATGCTGGGCCTACTTTGAATTGGTTGAGATTCTAAAGGAGCTATGTGGTTCTGCAATAGATTTTGATGATATCTTCAAGGCAAGTGCAGACAAAATGACAATATCCTTGAAGGAAGGGACTGTAAAGAGCTTTGACATTTCTCTAGAGGGAAAGGATATAGCTATTGACCTCTTGTATAACAAGATATTTGCTAAGAACAAGACAGATTATATGTCTTATTCTGTGGAGCTGAGACCTGATTACAGCTTGAATATCCATATTGGAGAAAAGGATTATCTTATTCATTTCGATGCAAAATACAAGCTCAATATTGATGATGAGTCCTTTAAGAATCAGGACATAGTCAAGATGCATGCATACAAGGATGCAATAATAGGCACTGTAGGCGCATATGTTCTCTATCCAGGTGAGAAGAATAAGATCTATTATGAAAATCGTGATGAGAAACTGGAATCTGTAGGTGCTTTTCCATTAAGACCTGGTGACAATTTGCATAATCGAAAGAAAATAAGCGAATTCATTTATAAAAAGATTGTTGACTTGTCTGATTTGAATTAATTTTAATAGTTTAAAAATAGTGGCTTATATTATTTTAAATAGCTTAAAATAGTAGCTTATAGAGTTTTAAATAGCTAAAAATAGTAGCTCATAGTGTTTTAAATAGCTTAAAAATAGTTTTATTATAAAAATTAAAAGTTTAAGAATATATTAAATATATTCTTACTTGAAATTTTATACTTTTCCTAAGTTCTCTCCAGTATAACTGATTCCGATAGCATCAACCACTTCTCCATCAGCATTTGATATATAACAGATGTACATGCTTCCATCATCTTTAACATTGCTGACGTATGCTCCGTCTTCCTCAATGAATCCACTAGCTATGGATTTTGCTTGAGAGGAGCTAATTTTAGTTGGAGTTTGTGAACCGCCTGAACTTCCAGAACCGCCGGATCCGGATCCGCCACTTGAACCTGAACCTGAACCGCTTCCACTGCTTCCACTGCTTCCACTTGAACTGCTTCCACTACTGGAAGGAGAACTAACTCCGCTGGAGACACTTGAACCTTGTCCTTGATTTGAATCATTAGCTACTAAATCTCCAATGCCCTGGCTTCCAGAATCAGAACTGTCCGGTGTGAATCCGGTCAGATCATTGAATACAGGATTATTTCCTTCGCTTAATCCATAAGCGGTTACTCCTGCTGCTATACTTAAAACAATTATAATGGATATTATAATATTTGAATTATTCATCGTTTCACCTCCTTTTATTGGAAGATAAAAAATCTCATTGAGATTTACTGATATTTATTATATATTCATTATTTAGATTTATATATCTTTTCTATTGAAGAAAAATTTCAATCAGTATTTTCAAAATATAACTTTAAATTATGATTGCTGCTTGTAAGTGTATTCAAGCAGTCTTCCGACATGACGAGTTTCAAAGAACATGTCTTTTTTAGCCATGACTATAATAATTGCAACCACTGTTATCACTATTGTCTCCAGACACTTTGTTTCAGGAGTCAAAGCTATTTTCTCCTGCATGAAATTGACGAAGAGATGGAATATCATGCAAGCCAATATCGAACGGTCGCTTTCAAGATAGACCCATGTAATGACAAATCCCATAGGGATTCCGCTTACAAAAAAGTTTATCACATAAAGGGGATTAACCATAAGTCCTGCCTGATATGTTCCTGAAATAAAGATTAAAGGAAAATGCCAGAAAGACCATAGCACTCCAAAAATCATTGATTCCCAAAACCAGTTCATATAGTTACCAATAGAATCCTCACAGTATCCTTTCCATCCCACTTCCTCAATTATTGAAGCAACAGTAATTGTAATGAATGCTCCGGCTATTCCAACACCAGTAAAAGAAAAGCTTTCGGTAAAGGAAAACTGGCTAAGTGGCTGTCCAAAGGCTAGAGACAAGAGGATAGAACAGACTATTACTATTGCAAATACAATCACAGCCCAAACTACATTCAGCCATTTTACTTTGTAAAAACCGATAATCTTATTCTTAAAGTCCTGCTTAAGCAGATCTGAGTCTGACACCATAATGAAAACTGTAGACACAATAGCTGGAGCCATAAGGCCTATCAGCATGAGCAATGGGCTGATGCTTTCCGGCAAAAAGATTGCAGGAATCCAAAATATCCATGTAAAAACATATGCCAGAGCAAAAAAGAGAACAGGTTTATATTTGTAGTGTTCTGTATTGTTCATTCTACTGCCTCCATATCACTTTTGTCAATCAGGTCGTAAATGAAACTCATTGTTCCGTTTTTTGCCCCCAGAAGTTTTTCAGTTATGTCTATAAAGACGTGAATGTCCTGTTCACTAAATGCGCCTTCATTAAAGGTGCCATCGCTGAGGATGAGGAGCATCTTAACGCGCTCGGTTATATTGTCGCATTTGAAGATCCCTTCGTCCACTCCCTCTTTTATGACTTCGGATAAAAGCGGGGTAAGGGTATCAATCAGTTTATTTCTAACCTTATGGTGCATTAACACATTTTCTCCCTTGAAAAGTGTGTTCTTTATGGGCTGTTCTGCTTCGGTAGGTTTCATTGATGCAAGTATCCCGATTATTTTTTGAGGTACGGGAATATCAGTTTGGATAATCTGTTTCGCCATTTCGGTCTCACTATCAATCATCATGTCTATGACTTCTTCAAGCATCTGTTCTTTGCTTTGGAAATAGTAGTAGTATGTGCCTTTAGCTATTTGTGCTTTTTCTATGATTTCGTCAACACTGGTGTTCTCATATCCTCGTGTGATAAACATGTCATAACCTATCTTCAACAGCATTTTTTTCCTTTTTTCACCTTTTTTCATATTTTGCCTCCAATAGACTAGAGTTTATAATTAACTTAATATTCTTGTCAATAATTTTTCGACTATTAGTCGGTTTTTGTTTTCAATACTACTATAAACCTCATAGTATATAAACCTATTCACTAAGATTATGGCGAATAAAGATGGTTTATAAGATATTTTCATTTAATCAAATAATTGCTTAAAATCCTTGTTTAACTTTTTTTGATAATGATTGCTGCAATATTATTTTTTTAGAAAAAATTCATAAGATTTATTAAAAACCTTAACTAAAATATGATTATAAACATATTGGGGTGAGCTGTTTTTATTAATAAGAAAATTTTTGAATATATTTGCTATTTTTGATTCTGAATTTTCTATAAGTTATCCGGGCTATTTTTCGACTCCATATGTCATTATTAAAAATCAACATATTAATTTAAAGAGGTTAAATCATGGCAATCGAATCAGATCATGAAGGGATTAACTTGAATGATGAGCAAAAGTTCGTTGTTGAATATGAAGGCGACAAATATTTAAGCGTTCAGGCAGGACCAGGTTCTGGAAAAACACGTGTGCTTGTTGAGAAAGTAAAATATATGGTAAAGGAGAAGGAGAATCCGGAAGACCCAAATTCCTTCTTAATAATCACTTTCACTGAAAAGGCAGCTGAAGAGTTAAGGGACAGATTGATTGATGGGGATATTGATGCAAGTGATGTTCAGAAGATGCACATATCCACAATACATTCCTTCTGTCTAAAGCTCCTTGAAGCAACTGGAACTGTCGGATTGGATGTTATTGCTGAAGGGGACAAATTCAACCTGTTCATTAAGAAACATTTAAAGGACCTTGGATTTGGAGATGACTTGAATATCCGCAACAATGACATCAATAATATAATTGACAAATACAATGAATATTCCACTTTTAATGTTGACACTAAGGGATTAGTGAAATACCTTGAGGAAAATTTCCCTGTTAATCCTGAAGTATTTGATTTCATACATAAATATATGGAAGAGAATGACGGAGAATTCCCAGTAGATGAAATAAAAGATAATGAAGTATACAAAGAATCCCTTAAGAATGCAAAATACATACAAATTGCCAGATCATATGAATTGTACTTGGATTTATTGAAAAGAGAAAATGCAGTTGATTTCAATCAAATGCAGTTCAAGGCTTTGGAAAAGATGAATGAAGGGTACATGCCTGTATACACAAATATATTGATTGATGAGTTCCAGGACACAGACCCTGTTCAAATGGAAATATTCAAGAAATTCATAGAAAACCCAAAGACTAATTCTTTGACTGTTGTAGGGGACATAAATCAAAGTATTTATGGATTCAGAGGTTCTAACAAAGATTATTTCAAGGAACTGATTGAATTATATCCTGATAAATTCATAGAAAGAGAATTATCAACAAATTACCGTTCAACTGAAGAGATAATCGATTTGACTCACGACTTTATTTTGCCTCATTATGATTCTCCAAATCCCAAGGATTCTTCAAAAAATTTAAAACCTGAATGCGGAAGCAAAAAGCATAATGACGTTTACTATATGGTCAGTGAAAACGGCAAGTCTGAAGCGGAAAACATTCTGGAAATCATCAAATACATTCAGGCTGATGAAAGGATGAACTTATCAGACATCGGAATATTGTCACGTTCAGTCAGACCAAATGCATCCTCATGTTTCAAGGAATTACTGGAGTTATTGGAAAAGAATGACATTAACTACCAAATAATCGGAATTGGAGATTTGGAGGATAATGAAGAACTGAAATACGTATTGACCTTGATGTATCATTTAATCCAGGATGATGATCCTTATTACACTTTTGTTCCAAGTGAAACTGATGATTGGCTTAATTTAAGAACTTTGACTGGTGCAAATGAGAATAAAGTGCTCTTTGAACTTTCAGATGAAACAAAAGAAAAGTTAAATAAAGTATGGGCTGACTTTGAAGAGGCTGTAATTGAGGCAGATGGTGAAGTATGTAATGAAAGTCCAAGAAGTTGGGGACAAATTGATGAATATGGAAAAATATTTAAAAACAAGCCTCAAGAACGCCAGAAAGGCGTATTCAGTCGTGTCGAAAAGCCAATCCTTTCAGATGAAAACCTGATTGATTATGGCGTTACAGATGAAAGGGACTTGGAGTTCTTCCATGCCTTGAATGATTTGAAAAGAAGGGTCAATGCCGAAAAATACTTTGACAGACCACTCATTTCACAGGTCTACTATGAGCTATTGTGTGACATCACAGGCTACTTGACTGAAGACTTGGTAAACAATGAAGAGGAAATCGTAAACAACTTGGCAGCTATCATACCTTCAATGTCTGTTTATGGTGAAGTGATGTCTGAAAGAAGTCTCAGAGGGGCATTCTGGTTTATCAAGCGTTCCCTTGGAAATCTTGATGCATATAAGCCAGACGAGGATGCAGTGCAAATAATGACTGTTCACAAATCAAAAGGAAAAGAATTCCCTGTTGTCATTCTTGCATCATTAAGGGACCCAGTTCATAGCAGGGATAAGGGATTCCCTTCAGTATTTAGACAGGAAGATGAAACTGTAGTTGATTATACTCCTGATGAATTTTTAGAGTATCCGAGATATGAAGGAGATGCTGTCGAATCCCATATTCAGGAAGAGGAAAGAGTCATTTATGTTGGAAAAACAAGAGCGGAAGATGAGCTTATCATTTCTAGCATTGTAAAAGAAAGTGCAGCCGCCCTTGCAAATGCCGTAAATAATCCAACCACTGAAAACATCTTGGCTCTTAACAAGGGTCCGGAACGTATCAATGATGTTATTGAGGATAATTTGGACTTCTCTGAAAATTATCATACTAAATTAATCAATCCGGAAAACATTGATATCAACTTGCTTGAACCGGAACACAAGCCTCCAAAAGAGGAACTTGTACAGTTAAGCTTCACTGCACTTGAAAACTATAACGAGTGCCCATTCAAGTATAAGTTGCTTGATAAGTTAGGATTCAGCTTCTCAACTAAAAAGGAAATCGATGACGGTATTTTCATACATTCAGCATTGGAAAGAATCAACAAGAGGATCAAGGCAAAATATCTTGATGAAGACCTCAGCACTGCTGAAATATATGATAAGTACATTGGTGATGAGGGAGTGGCTAAAGAGGTTGAAACCTTGTTTGAAAAGGCCAATATAAGGTTCAAGGAAGAAGATCCAGAAAAATATGACAATAAACTCCAGACAATCACAAAGGATGTAATCAGATATTACAAGGAAGTCGGTAATCATCTTACCATTATCAACAGCGAATATCCATTCTACATCAGAGGCAGCAACTATGCATTTTCAGGTGTTGTTGACTTAATCTATGAAAAGGATGGAAAATTAGGAATCCTTGATTATAAGAACACTTCCCTTGTTGGAGAGGAGTATTTGAGAAAATACAGAAAGCAGCTTCACTTCTACTTGATGGCATTGCGTGATGAAAACAAGGAATTTGAAGGTCACAATATTGAAGAGATTCAAATTTATGCTCTCAAAATCAAGGACAAGAAAAAGATCAATCCATTGATTTCATTCAACATTGATGAGGATTATATTGAAGAATTGAAAAAAGAATTGGAAGAAACCGCTCGTAAAATCAAGAATAATGAGTTTGAAGCAAGTTGTGAAGATTGCGAATATTGTCAATTCAAAAAGATTTGTAAAAAGTGATTTTATAATCACTTTTTTATTTTAAGGTGATTTTATGAAAATTATTAGTTGGAATTGTGCAGGTAAATTTAGAGAAGATTATGAGGAAATTTTTAAACAAGATGCAGACATTTATGTAATTCCTGAATGTGAAGACCCTGATGCGAAATATGCAAAATACAAAGAATACAAAGAATTTGTATATGATTTTGCAGGAGAAAACGTTTTTTGGGATGGAGATTTTCATTATAAAGGTTTGGGAGTATTTGTAAATAAAGATCTTACTGTAGAAGAAATAGATACCAAAGGCCCATATAAACACTTCATGGCCTTTAAAATAGAAAATTCCTTTTATTTATTAGCTGTTTGGGCAATGAATAAAGACAAGGAACTAGGTTTGCCTCCATATGTGGAAATGATTCATGACTTTTTAGATGAGAATAAGGATGAAGAGTTATTTGATGGAACTCCAATAATCATGTGTGGAGATTTCAATAGCAGCGCTGTATTCAATTCTAAACATACTTATAAACGCACACATAGGGATATTTACGGAAATCCTAAAAATCATGATTATCTTGATTGTAAATTAAATGACATGGGATTATTTAGTGTATATCATGAATTAACTGGTGAAGAAAGTGGAAATGAAAAACAAATGACTTTTTTCCAAGCTAGGCATATAGACGATCCTTACCATCTTGATTATGTGTATACCAATAAAGAAATAATTGATAAGACAACTCTCATAAGCAATGGAAATAAAGTTAAAGATTTGCCTAATGAATTTGAAATATTGCCTAGAGATGATTGGATTAGCATTAGTGACCATTTGCCACTTGTCTTTAAATTTGATGAAAAATCACTATAAGGAGATAATTAATTGAAAAAGAAATGTCCGGGATGTGGCAATGTAGTTGAAACCGAAGATGATTATTGTAAAAAATGTGGAACACAATTAATTGAAACAAAAGACTTTCAATGTGATGACCTGGAAGAAAAATTAACCATTGAAAAAGACAAAATCATTCTTCTAGACTTGAATTACACATTAATATCCAATTCAAAAGAATCATTTGGTCCATATCCAAGTAGAATTTACAGACAGGAATATGAAACAGAGCTCATTGATTTAATTAAGGATAATTATGTCATTTTAATCACTGCAAGACCTTATAAGTATTCTTATAGAACTTTAGCCCATTTAAAAGAAAAAACAGGTTTTGTTCCCGATGAAAGCTATTGGAATTTTGATGATCATTATCCTCAGGATCTTAAGGAATACTGGATGAAAGAGGAGATTATTCCAAAGCATGGAAACGACATGACTAAATATCTAGCTATTGAATCCAATGATAAAACTCGTAGGATGTATAGGAAACTAGGAGTAAAAGCAAGAAGAAAACAATGCTTTATTTAAGAGATAATTCTTTAGAAAGCATGAATAAGATATAGGAAATGGTTTTTATTTATGTAAGCTTGACATTTATGCCCCGGTAAAGATTTTGGAGAAATTCAAGGAAGTTACAAGTTAAAAATCCATTTCCAATTCAATTATTTTGACTTTTATAAATCTAAAAGACTATAACATAGAGAGAAATATTAAAACCAATATTAAAATGATTATTACTCCAATTATATATGGCAATATATGTTCTCTTTTAATTTGGTCTTCTGCTCTAATAATCACATTTTCAATATCCTGTGTAGGGTAATTAAGTGCAATATAATTTAATTTTTCAGGATCCTGTTTGATATCAGAAACATCAAATTTATCATACAAAACCCTTATAACTTCAGTACTGCACCCTCCTAACAAATCGAGGCTCTTGTCGACATATATTCCTTTTTCTTCTCTTTCAAGTCTCTCTCTTTCAAGCCTTTCTCTTTCAAGTCTCTCTCTTTCAAGTCTCTCTCTTTCAAGTCTCTCTCTTTCAAGCCTTTTCTCTTTTAATTTGTTCCTCTGCCCTAATATCGCATTTTCAATATCTTTTGTAGGATAATTAAGTGCAATAAAATTTAATTTTTCAGACGTATATTTAATATTAAAAACAAGAGGAAATTCATCATATATAATCCTTAAAACTCCAGCACTGCACCCTCTTAACAAATCGAGGCTCTTTTCAACATATATTCCTTTTTCTTCTCTTTTACGTATTTCTATTACACGTCTTTCTCTTACAGGCCTTCCTCTTACAGGTCTTTCTCTTACAGGCCTTCCTCTTACAGGTCTTTCTCTTCCAATTCTTTCTCTTACAGGTCTTTCTCTTACAGGCCTTCCTCTTACAGGTCTTTCTCTTCCAATTCTTTCTCCATTATATACCCTGTTGGCTAATCTCCTTAATTCATCACCCAAAATTACAACCCCCTATAATAAACCTTATAGAACAACATTACATAATTTTATACATGCAATTCCTGCAATAGATTAAGTTCTTATCAAAATATCCCTGGTTAAATTTTCATTTGCTGTACCGCATATCCATTTAATATTATGCACTCCATATTCTGAAACGCGTGTACTATAACATCTAGGACATCTGACTACCATTTTTAACCCCTACTACTAAACAATCAGGAAAAAGTAAATTTAATATATTTTAGTAAAACTAGCATTTAATAAACATTTGAAAATATTAATATCTTTTTCCAATTTTTATTATTTAATGCTTTATTGTTCAAATTATAAAAGGTTTTTCAGTTGATTTTCAATTTCTAACTTTCCATTATGTTAGTTGAAGACTGACAAGTTTGTTCACCAAATTAGCTATTTTGTGGAGTGTTTTAGCATTCTAGAAGTTGTTACAAAATCAAAAGACTTTTTGTTTTCATGAGTCTTGTTTTTAAAAACTGATATAAATAACTTAAATCATAATAATATTATAAAAGGGGATATGTTTAAAATAATTTTTCTATTTTTTATATCATCGTCTTTTTTAGGGGTTTTTAATATGTCTAAAATTTGTCCTAATTGTAGAAAAGAGAATGATAATAATTCAATCAACTGTGTCAAATGTCAAAATCCATTGGACATAACTGATTTTATAAAAACAAAGAAATTTAAAAAAGATTCCTTTTCAAATATGGCCAACATAATCGGTAATGATAAGGAAAACGAAATAAATCAGGAAATAATCGATTTCATCTACTTATATCAGGAATTTGCTGACTACGATAAAGAACTGAAATCACTGAAATCTTCCAAAATTGATTTAAGCAAATCCAAACAGTTTAAGGACAAATATGAAAAACCAATTAACCGTTTAAACCAATTTAAATACATCAACATCATTAAAGGAGATTCCGATTTAAAGAGGATGTTTTTGGAACTGAGCTCAATCAAACATTCCTTTAATGACTATGACAAGAAAATAGATGGCTTTAATAAGAGACTTGACGCTACATTGGAAAAAATAAGCGAAATAGACAAATTTGAAGAAGATCTTGAAACACTTCTTGGTGAAGATGAATATATAGATACTGAAAGAAAAGATCAAATCATCTACAACCATAAATTGACATATGATTATTTCGACAGAAGGGAAATTTTAGAATTGCCTCTTGGAGACAAACAATCCAAAGTAGATTATTTGCTGAATAACTATAAAAATCTCAATTCTCTTGTAGAAAAGCACAACAAGGAATTTGAGAAAAAGGAATTCCTCAAATCATTAAGCAGATATGAAATCACAATAGACAAGTTTAATGAGGAATTGGAGGAATTGAAGAAATCTGACGAGTATATCGACGGAAGTAAGAAAAATCAAATACAATCAAAATATAAGGTTTCATATGATTATTTGGACAAGAATATTTACTCCGTATCCCTTGATTATAAATTAAACAACAAAATAAATGATTTCTTAAATAAATATGACAATCTGGACAACTTTATCAGGAACATCAACAATAGCATTACATTGAAGAGAAAGGAAGAGGAAATCAATAGGAATTTAAATCAAGTAAAAGAGTTTAATAAGGATTTGGAGGAACTGTTAAGTTCTCCATTCTATGTAACTTGGAAGGATAAGAAAGACTTGAAAGCAAAATATGAAAAAATATACAACATCATTCACCAAGGCAAAACTCAAGACAAGATTTCTTTAAAGCCTGAATTAAATAAGTTTTTAGATGATTATAATCTCTTGGACTTCATCGTTGAAGATAGGAACAATAAGTTTGTAGAAAATGAACTTCTTGAGCATAAAGACTTGTTTGATGATATTGAGAACTTCAATTTAACTGAAAAGGAATTAAAGGACCCTGAAAGGAAGATTAAGTCCTTGGATGAAAAGCAGAGAAGGGCAGTTGTTACTAATGAACTAAGCAATCAGATAGTTGCAGGAGCAGGATGCGGAAAAACATTGACTGTTCTTGGAAAGGTGAGATATCTTATTGAAAGGAAGGGAATAAATCCTAATGAAATCCTTTGCCTGTCCTATTCAAACAAGTCTGTAAACGATTTGAAAGATAAGCTGCCCGATGGAATTTACACCTACACATTCCATGGACTGGGAAGATCCATCCTTTTGGCAAATGACAGACCTGCAAGACCTGATGAGCATGCCTTGACTAACTTCATAAGAATTTACTTCAAGGAGAATGTCATCGAGAATGAGAAGCTATGTGAAAAAATACTTGAATTCTATGCATACTACCTATACAATCTAATTGATGAGGATGAGGTTTCATCTCTTGGAGAATTGTATGACATGGAGGAAGGAAGGGATTTCACCACACTTAGAGAGCTTTATGGCAAAGACAAGGAAAAGGTTACATTGGACAACAGGACAGTTAAAAGCCTAGAAGAACTGGTCATTGCCAACTATTACTTTATGCATCAAATAAATTATGAATACGAGCCTGCCTATAAGGTTGTCAATAAGAATTACAACTCACAAAAACAGTACATAAGCAATCTGATCTATAATGTTCCATCAATCAATGAAATCCTGATAGAGGACCTATTGCTCAAGTCTGACGAAGAGCTTGAAGATTTGCTCGATGAAAACCCAGTATTAAGTGAATTATATGATAACAATGATGACTTTATAGAATTGATTAGTTTAAAAGGTTTATTATACGATAATGAAGTGACAGAATCTGCAGGTTCCTCAGATGATGAGGAAGATGAAGTGACAGGATCTGCAGATTCATTAGATAATGAAGAAGATGAAGTGACAAAATCTCCAGATTCCTCAGATGATGAGGAAGATGAAGTGCCACTCACATATATGCTGAAGGAATTCATAGAAAACTATGATGAGCTAATTCAGGGATTGGTATTTAACTTTAACTATGAGAAAATTCATGAAAAGGAAATTAAAAAATTCATGGATCAAATAGGAATAAAGGAAACTGAAATCAATAGGGAATATACTCCTGACTTCTATTTGCCTGATTATGACATTTACCATGAGCACTTTGGCGTGAACAGGAATTGTGAAGCCAAGTTTCTGGAAGGAGAGGAATCCAAAAAATATACTGAAGGCATAAAATGGAAAAGAAGTTTGCATAATGAAAAGGGAACAGAACTTCTTGAAACCTACTCCTATTATATGAAGGAAAACAGGCTGCTTCAAAGACTGGAGGAAAAGCTGAAAGATGAAGGAGTGGAAATAAAGGATGTTGACTTCAGATATCTGGTTTCTAAAATAGCTGAACGTGACGAAGTGAATAAATACAAGGACTTTATGAAACTAATCACCGGTTTCATAGAACTGTTTAAGGGAAACAATTATACTGTGGATAAGTTTGATGAGTTCAGGGCCCATAACAACACAGAAGAAAACCAGTTCACTAAAAAGAGAAATGAACTGTTCCTGGACATTACAGAAGATGTGTTCATTTCCTATGAAAACTACCTTAAAGCCAATGAGAAAATCGACTTCAATGATATGATCAACCATGCCACAGCATTAGTGGAAGCAGGTAAGCTCAACAACAGGTACAAATACATCATTGTGGATGAATACCAAGACACATCATATACCCGGTATGACTTATTGAAGGCCATACAAAATGCTGTCTCTGCAAAGGTTTGTGTAGTGGGTGATGACTGGCAATCAATTTACAGATTCAGCGGATGTGATGTGAGCTTGTTTAAGGACTTTGAAAAGTTCTTCGAAAATCCTGAGATAATGACTATTGACACCACTTACAGGAATAGCCAGGAATTAATTGATATCAGTGGGGAATTCGTTAAAAAGAACCCTCAGCAAATACAGAAATCATTAAACTCAAAGAAAGACAATGGGGATGAGACAAAACCTGTCAAGATTGCTTACTACAATAAGAAAAGCACTGAAGAGAAGATAAAAGTCTTGGAATATGTTGTAAACAGGATTGCCAAGGATTCAAAGCAGATTTTGATTTTAGGCAGGAACAACTTCGATATAGATTCCTATTTAAGAGACAAGGACAGGGTTTCTCCATTCAGAGCAAAAGGAAATACTCATGACCAGATCATATATGAAGGAAATGAGGATTTGGAAATCAGATACATCACAGTCCATGGATCCAAAGGTTTGGAGGAGGATAATGTAATCCTAATCAATTTGGAAAACAAAGTGTCAGGATTCCCTAATCAAAAGGTGGATGACCCTATTTTGGATTTTGTCATTAGCGACAGCGACCAGTTTGAATATGGAGAAGAGCGCAGATTGTTCTATGTGGCATTAACAAGAACTAAAAACAATGTATATCTTCTTGCTCCCGAATCAGAAACTGACAAATCAGTATTTGTCAAGGAATTGGAAGAGGATATGGATAAATTGGACATAATCACCAAGGAGGAAATTTTTGGAGATGAAGAGGAAGCAATAAGCGAGAACCCTGATGAATTCATGAAGGACAAGAAGGTCTATTCAATTAAAACCAAATTGAAATGCCCTGTCTGTAAAAACGGAGAGATAAGTTTAGTTATTCTCAATAGAGGAAACAATAAAACATTATTGAAATTCTTTGAATGCTCTCATGACAGGTGCGAATGGGAAGGAGGATTCTACAATTCAGACATTGAATTTTTAGATGAGATTGAGATTTGTCCTGACTGCGGAGCCATATTGCAACCCTTTGATGGAAAGTTCGGACCTTATTTGAGATGCAATAACAGGGAATGCGGCCATTCTGAAAATATGAGCGGAGAGAAATTGGAGAGATTCAATGAAATACTTAGAAAAATCGATGAGAACACCCCTAAGGAAATAGTCAAAACAGAACTGAAATGTCCGAAATGTGGAGAAGGACATGTCCAATTGGAGATCAATAAGGAAGACGAGAAAAAGAGACATTTCAAATGCTCAAATGATTCATGTAACTGGAACGGAGGCAAGACCTTCATTAAAAAAGAGGATTTGGATAAGGTTGAACCGTGTCCAAAGTGTGACGGATTGCTTGTTCCAAGAAAGGCAAAAAGTGGAAATTGCTTCATGGGCTGTTCAAACTACCCTAACTGTAAGGAAACCAAACCTATGGATGATGACAGTTCAGACAATTCTAATGAGAGGATTGCAACAAAACTGATCTGCCCAAGCTGTGGCAAGGGCAATGTCGTTGTTGAAATAAACAAGAAATCCAATTCAAAACACTTCAAGTGTTCAGAGGATAGCTGCAACTGGACTGGAGGAAGATTCAATCAGGAAATTAAATACCTGGATTTCATTGAAGGATGTCCGAGCTGTGATGGAATCCTATACCCTAGAAAAGGGAAAAGAGGGTTGTTTTTAGGCTGTTCCAATTTCCCAAAGTGCAGGCAAACAAAGCAATTCAATGAAAATGAGGTTAAAAGTCAAATCAATCCACCTAAAACATCCCAAAGCACTGCTTCAAAACAGCACGCTAAAGATGAAAGCGATTTTGAGGAGATAAAAACCAAGTTAATTTGTCCGGAATGCAACAGCGGAACTGTAATTCTTAAAAGGAATAAAAGAACAGGAAGGGGAAAGTTCGTCTGTTCACAATGCAAATATGATGGAGGAGACTTTAATCAGGATATTGATAAATTAAGCACTCTGGAATACTGCACTTCCCCAGGTTGTAATGGGTTGACATATATGGCAGCAGGGAAATTTGGAGAATTTAGGACATGCAGCAATTATTTTAAAACTAAGTGTGATGCAAATAGGAGTAAACAAAAACAAAGTAATTCAAACAACCCTAAATCTAATTATTCAAACACTTCAAGCAAAAGGAAAAATGTTGGTAAATATGATGCCATAGAAACTAAATTGGATTGTCCGATATGTGGAAATGGAAAGGTGACTTTATTGAAGAACAAGGAAACTGGAAAGGGATTCTTCAAATGTTCCAATGATAGCTGCAGCTATGAAGGAGGTCCATTCAATCAGGACACAATCTTATTGAAGTCATTGGATTACTGTCCAGTTCCAGGTTGCAATGGTCTCACATATGTTAAAAATGGGAAATATGGCCCATTCAAGGTTTGCACCTATTATGTAAAGACAAAATGCAATGCAGGACGAAAATAAGCAAAGATATTGGGAATGATTTTTTTAATGGTTTCTGGGAGGATATTAGGAAAAAGTTTATTCTAGAATTCCTTATGTCACTCCTATAGAAATATTGGAAAGCAAGTAATTAATAAGGGCCATATTACAGCCCAATTAATATCTTCAGTTTTTTCAATTTTTCCATTATCTATTTTTTATTTTTAGGACTTTTCACCCTACAAGTTTAAAATTACTTCGTTATTTATTAAAAAACAAAGATAGCTGCGGCCATTATTGCCACTCATTAACAACTGGAGGATTTAAAACCAGGTATTTGCATTTGCAATAGGCATTGTAATTCTTTATTTTAGGGTAATTTTTAAAATACGGTAAGTGTTTTAAAATAAGATATAATTTAAATGGTTAATTTAAAAAGTAAAAAAGGCATTATTAAAAAAATTTAAGATTCCATTAGAACTCTAGTAAAATTCATCATCTTCGTCAAATCCACCTAGATCTGGGCTGTCTGAAAGGTCAGAACCACAGTTTTCACAAACTACTGCATCTAAGGGATTCAAATGTCCGCATACATTACAAGTAATCATTATTTCACCTCTAAATAATTTAATTATTAAGGATTGCTTTTATATAAATCTATTGAATTGATTGAAATAGCTTTTCCTATTATCCTTTTTGTCTATGAATTGATATTCCGAACATGAGTAATTTTAAAATTACATATTATTTTTAACTAATGATTTAAAAATTACTTATTATGAGATTTGAAATTAGCGAATATGAATCTGTCCATAAAGCAGCTAAAAAATTCCTAAAAAGTGTAGAGAGAAAAGCAAATATGCTGGAGAGTTATTCGTTGAAACAACTTATTCGGATACCTGGATGGAACTCTGGAACATGGCTCCATTGAACAGTTCTATGACAATGCAGACAGTTTGCCGCAAGTAATGAATTCAATGCAAGAATTGAGGTATTGCTTTTAGAAGAAACATTGGCTTTGTAAGAGTAATTGAGGAAAGCCGGGGCGGAAATAGATTTCACAGATGTTCACTCATGCTGAAGATGGATGGTGAATGGAAAGCGGTTGCAAAGGCATATAATCAAAATTCAAACACCATTCAATAATGAAAATGGCTACATTGTGGTTTTAGCATCGCCGTGGTATTACCGGCATATTTCAGGATTCCTCAAAAACGCATTTGACCCCTTGTTCGCCGTTGCAGAATGTGACAACTACAAAAATCCAGTAAAAGACAGAATCCTCATAATGATGGCGAAGGTGCTTGATTTGAAGAAAGCGAAATCTGGCATGACAATCTGGAAAAGCATTGGAAAAATATTTTGCAGCCATGTGACACAACCAGAATATACCGAAGGCAAAGGGGAATTAAAACAAGCCTATGAACTTGGAAAATCAATTAAATAAAAAAAATAGTTATCTATGTTTTTTAATCTTTTTTTATAATTTGAATACTGGAATCTATCACCAGTTAACATTTCACCATCAGAATTCTGTAATTCTAAAATTACCTATAAATTAATAATCTCAAAAAAACATATAATTATATATGGATATTGATGATATTTGTCCGGTTAGCGAGGCATTGGATTTCTTTCAAAGAAAATGGGTTTTATGCCTAATTTCAGATATGTTCAATGGATGCAAGCATTTCACTGATTTTCAAAAGGCAAATCCTAACATTAGCAATTCTGTACTCTCCCAAACCCTAAAATACATGGAAGAGATGGAACTTGTTGAAAAACATCAAATAGATGCTAAAACATGTAACAAAAAGAATATAAATTAACTGAGAAAGGATTGAAAGTGAATAGGATTCTTTATGAATTAACAATTTTCTCATAGACCGAACTGGATTGTTCAAAGCTTAACAGTCAAACCAAACAGGCAAATTTAGACAAATACAATAAGATATTGGACATTGATTAGAAAAATTATAGTAATCAAGTAGAATACTTAACATAATGCTTTTCAACTCTTTTTATTTCAGTTATAAGACATTGCCTCTCATTTATATACAGATTCACTTAAAAAACAGATTCGGATTCACTTAAACAATCAGATATATTGCACAGATGTGTTTTATATGTTCTATCCACTATCATATTCAATAAATGTGATAGAAATATGACCATACTTTTTTTAAATATTTTCCCTTTAGTTCAAGCTTGCTTTATATTTAAAGCAGGCATCATTATTCGTTATATTAATTATGACAAATTAATTTACATATATCTTGAATTAAGTAAATCGATTAAGTATGTTAAAATAATTATAACTTATTTTATTATGTGTATGATAAGATTATTATAACTTATAAAATTCATTTTTTATATCGTATTTGAAAAAAGACTTTAATTAAAAAAATTTAATTTTTAACATATCCAAGTATACCTGATTAACAAAAATCTATAAAATTAGGTATAACCTTATCCGAATATGATCGAATTGACAAAAATATGGAAAAATTAGCATTAAAATTGAATTATGCCAACTAGAATCAAAATAAAGATTATAGTTCCAATAACAATTAGAAAAGTGGTTAAAATCATAACTCCATTAATAAATAAAAATAGCTTTGCCTTATTTTCCGGATCTTTAATAAACTGGTCCCAAGGATTTCTTTGCATCTTCACACCTTTTAAATCACGCTTTAAATAAAGCATTATTTTATCATTAATTAATTTATGATTTATTAAGTTGTCTATTTGTTGATAAATTGATAAAAAAAGACAAAAATAGTTAAAAATTGAGTAGTCCCGAGCGGAGTCGAACCGCCGTCTCCGGGTCCAAAGCCTAGAAGGATTACCACTACCCCACGGGACTATACAACATACTTTATTTTGTTAAACATTATATATAAACTTAACTAATTTTTAGATATCAATGAACTGATTAAAAGCTTTAATTTATTCATATGAGATGTTTAAAAAAAGAAAAGATAAAAAAATTACAAAGAATCTCAAAAGTTCATATGTGTAGACTCAAAAATAAAAAAATTTCATAATATTAAAAACACGTTAGACCCAAAAATAGAAAAAATTACAATAGATCATAACAATTATAAGTCTTAAAAATAGTAAAAAATCGAATAAAATCAATTACAAAAATAAAAACTTGTAAAAAAAAATAAAAAAAGTAAAAAAATTTAGATTGCAAAAATGCATTCTAAATTTAATTTAATTTATTCTGCTTGAGCTTTTTCCTTAGCTTTCGCTTCGTTTTTCTCAATAGTAGATCTAATCATCTTCATTCTTACGAAGTTTTCCCTTTCCATCTCCTGCAGTCTCATGTCAATGGACTTTACAGTAGCCTGGAGTCTTGGAATCATAATGTGCTCAAGAGAGTTTACTCTACGCTTGGTAGCTTCAATCTCATCAGCTAAAAGATAGATTGTCTTTTCAATCTCACCAAGTTCAATGATGTGGCCTAAAGCTACTTCAAATAATTTAGCAGCTTCGTCCAATTGAACAGAGGTGTTAGCCAAATCATATCCTCTTTCAACCAGATTTCTTGATTCCATTTCCATATTGGTTATAGGTACGGAAACTCCCATAATACTTCTTGAAGAAATATCTACTTTAACAGATTCCTTAACAGATAACGCTGCCTTTTGAACAGCTAAATCACCCATTGTAATCTGAGCTTCGGTAAGTGCTTCATATGCATTGAAAAGGTTTTTCTCTGCATTTTCCCTTGCACCTTCCACTCTATCCAAGATATCGAAGAACTCTTTAATCAAAGCATCACGCTTCTGCTTGAGCAGACCGTGACCCTTTACAGCAAGAGCTTCCCTCTTTTTAAGAGCAAGCAACTCCATACGTGTAGGGTTAATTCCATCTAGTATTTCTTCAGCCATACTATCCTCCATAAGATAATACAAACCAACTTAAAATAGAATAAATAGCTTATAAATGATTTTTGATTAAAATAAATTTAATCCCTAGTTCCATTTAATAAGCGCTTATAAATTTATTCAGGGTAGTATTTTTCAATAAATTCGTCTTTAACCCTTTTAAGTTCGGTTTTTGGTAATACAGTTAATAATTTCCAACCTAAATCCAAGGTTTCCTGGATTGTTCTGTCTTCGTCTTTTGCCTGACGGATGAATTGATCTTCGAAATTATCAGCGAATTTCAAGAAACTCTGGTCTCTTTCTGTAAGTGCTTCTTCACCTACTACAGCTACCAGGTCTCTTAAGTTACGTCCTTCTGCATATGCAGAATAGAGCTGGTCTGATACACCACTGTGGTCGTCACGAGTCTTGTCATCACCAATACCACCACTCATCAGACGGGAAAGGGAAGGAAGTACGTCTACAGGTGGGTAGATACCTTTACGGTGAATATCCCTACTGAGTACGATTTGTCCTTCTGTAATATATCCGGTCAAGTCAGGAATTGGGTGAGTAATATCGTCTTGAGGCATAACGAGGATAGGCATCTGAGTAATGGATCCTTCTTTGCCTGCAATACGTCCTGCACGTTCGTAAATACCTGCGAGGTCAGTGTACATGTATCCAGGGTAACCTCTTCTACCAGGTACTTCGTCCCTTGCTGCGGAAACTTCTCTTAAAGCTTCACAGTAGTTGGATAAATCAGTCAAGATAACAAGCACGTGCATGTTTTTCTCGAATGCGAAGTATTCAGCAGTGGTTAATGCCATTTTAGGAGTTAAGATTCTCTCAATAGCAGGGTCGTCAGCCAGGTTCATGAAAACAGTTACTCTTTCAAGAGCTCCTGTTCTTTCGAAATCCTTCATGAAGAAGTTAGCTTCTTCGTGAGTAATACCCATAGCAGCGAAAATTACTGCGAAATCATCATCAGTACCTACTACTTTAGCTTGTCTTGCAATTTGAGCAGCTAAATCGTTGTGAGGCAGACCAGATCCTGAAAAGATAGGAAGTTTCTGTCCTCTTACAAGGGTGTTCATTCCATCAATGGTGGAAATACCAGTTTGAATGAATTCTGCTGGGAACTCTCTTGAAGCAGGGTTCATTGGGTTTCCGTTAATATCTAATTCCTTATCAGGAATAATTTCAGGACCGCCGTCGATAGGTTGACCAGTACCGTTGAAGATACGGCCCATCATGTCATCACTTACACCGATCTTAGCGGTTTCACCAGTGAATCTTGATTTAGTGTTAAGAGTGTTTAAATCATCAGTACCTTCGAAAACTTGAACAACAGCTAAGTCTTCGTTGACTTCCAATACTTGTCCTTTTCTGTTTTCACCAGTAGGAGTTTCAATTTCCACAATCTCGTTGTATCCTACGCCTTCAACACCTTCAACAATCATCAAAGGACCAGAAACTTCAGAAACTGTTGTATATTCTCTTGTTTTAATATCAGCATTCATTTTTATACCTCACTACATTGTGTTACAACTTGTTCTTGCATTTCCTTGTTTTTAGCTTCGAATTCTTCTTCAGGAATGTATTTCATTCTTGCGATTTCCTCTTTAACAGGTAAAGCCGCAATATCCTTTACATCCGCACCACGTGCTACAGCTGCTGAAGCATTTTCGTGGAATGTGAGGATGGTTTTAAGCATTCCTGCCTGTTTGGTTGGAGAACAGTAGGTATCGACTTCGTCGTATGCATTCTGCTGGAGGAAATCCTCTCTTAACATACGGGTGGTTTCCAGAATGACTTGTTGTGAGTCAGGAAGTGCATCAGGACCTACTAATTGCACAATCTCTTCAAGCTCGGATTCCTGTTGGAGTAAAACCATAGCTTGGTCTCTGTTAGCTCTCCATTCATCGGAAGCGTTTTCCTGCCACCAGGAGGTAATGTTGTCAACATATAATGAATAACTTTGCAGCCAGTCGATTGAAGGGAAGTGACGTTTATCTGCAAGAGATGCATCCAATGCCCAAAATACTTTACAAATACGTAAGGTGTTCTGGGTAACAGGTTCGGACATGTCCCCACCAGGAGGTGATACAGCACCTACTACAGTAACAGAAGCCTGTTTAGGATCCTGACCGAGGGTGGTTACTCTTCCTGCTCTTTCGTAGAACTGAGCAAGTCTGGATGCGAGGTAAGCAGGGTAACCTTCTTCACCAGGCATCTCTTCGAGCCTACCGGAAATTTCTCTCATAGCTTCCGCCCATCTTGAGGTGGAGTCTGCCATGAGCGCTACATCGTAACCTTGGTCACGGAAGTATTCTGCAATTGTAATACCGGTGTATACACATGCTTCACGAGCTGCTACCGGCATGTTGGATGTGTTTGCAATAAGAACAGTTCTGTCCATGATAGGGTTTCCTGTTCTAGGGTCTTCGAGGAATGGGAACTCTGTAAGTACCTCAGTCATCTCGTTTCCACGTTCTCCGCATCCGATATATACCACAATATCTGCGTCTGCCCATTTAGCTAATTGCTGCTGGGTAACAGTCTTACCTGAACCGAAAGGACCAGGAATAGCTGCTGCTCCTCCTTTAGCTAAACAGAAGAAAGTATCCTGTGCTCTTTGACCGGTAATAAGTGGAATGTCAGGGTCAAGCTTTTCAGCATATGGACGTCCTTTACGGACAGGCCATTTCTGAAGCATAGCTACTTCCTTGTCGCCGTCATCGGTTTCGATAACTGCAATGGTTTCCTCTACAGTAAACTGGTCCTTGCCTACGATTGATTTGATGTGTCCTTCAATCATTGGAGGAACCATGATTTTCTGAACTACAGCGGAAGTTTCCTGTACTTGTCCAAGAATGTCTCCACCAGTAACCTTGTCACCGACTTTAGCTATTGGTTCAAAAGTCCATTTTTTCTCTTTATCGATAGAAGGTACATCTACACCTCTAGCGATATAGTCTCCAGTTAATTCCTTAATAACTTCAAGAGGTCTTTGAATTCCGTCGAAAATAGAACCCATTACACCAGGACCGAGTTCTACGGATAAAGGACCTCCAGTTCTTTCAATTTTCTCGCCAGGTTTTAATCCGGCAGTTTCTTCATAAACTTGAATGGTAGCAGTATCTCCTTCAAGCTCGATGATCTCTCCAATGAGCTTGTCATCACCTACTCTTACCATTTCGTGCATTTGCGCCCCTCTCATACCATCTGCGACGATAACAGGACCTGCAATTTTAATAATATTTCCTTCTTCCATCATTTAACCATCTCTACTCCGATAACTCTCTTAATAAGAGCTGCCATTTGATCATTACCGCCTTCAGATGAACCGGTCTTATCCGGTATCTCAATAACCATAGGTAATACATCAGATCCAAGACGTTTGTTAATATAGCCTCTTATGTTATCAGCTATCTTTTCAGTAATTATAATAATTGAAATTCCACCATCTAATAACTCATCAAGAGCATTTTCAGCATCTTCATCAGTTTTAACAATGTAACCTTTTTTAACTCCAGCGAGTTTGAAACCTGTTACAGTATCGATATCTCCTATTATAGCGACATCACTCATACTAACATCTCCCTAAGTCTGGATACTGGGAAGTCTGCTTCTCTTTTAGCCCTAGCAATAACTTTCAAGTTTCTGATTTCAACTTCTTTTTGAGACAAGTAACCAATTATAGGACCGATTCCTATAGGTTTTTTCATGGAAGCTGATTTTGCAGAATCAACTAAAAATTTGTCTAAAGCCTTTTCAAATATTGCCACAGAACCAGTTTCATTATATTCCGGAAGAAGTTCTGTTAAAACATCTGCGTATTTGGTTCCTTCAAGTGATGAAATAACTCCTGTAACATCTTGAGATTCCATAAGATCCTTGAGTTTCCATTCTCTTAATTGATAACCGTTGCTAATCATGTAAGGACTGATAGCGTCATAATCAAGACCGTCAGCCTTTGCTCTTAAGATAAGTTTGATATTGGCAACATCAACTTGGTTTCCAATATAAGAGTAAAGAATCTGGGTGTTTTCATCAGCTGGAGATTCAGTGGATTTGAGTAATTTCTCCAAGTAGTATTTGTTCAATGCTGATTCGAATGGGAGAACCATTCCAGTATTTTCATATTGTGGAATGACTTCCTCGAGAACAGGAGCATATTCTGTTCCATCAAGTCCTGCAACAACATCAGTTACAGTTTCAGCATCGGATAAACGGGAAATATCCTCATATAAAGAACCTGCAGGAATTAAAAGTTCTTCTGTAGCTTCCTTATCGAGTCCAGCTTCCTTAGCAATCAACAAGCTTTTAATGTTATCGATATCGGATTGTTTTGCTAATACTTTGAATGAGGATTGAACACTGCTAGGTGCAAGTCTTGCAACCATGTCATATGTCTCACCAAGTTGAACATCCAAAGCCTTCTCAAGAGGATACTCATCCAAATGTTCTGCATAATCTGGAGAACCTCTAAGATAGTTTGTTACATCATCAACATTGTTAGCATCAACAAGTTCAGAAATTTGCTTTTCATCAAATAATCTTCCTTTTCTTGCTCTTACTCTAGCATTAGGTTGGAGGTATGGATAAATGTCTAAAATTGGTCTACTTGCAACAATTACAATAATTGCTCCTATAACAACAAATGCTAAAAGTACAATTGCTAAAAACGCCTCGTTGCTGAGGCCTAATGAACTTATAATTGTAGCAATTTCATCAGCCATAATTCATCTCTCCTAATTAAATAATGTTTTTGCAACTTCTGAACGTAATGATTTTTTAAATCTTAACATTCTAGCTTCAATAGTGTTGTTTACTTGAATGTCACCATTTCTAGTTCTTAAAATAGCTCCACCGATGGTTTCAATAGGCTCGCCTATTTCCAAGGTAGTTTCAATGCCTGTTTCGGATGAGACAGCATCACCTATTTTGTTTAAGTTAGCTGGTTTCTTCCTATCAATTGTAGCTGATTTTATCTTATCAGTGATAGAATCTAATTTACCTTTAACTTTGGATATGTCCTCTTCCTTCAATAGAACGATTAAGTCTCCGCCACCAATTTCAGTAGCTGCTTCGGTAATCATTCCAATTAAAGCGTCGACATATTCCTCATCGTTAGTAGCTGCTTTTTGTGTTAAATCTTCAGTAGCTTTACTGAAAGCTTCTTCGATTACTTCTTCTTTTGCCTCTAATTCTGCCCTACGAGCATTCATTTTAGCTTCAGATATAATTTGTTGATATCTCATGTCAGCCTGTTTGGCCGCATTTTCGGAAATGCTTACTTTTTCGGCTGCTGCGGTTTTTTCACCCTCTGCAAGAATTGCATCGACTTGAACTTGAGCCTCAGCCTTTTTAGCATCCACTACAGCTTGAGCTTCAGACATTATGTTAGAGACAATATTATCTGCCCCAGAGCTCATTTATAGACCTCCTAAGCTAATATTCCACCGAATACCATAAGTAAGATAGCAATCAAGAATCCGTAAATAGCCTGAGTTTCTGGTAATGCTGAGAAGATAATACCTCTTGCGAACATGTCGGTATCTTCAACGATAGCACCAACGGAGGATGCTGCAGCGATACCTTGACCCATACCTGAACCTAAACCTGCAAATCCAATGGATGCACCTACACCAATAGCTACAATACCTGCAGTGGTTGAGAGACCTGAGCCTCCACCTAATAATCCTGAAAATACGAGTAACAGGATAGCAATCAAGAATCCGTAAATAGCCTGAGTTTCTGGTAATGCAGAGAAAATAATACCTCTTGCAAACATATCGTTATCTTCTGCTACAGCACCGACAGATCCAGCTGCTGCCATACCTTGACCTAAACCGGAACCTAAACCAGCAAAACCAATTGCAACACCAGCACCGATAGCTGCTAAAGCAGTTCCTAAAGCAATTTCTACCATATAATATATCTCCTAAATTTTGTAATATTAATTGTAAAGTTAGATATTTAATTTTTTAAATATCCAAAGAATTGAACATTCGTCCATAAATCATAAAAATTAAACTGTAAATTTTATTTTATTTTTTTGTAAAGAATCTTTTAGCTTTAAAAGGTTCGAATGAATGTTTTCCTCCCATATAGAATTGAGAGAAGAACTCTACGTAGTTAAGACGCAATGCATTTACAAATGCACCTAATACTTGGAATGCAAAGTTGAATATGTGTCCGCCGATAAAGACGATTACTGCAAGCACGACTCCGATAACAGGAATCATGTCGTTACACATATTAGTCAGGATGTTTACAGTCATAGCAATACCGCCTGTAGCCAGACAAAGAGCTAAAAGACGAGCGTATGATAAAACATCACCCATAAAACCAAATACGTCCATAAGACCATATGCACCATTCGCCCATACAAGCAATCCAAGGGAAGCAATAATTAAAACAGCACCTAAAGCGATTCCAATCATGCCTACTGCAGGCATCATGAATCCGATTACAAGCAAGATAATACCTGCTTCAAACAGGAACCAGTTAACAGAGGAACCGAGAGCCTCTTTCTTATTGCCGTATTTGAAATTGTTGAGAGCACCTAAAAGGAAACCGATGTTTACATAGATAAGACCAACAATAATAGCGATTACCAGAATTGTTGCCGGTTTTCCAAATGCATTCAATGAGCTTATAACTGTAGGAAGCTCAGGACCCCATCCCAGAATCCTTGTATAGAAGTCTCCTAAAAGACCGTTTGTTACAAGACCTAGAATAATAGCCCATAAACCAGATGCAAGGACAATAAGTCCGAAGTCGTGCATGGTTTTATTGATTTTGCCCATTCCTTTGTATAATATGACACCCAGAATAGCTACTAATAATCCATAGAAGGCATCTGTTAAACAGAAACCAAAGAAGAATGGGAAAGTAATAGCTACAAATATTGTAGGGTCGATCTCATTATATTTCAAAGGAGAGTACATTTCAACAAGTACTTCATAAGGTTTTGCATATGCATTGTTTTCCTGTAAAACTGGAACGTCTTCATCATCATCAGGAGCGTCTTCAGCTTCTATGATAACATTGCCTTCGGTTGCACTTGCAATTAAGGATACTGCTTTCTTTTCATATTTAGCAGGCACCCATGCTTCCAAGACAGTTGTTTTACTGGTTTCAGCAAATGTGGCAAAAACCTCATTCTTTTCTTTTTCGTTTTCCAATTGTTCTTTTAAAGCAAGAACTTCATCATCCCATTTCTCAGCCACAACTTTAAGTTCAGCCTTTGCCTGGGAACGTTCACTTTCGATAGTTTGGAGTCTAGATTCAGCAGAGGAAATGATCTCATCCGGTTTTCCCTCTAAACCTGCGGTTTCAAACTTCTCGAAATCACCTTTTCTAAGCAAGTTATGAATTTCATCCTTGAATTCATTAGCTACAACTGTGATAATGATCTTGTAATCTTTATCTTCGTCTGCAACGAATTCATAAAAGATTTCATCCGTAATCTCACTAGATTTACTTCCAAATTCCGCAGCTGATACAGCATCAATCCTGCCGACAATTGTAGAAGTATGTTGTGAATCACTTAACAAGCCCAAATCCATATCTAAATTTTTCAATTTATTGGCTAAAGCCTTGTTTGATTCAAGAACAGCTTCTTCACTGTCAAGTGCGGCAAGTTTTTCTTCAATACCTTTTGTTTCTCCTTCCACTTGGTCCAAAGTTGATTCGGCATAGGCTATCAACGCCTCCGTATCAACATCACCAACTTCCTTTGGAACTGGAATTTCGGGACTTATAAAGCCCATCAGAGTATCTTTAAGACCCCTACCCTCAGATAGGGCATCTCCAAGTAATTCTGAAATACCAGTAGTTTTCATAAGAAGAGAGGATACCTTTCCAGTATAAGGAGAAGCTTTTGAAGGTGTCAAGAGTTCTGCCAGTTCAGGATCTTGCTGAATGCTTTCGGAAATATCACTTATCTGGACAATTCCCGCATCGTGCAGTGCTGTGACTGTAGGATTTGCGAATTTATCCAAAGTAATAATATTGAGTTTACGCATTCTCGCAGTTCTAAACATTATCTCACACTATAATATATTTTTGACAATAATTGAAGCAGCCTCATCAATATTCTTTCTTGCGCTTGATTTAATGACATCAATGTCATTTTCAGCTTTTGAGGATATAGATTTAGCTTCTTCTTTTGCTTTTTCTTCTGCATTAAAAACAGTAGATTTAGCCTCTTCGTTAGCTTCATTCCTAGCAGCAGCAATCAATTCATTTGATTGTGCGTTAGCATCATCAATCATTGCTTGAGCATCAATTGCTGATTGCTCCACCAAGGTTTCAGCATCAGATTCAGCTTTTTTTATTTGGGTAATAGCTTCTGATATCCCTGCCATAATAAATCACCATGGTATATAAAAATTTATTTTTGTTAATATATATATTTTATTATATAATTATGGGAATTAGAAATAGTTAAACATGTGAAAAACTAAATGAAAAAAGAAAATGGATAAAAATTAAGCGATTTTCAAATTTAGAAAAAATTCAAGATTTTTTAAAAACTAGAAAATTTTAAAATGAATGATTTCATTAAAAAAAACAGGGAATTTTAAATAAAAAAAATTATAAAAAAATATGAAAAAAAATTAAAAGGAAAGTGATTACCCTATTTCCTAAAATAAGTACATAAGTAAAGGGGGTGATATGTATTTTAATAATATGAAAAGGGTAGGGTAATCAATTTACTATTAGTCACATCTCATATAAAAACTTTTAGCAAAAATAATTAAACAGAATAAGGAAAAAAAAATCTATAAAAATGAAGAATTGATATTACTATCTAAAAAAATTAAAAAATGTATATGGATTGAGAGTGCGAAAAATGATTATCAGATATAATTAAGAATTTAAGAAGGATTATATCCCTATTAAGAATTTAAGAAGGCATTATATTCATCGATATCCCAATAACCATCATGGTTTGTGTCAAATCTATCAAAGATATCCGCCAATATTTCAGCATCATCGCTTGTATATCCTAAATCAACCGCCATTGCAGCATATTCTTCAAGGGACAGCTTGTTGTCACCGTCATTATCGAAAACGATATTATCATAATCATAAGTGTGATCTGAAGAAGAGTCTGAAGAATATGAGGAATCGTCATCATAGGAGCTGCTTGAATTGTAAGAACTGCCCAAATCATCACTTAGATTAGAACTATAATCATCAAAGTAATTGGAATTATAATCTGAATAATCGGATGTATTGGTGTCTGGAGACAAGACGCCCCCTATAAAAGACAGGATTAATAATCCGATACAGCAGCAAGCAATCCCCGTAGCCCACTGGTGCTCTTTTAATACATTTGGATTTATACGGATTCCTGAAGAAGACCTTCTGGAATTTGAGCGACCATTAAAAGTAGAGCCCTGTCTATTGGAATTGGAACCGCCATTAAAATTAGAATCAGAAGATCCGAATCCTCCTTTAATAGAATCTGAGACCCTTTCTACCTTTTCAACATGATCAACATGCTCATTGGAATCTTCCTTCAGCTTATATCCGCAATTTGGACAATAAACACCTACATTATTATACTTTTCACCGCATTGAGGACAAGTTATTACATGAGCGCTGGTTCCGCAATTTGGACAGAAATTAAGGCTGTCATCAAATTCACTGCCGCAATTACTACATTTCATCATATCACCCTTAGGAATAGTTAAAATTAGTATATTGAATCTGGTTAATAAAAATAGCTGTTTTGTATTTGAAAAAATAAAAAAATAGAAGCTAGAAACAGTACAAAAATAAAAAAAATAAAATTTAAAAATAGTGAAAATAATGAAAAAATAAAAAATAGACTAATTTAAAAAAAATCATAATATTACATATAATTGATAATGGATTAGTAAACCTTCAATTTAGCACTATATGTCTTGGCATAGTTTCCATTATCGCCTTTGAACTTAACTTTATACTTGTATGTCTTCTTGGTCCTAGGCAATTTTATTTTAAATGCAGCGATTCCTTTGGAATTGGTTTTAACCTTGTATGTCTTTTTATTGATTGTCAGATAAACATATTTTGATTTTAAAACCTTGTTGTTGGAAGTCTTTAAAGTTATCTTGAAAGTTCGTTTGGACTTGGATTTTTTAACCTTCTTAGTAGCTCCTGTGAATTTCACGCTATTCTTATATACCTTGATTGTCTTGCTGATTGAAGATGCTTTGTAATGCTCATCTCCCAGGAAATTGACCTGCATTGCATAATTTCCATATTTGCTTACTGAGATTTTTATCTTAACTACTCCATTGGCATCTGTTTTGACAGTAGCAACCTTTCCATTATTGAATTTATACTGAACCTGCTTGTTTAGAAGAGCATTGCCAGTTACAGAATCCATTAGGGTAATAATGAAGTATTCGGAATTTGGATAAGCATAGATATTTGCATATGAATATGATATTCCAGAAGGTCTTTGACCTACAACAAAACTGGCTGAAGTAGAGTTATGAGCATAATCTTCATTTCCATTGAATCTCACATGAACATCATAGATTCCAACATCCAAATCACTTAGGATTAAAGAATCTGAAGAATTGAATACTCCTTCATATCCATTAGATCCATTGATGACATAAGTCAGATCAACTCCATTAATGTTCAGAATGCTGGTGATATTTTCCATCTCACCATAAATAATATCGTTCAAGTTTAATGAAATGCTAGTGAGATTTCTAACCTTGAATGAGCCATTTAAGTAAGCATTTAGATAATTATCATTAGCTGATGTGAACTTAAATAAGATCCTGTAAACACCAGGATCCAGATAGCAATCAAAAGACAAGTCATTCATATTTAAAGTATGATTAAGAACGCTATCTCCATTGGAATCCAGGATTTCAAAGGAAACCACACCATCAGGAACTGTATTTCCATTGCCATCAGTTATGCAGACATTCAAATGAGTATCATAGTTTTCAAGAAGGCTGTCTTCAAAACGAATATTAGTTTGCATAGGGTTCACAACAAAACTGCCTGAAGTAGAGTTATGAGCATAATCCTCATTTCCATTGAATCTCACATGAACATCATAGATTCCAACATCCAAATCGCTTAAGTTTAAAGAATCTGAAGAATTAAATACTTCGCTGTATCCATTGGAACCATTTACAGTAAAGGTGAGATTAACATCACCGATATCTAAAACACAAGTGATATTCTCCATTTCACCATAAGTAATATTCTTTAAACTTAAAGACAAGCTTGTGAGATTTTTAACTCTAAATTTGCCATTTAATGAAGCATTATGATAATCTTCATCAGTAGATGTGAACTTGAATAAGATTCTGTAAACTCCAGGTTCTAGATAGCAATCAAAAGTGAAATCATTTCTATTAGAAGTATGATTAAGCATGCTAACCCCATTAGAATCCAAGATTTCAAAGTAAACAACACCATCAGGAACTGGATTGCCATAGCAATCAATTACACTGACATTAAACTGAGTGCTATAATTTTCAAGAAGGTTGTCTTCAAAAGAAAATGAAGTTGGGAAAGCAACAACATTTAATTTTCCAATTTCAATAGTTTTATCAAAATCATAATCACTGATTAAATCATTAAATTTAGTGTAAAAAATCCTATAAGTTCCTTTTTCATTAAAAGCAATTGTAAGATTAGTGTTTGCATCAATTAAATACTCCCTATCGCCATTTGTAATATTGAATAATCCATAATTCACCAAATCTCCAAATTCATCTAAAATAATGGCTCTGAAATCAATAGGAGTTTGAACGGTTAGATTTACAACAGCTTTGGAAATTGTAAATGCTTTTAAACATGCCACCTTAGTTAAATTATACCAATGAGTTCTATTGCCGTTTTCATAATATTCACCAGAATAATTATATAAATCCTCCCAGCTTTCACCATCAAAGCTGAAGAATGAGACTCCTTCCAAAGCATAGTCTCTCTTGGAAGAAGAGGACTCTGAAATAGGAATGATTGAAATATCATCTGAGCGAACATTCAAGACTATTTCAAACTTGTCTCCCTTTTTAAGGAAAATGTATTTGCTCAGTTTTATTGTGCAATATCCATTGTGAGCGGATCCTTCTTGAACATTCACCAATTCACCATTCACATAAACATAAGCAGTGTAGTTGGTTTTTTCATTGAAATAAGTTGAAAATGCTGCTAAAACCTCATCATCTGTGGAATTAAAGACATTTTTATACCATATGCCATTGGAAGCACTTTCATTATACAACCAGTCACTCATGCCTACAATATCATATTGATAGGTTTTCCTGTATTTTACAGAATTATTCAAGACAAAACAGAAGCATTCCTGATGACCTATTGCAAAACGTGTGTCATAATAAGACACATAGTAATAACCATCTTTACCAGAGCCAGTTCCCCAGCTGTTTTTAACAATCCATGCACCATCTCCAGGAGGTGTTGTTTTAAAATTGCTTGCAGAATAAGTATCATTCCATCCAACAATGGTTACAGCATGGTTTCGGCCTTCACTGCCATAATAGTAATGATTTGCACCATTACGATAATAACTATCAAAATTACAAGAAACAGAAACAGCCCCATAATTTAATAGAGCAAATTTTATTCCATCATTATCCAGATAATCATTTCTGTCAATCCATAATATATTTTGTATATGGGTTAACGGATTAAAGATAGCGGATAAATAATCTTTAGGAACATAATTATCCAGGCTTTCAAGAACAGGACCTAACCCTGCAGCCAGATAGGCATTTGACAAGCGGTCATTTCCTCCTGTATTAGTTTCATAAGTAGTGCCGAATGGAGAGAAGCAAGCCATGAGGTTTTTCATGTTCTCTTCTGACAAGTCAAGAGAAACCGCACCATTTGTGGCTTTTAAAATAGCTGATTCCAAAGCAGCCATTGCTGAAAATGACCAACAGTTACCACCATTGCCTTGATTTTTAACATTAGTGACAAAACTTACGTTGCTGACATTTCTTAAATCATAACTTTCAGGAAATTCATTCAGGATAGTTCCATCATTATAAAACAATTCATAGTCATTATCATAAAAGATGTACAAATCATATTTTGCTTGATTGTAAACATCATATCCTGTATAACCTGAAGCATCGGCAACTAAATTCTCGCCATAATAATTCAAGACATGTGCATCTCCATTATCATCAACATAGCTTTTATTATCATATGCCTCAGTATTTGAATCGAATGTACAGTCTTCAATTATCATATTTTCATTTTCATTTGAGAAAATAGCACCGCCTAAAAGAGATGCGTTGTTTTCATAAAATCCAGTGTTTGAAATATTTACACTATCTAGATCATCTGCAAATATTCCTGCTCCGTCAATGGCGCTGCAATTTGCAAAAGATGATGAAGAAGCATTTAAATTGCCATACATCTGATAGACTGCTCCTCCATAATATTTGGATGAGCAATTGGAAAATGAAACATTATTAAGTGTCAGATTAGTATCAAGGGCACAGATGGCTCCTCCAAAGTTGGCATTGAATGAATCAAAACTGCAGTTTTCAATGACCAAATTGGAATTCCGTGCAAAAATAGCTCCTCCTTCAATGTCAAGTGAAGAATAACCTGCATCAGCACCTTGAGAAGAAATGAATACTATGTTATTTAATATAAGAGTTGTTCCATTAATATTAAAAATTCTTGATAATCCCTGAGAATCTATATAATGGCCATTACCATTGATAGTAAAATCTTTGTCAATTGTTATTCCACTTGTGCTTGAAGAAGTGAAGTTATAATCTTTTTCAAGAGTAAAATTAGATTCAGAATTACGAATGGAAGTTCTTAACTCATAAAAAGTTCCAATATCTGAAGTGTTGTCCTCGCCATCATCAGATATGCTAATTTCATCATTAGCTGCACTAATAATGTCCGGACCATCTACAGCATCCAGACTGTTATCATCAGCCGCCAATGAGTCGATATCTCCAATATCTTCAGTTTCCTCATCAACATCAATCATAATGCCTGTTGAATCATCATCAATGGCTTGAGCGCTTATAGCACCAAGGCTTAATGATAAAGCAAAAATGATTAAAATTGATAAAATAATTGTTCTGGAACTTTTCAAAATAACACCAAATTTTACATTTTTAAATACTAATAATATAATTCTATAATTCAAGTATTATATAAGTTTCTAAAAAATAAAAAAATAATTAGAAAAAGTCAAAACCACTTTATAAATTATTTTTTAATTAAAATCGAATATTTGAATTCAAAAGAGGATGAACTCTAAAAAACAGGCAAATAAACGATAAACAAGTTACGAGTGCTAAATAAAAAATATAAAAAAATATGGATTCTAAAAGGAAATAAAAAAAAGAAATAAATTAGTCATCAAAGGGTCCTTTCATGATATCAGAACTTCGAGAATCCCCTTCAAAAGGTCCCTGAATTCCTTTTTCACTTCGAGAATCCCCTTTAAACGGCCCTTCAGTTCCGCCTTCGCCATTATCGATCTTGCCATTTGAATAATCAATAGTATTCGCATAATTCAAGCTTTTTCCACATGCTCGGCAATACTTGGACTTTTTATTGTTTTTAGCTCCGCAAGATGGACAATTCAAGGAATCCAATTCCATTCCACAGCTTGGACAAAAATTCAAATCATCAGCAATTGCTTCACCACAGTTGGGGCAAATCATCATATCACCTGTTTGAAAAGATACCATTCCATATTATAAAGTACCGGAAAACCATCCCTATAATAAAGTAACAAAAAACATCACGTTATAAACTGCCAGTTTATGCATTTCTTTGCTTGTAATACTCTCCGCTCATATGTGATCCCCCGGCGTAATAATCATAATGGCCAGGACCATAATAGGTATAAGTATCACCGTCAGGCTTGGTAACAGTAACAGGATTGTCAGGAGTCGCATCCTGATGGTCATCATCCCAGCCGTCCTCATAATAAGGATCGCTTGATATTGAACTGGATGATGTGCTTGTGGTTTGGACTGCCTTTTTATAAACACTTATCTTGATGTCGTTGAATTCGCAGGATTTATATCCGTCTCCACCTTCAAACCGTGCAGAAATCGTATAGTTTCCTTCATCCAACTTATCAGAGATGGAAACAATTCCCTTTTCATCACTTGAAATCGTGTAGTTTTTAGATTCACCGTCAGAACTTACAAGTTCTGCATAAACCCTTTGCCCTGCAACTGATTCATTATTAGAATCCACTAGGCGGAAATCAAGATAATCATCAGTAGAAATGCTGGTTCCATCGATTATGAAGTGGGTATCAATATTCTGGCTGTCAATTACAAAATATGCTGAAACTCCCCCTATAATCAAAATTACAAAAATGCAAATAAAAGCAAGACTGCTTGTCTTAATACTACCACCTCTTAATTATTTAATAGAATTATTTATCATTTGATTTATAATAAGCCAGCTCCTTGTTCAATGCACGGATTCTGTTCTTGAAATCCATATTATCATCAATCAGCTTTTCAAAACGAACGCTCATCCAGTCAAGCTTGTCCTTGGTTTGCTTGTACTCCCTTTCAAGGGTATTAAGGAGCAAATTCAATTCCTCATTTTTCCTGGACAGTTCAGCATTCGCTTCAAGGAGCTTTTCACTATCAGAACTCATATTCTTGAGTTCCATGCTCAATTTAGCATTATCTCCACTGAATGATTCCTTTTCACCGCTTAAAGATTTTATTTGATCTGTTAAAGCCTGCTTGTCATTAGTTAGCTTCTTGATTTCAACATCCAATGACTCCTTCTCATCAAGGAGTTTCTTGCTGTCTGTTGCCAGGGATTTAAGTTCCTCTTCCCGTTTGAGATTGAGAGCAGCTAATTCATCACATTTTGTTTTTAGATTTCCAATTTCATTGCTTAATGAAAGATTGCTTGCATCAGCCGCTTCCTTGTCAGAAAGCAATTTCTTGCTGTCTTCCATCAAGGTTTTAAGTTCCATATTCAATTTCTGATTATCTCCAACCAATCGCTCCCTCTCGCCGGTTAAAGTTTTAATCTCACTGCTTAATGCTTCCTTGTCTTTAAGCAATTGATCGCCGCTTGCAATCAAATCTTTAAGTTCTGAAGTCAGTTTGGCATTTTCCGCCTTTAAAGACTCATTTTCACTTAGCAGTTTCTCATTATTGCTGGAGAGCTTCTCGCTTTCACCTACAAGCTTGGTGCTGTCAGTTAACAATTGATTGCTTTCTGCAGATAATTTATCATTGGCTTCATTCAATTCAATATTCTTCTCAGCCAGTTTTACATTGTCATTAGTCAGAGACTCGTTTTTATCAGACAATTCAATATTTTCCTTAGCCAGCTTAAGATTCTCGCTGGCAAGGTCCTCGCTTTGCTTGGTTAATAATTTGATTTCTTCATTCAACCTGGCATTATCTTCATTCAGTGATTTGTTTTGGCTGCTTAAGATTTCATTTTCATCGCTCAGGGAGTTGTTTTTGGATGAAACCAATTCATATTTGCTCTTTAAAGCATCATTTAAGAAGTCGCGGGCGAATCTACGGGTTTCTTCCCTGTCTTCATCTTCAGGAAGCTCATAATCATCCAGCGCATTAGAGTTGAATTTTTTCATGAACTTGTCCACTTCCTGATTCAAGTCTTCGCTTTCATCTTCCCTGAATCTTGAGCGCAACCTGTTGGAGATGGAACTGTTTCCGCCTTCACTTGAAATATGGAGCTTTTTGTTTTCATCCTCTAAGATAACAATCCTCTCTTTAAGCTGTCTGATATGCTCCTGATAGAATGAATTCAACAAGTCATAGTTTTCCTTGACTTCCACATTGATTCCCTTCTCAAGAACAGACTCAAGGTGATTGATAGTCTTCTCATAAGAAGCTTTTGAATCTTCAAATTTCAAATTCAAATCATCGATTACCTTATCTCGAGAGCTAAGGATTTCCTCATATTCCAATTTGACTGCCTCAACGGCCTTTTCCTTCTCAATATCAGACTCGTCCAGTTTTTCATTGAGCTCCTTGATTGAATTGTCCTTGGAGCTTATGGTTTCAGCCAGCTGATTGTTTAAATCTTCAATAGTGCCTTCAAGTTTTGAATTTTCATCAGTGAAAATGGAAATTGCATTGTTTTTCTCATCCAAATCAAAATTCAATACTTTGATTGCCATGTCCTTCTCTTCAATAGTGGAATTGGCCTCGGCCAGTTTGGAATTCAAATCTTCAATGGATTCTTCCTTTTCATTTATGAGCTTGAATGCATCATCCAGATTATTATTCAATTCATGAATATCATTGTCTTTCTCAAGGAGAGTTGTGCCTGCATGTTCAAGATCATAAGTTAAATCACCGATATTTTTGTCTTTAGCTGAAATATCCTCTTTCAATTTGTTGTTTTCCTGAATCAGAGCATCTATTTCAGTTTTTAATGACTTGACCTCTGGATTGTCATTTCTTAGAACCTGGTTTTCCAAACTTAAAACTTCATACTTCTGCTTGATATCAATATTCTCATGATAAACAGCATTAAAACGAGTTCTAAGGTCTTCAACTTCCTCTCTTAAAGACTTGTTCTCATCGCGGTATGCATAATAGGATCTTTTAAGCTTGCTGTCTGAGGATAATAAATGGTTGTATTGAGATACAATATCATCATAGGAACTTTTAAGATGCCTGTACTCATCGGCAAACTTCAAGACTTTAGAGCGGATTTCTTCAAGTTTAGCTTTAAGTTCGCGGTTTTCATTTCTCAAGCATTCCACGCAGGTGTGATTATGATTGCCATTTTCATCCTTGAAGAAATAGCTCTCATCAAGACTCCTGCCGCATGTATCACAAATAATTTCATAAGCCATTTTAATCTCTCAATTTAAAAAGTAAAATCAGTTGAAATTTCAGAGTAAAAAAACTGGAGCATTATAAAAAAGTCCAAAAAAGTTTACTAAAATTTCAGTAATAATTAATTTGTAACAAATATTTAATAAAGTTTATTTTTTTAGACAAAAACTTATTTTTTTAAAAATTTAAAACAGCTTAATTATTATTTGATTCTGAAATAAAACACTTAATATTGAGCAGTAGTGAATTAATTTAAAAATTATAATTATTTTGGGAAAAAACTGGATTAAAAAATATTAAAATCTCAAATAGTGTAATACAATCAAAAACATCTTATGGAATATGAATCATTTAAATAATATTTTTAGTTATGCCTAAATTTATAACAGATAAAAAACAAACCTACTAATGGCAGAATAATTAAATTTCAAAGAAGGTTAAAATATGAGAGGAAGACATGGATATGGAGCAGGAGGACTTAGCCTGCTGTCTCTGGCTAGAACACTGACAAAAGTCTCTGTAAAAAGAAGTGGAGTAAAGGCTAACGGAAGGAAATGCAAATTATGTGGAAAATGCGAAATAATATGTCCTGCAAATGCAATTAGGGTCAGCAGGATAGCAAGAACATGGGAGCTGGACAAAAGACAATGCATCGGCTGCTATCGCTGCATTCATGCCTGTCCGGTAAATGCTATTAGAATACTTCATTAAAAAAGCATATCAACGAAAATCAAAAAAGAAATTGAATTCCATAAATTCATCTAAAAAAAGAGGACAGTTGATAGAATTTTATCTATAAAACTAAAATTATTTTTATATTAAATACCAAATATAAATATAATAAAAAAAACTTAAGGAGTTATTCTATGATAAAAGTAAGTATTATGGGAGCTACAGGAGTAATAGGAAAAAACGTGGCTTTCAAGCTTGCAAGGACTGATGTGATTGATGAAATTGTCCTTTTTTCAAGAGAAGAAAGCTTCAACAAGGCAAAAGGAGAAACATACGACATGTATGATGCATTAAGTGCTGAAAATGTCGACTGCGATCTGATTCCTTCCAGCAACTATGAAGATCTTAAAGACTCTCAAGTAGTTTTGATTACAGCAGGAGTGCCTAGAAAAGGAGATATGGACAGATTGGAGCTTGCAGGCACAAATGCCCGTATAGTCCGGGAATATGCAAGGCAAATCGCAATTCATGCTCCAGACACAATCATTCTGGTTGCAACCAATCCGGTTGATGTGATGACAACAATTGCATACAAGGCATCCGGATTTGAAAGAAGCAGAGTAATCGGAGTGGGCAACCATCTGGATTCATTAAGATTGAAAACATATCTCTCCAGACATTTCAAAATCCACTCCTCAGAAATCCATACAAGAGTAATCGGAGAGCATGGAAACCACATGGTTCCTCTTTTAAGCAGCACAACCATAGGAGGAATTCCACTCAGGTACTTTATTGAAACCAGCGACCTGGATGTTAGGGAAATCATACAGAGACTTAGAAATGCTGGAAAAACAATCATAAAGAAAAAGGGAGCCACAGAATTCGGCCCTTCATATGCGATTTCAAACCTGATCATGACCATTGTGCGAGACCATCACAAGGTTTTGTCCGTCAGCACATACTTGAACGGCGAAATTGAAGGAGTCAAGGGAGTTTCCCTGGGAGTTCCAGCCATCATATCCAGACACGGAGTTAAGATGATCATCAAAATCAACATGCACAATATAGAGAAAGCCGAATTCCTGGCAGCTGCAAAAACCATCAGGGAAGTAACCAACAAAGTTGAAAAGCAATTGGAAGAATAAGAGATGATACAATGATCAGCAAAGAGGAAAAAGAGAAAATCAAAGCGGAAATTGTAAGCAAGGTAAACTCAGTTTTAGAGAAAAACAACGAATCCTACAGAATGGACAAGGTAAACATCTTAAACAGAAAGGAAACCGTGAGGTTCATGGGAAGCTACAGAGTATATGACAGAAGAAAATACAACTCCGTCTCACGAGAAATAAACAATTTCCTAAAGAAATACGGAGACGTTAACATAACTTCTAAAAAAATCAAGGACAGCGGCATGAAATTTACAACTGTAAGCTTTAATTTTGAACTGTAAATTTTCATACGGTTAAAAAAAAATTGCCCCTAAACTTTATTACAATTTAAAAAAAAATTTAAATTTGGCCCTAAAACTCATACAAGTTTAAAAAAATAGAATACTTTTTCAGGAGCTAAAAATGATTTGTCCAGTTTGTGGAAGCGAATTGAGGGAAGATGCGAAATTCTGCAATGTCTGTGGATTTGAAATCGGAATTGAGGACCAGATAAATATAAGGGAAATAAGACAGAAAATAACCAAATTCCGACTTCCCAACTTTGTGGAAGAAGTTGAACCTACCTGGAGAGACTGCCCGTTATGTGGGAAACCCATTGTCAAATCCATTGGGGAGTATGGAGAGTTCTGCGCCTGTGCAACCTATCCAATTTGCAAATTCGCCTGCGATGAAGATGAATTGGATGATTTGACAAATAGTCCGCTTCCGGATTGTCCAATCTGCAAAGATGGCAAGATACTTCCAAGAAAAGGTAGATACGGCAAGTTTTATGGCTGTTCCAACTATCCTCAATGCAATTTTACAGTTCCTGAAGATGAACTGGACAAGCTGGACAATATGGAAATTAAAAGATGTCCAAATTGCGGAGGATATCTTCTTCTTAAAACCGGAAAGAACGGAAAATACTATGGCTGCAACAAGTGCAGATTCACATGCCCGCAAGAAGACATAGGCGATGTGGAAACAGCCCAATATGACAAATGCCCGGAATGTGGAGGAATACTGGTTAGAAGAGTTAGCCCAAATGGGGAGTTCATAAGTTGCTCCAATTATCCGAATTGCTATTATTCAAAAAGTTTATAGCAATTTTTTTATTAATTGAAATTTAATGTTCCTAATGATTGATTCAATAGGAACCGCAAACTTTTTTTATTTAATTAAAATTTAATATTTATATTGGCTAATTCCGCTGCTTTTTTAATATCCCAGGAAGACAAGTGTGATACTTTCAATATATCATTGATGGAATACCCTTCTTTCAACATTTCAATAACCATCTCAAGCTTACCTTCAAGCCCGCCTTTTTTCATTCCTTTTTCCATACCTTTCTCAATACCTTTCTCTTCATAATCCAAAAAGATTGATGGAACATATTCAGACATTTTCAAAACCTCCTTAATCCTTTTCTTTCTTTTATCATCTTTCACCGTTTCATCTAAAAACCAAGCTTGACATTCTCTAACCAATTTTAAATCATCCTCATCGGCTATGACTTCATCAGTCATCATGCAAGTTTTTTCAAAATAAACTTCACAGCATTCGTCAAGGACCATGAGATGCAATAGAATCAGATCAAATATATCATCACTTGAAAGTCTCTATATTAGCTAACTCTGCTGCATTTCGAATATCCCAGGAAGACAAGTGTGATACTTTCAATATATCATTGATGGAATACCCTTCTTTCAACATTTCAATAACCATCTCAAGCTTACCTTCAAGCCTGCCTTTTTTCATTCCTTTTTCCATACCTTTCTCAATACCTTTCTCAATACCTTTCTCAATACCTTTCTCTTCATAATCCAAAAAGATTGACGGAACATATTCAGACATTTTCAAAACCTCCTTAATCCTTTTCTTTCTTTTCTCATCTTTCACCGTTTCATCTAAAAACCAAGCTTGACATTCTCTAACCAATTTTAAATCATCCTCATCAGCTATTACTTCATCAGTCATCATGCAAGTTTTTTCAAAATAAACTTCGCAGCATTCATCTGGAACCATAAGATGCAATAAAATCAAATCAAATATATCATCACTTGAAAGTCTCTCTTTATTGCTATTTTTTTCTGTTATATCATTTAAATGTTTATTTCCGTCCATATCCTTAAACCATATGATTTGCGGAGTAAACCTTAAATTATCAAGCAGTTCTCCATATTTAAAGTCTTTTTCATGCCCAGATAATGCCAGAATCACTGTTTTCACACTCATCCCAAACTCAATGGTGGCTAATGAATTATACCTGTGAAAAGTCGATATCGCCTCCTTATCAATTCTTGAGCTATGTGGTTCAAAGTCAATAGCTCGATTTTTCTTAACTTCCATAAGGATATCCATTATTTTTTTATGGCCATTTTCATCAATAAATTCAGTTCGAAGAAATCTAACGAATACCTCCATTATTTTAAAATAGTCAAGAAATCTTTGAGGATGACGCCAGAACAGAATTTTGAATACTTTATCTTTAGATTGAAATACCACAAAAATTTCTCCAAAATTTTTTATAAACTAGAATCTTTAAAAAAATTCCACAATAATACTAGTATTTTATGATATTTAAATCTTGTTAAAAATGCTTTATTTTTAAAATAAAAACTTAAAAACTTGTTTTAAACTTAAAAAAGTATTATAAACATAAAATTAAATTATTAAATGATAAAAAATTTTCAGATTAAAAATTAAAAGACAAAATAGAAAAAAATTTTTACTTGAAAATAAAAATCCAACCTGATAAAAAATTCTTACTTGAAAATAAAAATCCGACCTGGGAAAAAATTCCAGATTTAAAATTCTTCCACCAGTTGAAATCGATTAAAAAAAAAAGTAATAAATAGAAATAGCTGTTAAGCTTGTGTGAATTCCAAGATCTTTTGAATTGCAATATCCTGTTGAACTTCAGGAGTGATGCTTGCATTATTGTCTCCATCCTGATGGCCGTAATATGCAAATCCTGCATGATTTGCCCCTCCAATCACCAATTCCTCGGATTCTTCAGGCCAGTTGCTCCTGCCTTCATCATAGGATTTCATATTAAGCACGCCATCATCATTTCCATAAATGGAGAGCAATTTTAAGTTGTCATCCATTTTGCTGCTCGGATAGGCCGCAAAAAGAACAACTCCTTTTACTTTGTTTGCATTTTCATTTGCAAATGATGAAGCTACAACGCCTCCTAGAGAATGGCCTGACAAGTAATAGCTTGAATAATTGTAGTCCTCAATGATTGATGAAGCCTTGTCCGCACCAAAAAAGGCCATATTTAAAGGCATTTCAAGCAAAAAGCAGTCACAGCCGTTTTCAGCCAGTTCATACATCATTGGAGCATAAGCAGTGAATTCCACTTTGGCGCCTGGATAGAAAATCAGGGCAGTTCCATTATTATTTTTGCCTTTAAAGTAATATCCTTCATCAATATGAATTACAGATACATTCTCACCGCTTTGAAGATAACTTTCAACTTCACTTCCACTATGATAGTAGTCATTAAAGTAAATAAAAGACCCGGATAATGCAACTAAAAGCAAAATCACAATAGCCAGCAATATCTTTTTAGTTCTGCTCAATTCCATTTCCCCACTTCCATTTTGAAAATATCCCATTCTTGAAAATAGTTAAAAACCAGATAAATCTTAGTTAAAAAACTTATCATTAGTGAATACAATTTTATTTTGGAAAATATTTAAAACTTTATAAAATGATTTAAAATTTTCTAAAATCACTAATAAAATAAATCTTCAAAAATTTTAAATACTACTAAAAAAATTATAATATTATATTTATAAAATAAGAATTAATATTAGAAAATTAAAATAATTAATTAAATAATTTTTTATTAAAAAACAAGGGGAGAATAATATGAATCCTAATAGAAAATGTTCTAACTGCGGAAGGGAAGTCTATCCTGGAGCAAGCAAATGCGCTTATTGCGGATACCCATACAAGGGAGATTATATCGACGGAAAACCTGTAAATTCACTCGAGAGATGCCCAAATTGTGGAAGACAGTTGCCTCCAGGAGCAAACAAATGCAATGACTGCGGATACCATGTTGGAACAAATAGCCTAAACAAGCCAGCAAGCAACATGAGAAAATGCCCAAATTGCGGTAAAATGGTATATGACTACCTTGCAATCTGTCCGAACTGCGGGTGCAACCTCAGAGGTATTCCAAGACAGTCATTCAACAGCACAGACTTCAATAATCCAAACAGCTTAAATCCTGCAGACATAGAGCAGGCGATGGAGGGAGGAATGCCGAATGACACTGACGCCGGCACCATAGAGCAGATAAACGAAATACTGCACGACAACGGCGATGACATGTGGTGAGTTTTTTAATCTTTAAAAAGGAAAAAACTTTTAAAAAAGAGCTAAAAAACGGTTAAATGAATCATAAGCCCTAGATAAAAATATTTCTGGAGATATTCAAATGGAAACTGTGGAATTTTATGGAGGAGTGGATGAAATAGGTGGAAACAAGATAAAAGTCAATGCTGACTCCACCTCATTAATGCTTGATTTTGGCATGAGCTTTTCCAAAAACGGAATGTACTTCGACAATTTTGTCAATCCTAGAAAATCAAACGGAATTGGAGACTACCTCGAACTTGGACTGATTCCGAAAATCCAAGGAATCTACAGGGAGGACTATCTCAGGCACATGGGGATGAATTTTGAAGAAAAACCTGCAATTGACGGCCTTCTGCTATCCCATGCCCATGCGGATCATGCAGATTACATGACTCTTTTAAGAAATGACATCCCATTTTACATGAGCTTGAACTCAAAAGTCATCCTTGAAGTGCTGGATACAACAGGAACCAAGGAGCTGTACAGATACAAGGAGCAATTCAAATTCGTTCCGAAAAAAAGAGGAGAAGGTTTTAAACAGGCCATAGGAGATGAAATAACTTCTATTCGCGACATCAGAGTATTGAATCCATATGAAAAGGAGGCAATAGGAAATCTTAATGTTCAGCTTGCACCTGTAGACCACTCACTGCCTGGAGCATCCGCCTTTTTAATTGAAGGCAGTCAGGAAAGAATCGTATACACAGGAGATTTAAGATTCCATGGAAGAAACAGGGACGCAACTTTTGAATTCGTTGAAAAAGCCAAAAAATTCCAACCTAATATAATGATCTGCGAAGGCACACGAATCAATAGCGGATTGCATAAGAAATCCCATGATGAAAATGGCGAGGAAATAAAATATCTGGAACTGGAAGAGGAAATCGAAGACAAGGCCTATGACTTGATTTCTCAAAACAATGGCCTTGTTGTTGTCAACTTCCCACTTAGAGACCTTGACAGGCTTGTAACATTCTACAACCTTGCAAAGAACACTGATAGAAAACTGGCAATCAGCCTGAAGCAGGCATATATGCTAAAAAGAATCGAAGAGGAAAACAGTGAGAAGACAATCTATCCGAGCATCCATGACGAGGCAATAAGCATTTATCTTCCAAGAAGAGGTTCCGGATTATACATGAAGGACAATTACGTGAATTATGATGGATATTGGCAAGCAGCTGATGAAACCGACAGAATTAAAGATTACAGCAAGGATAAGTGGGTCTTAGAGTTTTTAGAATATGATAATGCAATAACCTACAAGGACATTCAGGAAAACGAATCAGATTATATATTCAGATGCGATAATTTCTCATTTGTCGATTTGATTGATGTGAAGCCTGAAAATGCGATTTACATACATTCCACAACCGAGCCATTTAATGAAGAAATGGAGATGAGCTATGAAATTACTGAAAACTGGTTGAAACATTTTGAAATTCCAATCTACAATCATTTCCATGTATCCGGCCATGCCAGAGGAGAGGAGCTTCTTGAAATGATTCGGGAAATACAGCCTGACGTCTTATACCCTGTCCACACAGAACATGCTGAAATGTATGACATATTGAAAGAAGATGGAATTAAGGTTATTCGCCCTTCACTTAAAGGATGCTAAAAAATTCAAAAAAACTTTTTCTATTTCTTAATTTTTTAAATAAGGGCGATTATTCTAAATATTTCTAAAAAAGACTTAAAAAAAAGAATATTTAAAAAAGAATCTAAAAAATTACTAAAAAAAGAATATCTAAAAAATCTGAAAAAATTTCTAAAAAAAAGAATAAAAAAGAACTTAAAAAAATAAAAAACAGTTCTTGATAAAAGATATGATTCAAAATTATTTAATCAGCCAAAGATACAACACCGTACTCTGAAGTTGTAGAAGCATCTTTTACAACTTTGCCCTCTTTAATAATTTCTACTTTGAGTTTTCCGTTTCCAGAATCCTGTTTTTGAACAGCAGCTGCCACAATATCTGAAGAATCACCATCCAAATTGATAAGTTTATCACCGAAACCTGAGTAGGATGCCTGACTGGATCCAACACCTACGCTTCCATGCCAGTAACCATCGCAGGTAATTCGAATTTGAATATCTGAATCTCCTATTCCATCATCTAAAGTAGAACTGCCTGATGATAATATGTCATCGCTATAATCATAAGAATCATCATAGATATCTGAAGTATTTGAATCTGGAAATATAAGGCCTCCAATAGCACCAAAAATTGCAAGACCTACGCAACAGCATAAAAGCACTGCCAGGATCTTCTTACCTGTGCTTGCATTTTTAAAATCTTCAGGAATGTCGCTTAAGCTTTTCTTTTGATTTTTTGCACCAGTATTTTGTGAAGAACTGAATTTTGAATTCTCCTCTTGCGAAGAATTACCTTCTGAAGCGGGACTTGCTAAAACAATAGTTTCCACTTCCTCATTTTGGGAATCTCCGGCTTCCTGAACATCAGGCTTTGCGCCTTCGCCGGAAGCCTTTAAATTACAGCCACAATTTGGACAAAAAGTAACGGCATCACCTATTTCATGACCACAGTCAGGACATTTCGGATTTTCCAGATTCTCACCGCTGTCAGTACCTCTCATTTTTTCCAGATTCTCACCGCAGTTCGGACAGAATTTGATTCCATCACTAATCTCTTCACCGCAATTGCTACATTTCATAAATTTTCCCCCATATTTAATAATGAAATATGCCATGTGAAACTTTTTTTTAATAAAATTCTCATAAAAATTTGAAATTAACTAAAATTCAAAATTCTTAAAAAAAAGTTTACACTTGAATAAGATTTTATAAAAATAGGGTAATAAAATTTTTGATTATGATGTAAAACTGAATAAAAATAGATTAGACAAATATAAAAATAGAATTTTAAAAATTAAAAAAAATAAATTTGTAGAAAAAAGTTAAATAAGTAAAACTTTTCAGTTTTACTCAAAAAACAAAACATCTATTCGCAAATGAATTTGATGTCTTCTTCGGTAACAGTTTTTCTACCTGCGTGTGCTGCTGCTTTAATAGCTTTTTTAGCAAGTACTTCAGCAGAAGCTTCTACTGCGTCAGCGAAAGCTTTTTTAGCATCATCACTAATTCTTTCTGCACCTGCAGCTTTTAAGATACGTACAACTGGTGCAACTGGTATTTCACTCACATTTTCACCTCCATACTTCCATTTGATATAATATTATTCAATCCCACTATATAAAAGTATTGGTTTAAATCGCTATTCTATTACCAAAATTTGATAAAAAGCCGATTTTAATCAACATAATGAAAAATATTTAGGAAAAAACTAGAAAAAATTTAAGGATATTGAATTTTTTCAAAAGAAATTTTTAAAAAAGATTGAATCAAAAACCTAAAAAAAATAAAATCCATAAAAATTATCAAAAAACAAAAAGATCATAAAACATCAAAAAAAATATAATTAAAATATATTAAAAAATAAGCAGAAAAAATATCTTAAAAAAAAAGCACACAAAATCACAATAATAAAAATAAAAATAAAAATTTTTAAAAAAATTTATACAATAGCTAGAAACTCTATTTTAAAGCTAATTTTACATCAGATGCTTTAACAGTTTTTCTTCCAGCGTGTCTTGCAAAACCAACAGCTTTTTGTGCGATTTCGTTACCGCATTCTTCTAAAGCTTCTGCTAATGCAACTTTAGCATCGTCTGCTACTCTTGGAGCTCCTGCGTTTTTTAATATACGACCTACAGGTGCAATTGGTAATTCACTCATATTTTCACCTCCGTATGTTATAAAATTAATTTTATTTTATGTTTTATATAAAATTATCCCTTTTTTATCCTTAAAATTTAAAAAAAATATCAAAATATATTTATTAAAATTAAAACAACTAAAATTAAAAAAGATTAAAAGAATTGAATTAAAAAACATAATTTTTAAAAAAAAATTCTATCTTTAATATTAAAAAAAAGAATTAAGAAATAAAAAAAATTATTTTGCAATAAAAAAAATTTCTAAAAATTATAAAATAAAAAAGATATTTCATATAAATTCTTCTTTGAGAAGATTCTCATCTTCATCATAATAATTAATTTTAAGATAATATTTCTTAAACACAGGATACTTTTTAATAAAATCAATGCACATCTGAGTTAAAGCATCCTCATATTCATCCAAATCTTCTTCATCAGATAGATTTGACAGATATTTTTCCTTCATAAGGGACGCTCTTTTTTCTATTTTTAAACAGACATCCGGATTTTCACTTAAAAAAATCTCCCTTTCTTCTTCAAAACCGGGACAAAAATCTGCAAAAAGATTTTCAATATCATTTGGAATATAATCATCACCGAAAGTTGCTAATTCCAAAATATCCTCTTCAGTCATATTGTCTATTGCAGAATCATCAGATATTAAAAATCTAATCACATCACCCATCATTTCATCCCCCTGTCTTAAAAAAAAGTTGAATGCTTAAATAATTATCTTAAATTTCAAATAGAAAATGTTTCATTATCCAAATTGAAATTTTACATGAAAATAATACATATACCCTTCTTTTAAAAAATATATAATCATATTCTTTTATTCATCATATTTAAACCTATAAATATTTTTAAATCAGAATAGATAAATTCATATTTTAAAAAAAGGAAATGAAAAAACTAAAAAAAATCCAAATAAAAAAAAATGAAAAAAAAAACTAAAAAAATCCAAATAAAGAAAATGAAAAAATAAAAAAAGAAAGCGATTTAATCCCATGTGAAATATTAAGATCCGATTTCTCTTAAGACTTCATTGACAAAATCGCTGTCATTTACACTTATGGCTGTATCAAACGGGTATGGCTTTAGCTTTTCCAAAAAGTAGAAATACTCCCGTGTCTCTTCATGGGTATTGGACATGTTTTCAGAGAAGCTGTCAAATTCATAAACGACAATGTAATGATATTTCACCTTGGAAAACTCTTCCAAAGTAGCAGAATCCTCGCTATAATCATGGGTATAAATCTGCCAAAAATTATAATCCCCCGTTCCTTCCTTCTGCCAGGCCCGATATTGGGCATAGAGTTTATGAATTAATCTGATGGTGTCATTCGGCTTTATCTCCAGTGAAACCTGGACCTTGTCAGCCAGATACTTTTCACATTTGTCATATGCGTCAAAGAAGCAGTTGGAATTTCTTCCACAGACTTCCCTTGCATTCTTTAAATGGTATAGCGAAATATCCACACTGTTTAAATCATCAAACTTCATCTTTTTGAATTCTACCAAGTAAAAATGGACAAACCCATCTTTCTCTTTGAAATACAACCCATCTGCTGTGGATAATCTTTTGCCTGGAAATTTGCATGAGATGAAATCCATGTCAATCATTTTAAAATCGCTTTCGATGAATTTATGGCCTCCCTTGCTTTCACAATTGCGGTTGTGGCCTCCGGTTTGAGACAATTCCGTAACAGTGAAAGAATAATTGTCCCATAAGTACTGCATCAAGTCGGATAACATAATAAACCTCCAAAAATAAATATCTTCCTCACAATCCTTTCAAATCGTTCTCCAAACGTATTTTATTAATCTTCCTCACAATCCTTTCAAATCGTTCTCCAAACGTATTTTATTAATCTCATTATAAGGATTCCCAAGATTGCGATACAATTCCCGAAGATTTGAATAATCCAATTCAACAAAGTCATACTTATTGAATTCTTCTACAAAACTGGTCATGTAGAATCTGGTTTCATCCCTTAATCCATATTTTACAGATAATACTTCAATTGCTTCAATAAAGTGAGGACTATGGGAATTGACATAGACGGTTACATTTAAATCATGCACAAGAAGAACCAATAGCTCTGCAAGCCTTACCTGCCATTCAGGGTGCAAATTGACCTCAGGCTCGTCAATGATGAGGAAATCATTTCGAGCGAGCTGATTATTATTTATAAGCATTTGTATGGATCCTATCTGCTTAAGGCCTGAAGATGAGGTTTTCATGGAAAATGAAACATTATCCCTTTCAAATTTGAAGCCTTCCCCATTACAATCCAAGTCATCCTCCATATACTCAAACCTGCCATGAATCAAATCTGTGATTTTAGAGGAGAATCTTGAATTGAGGTCCTCATCAACATCACGCTCTGATTTATAACGGAATTTATCAAACAAGGCTTTGAAATGATGAGGCATTTTCATATTATCCTCCAGACGCATCACTTCTAAAGGAGAGATGGAATCCATATACACAACATTTCCTAAAAAGAGAGGATCATCAAGCTTTTGTATTAGTTCGGTGCCTGATTCATCATGCCCAACATACAAAGTCCAGTCAAAGTCATTGTTGTTTTCATCAGCTTCTCCTTTAAATGAAGCTGTTCCTACACCGTATTCATTATCTACAGGACTGTAGTCAAATTCGCTCTGAAATATTTCAAGCATAACCTCCATATACTTTTCATTTTGATTCATTTGAGAACTGCTGGAATCGCCTATTTTTGATTTATTAGCAACCTCCATTGCATCATAGTAGTTTTTTCCCTCATTTGATGCTGAAAACAAAAAGCAATAGAGAAGACGGCTTGATGTGGATTTACCAGTTGAATTGGCGCCACCTATTATATTCAGCTTGCCTAAATCAATGTTCGCTTCATGAATCGGCCCGATGTTTTTAATTTCCAATTGTATATTTTCAGACATGTTTCCCCTCATAAGATGATTAAATTTTTTAGATTTTATTATCATTTTATTTTATGTTGAAAAAAATTAATAAGAATTTCTAAATAATTTTAAAAAATAAAAGGGAATATGAGAATAAAAATAAACTGGAGATATGAATAAAAAAATAAAACTTAATTTTAAAAAATAAAATAGAGTGTATGAATAAAAATAAAACTTAATTTTAAATAAATTAAAAAATAGAATAATGATGAGGAGGTGTGGATATCTCTAGAAAATTTACTATTTTTTTATTATTAATCATTTTAACAATCAATATGGCTGCCATATCCGCAGCCAGCGATAATGGAGAATCAACCATTGAGGATATTGCTCCAGAATCAGACACTAATTTGAATATTGAATTGCAAGAAAGTGATTATGACAACGAATTGCAAGAAACAAGCAATTCAAACACAAAATCACAAGAAAATAACCCACACAACGAATTGCAAGAAAGTGATTTAAACAACGAATTGCAAGAAACAAGCAATTCAAACATAAAATCAGAAACAGATGCTGATGATTCTGCAGAAGAAGAGATTCAAAAGAATGACACCATAATTACTTCAAATTCAAATAAGTTCTATTATGGTGCTTACTTCAAGGTGACACTTAAAGACAACTCTTCCAACCCAATAAAAGACAGCCCCCTAGTTTTTAAAGTAAATGGTGAAAATCATACAAGTATCAGCGATGAAAATGGAACAGCGAACTTGAATATTAAATTAAGTCCTGGAACATACAGCATTGAAGTTAACTACGATGGAAACGAAAGCTTGAATCCATATAACAAAACATTCACAATAACTGTTTTAAAAAATGTTCCTAAGATCACAACAAGCACAAATTGTGTGTTCAGAGGAAAATATTTCCATGTTTATTTGAAAAATGCAACAGGATCCGCATTGAAAAACCACACGGTTTACTTCAAACTCAATGGAAAAACATATAAAAGATATACTGATGATAACGGCAGAGCCAGTTTGAAAATCACAACCAAGACCTACAAAAACAACTTAACAATTAGTTTCAAAGGAAAAGGAGACTACGCTGCAGTTTCTAAAACCATAACCATGAGGGTCAAGATAAACCCTTCAAACAAGAATTCAATATGGGTTTGGACAAGGGACATGAAAAAAGTTCCTTTTTCAACTTTAAAGAAAAATGGAATAAAAAATATATTCATACACGAAAATACCGTTTATGTCAGTGGATTTAAATCCTGGCTTAAAAAAGCAAATAAAAAAGGTTTTAAAGTCCATATTTGGATGCAGTGCTTCTATAATGGCAAAACATGGCCTAAGCCATGCTCCAAATCTGGAAAGATAAATACTGCATTGCAAAAGAAGCTGATTAAAAAAGCAAAGACATTTGCAGGCATTAAAGGTGTTTCAGGCATCAATCTCGATTATATCCGTTTTGGAGCAACAGCCCCAAAATATAAGAATGCAGAATATGCCATCACCCTTACTGTGAAAAAATTAACACAAACCATCAAATCCAAAAATAAAAACTGCATAGTTTCCAGCTCTGTTATGGCAGATGGTGTGGAAAGCAATGTTTATTATTATGGACAAAACCTGACCAAAATGTCTGAATATGTAGATGTGATTGTTCCAATGGCTTATAAAGGCAATTATAAAAAAGACCGTCATTGGATTAAGAATACAAGCTCAAGCTTTAAAAAAGCAATTGGTGGAAAAGCCCAGCTTTGGGTCGGCCTTCAAGCATACCGCAGCGACAATGATATTCGAAAATGGTCCAAATCAGCACTCACAAAGGATATAAAATATGCATTTAAAGGCGGTGCAGACGGAATCGTATTATTCAGATATGGATTGACCCGATTTGTAAACATTCCAAAAATTAAAAAAAGCATTAAATAAGCATTTAAAAAAAAATTGTGGCTAATAGCTACTTTATTTTTTCTAGAAATCAAATTAAATAAAAAAAATCAATAAATCAAACAAACTAAAAAAACGTTTTATCAATAATAATTTAAAAAAATTAAAATCATCATGGAATTTTACACAAGATATTTATAGTTTTAATTATAAAATTAATTACAATATGATTTAACATACTGAAATATTATCAAAATTTATGGGTTATACTATGAAAAGGATAAAGAAACTTATTATAGCAAATCTTGTTGTAATACTTTTAGCAATCATAATATTTACAGCCAGCATGTACTTTGGAGGTCCTGTTTTAGAACAAGGATCCCGTGATATACTGGTTTTAGCAGGAGAACAGGACGAGCAACAGGGAGGATCTGTCGATATGGCATATATGGTTCACTTGGAAAATGGTTCTCTAGCTAACTTCACACCAATATATCCTGGTGGAATGGCCCACCCAACTGAGCCGTCACGTGTAGGATCTGGAAATATGCTCATGCACGATTGTCTCTGGGACGGTCCGGACCAAGGTGCAGTATATGCACAGGAAATAGTAGAATATAATACAGGAATGCACTCCGATGCTGTATTGATTATATATGCAGATGCTGCTGATGCAGTTATTGATACAATCAGGCCAATTAAGATTGACGGCGAGGTTACCAACTTAAGCGCTGTGGATATCATACGTTCAAATGATGCATACTTCGGTTATGGAAGTCGTGCTGGAGTAACCGGAACTATGGATAGGAACGGTGCTGTTATGGTGCTTGTTAAAGCTGTATCCAAAGCCATGAAAGACCCTGATAAAAGACAAAAAATGATGCAGGAAGCTATGAATCAGTACAATCAGGGAAATATTATCATGAAACCTGAAGGATCATTCATGAGATTGCTTTCCACCAAAGGATTAGAAAATGTTGGAAATTAAAGGATTTAAATTATTTTAAATCCCTTTTTTTTATTTTTTTATTTACGATTTTTCGAGTAAACTATTTTTACTTTATATGTTTACACTGCTTTTTTTTATCAATGCTTAATTTTTCAAATCTGAATTTTTTCCCAATTTTTTAAATTAAATTTTTATAATACTAAATCTTTTCAGATTTAAGGTTTAATCCAATTTTTTAAATTAAATTTTTATAATACTTAATCTTTTTAGATTTAAGGTTTAATCCATTTTTTAAATTTAAATTTTTACTATAATTTTTTTCAAATTTGAATTTTTAAGCCTAATCTGACTTTTACATTGCATTTAAAAAAACAGATAACTAAAAAAATAATAAAAGATTTAAAAAGAATAAATTTCACATAAATAGCTCTAAAAAATTATAAATAATTTTGAATCTCCTTAAAGAAGTCTGCATATGGCTGCAAGCCTTTATCAGCCCAGAGCTTCCAAATATTCAATTCATTTGAAACTACGCCCGCCCTAGCACAAGCTTCTTCAAGTGTTTTTCCTTCTTTTAAATACTGCAAGACATTTCGTGATAAAATCATGAATCTAGGCAGCTCGTCTCTGTAAAAATCTAATGGATTTCCATTGAAAACTGTAAAACCCCCTAAAATAAAGTTAATTGTAATAAATAATATATTTTCCATTCATATAAAACTACCCCTCAAAAAATCTCATAATAGTAAACATTAAAAATTCAAGAATATAATATAAAACCATAGGTGATTGAATGATAGATTTAAGGACTGTTGGAATACATGAAGGCATTAAATATGAAGGAATATACACTACCATGAACAAAGAAGGGGTTAAAAACGCAGCTCCGATAGGCATTCAATGCAAGGGCCTGGACAAATTAGGATGCCGGCTGTTTGTAGGCACACATACTCTTGCAAATGTCATGGAAACTAAAAGATATGTTATAAACATCACAGAAAATTCCCTGAACTTTGTAAACTCAACAGTAGGCAATCTTGATGCTGATAAATTCACAGACGATGAAGACATTGCAATTTTAAAAGATGCAGATGCATATGTAGTCTGTGAGGTTACTAATATTGAAAAACAGGACAAGATTAAAGATCATGTAACCAGCCATGGCGAAGCATACCTTGTAGATGCAGATGCAACAGAAATAGTAATCAATCATCCGGGAGCACGTGCTATGAACCGTGGAATCCACTGCTTAATCGAATCACTTTCCAATTTCACCCGCATCCAGCTGGTTCCACCAGAGCAGCAGGAATATTATGTCGGCAGATTTAATGAAAACAAACGCATTATTGACAGAGTCGCAGACGATGATACCAAAAAGGCGATGCAGATACTTGGAGAGAATATGAAAAAAATAGGATATGAAGTTGACCAATAATTAAACAAAACCAATAATTTCTCCAAAATAAATTAAATCAATGCATATATATGCAAATAAATTTAAATCATATTGAACGAAATATAAATAGAAATAAAACAAGAAGTGAAATAAACATGCAAAAAGTAATCAACTCCCATTGTCACATATATCCGAATAAAATTGCAGCAAGAGCTGTTGAAGGAATTGGCGATTTCTACGACCTCCACATGTCATTGAATGGACAGATAGATGATTTGATAAAAGACGGCAACAAAGTGGGAGTCGTTCACTATCTAATCCACTCAGTAGCTACAGTGCCGAAGCAGGTAAAATCCATAAATGAATTCATAGCTTCTGAAGTCAATGCCCATCCTGATTTGTTTACTGGTTTTGGAACATTGCATCCAGATAGTGAAAATGTGGAAAAAGACCTGGACTACCTGGTTGAACTCGGCCTTAAAGGAATTAAAATTCATCCGGATTTCCAGCAATTTGCTTTAAATGAAGACAAGACATTTGAAATGGTCCGGCAGATAAGTGAAAGGGAACTGCCCATGCTTATCCACACTGGAGACTTCAGATACAATTACTCAAATCCGGAGCAGTTCAAGCCGCTTCTTGAAGCATTTCCAGACACCTTGTTTATTGGAGCTCACTTCGGCGGATGGAGCATATGGGAAGAGGCTACAAAAGAACTCAAAGATTATGAAAACATCATGGTCGACACATGTTCAAGCTTTTATTCACTTAGTCCTCAGACAGCTGAAGATTTAATCCATGCCTATGGAACAGACAAGGTGATGTGGGCAACTGATTTTCCAATGTGGGAGTCTGAAAGTGAGATGGAAATGTTTGACAAGATAGACCTCAGCAAATCCGAGAGAAACCAAATACTGTATGAAAATGCTAAAAGATTATTGAATGTGAAAGTTTAAAAAAATAAAAACACACCATACTTTATAAACACCCATACAAATCCTCTTTAAAAGCAGATAACTAATTTTCCAGAATAATTCACTCTGTAGTTCCATTGAAAATTAAGCCAAAAACACACCAATGATAGCCCCAAATAAAATAATTAAACCAAAACCACCCCACTTAAAAAAATAAATTAAACCAAACACACTCGAACGAAATTAAAAAATATTCAATTTATTTATAAAATTATAAATATTCTATATAACAAAAATTTAAATAGTTGAGGGTGTTAAAGTGTCTTTGGAAAATGATAGAAAAAAATGTCCACAATGTGGAAAACTGAATGATGCTAAAAATAAGTTTTGTTCCCATTGTTTTAGCTTGATAGATGAGAATTTTGACAGCGACAGCATAACCATCGAACTTAAAAAACCTGAAAAGGTTTCAAATGGAACTGCTGATGAGGAAAAGGGTGCAAAAACAGAAGAAGAGATTAAAACCGAAGAAAAAGAAACTGATGAAACAGATCCTAAAGAAACTGAAGATGAAATAACAGAGACTGAAAAAAGCGAATCTGAAGATGAAAAACCAAAAGTAAACAAAAAGAAAGTCTTTGCCGAATTCTTCAAGCAATATAAAAAGACCCAATCCCCTGAAGAGTCTTTAGAATTCATCAGCGAAGAGATGAATCTGGAATTATCCACCTTAAATAAGTGGTACGCCAATGACCAATGGCTGAAAAAAGCAGACGGATTGATAAAGCTCAAGGAAAAAAAGGATAATGTTCTAGATGAATTGCTTCAATTGGACTGGTACACAACATCAAAAGATGAAGCTTTCGAACTAGTTTCTAAAAAATTAAGAATAAGCACATCCAAAATAGAAAAATGGTATGAAAAACACAATTGGGAAGCCGAAATACAGTCTAAACAAGAGAGATTAGATAAAATCAAAGAAGAAAAACGCTTGAAAATCCAAGCTGAAAAAGAGAAAAAACAAAGAAAAAAACAACTTCTGGAAGAAAAATATCTCGAAGCCAAGGAAAAAGAAAACAGGAAATTGGACTTGTTTGAAGAGAAAATCAAGGAATACCTCAATGTTGAGGATGATGAAGTTCATTTAAGAAATGAAAACAAACTGGCCTGCCTGATTAATAAGGTTTCAGATGAGAAACGATTATACACATTTGGAATTAAAGAATCCGAATTCATTCAAAAACTGACCCTCAGATATCAGATAAACAAAGACATTCACGGAAAACTAAGCAAGAGAAACTCCAACTTCAGACTTGAAGACGGCAAGGTTTCATTAAAGCTCAATATCAAATATATTGAAGAAGACACCCATTTCAACCCTCAGGAGAGCCATAAATTCCAATTCCTCTCAAGCGAATTCGACATTGAAGAAAGCTTGAACAGAAAAGCTCATGAAAAATTCTACTATGACCTTGAACTTGGAGACTGCAATGAAGAAAAATTCTTTGAAAACATCCTGAAGCTTTTTGATATTGTCCAATTCAGTCCAAAAACAATTAAAAATCCTGAAAAATTCTCCCATATTGAAAACATCATTCTTTCTGATGAGTTCAGTGAAAAAGTGGAACAGGAAAAATTAAGTGAAATGGAGTCTAAAAAAGAGGAAGTCTACGAATACCTTGCGGATTTAAAATCAAGCTATGAAGATGACGGAAAGGAAATAACATCCGATTATGCCATAACTTCAGCTTACCGCAAATACAACATACCGAAAAAGATCATTATGAATTGGTATGAAACAGAATGGATTGACAGTTTAGAATTTGATAATTCATAATCCAGTAACTTACACTTTGGATTAATAGAAAAGTTAATAAAATAAATTAAATAAAATCTTAATAAATAAAGTTAGAGAGGCTTAAATATGACTAAAACAATGGAAGTAGAATTTACAGATGAACAGTTCGAAAAAGTAAAAGCAATGGAATCTAAAGGAATCAGTGTTGGAGAAGCTATTGACATGCTTTTCAGGATTCAGAAGGGAGTAATCGAGGAAAATTCAAACCAGCTGGAACAGAAACGTGCAGAAATCAATGAGAAAAAAGCGGCAATTGAAGCAGAAGAAGCTGAATTAAACCGCGAACTTGAAAATTTCAACAAATTAATGGACACCGGCCTTGATGTTGAAGAAAAAGAGAAGATCATTGCAATTCAGTACGATCCTTCTGATGAAGAAGATTATGAAGACAAGATTATCCAATCCAAACAAAAAGTCCATTGGATGAAAGACATATTCAAATTATAACACCTATCATTTGGAAGTGGATTTCATTAGCGATAAAGATTTGAGAAAAATTGAAGAGCACAACCAGAAATCTCTTGAAGAAATGGTTAATGCCTTCAGAGAAGTTTTTGTTTATCTCTCAGACGGCAGAGTAATAGCTGTCAGTAAAAACCATAAATTTGAATTCAAAGACTCCAAATTCCATATCTATGACAAGGATATTGAAGTGAGCATGTTTAATATCGAATTTATTGAAGTCGCTGATTAAATCCAAGCCCCCCACATTGCCACAATAGATTTATAATCTAAAAACAAGGAATAATAAAAAATCATAAAAAATGAAAAATAAATATTTAAATCTAAAAAATAAAATCAGATACTTATAATCTAAAAAAAATAAATCAGATATTTATTTCTAAAAAAATAAATTCAAGGATTAAAAACTAAAATCAAAAAATAGTCAAAAATATGTAAAATAGTAAGGGGGATTGAATTGACTATGGAAAAAAATGGAAAAATATTCAACTCATTATGGATTATAGCTTCCTTCATCATATATTTTAATGGTCTGGGATTTGTTTACATAGGTTCTAAAACAAGAAATGAAAAATGGTTCATGGAAGGATGCATCTACGAAATTCCATGGCTTTTATTAATTATTGAAACAGGACTTATAAACAGTTCCATTGGAACATATATTGTAGGACTTGGATTGTTGCTTGTCATCGTTTCAATCATAAGGTCAATTATGGTAAATCCAGAGTACCAGAAGGCTTTGAATAATGGGAACTACAGAAAATCCAGAAACAGAATCACCAGTCTGCTTTTCTTCATTTTCTCAGCAATACCTATAATAAATGGTATTCCAATGATTGTCTTCGGGTTTACAAACTCCGATAGAAATAAGGTCATTGAAGGAATCATCTATGAAATTCCATGGGCATTGCTATTTATTACAGTTTATAATGATTTCTTAGGCAATATATTTGCAATGTTTGGCTTGGCTTTGAATCTTGTATCCATCATAAGGTCAATCATGGTAAATTACGAGATGGAAAACTTGTCTTTAGATGTGTTTTATGAAAACACTAGTCAAAGTTCCATAAAAACACCAATTCAGAGCGAAGTTGAGATTAATGAAGATATTAAGGAAAATAAAGCGCCAAATGAAGAAAGCCCTTATAAAGACAAATTACCTGAGATAAATAATTTAAGCGAGGAATTCAAAGCTAAGGAAAATAAGGCCTCACAGCTTATCGAAAAACGTTTTAAATCATCAGAACTTACCCATGATAAATTTAAATCCGTTTTAACCAGCGCTCATGAAAATTTCTACATACAAAGGGATTCTGCTTTGGAAATAATCAATTTGAGTTCACATAAAAATGAAAAACTCGACAGCGAGCTTTCAAAAAGAATCAATGCATTGGAATCAATTTTAGAAAAAGTGAATCAATTAATCGAGGCTTTGGTCATAGATTCCATAGAAAGCAGGGAATCTGAAGAAGATCTGAAAGTTCTTGTTGATGATATGGAGGACTTGATTAATTCTGTCCAGGATTATAATTAAATAAATACATTTTTAGAAATAATTTTTAATTATTTCTTTCTCTTTTTTTTAAAAAATTAAATTTTAAAAAACTTATTTTCAAATATTACAAAATCTTAAAAAAATTTATATTCATCACTTCTAAAATTAAAAAAACTTCTTATTCTATTAAGTTCTCAAATTAAAAAAATCATATTTTTCAAAATAGCCCTTATTTTTATCTCAAATAGCTGAAAAATAGCCCAATATTAAATAAAAAAACTATTTTTAAACAACAATAAGATTGGATAATTTAAAGTTAAAATAATGGATAAAAACTTAATTAAATGTCGGTTTACTATTTAAAACTATAAATAAAACATTAAAATAATCCAAAATCTTTAAATACGAATTTAAACTAAATATTATCAAAAAAGAAGAAATAAAAATCTTTATAGATATTGTAATTTTTTTAAGGGGCCATCTTAGCGGAGGTGTCCTTGAATATCAAATACCAAGATATTTATTTCAAACAAGTATTGGATGTAGCTGCAAATATATTGTTCGAACTATTTAAAATAGATGGAACACCCTACAGAATCCTGAACAAGGAAATTATAGATTACTATGGAAATTCAGGAACTGTTGACTTTGCAGTTTTGACAAAAGAGGAAAAAATCGACATGATCGAAAACATGAGCACAAAACTAACTCAGGAGGATCTTGATAGATTTGTAGATTACAAAAATGAAATGCGCAGAAGATATAGGCTGCCTGTTTCGCTTTATATCTTAAGTACTGCTAAAAATGAAACTTTACCAGATGGAGATATAAAAGTTGATTTAGGCAATGATGAAACATCAATTTTAAAATTAAAAACTTTCAGAAGCATAAACGGCGATGAAAACTAGCCAAAATCAAAAAAATGATGGAAAATGATGAGACATTTGACAAGAGATGGATTTATATATTATCTGCCATTCCTTACATGAGTTATGAAAGAGAAACAGAGGATATGATCAAAGAAATCGCAGTATTAACAAACAAGATAAAAATAGACAAGCATGATAAAATAATAATTAAAATGTTTCAGAGCTATTTGATTGAAACTTTAATAGAAGATGAGAAAACACAAGACGAGTTATCAGAGTTGGTAAATATGGAAAACACGGCTATTGGACGTTACATAGAAAGAAAAGAAAGAGAAATAGAAGAAAAATGGGAGGAAAAGGGAAAAGTAATTGAACAACAATGGAAAAACAAAGAAAACGAACAACAACAAAAATGGAAAAACAAAGAAAACGAACAACAACAAAAATGGAAAAACAAAGAAAACGAACAACAACAAAAAACGAACAACAACAAAAATGGAAAATAAAAGAAGCCGAACTAAAAGAAAATCAAAAGAAAAATCTTTTTGAATCAGCAAGGAAAATGTTACTGGATAACATACCTGACAATAAAATAGTCAAATATCTTTCAATTCATGAAGATGATTTGATGAAAATCAAATTGGACATCGCTGCCAAATAAATTAGTTTTTAGATTGGTTTAACCAATCTAATTAACTAAAATTTTTAATATTTTTAAAAGAAATTTTATCTATTTATATAGACCAATTAATAACTATTTTTAAACTCAAATAATTAATGCCAAAATATTGAAAAGGCAATTGATTATTCTAGTACTCAATTAATTAATATATTATTTAATCAATGCTAATTTTAATAAAACCTAAACAACTAATTTTTCTAAAATCACTTATTTTTGAGAAAAAATTTAATAACTAAAAAATTAAACTATAATAAAGAACAAAAAGAGTGAAATCATGGAGAATCCTAAAGAAGAAATCGAAGCAATCTTAAATGAAATGAATTTTACAAACCCTTTTGAAGTGCAAAAGGAATTATTTATCAATGGAAGCGATTTTGAAGTAAGCGATGAGGAATTTGAAGAACATTTAAACCCTGCATTATATAATACATACATATTTGACACAGACCTTGCAAAAGAGGTAAGAGACAAATATGAAGTTGGACAGGCATTATACCAGCCAATAGAAGTTTATGCCAGCCCTGTTGTCACAAAGCCAAGCAAGAACACAAGATATGTCATTTATTCACAAGGATTTGTTGAAATAGAAAGCGAATATATAGATGATGAATATCTTGAATTATATACCGATTTGAAATTATCTGTAAACAACACATTGGACTGCTTTAAAGTGGTTGACATTAGAGAAAACGAAAAACTCAAGCAAATCACCATAGTTGAATACAGTCCTGTCGAGGAAAATTATCTGATGTCCAATAAAACTGAAATCGAAGAAAGAGCAATTAAAGAAGCTGAAGAACTATTCAGCAATCCGGACAATGGAGAATCATTAGAATTCTTCGATCCTCGTGGAAATTCAAACAAGGCGATAGGAATTAATGAAAGAACTTTGGAATTTTTCACCAAGGAGGATTTAACTTTTCTGGCGGAATTCTTATCCTCATTCTGCGATCATTTCGGATTGGAGGAATCATTAAACCTTATGGAAATGTATGATTTGATTTTAACACTTGAAGCATACCATCAATTCGCTAAAGATAATGAAGGGGAAGACCCTGAAGAGATAAAGGAAGTCTTTATTGAAACAGGAGTTCATGAATATGAGCACATGGCACATGGCGGCAGCGATTTGGAAAATCTGTTAAACATGGGAATTCAAGACTTATCCGATGAAGACATAAACAATGAAATGGATGAATTCCTGGCAAATTATGATGAAGAAACAGAAGGAATTCCAAAAGAAACAGCAGCTGCCCTCGTTCAAGGATTAATCGACCAAATCAGAAATCCTGAAACAAAAGAACTTGATTTAGGCGCTATTTTAGAAAACCTGTTGCCTGAAGAGCGTGAGGAGTTCTTAAAAACCATGCTTGAAATGGAAGAATCCGAACATGACCATGATCATGAACATCATCATCACAATCATGACCATAACCATAACCATGAACATCATCATGATCATGACCACCACCACTAAAAAAAGATTATTAAATAGCTATTAAATTAGCTATTATTTTTTTATTTTTATATTAACTCATTTTTCTCATTAGGGGGCTCAAAAGTAAAAACAGAACAAGTAGGAGGAGCTACTACAACCGGTTCGACTTCAACGCTGCCATCCTCAACTTTAAGCAATATCACTGTTGGCTTGGATAAATTAGGTTCAGTCGGACTTCCAGGACAGATTAAAAGAACATCGCCTGCAGTTTCTATTTTAGGAGAGTGAGTATAGCCGGTTACAAGAATTTTAACACCCATGTCATGAGCCAGATATGCCAATTGGTCCTTATCTCCTTTAGGATGAACAATTCCATGATTCAAACCTATTTCAATCCCGTCAACTTCAATTATTTCACTTTCAGGCAAATCCAATTCATCATCCGCTCCACAAACAGCCTTGACCGGAGCGATTTTAGATAATTCATCAATGACTGAAACATCACCAATATCTCCAGCATGCAGAATCAAATCAACATTTTCAAATGCTTTAAAGACTTGTGAAGGCAGCTTGTTTGAAGCTCTTCCGATATGAGTATCTGAAATTATTCCAATCAACATAAAAACACCAGAGAACGAAATTTACTTATGGATATACTTTAATTTTTTTAATATAAATAGTTTTTATAAATGCAAACAGTATTATAGTATAAGCGACTATATTTACATAACCAATTATCAAAGAGAGAGAAACATGTCCGACATTGCAACAATAATAATATTTAAAAAAGAAAATGGAGAAGAGTTTATTTTTGATGACAAATATGTCCAATTAACCTCTTTGGAAAATAAAATGCTGATATTCAGATTCGAAGCTCCTCAGGACATATTAAAAGAAGGAGCGGAATTTTTCAGCAATTTCAAGACTTATGAGCATATCAAAGTTGATATTGGAGGAACTGGAGACATTCCATGCTATTTGAAAAGCTTGTCTCCTATCGTAGGCAGAGGTCCTAAGAAAACAAATGGAGAACATTTAAACGGCATTTTCACATTGTCCCTCCAACAAATAGTCAAAGCCCCTGATTTAGAAGAAGAACACAACTGTCAAACCTGTGCTTTAATGCAGGACGGAGTTTGTTCCATCAAAGACAACTCAGGAATGACAAGTTGTGACGACTATGAAAAATAAATTATAATTAGCTATTTAATTAAATAGCTAAAAACCTTTTTTTAAAAAACAATTCCAAAAAAACAGCAAAAAAGCGTTTATATAAAAAATAATATAAAAAAACTACTTTTAAAAAAAATAAAAATAAGTAGTTTTAACTACTTAAACTAGTTTTTATAAAACAAACGTAAAAGAAAGTTAGGCAAACGTTTCATATAGGCTAAAACTGCAATAACTAACAATATGACTCCAAATAAAATAAACACATAATTATACGGAGCCAACAAAAAGGTTATGCCTGTGGCGATAAATACGAGACCATCCACAAATATGGCTGCTTTAACCCAGCTTTGAACAAATAATGAAACACCTAAAGTCGCTCCAATTACAATGAGAACAATGGATGTTGCAATTACATCATAGGTAACAGGCTTGATCATTATCAAATCCCAAATACCAAGTATGACAAGCAGTACTGAAAACATTAAATAAACAAATCCCATCTGAGTAAATTTCATTTTAAACCCCACATTTAATTTCAATTATTATTCCAATTTGGATAACTCTATCGCCTTGTCCCAGGTTTCCTGACTGTAAAATACCTGAATATCTTCAACATCATCGAATTCAAGAGGATTTCCATTTTCATCCAATGTCTCAGTGGTAATCAAGACAACATTGGACTTTCCAAATAGAGAATATCCGAAATAAATTACATTGATAACAATAGCCCAAGCATTAAGAACCAATGCTATAATGAGAAAAACAATATGAATGGCATAATTTCCATAGTAGTTTCTCTTAAGCAGAACATAATTCCAATCACTTGACTGGATTTTATATTTGGATTCAATAAAAAGTTCCATGAGCTGATCCATGACCTTCTTATCTCTTGCATGAACTATCTTAGGCTTCATCGTATCAAAAAAATTATTTGTAAATCACCAATTCATCAAGGGATTTTCTAGGAGTATCCCTTGGTCCTGCATTTCCATAACCTAATGGAGTAAATAGAACAGGTATCCATTCATCATCCAAGTCAAGGAACTTGACAGCTTCATCAGGATTGAATGCACCGATAAAACAGGTATCTAATCCCTGATCGGTTGCTGCAAGAATCATATGAGTCATCACAATTGTGGCATCTATTTCTGCAATGTTCCATCCATCAAAATTTCTAGTCCATGATTTTTCACGAGAAGCCACTACAGCAAGAACAATAGGCGCTTCTACAAACCAGTCTGCAGGATATAATCTTTTTAAAGCATTCTTATTCTTTTTCACATCAATGACAACAACTTTGAAAGGCTGGAAATTAACTCCGGTCGGAGCAAGACGTGCAGCTTCAAGAATCTTGTCTAATTTTTCCTTTTCAACTTCCTTGTCCTCAAAACCTCTCATGCTGTATCTTTTTTCGAGTATATCAAAAAATTCCATTATTTCACCTTTAAAATAAATCTGGAATAACCTTCAACTATAATTTATAGGGCATGTTAATTAAATTTAATCATGCCTATTAATAAATTCCAATAAAATTAATATTGAAAATCAAATCTATGGGTCTTTATCAAACCATCATAAACAATATCTTCCAAATCATCCATAGACATGTTCATAAACAATTCTTCAAAATAGCTAATCATCCATGGAACGGTTCCTAAATCCTTCATAAACAATATCTTCCAAATCACAGAAACGCCTGAATCTTTCTTCTTCCTGCATTTCCTCATATGCATGAGCAACCAGACCAGGGAGCCTTCCAATCATGAAAATTCCAAGACCCAGTTGAGGAGCAAATCCCATATCGCTAAGCAAACCAGCATTGACTCCATCCACATTCAAGCAAATGCCCTTTTTCTCGGATAAAATATTCTCAATCACAAGGGCGAGTTTGGTATGCGGACCAATAGCACCTTCCAAAATAGCCAGATCCAGTAATCTGACAGCTCTTGGATCCTTATCATGATATCTGTGGCCATAGCCTGGAATGCGCTTGGATTGTGATTCATATTCATTTACAATATCAATAGCTAATCTGGCTATTTTTTTATTTTCATCTGCTCTTCCTGTTTTTCTTAAATTCAAGCTTGCTATTCCTTTCTGAAGCAATCTCATGCTTTTCTCAATAGCGCCTGCATGATTTTTACCGAATGACAGCAAACCTCCAGCTACAGCATTATTCAATCCAGCACCTGATGACGCTATCAATCTAGCAGATTGTGTGCTTGGAGGAGTAACTCCATGGTCGCAGAATGATACAAGAATATGATTGAATAGTTTGGATTCCTTAGCAGAGGGCAGTCTGCCTCTTAATAATAAAAATACCATTTCCGCATAAGAAAGATTGGAAATAAGCTCTTCCTGATTATAACCCCTGGTAGATAAATGATTAGGCTCAACTTCAGTAATCTTTGTCTTGATTTCATTTACAGGAAATTTAAACCCTTCCTTATATGGCTTTTGATTTTCACTCATTTTATCGAACCTTATAAATATAATTAATTTGAGTTTATTTAAAAATTACTGTTTAAAATAAACAGATATAAAAATTGTAAAAATATCAAATTTTAAAGCTTGCCACCCTCGGCTCTACAAAACAAGAGGGGCGAACAGCCACTATGCGAACACCACTGGCCCTTTGAGGCCCTATATTAACAAAAGAGCCAAGAACAGTTGTTTTTCCTCCAAGACCCAGCGGACCTATATTAGTCTTGTTCAACTCGGATGTGACATATTTTTCAATATCTGACTGCTTATCCAGGCTTCCATGAACCATGGCCCTCAGCATCAGGCTGGTGGCCTCAAAATGACTTCTTCCAATTCCAATAGCTGGAATTGAAGGGGTGCATCCAAGCATTTGAAGTGAGTCCTCAAGCCATGAAATGGCTTGGCCGAATACAATATCCCTAGACCTTTTATGATATACCCTGTATGTTCTGGCCCTTATTTCAGGACCTCCGCCTTGAAGCAGAACATGGACATTTATCTCATCATCATCAACTGCACCTGAATAAGTGGAACCGTCATCGGACTCGATTAAAAAAGAAACCGGCCTGACCATGGAAGATTCCTCATATAAGCCGTTTTTTTGCTCGATATCATTATCACGAACGGCCATCGGCCTTCCTGGAAGCTTTGACAAGCCTTCTGCAATTCCACGTTCAATATCCTTGAAGAAATTAGGGTCTAATTCACGACCCTCTCCAATTTCAAGAAGGACATGGGGAATTCCAGTATCATCACACAATGGAAAGCCCTCACTTGCTGCGACATTTGAATTGGCTATCATCTGCTCCAAAGCCCATACTGCATTGCCACCCCCCTCTTCAATTTCAAGAGCTCGCTTGTATGCACGAAGCCTGTCTTCGCTGAAGGTTGTTCCAGCATGAACCACTGCATCTCGAGTCTTCTCTATCAAGTCCATCATAGCACCTGTTTTAAAATGATAAAAAAATCACTTTTCATAAAAACTATAATTATTATACTCCATCAAACTACAATTTACTCTGTTTAGCCTCTGGATAAAACCTTTCAATCAGGTCTCTCACAAGGGCTACCTGCTTTGCTCTTTGGCGAGCTTCCTTATCAGTAGTATCCCAGCTGTGATGCTTTGCAACAGAGCCTCCTGTTTTCAAGTAAACCGGACTAGCCACCTTAATCATTTCAGGAACCTCGTAATGACGTATGAAACCACCGGTAGACTTTGGATTTTCAGTATGGATATCGATTGGAATATCAATAGCCTGCCTGAGGGATGCGAGCATCGGAATCTGCAAATCCCGTACCGGATTTAGAGAATCAAGTCCAATGCATTCAAATAAACGAGCAGAAGCAGGATTGGAACAGCCTGCATGAGCAGATAGTTTGAATTTCAAATCAGGAGGCAGTTCTCCCTCTGCACGCATTTTAGAGAGCACATACAACAAACCTTCATCATATAATAAAATTCCGCGAACTCCAAGATCAACTGCACGCTTGACATCTTCAATCGCATAAACGAGATTGTCGTAGCCTCTCAAGCGATATCCTATGCGTTTTCCTTCAGGAGTTTGAACACTGGCGCTTGTATCATAAGTAGCTCTCGGACCAACCGCTAAGAACAATTGGATATCTGATGAGAGATCCACCATTTCCTCGATTTCACTGTCGAGCAAAAACATTATCCCCTTTGTCTGGGTAGCCCTTTGAATTTCCAAATCAAAATCATCACATGCTGAAAGCAAGGATTCAAGAGCACTTGGCCCCTGTATTCCGGGAACTTCAAATCTGAATTGCCCTCCATCTTCAAATCGTTTAGATGAGACAAAATCGGAACCGACTTCATTAATTCCCAATTTCTCCAATGATTTTTTAGTATCATCCATCATAAAAATCACTTAAAACAAATTAAAATATGAAATTATCTTCTATTACTTCCTAATAAAACCTTTTACACAATAACTAGATTAAACCTATAGTTGAAAAAATATTATTCAAAGAGAAATACTCCATATCCTCGATTATTTTTAATCTCTCCAAGTCATAATGAGGATTTAATGATTTGAATTTCTCGAGGATATCATCATAATCAAGAGGATTTTCACTTTCACCTAAAGGATACATGGTCGTATGGGTTAATACATCCTTGTCAAAACTTTCATCCAATATGAAACTAACCTTGGAAGGTCTCTTGTCAGGAGTCATGTCATCCAATACGTTATTATAATAAATTGTAATCCTAGAGAGAACATCCCGAATCTTTCGAACTTCAATGGAACGCTCATCAAGGCTTATGAAATTATCCGCCTCTTCAAACAATCCGCAGTCAATCAATTCTTCAATTACATCGAGACCTGGCTCATTGCAAACAAGAGCAATGGCTATTGCAAGTGGAAGAGACTGTTTGAGCTCCTCCATGTTTGTCGGATTGAAATTATCATGTTCAGATGCAATTTGATAAGTTTCCACTTTTATTTCTTTTATAACCTCAATATCGAGATGCAGATTATCCAGATATTTCTTTAAAAACAAAGTTGAGTCAATAGCTGAGTGGATATGCCTGCAAAATGGATATTTTTTAAGATACACGCTTCTTATATGGAAACGGCCGAGATTCTCCTCCAGAAATTCTTCAACAACATCTTGATAAACAAAGTCTGTTTCATCCATCATTGCTTTAATGAAACCCTCTTCACCATCAAAGATGGACTCTCCACCGGTAAAACCATTCTTAGCGAGAAATGCTGAAAGCAATCCGTTGTATACTGCCTTGCCGGCATGCAATGTCTTGCCCATTGTGCCTGCATGGTCTGCTTCGAGCAATCCTGCAGACTGGGTTGTAGCAAGACCCAGACAATTGATAGTGTCTTCCAAATTCAAATCCAGGAGTTTGGAGGCACAAGCAGCTGCTGCAATGGTTCCTATTGTTCCAGTGCTGTGGAATCCCTTGTTCCTATGATCTGGATTCAGCATTTTACCAAGAACAATTGCAACTTCATATGCTCCTACAACAGCCTCGAAAAATTGTTTTGTTGTGACATTCAAGCCGCTGCCTTTTAGAATATCATCACAGACAATGGCCAGCACGGTTGAAAAAACAACAGTACCCGGATGCAGATGGGCTAGCCTGTGGCCGTCGTCAAGATCCAGGCTGTGGGATGCGATTCCGCTTATCAATCCCCTGTTCAGCATGTCCAATTCATTAGGATACAAGCTCAATATTGTTGAGAGAGCTATTTTGGAATTCTCAGTCTTTAAACCCCTGTTGTATACTGCAAGATAATCCAAAAAGCATAGTTTCACCTTAGATTTAGCATCTTTTGGAATATTCTCATATTTTAAATCAACTAAAAACCGAGACAAGTCATTAATTATCATAATAACACAAGATTATTTCTTTTATATATTTACTTTGATTTTAATGATATATAATTTTAATATTTAAGAAGAAAATGGATAAATTGTTATTCATAATGTGAAATATTAGAGATTGTGAAAAAAAGAAAAACCATTTAAACATGAAAAAATCATTTAAAAAAAAAAAGAAAAAAAGTATTAAAAAATACTTAAATCATGCCGGTTGCTATCAACACAATATCCGCAATTACTGCAGAACATACATAGGTACCTGTAATTACAAACATGGTAATCACAACACCCTTCCAGCCTATCTTTTTGAATTTATCCCAGTCTTTACCAACTGCAATACCAACATAAGCCAGGAAAACAGTACAGATTACAGTAAGGTCTATTTGTGAAACATAGTAAACAATAAACTCTGAAGTCGGCATGCCCGGCAGTGATAAAACCAATCCGATTATGCTTATATAAATAATGGAGGAAATATTGTGAGGTATCATACGCTCCAGAATCATTCCCGCCAATGTCATTGCACATAATATTAGCATTCCAATTAGAGGTTCGTAAATAGGATACCCTGCGTCATAACCGGCAATATGATTTCCTATAACCACGATTACAGAGAATATGAGCAAAAATACAGACCATCTGAAAATTTTAGTCTTGGAAATTGCTGCAGGATTGTCATTACTGTTTTCAAAAGCCATTCTACATCTCCCCCTCATTCAAATCTGATTCATTCTCTTCCCCACTAGATCTTCCCAGTATAGGTTCAAGACGACCATACAGGAATTCTGTAAGTGGCAATGAAAGGAAAATACATTCATACACTCCAAAACAGAATGAAATAAGATTACTGCTGCCTGCAAATGCCATGAGATCTGTTTTCATAGCTGGAAACATGTATACCAATGGAGAAATTGCAGCCGCGTTCATACTCGCACTTCCGATTCCGCTTGCCATTGCAAATGCATATGGATGCAATATGTCAAGTGAAATAAGCACGCTTGCAAGGAAACTGATGTAAATAGTACCTATCATGGTTCCGATTACAAAAATTGCAAGCACTCCACGGGCTTCAGGTGAATCAAAGCCGTATTTATCTATAACTACTCCCAAGTTAGGCTCACGACAAATGGAACTTGTCATACCTATGGTCTCACGCTTGAATCCGAGAAGTAAAGCAATTGGCAATGCAAAGAATACAGTACCTAGATTACCAAGCTCCTGAAGCAAAAGCGCCGGACCTACCTGAAAAATAACGCCTATAGACTGTCCGCTTGACACTGCAAGCTTTGCAATGAGAGGTCCTATGAATACAAGCATGGCACCTTGAGCCACCTTGGACTGGCGTCTGCCCACCAGGTCGAACTCACGGCCGAATATCTTGATAGGTTTCATTAAAAAGAGACCCAAGCCTAAAAGCATTGCATAAAGCAAAGGCATGGTTAAAATTATCAATGTTGGAGGCACATGAAACTCTCTTGTACCAATCAATTCTGAAATGACGACAATGATGAGAACAACAAGGTGTAAACGGTACTCTCTCCATGGAGGCCGTTTCTTAATCGCCCTATCTGTTTTATCCCTAAAAGGGTGTTCTTCTGGAAAAGTAGCGATCTCCCCATACTTGTCAATTATTGACTGATGCTGGTTTTCATCATTTTCAAAGATGTCATAGTCATCGTCATCATAAATGTCATAGTTCTTGGAATTATCTTGATCTTCTATAATAACCTTCCACTCCTTAATAAAAAAATTAAAATTAAGTCAAAATTTAAAGTTAAAAAAATTATTTATAAAATTAATTAATAATTCAACATTTATAAATCAATCTATTTTGCTTTAAAAATTTCACAAAATGAGAATAAAAATAATTGAAAAATTTAACTGGCTGAAAAATTATAAAAAAGGAAAATAAGGACTAAAAAGACTTTAAATAAAAATCAAATAATTTGGAAAAATATGAAATAAAAATTTAAGTTCATAAAATAAGAACAAAAATAACTAAAAATTCAAGTGAAAAAATATTTGAAAAAAACAATCTAAAAAAAATAGTTGACAATTAAATATGAAACTACACAAAATGTGAACTAAATTGCAGCAATCATGAAAAAAAAATTAAATAAAAAATTGATTAAAAAAAAACCGAATGAAATAAATTAAAAAAAATTGATTTTAAAAATCAATAAAACAAATTAAAAAGAAAATATAGGGTCGAAAATCTGATAGGAATTAAATGTTAAAAATAAAAAATCAATCCAGATTCATGCGAATTAAAGGCTTTGCCAAGTGTCTTCGAGCAGATACAGGAGTTTCATAGAACATACCCTCTGTCAAATCACGTTTAACATGTTCCTTGATTTTCTCATCAGATTTAATGGTCTTACCACAATGCTTGCATTTAAATCCCTTATTTCGTCCAGCAGAAGTCATTCTCTTGCCGCACTGGCAAATAGGATTCTTATAAACAACATCATTCAAATCAATTACTTGGAATTTCTCGATATTGAAAGTGTTCTCCCTACCGATTCCTCCATACAATTCCACAACATCCCCAGCTGATAATTTTGAAACCGTCTTTCTAAAGGATTTTGTAGGCTCATATGCAGCACATTCAATCTCTGAAGATTCGTCAAATAGGGTGAAAAACATATGCCCTCCTTCAATTACGTGAGGCTTATCCTTCACTTCGCCACGTATCTTATAGCATGAATACTGCTTCATATCAGCTATGCATTCGACATCCTGGATATGCATGTCAGTATGTTGATTGGTCTTGAAGATTTGAAAATCAGCTATGTTCTCATTTGGAACAACCATGTCATAAGCCTTTTTCAGAACTTCCGGATTATTGGCTCTTATTCCATATAAAACAGGACAAGGTGTTTTCGGCTCGATTGCCAAATATTTGCCGTCAATGTTTTCAAAAGTTTCAGGAAAAGTCTCCTTATCCATTTCATAAACTGAATCATAATCAATTTTTCTCAACTGTCCGAATTTTTCACTTTCACGGTATGCAAGAAGCTCATAAGTATAATCCTCAAGAGGACATGAAATTGCAGCAATGGATCCTATGATTCCCCTGCCTTTTTTAAACTTGTGAATCTCGGCGCCTATTTCACCTGCAAACTCTTCAGCCTCTTCTATTGAAATAATGGAATAAATAGCTTTAAGAGAATAGTCAACCATTGATGGAGTGATTTCTCCTTTATAAAAAACAACTCCGGGATTGGTATTTTCACAATCAAACATTGACAAGCGGGACACATAGTCCAGAACTATTTCCTTGGCAAGAGCAATGTCTTGGTCCAGGCTTAATTTAAAAGATACTCCCCCATTTCCCCTTGTTTTAAATGGAGCAAATGGATTTAAACGAATAAGTCGAGGAAAGTCTTCGATTTCTATTGCATTCCTTTCAAATTCGTTTAGAATGCTTGATGCCAGATAAGTTGTACACATTCCATCCGGAGAGTCTGTATCGTCAATACCTATATAAAAATAATCCATATGATCAGTTTCCTAAAAATTCAATCACTAACAAGTGAAAAATAAATAATCAAACAGTTTCCTAAAAATTCAATCACTTACAAAAGTGAAAATTAAATAGTCAATTTTATATTATTTAAACATATATTATTATATAAGTCATAATTATTAAAAATTGCGAGGTATTAAAATGCCAATACAAAATCGAAATCAGCTTTTGCAAAACATATATCAATTATTAAACAAGGAGGGCTTTGAAACTTCCAACATATATGACCACAGTTGTTTCGATTTGGTAGCTCGTAAAAAATTGCTTATTTTGCTTTTGAAAGCCCTTGTGAATATTGATACTCTAAATGAAGCACATGCCGAAGAGATAAGGCAGATTTCAAAAGTTTTCCTGGCTTCTCCAATCATTGTAGGCATGAAATCCAAAAACCATATCCTTGAAGAGGATGTTGTTTATGAAAGGCATGGTTTGCCTGCCATTGGCCTTGAAACATTGAAGAACATGATTGTCTATGACGAATACCCTGAGATACTGGCAGACCGTGGAGGATATTATGTCAAAATCAACGGAAATGTATTGAGAGAATACAGGGAGGAATATTCCCTTTCATTAAAGGATCTGGCAGACCTTGCACATGTATCCAGAGCTACAATGTACAAGTACGAAAATGGAATTGTCAGAGCCAATACGGAAACAGCCATGGCTTTAGAAGAGATATTGAATACTAAAATCACTCTGGATATCGATTTATTCGAGCCTTACAACCAGGACATTAAACTGAAAGCGGATAAAACCGACTTGAGCAAAAGCCTTGGAAGCAATGCTAAAGACCTGGCCAAACTGGGATTTGGAGTTGTATCCACTAATAAAAGCCCATTTGACGCACTTGCAAAGGCAGAAATAGCTACAAAAAAGGACAATAAGAATCCGTTGATTGGAAATATCAATGTTCAAAATGAAGAGAACATAAAAACATTGAAGAAAATGGCTGTAAGCCTTAAGGATTTAGCGCTTGTTACTTCAACAGACTCATTCTTCATATTGAAAGATGACAAGATCCAGGATGCGATAGATGGCATTCCCGTTATTAAATCCTGGGAAATGAAGGAATTTGACCATTCTGATGAGTTTTTAAAATTGATTAAGGAAAGAAAGAACACATGATTCTAAAGAATAGTGAACATCCTTTTTCAAAAATGATTTTTTAAAAAAATTTAGAAGCAAAATTTTCCAGGAAATTAAAAAGGAATCGATAAAATGGAATTAACTATAAAACAAATCATGATTTTGATGGCAGTAGGCATTATCTTAGTAGTTTTAATCACTCTTTTTACAAACAAGTTAAACCCACTATTAATCATTCTTGCAGTAGCAGCAGCTATTTTAATAGTGCTAAATGCAATTTTAATGACAAAAAGGAAATAATCTAGGGAAAACAACTGCCAAATATAGTTCTAACATTAAAAAAATAAGTAAAATAATAGTTAAAAACTATTATTTTTTTAATTTAAAAAATAGTGAAATACTAATACTTTTTTTACATCTTATTCAATACGCCAAAGGTCTCTTCAGCTTCATGCTCGGATGCTATTCCAATAGCCACCATATCTGCATAGTCCAAAGTCTTTAAGAATTCAAAAGCTTCCTGAGGCCTTTGAATACCAACGGCAAGTATCTTATTGATAATCACTTTCTTATCCAGCTCCTTAAGCATGAGAGCCAATTGGTCCTTTTCATCATCTAAAAATTGAGGACAATCCATCATATAAGCTACTTTGTTTACAGGAATCATATAATAGTCAAATAATCCCTTATCTTCAACAAGAGGAGATTCTAAAAGTTTTTGAGAAGTTTTAAACGGAAAAGAAGTGATTAATCCTGCTGAAATTCCAGTATCATTGATCTTATCCAAAATGCCCATCAAAAAATCCCAATCATAATCATCCACCAAAAACTCGTCAATAAGCATTACTGCATTATCATATTGTGATAATTTCTCAATGTCCTCATCGATTGTGGCTTCTTCTCTTGCCTGCTTGTAATTTGGCATGACATAATTCATGTCAGTCTTTCCAAGGGTGGATACGACCTGCATTTCAACACCATTTTCACAGGCGATGTCAAATGCCTCGCATACACTTCCAAAATTAGCTAGATTAATACTTCTAACACCACATTCATAGGATTTTTCTATGATTTTTGAAACATTGTTTGGATTTCTAAGCAAATCGAGGTTGTACAGACGAGTCCTGTGACCAAAATAGGAATCAGCTAAAAATGGAGCATTTCCCAATATTACAGGAGAAATGTGTTTTCCTTTAAATTCAAAATCTTCATTAAAAATAATAACACCTTAAGCAATTGATTTAATTAAACATAGTTTGTTTAATAATTTATTTAAAATATTGGTTATGGAAAAAATATATACAAAAAATTAATTTAATATTGGTTATTGAAAAAAAAAACAAATACAATAAAAATAATTTAAAAAAATACTAGAAAAAGAATTTAAAAATAAATTAGTTAAAAAATTTTAAAAAATCAAGTTTACGCTCCTTGCAGAAAATGAATTTCCTGACCTAAATATTCCACATTATCCACATGCAGCACATATACAGTATGATTAGCATCCACCAATGTTCTATTCTCGAGAATATTGCATGAGAATGTTTGTGTGATATAAGCATCTGTAACATATTCCGAATGCAGTTTTCGAGCATCCTGGGAATCCATTACTATTATGGCGCCTTCAGAGTGGAAAACGCTTTTAGATCCAAGGGATTCCATCCATTCAAGGGTTTCATTATCATACCCCTCATAATAAGAATATTTTTTAATATCCTCAACCACGCTTTCAAGGCTCAGAGGTCCTTCAGTGGATGCATTCAATATGACCTTGTCCTTTGAATCTGCCTCTTCCGGGTAAGAAACGTATACTGCAAAAACAGCTGCCAAAACAATTATCAATCCGATCAACATGGCCAGAACTCTTTTTTCCATAAGAATCCCCCAATATTAAAAGATTTAAAAATCATTAAAAACTATTTATCCAGTTCAATCCTCTCATAAGCATTATACAAATTAAAACGATTGTCCCGTACAAATCCAACCATTGTGATATTGCCTTTTTTAGCTATTTCATAACCTGAACCTGCAGGAGCCGCATTTGACACTAAAATAGGAATGCCAACCCGGACAATCTTTATAAGCATGTCCGCAGGCATTCTGCCACTATAGCAGACATATGAACGTGATAAGTCAAAACCGGCCTTGGCGGCGGCTCCGATTACCTTATCAACAGCTACATGACGGCTTACATCCTCACGGGTAATGAATTGGTCTTTATAAACCAGCTGAGCTACATGAACGCTTCCAGTTTCCTGCCAGATGCTAGCTTTAGCTGTCAATCTTTTCATGTTTTCTATTATGTCGCTTGCTTTGACAGTCAAATCAGAGCCAATAGGCTGAATATTCTTAAGTTCAGACCTCCAACCCCCTGCACTGTCAGACATTACGCTTTGATAACCTAGAATATCAGACTCGCTTTCAATTTCCACATGCGCCTTATGGGAAAGCTTGGTTTTAACCACAACATTCTTTCCATCGATTTCAATGCGTTCTATATCATCAACAGATTTTACAAGGCCGTCGCCCAGACAATAGCCAACAGCAAAATCATCCAAATCTTCAGGATATGTGGAAAACTTACGTGGAGGAAGGTCATCTATGTGAAAAACAATGTTTTCGTCTTGAACTGTCTTTTCCATTACTTCCTCATATTTTCCCTCTTTCCATCGCATAGCTGGAATCTCTTTAATAAAATTCATAAAATCACTTTTAAAACTTTATTTCATTCCTATATTTTTATTTAAAATTATTTAAAAATTTGTAAAGTAAACAAAAAAATTATGCTACAAAAATAGTCAAATGAACAATTGAAAAAAAATTTTTATAAAATATAACAATTATTAAATAATAGATTACTCATAAATAATATTATTATGAAGTATCTAGATTTATAATCACTATCTAAGGACATCTTAGTAAAATAAAGAATTTCATAAAAACTAAGAACGCTTAGAATCACTTACTACAGATATTTTATTCTTAAAAATTACTAATTATTAAAAAAACAAATGGTGAGAAGATGAAAGCCCTTGTTGCTGATTCATTAAATGAAAAAGGTATTGAAAAATTACAAAAAGTCTGTGATGTTGTAGTGGATACCAGCATCACTCCTGAAGAATTACTCGAAACTATAAACGAATATGACGCTATTCTTGTTAGAAGCAGAACTAAGGTAACCAAAGAGGTTATCGAAAAGGCGGAAAACCTGAAAATCATAGCAAGAGCAGGCGTAGGTGTGGACAACATCGATGTGGCAGCAGCTACTGAAAAAGGTATCATGGTAGTCAACGCGCCTGAATCCACAACCATTACCGTAGCAGAACATACCATGGGACTGATATTATCAGCTATCCGCAAAATCGCAGTTGCTGACGAATCAACAAAAGCTGGAAAATGGGAGAAGAAACGATTCATGGGTATGGAGCTTAAAGGCAAGACCCTTGGAGTAATTGGTATGGGAAGAATCGGATCCCAGGTAGTTAAAAGATGCCAGGCTTTTGAAATGGATGCTATTGCATATGACCCTTACCTGCCACCTCATGTTGCAGAAGACATGGGAGTGAAATTATATGAAGAACAGGATGATGTATTGAAAAGAGCAGACATCATTACAATCCACGTTCCTTTAACTGAAGAAACCAGACACTCAATTTCCACCGAAGAATTCAAAATCATGAAGGACACAGCCCTCATCTTCAATGCTGCTCGTGGCGGAGTTATTGATGAAGATGCATTATATACCGCCTTAAAAGAAGGAGAAATCTCTGGTGCAGGACTTGACGTATATGAAGACGAGCCTGCAAAGGAAAATAAATTGTTCGAACTTGACAACATAGTCTGCACACCTCACATTGCAGCTTCCACAAAAGAAGCTCAAGCGGCAGCAGCTGTCATCGTAGCAAATGAAGTAATAGACTGTTTCGAAGGAAACACTCCTAACAACATCATCAATATGCCTCGTATTGATACTAGCGGATTCAGTCAAACCACTGAATATCTGGAAGTTTGTGAAAAATTAGGAAGCTTCCTGACCCAGTATGTTAAAAAGAACCCTATTAAAGAATTAAATATCACATACAAGGGAGAAATCACAAAACTTCAAAACAAGGAGCTCTTCAAGAGAACCATTCTCCAAGGAGTATTGAATCCTATCACTGAAAGTCCGGTAAGTGCTGTAAACGCTACTTCCGTAGCTGAATCCAGAGGCATTACCATTAAAGAAGCTGAAGCTGAAGAAAGCGATGGCTATGAAACATTAATTGAAGTTAAAGCAATAACTGAAAAAGGAGTATCCTCAGTTGAAGGTACTTTCCTTCATGAAGTAACCATTACCAAAATCAATGGATACAAAGTGGACGTAAAACCAGAAGGATACATGTTCATTGCCAAATACAAGGACATTCCAGGAAGCATCGGCGCTATCGGAACAATATTCGGCCAGGAAAAAATCAACATCGGCATCATGCAGGTTGGAAGAGACATCACAGGCGGAGAAGCAATCATGGTTCTCACCTTGGATACTGAAGCCACCCCTGATGTTACCAACAAGGTCAAAGAATTAGACCAAGTTAAAGATGCTACAGGAATAAATCTTTTATAATTAATTAGAATTCATTGAATTCTAATACTTTTTTTTATTTTTTTAAATTTTAACTGCTTTTTAAAATTAATTTATTAAAAAAACTATTTTTCCAATTAAAAAAAAATATTATTCGGTTAATTAATTAAAAAACACTTAAAAAATTTTTAATTAAAAAACACTGAAATAAAACTTAATAAAAAAAGAAAAAAACACCAAGATACTAAAAAAAGTAAAAACTAAAAATAACTATTTTTCATCTTTATCATCGTATTTGTATTTCTTTTTATTGGTGTAATTTTTTAAAACAGGTTTTCCATCTCTGAACTCTATGATAATGCTTAAATCACTGCTTTGACCATTGATGCGTTCCCCTCCGATTCTAATCTCCGGAGGATTGTAGAAATTTTCAATCTCATCTTGAGAAAAATTGGCAGAATATGGCCCTCTTGACTCATGCAGCATCATGGCTTCATCTACAGAAATATCAAGACCTCTAGCGGATGTGATATCATCCAAATAGTCTTCATCAAATTCATGGGAGTACTTGTTTCTTTTCTCAGCATCATCTTGAAAATCAGAGACATCCTTTTCCAAATCGAAAAATGAAGCCTTAAACTCTCCTTCATTATCCATGGAATCCCTGATTTCTTCCAGATCTTTTAAAACCGCTTCATCATAATTGTCCACTAAATCATCCACTTCAAAAACAGTAGAATTTCCATAGGCATCATATGCATTCATTGTCTCAAGTGAATAAGGCTCACATACGATGATGTGAAAAGAACCGAATTTTGCAAATGTGACAAGGTCCGCATCTGATGGATATGCAGTGTTTATGCCTGGATGTGAATGAATTGAACCATAAATGGCTTGTGACGGAGGAATATTCCATTCGTTAAAAGACGCGCTTGTATTAGACCTCTCTCCTCCTAAAAAAATCATACTTGTAATATAGAGAGTATTGTCTTCAATTTTACCATCAAAAAGCGCAAGAAACTCATGAGGAAATGATTTTTTTGAATAATAAACTGCAGAGTCAATAACTCCTGAGTCAACAATCACCTTATCATAAGTTTTATCAATGCTTAATGATTTAACAAGACCTTTGAAACCCATCAAAATACCTCATTTATCATCCTTTAAAAGATTTGAAAAGAATTTTTCATCGAATAAGTCCAATTCATAATCAACATATAAATCCAAACGGCTGGAAATGGTTTTTTCCTTTTTCAAAGGATTGAATCCTTCTATTTCCCTGGATTTTTTATAAATGCCTATTCCACGTTTTTTCCAAGTATCAACATCATTTAAATTAATTCCTCTTTCAAATAGCAGGTCGTGAATATCCTTTGATTTTAAACCTTTAATCTTTTCTGTTGCCTCACTTGATGAATATTCCTGATTCAAAGCCCATATTCCATAGGCATTTATGCAATTTCTCCAAGCTTCATCCTGTCTCCATTTAAAATAATTTGGAATGTCTTCCTTATTAATAGGAATCACGCGAGAATCAAATGAAATCGGGAACAATACATCATCATTCAAATCAAAATCAAAGAGATCTTTGCAATCATTCAACAAGTGATAGGTGAAAGAACCTCCTGCAAGAGATGCAAAGACTGAATTCAATTTCTCAATGCGTCCCAAAAATGGGATTTCAGATAAGAGAATGCTTATTTCATCTGAGAAAGTGTAGACAAACAATGGAGAAAATTCATCAAATATGTCTTTAGCAACTTCGCTCATCAAAGTGGAAAAGTTATAATCATAAGGCTTTTCAAGATTCAAATGCTTGGCCAGGCTATGAAATTTACGACCATCCAAACGCAAAATAATGTTTGAGTTTTTTGGAACTTTCATTGTAGAGTAAATCTCATAATCTTTCATATTACCACCTTATGACTTAAAAACCTTTAGAAAATTAAATTTCAAACTAAATAAAAATCTTAAATTCTAAACTTCAACACCAAATAAATAAAATTTAAAATTTCAAGTACATAAATTGAATTTTAAACTAACAAATATTAAATTTTAACAAAATACCAATCATGTGCCAATGTGGAAATTATCACCAAATGATTCCAGAAGTCTGATTGCAGAATATGCCGCCATCTGACTAGTCTTTGGATTTGCCTTTGAAGGCAGGTTCATGGAACATGTTTTAAACTCGCCGAATTCTCCGCGAACATAAACCTCATGCTGGTTCCTATCCACCTTGGGATCAACAATAATCTTGACATCAATATCCATATGACATGCAATGCTTAAAGTAGCTGCCACATTAATATTTACTGGAAACTCCTTGACAGCTTCAGATGCCTTTCCTTCAAACAATATCTCCTCTTTTTCCACATCTCGTCCCAGTGACTTTGGAGATTTTCTTGTAGTGAGGCGGGCTTCATAAATCTCGCCCATGGCTGCGGCCTTGATTCCATCAATACCGACAATAGCACCTGTAGGGGCATAAACATTGGCATCATGTTCTTTTGCAGTATTGTAAACATCATGCCTGAAGTCAGCATCCATCAATGCTCCAACACTCATGGCCATCAAATCTGTTCCACTGCCCAGTATACCAAGGGCTATTGATTTCAAGGCATTTGGAGAAGCTGCCTCCAGAACCAAATCAACATGAGGGAGCATGTCTTCCAATTTTAAAACTGCCACGCCATCAGCTAAAACCGCAAGGTTTTCAGCTCTTTCCATATCAGTATCAAAGAAATATTTGATTTTTATTCCATCATCATCAGATATGAATTTGCTTACTATCATATTAGCAATAGCGCCACATCCAACAATTCCTATATCCATTAAAACACCTCTAAAAATAGTTTAAATATAGTTTGAAAATAATTTTAGATAATAATGCAAATTATTTCTAAATTATAAAATAATCAAATACACTTCTTCAATTAAAAATAATTAAATATACTTCTTTAATTATAAAAATAACAAAAATAATTTCTTAATTAAAAAACCATTGATTCACTTCTCCAATCAAATTGGATAAACTTCTCAATTATCAAATAATTAAGTCGTTAAAACTATTTTCTTATATATAAAATTAAATTTTAAATTATATATATTTATTCAAAAAATTAGAAAGAAATTTAAAAATAGCAGACACAAAAAAGCTATTAAAAATCTAAGATAAAAAAGTAGAAAAAATCAATATAAATTAAGATAAAAAAAAAGTAGAAAATATGCAATGCAATATAAAATAAAAACAGTAGAAATAGAATAAATATGAAAAAATTATTAAAAAAAGTAAAAAAATAGCTAAAATGAATTAGCTAATTTATTGTTCTTTAGGTTTTGGAGCTTCTCTAGGAACTTCATTAGGTATTTGTCTAGGAGCTTCTACCTTAGGACGAATTGTCATTTCCTCTCTTGCTACAGGAGGTTTGTTTCTCTTTAAATCATGAGGATCAATTAACATGATGTCTCCAATAGCAGTTACTCTATCGAATTCTATGGTAAGTAAGCCTTCTTGGAAACCTCTGCCTTCTTGTTCGTCAGGAACAAATTGGAAACCTCTTGTGAAAATGTCTCTAATTCCAGCATTTGGTCTTTCAGGTTCTAATGCTTTTACTTGAAGTCTAGAAATAGTTCCATATCTGATGTTAAGAACTACATCATGTACTTGGCCAACATATTGGCCTGCTAATGTATATATGTCTAAGTCATATAGTGATGATACTTCCACCATTTTATTCACCCATAAAAAATAAATCACAAAAACTTTTCATAAATCTTTTAATTTATATTAACTAGCTTACAAATAATTAAATATTTAATTACAATTATAAATTAAGACATTTATAAAATTTTAACCAAAATTTATCATAAATTACGAAATTAAACATTAAATAAGCTTATTACTATTAAATGTATAATTAATGATATAAATACTTTATTATTAATTTGCGACAAAAAAGAGTAAAAAATCATAGATTAAATTAAAAAATAATAAAAAAAATTGGATGAAATTATATATTGCTAAAAAAATCAACATCAAACATATAAAATATCAATTTTTAATAAAGAAACATATTCAAAAAATAAGAATAAAACCTAAAATAAAAAATTAAAGCCAAATAATGTTTTGATATTAAAAAAAGTAATGAATAATAATTTAATTAAAAATTATTATTATAAAAATGCTAAAAAGCCATTTTAAATAAATCTAGCTTATTGTTTAAAAAACGAAAAGTAAAATTTCATCATTTCAAAAAGGCTTCAATCATGTTTTTGGTTTCATTTAATGATTCCATCGGAATGCCACTTGGCATGCCTCCCAAATCACCATTTACATCCTTTAAAATAACACCATTAACTCCCAGAAACATTCCTTCACTGACTATTCCCATGAAAGTAGCTGGAGGAAGCAGGGAAACACCTACATGATTGCCTTCCTTGACATTCAAGTCATTGGTTACTACCTGAAGGGCACGGCTTCCAACATTGACATTGCAGATCATTAAAGCATCAGCATCAGGGTGTTTGGAAACGCTCATGACTTCTCCAACCTTGACATCTATACCGATTATCGGGTCATCTATAGCTCCGAATTTAAAGCGGTTTCTAAGACCTAGGAATGTCTCGAGGAAGAACTTGACCTTGGCAATGTTTTCTTCTGTTTTTTCACGCTCATCCTTTGGAGCATTATTCTTGAATGTATGATTCCATCCGTCGCCGCCTAGGAATTCAATGATCTTATGAGTCTTGTCCTCGAGCTTGTCGACATCCTCGCAGTTTGCAAGAGCTGGTCCTTCAAGATAGCAGTAAAGCAATGACTGCAGGTCTGATTCCATCATCTTGGCTTCATCAATTGTGGCCCTTTTATTCCAGTTTCCCCTAAAACTTCCTGTTTCAACGGTTCTGAGGAATAATTCACGAGCCTTGATGGCTATTAAAATTCTATAATCCTTAGCAGTATCCCACAAAACAATCCCTCTTTCTCTTTGTTTCTTATTTTATTCATTCTTTTAATTAATACTTTCTAAAATCAGGAAAGTTATAAAACAAATTTATTTGTTGTTTAACCACAAAAACCATACTTAATTACGATTGAAGGCAATCAACTTGGTTCTGCACATGTCTTCAATAGCATACTTGATTCCTTCCTTGCCTGTGCCGCTTGACTTGAATCCTCCAAATGGCATGCTGTCCACCCTATAAGATGGAGCTTTGTTGACATATACGGTACCTGCTTCAATCTCATTTGCACATCTTAAAGCGCTGTGAACATTTTCTGTAAATACTCCGGCCTGCAATCCATACTGGGTGTTGTTGGCAACTTCAATTGCCTCATCAAGCCCCTCAACCCTCAAGATAGGAGCTACTGGACCGAATGTCTCATAGGCGACAACTTCCATGGACATGTTGACATTATCGAGAATGGTAGGCTCTATTATGCAGTCTCTGCGCTCGCCTCCAAGCAGAAGCTCGGCTCCATCACGAATGGAATTATTAACCACTTCCTCGATGTTCAATGCAGCCTCCTTGTTTATCACAGGACCAATATCTGTAGACTCATCCATAGGATTTCCAATCTTCAGCCTGCTTGTTTTTTCAATCAGGAGGTCAATGAATTCATCAGCCACTTTGTTATCCAGAATGATTCTCTTAACTCCGCAGCATATCTGGCCTGAAAATGTAAAAGCCCCTGTTACTGCCTCATCAACAGCTTTTTCAATATCTGCATCTTCGAGGACTATCAAGGGGTCATTTCCTCCAAGCTCGAGAGTAAGTTTTTTGCTGGCTGCATGAGAAGCGATATACATTCCTGTAGCCACGCTTCCTGTAAATGAAATCTTGGCAATATCAGGAGAATAAATCAAAGCATCGCCGATTTCACTGCCGTAGCCGGTAACCGCGTTTATAACTCCATCATCAAAATGATTGTTGATTATCTCAGCAAGTCTCAAAGCTGCAAGAGGAGCTTCCTTGGAAGGCTTCATGACAACTGCATTCTTTGCTGCAATAGCTGGAGCAATCTTGTGAAGGGCAAGGTTAACTGGAAAATTGAATGGAGTGATTGCAGCAACAACCCCTAGAGGTATTTTTTGTGTGAATGCCATGAATCGCTCATCAGCAGAGCCTGTGGCATCCAAAGGTATTGATTCACCATAAATGCGCTTTGCTTCCTCTGATGTGAATCTTAAAGTCTCTATGGAACGGTTCACTTCTGCAACAGCTGCCTTGTAAGGCTTTCCCGCTTCAAGAACAATAAGGCTGGCGATTTCATCTGCACAAGAAGACAGCTCCTCGCATGCATCAAAAAGATTTTCAGATACTTGTTTTGAGCTTAAGCAATTCAATGACTTTTGTGCTTTTCTTGCAGCATCTATTGCCTTATTCACATCTCCCTTGTCTGCTATCGGGATTGTGTCTATCAGTTCACCATCATATGGATTTATCACATCATAATGTTCATTCTTGTCAATGAACTCTCCATCTATCAGCATTTTCATAATTAACAGCTCCTGAATTTTTAGTTAAAGACCAGTTTATGAAAACCTAATTTTACTATTTAACGCTAAGTTAAAAAATTAAAAGTTTCCAAATAATATTAATTTCCAGAATAGGTAAAATTTAATTTCAATTGAAATACACATTAATTATTGAAAAATAAGCATAATACACTATTTATAAGGAAAATAAGAATAAATATCACTATGAAAAGCCAAAATACTTATTCTCCATATAAAATATTTGTGCTGCAAACAATTAAATATTTCGGATTTTAACAAAAAGAAGAATTATAATTTCTATAAGATTTAATCACGACCTGCTTAATTTTAAGATTAAAATACCCCCTTTTATTTCCGGAGTAAAATATAGAAAATTAAAATATATTTTAAAATTTTTAAAATAAAATGTAAATATTTTTTTATAATAAAAACATAATACTAATCATATAATAAAATTTTATAAAAATTAAAGTATATTTTATAAAATAATAAGAGATGGAGTTTAATTTTATGAAAACAAAATATTTATTTTTTATTTCATTATTCTTAATCATCCTGCTTGTTTTACCGGTAAGTTTTGCAAGCACAGATGATTCCGCAAGTATTGCAAGTATAGATGATTCTGCAAGTTATTTGAATGAAAATAATGAAGCTGATTTGAAAATCAGCACCCCGTTGAATGATTATGAAACGGATTTAGACAATAATAACATCAATACAGAAAGCATGGCATGCTCAACCCATACTCAAAAATCCGATGGCAAATCAGGAGACTTGGGTGCGGCCATAACCGATAAGGAAACTGAAAACGGAGAATTGGGAAATTCAATCGCCTCTCCTGAGAGTGAAAACTTGAAAGGAGATATATATTCCGATTATTCCGATTATATCAATCTGAAGTCTGAAATGCTCAGCTATGACTTCAACCTGTCCGAATCAAACACAATCTATGTCAATTCCAATTATGATGGAGATGAGGAGCTTGGAACCCAGTTGAAACCATTTAAAACCATCAATGCGGCCTATAACTTATTCATAGACAGTTCAAACACAAAAACTAATATCTTTTTATATGATGGAACATATGTCATTTCAAAAAAGATGACACTAAACAAGAACCTCAATATAATTGGTGAAAGCACCGCAAATACAATAATTAGTGGAAATGATGAATATGAAATGTTTCTCATTAGCCCTCCGCTGAGCTATTATGCTATAAGCCCCCTTGTTAATTTTGTAAATCTGACATTTGCAAGAGGCAGTTCCTATTATGGAGGAGCCGTCTACATAAACCAGAGTGCGGTGAATTTTGTAAATGTAAAATTCATAAACAATACAGCAAGGGATTACATCTCCTACTATGGACAGAAAACATATCCTGCAAGCGGAGGAGCAATCTACAACGACAAGGGATTTGTGAGGATATACAATTCATTATTTGAAGGAAATTCCGCTTCAGGAAGTCAGGACAGCTATGCAGGAGCTGTTTTCAATGACATGGGCGAAATGACAATTCTAAATTCCAGATTTATAAACAACACTGTCAATGGTACCTACGGCAGCGGAGGAGCAATTTACGATTACAGCGGAATTATGGTAATCTACAATTCCAGCATATCAGGCAATGCGATAAATTCCAGCTATTCCCTTGGAGGAGGAATCTGCAACTGGGCGAGCCACAATGTTTTCATTATAAACTCCACAATAGACGGCAATCAACTGCATGGAAACTACACTTTCGGATCTGCATTATCAAACAAGGCAACCATTCTGGAAATCCACAATACAACAATATCCAGCAACAAGGCAGATGGCATATGTGATGAAAACGGAACATTCTTCAATTTAAACGGAATTGTGAACATGACAGATGTGCAATTCATCAACAATGAAAAAGGAAATACAGATAATAGCCTGCTCATGTGTCTGGAAGATCAAATCATCATTTCAAAGGCATTTGATGAAAGCCTCCTTGTCGACCTGCCGTCATCATATGACTTGAGAGATTACGGCCTGGTAACTCCTGTTCGTGACCAGGGAGGATCAGGTTCCTGCTGGGCCTTTTCAACCATAGCTGCAATTGAATCATATCTTTTAAAATATGAAAACATCAGCTACGACCTCTCTGAAAACAACATGAAAAATCTGATGGGCATTTATGGATTGAATGGAACAGACTGGGCAGATGGAGGAAACCATTATATGTCTCTCGCATATCTCCTGCGATGGAGCGGACCTGTTAATGAAAGCGATGATCCATTCAGTGACTGGGATACAAGCTCCCCGACAAGATTGAACCAGACAAAGCATGTTCAGGATGTGCTTTTCATCCCTCTTCGTTTAAATTACAGGGATTTAAACCAGATAAAGTATGCTTTAATGACATATGGTGCATTATACACCACAATGAATGCAGATGACTCATTGCAATACGAGCCTGACTACTATCATGATATCATAGATGTTTCAAACCATGCAGTGACCCTTATAGGATGGGATGACAACTATTCTGCAGACAAGTTTGCAGTAAGACCTCCTGGAGACGGCGCATTCATAATAAAGAACAGCTGGGGAACAGGACACGGATACGATGGATACTGGTATGTTTCCTATTATGACAAGGCATTTGCAGGATTCGGAATGGAAACAATCTCAGCAATGGCAATCACAAATGTGGAAAACAGAAGCAACTACAAGAACATATATCAATACGACATTCTGGGAAACACATTCGAATCCCTTGGATTTAACTCCCATACAGCATGGATGGCTAATCAGTTCCTAGCTCAAAACAACAATCCCCTAACTGCATTCGGACTTTATACCTTCGGAGATTCAGATTATCTGGTCAACATCACTGTAAACGGTGTGAGCAAGTATGTTCAGGAAGGAATCATAAAAGGTGCAGGATACCATACCATCAAGCTTTTAGAGTCTGTCGAACTGGCTAAAAACGATATATTCAGAATAGCTGTGAAGCTGACCACTCCAGATTCCTTATACCCAATAGCTATTGAATCCAAAAGACAGGATTACAGCAGCGGAGCGGGAGCAAATCAAAACCAATCCTTCATAAGCATTGATGGAGTGAACTGGATTGACCTAGTAGCTTATGAAAATTCAAACAATGATGGAATGAGCATAATCAAATTCTATCAATACATGCAAAATTACAATTTAAAAGAAGCAAATGTTTGTCTTAAGGCATACACATCAGGTCTTGCAGATGTATATCTAAGCATCAAATCAAACAGCTCCACATACAAGCCGGGAGATTTGCTTGAAATAAGCATAACCGCCTCAAATGAGGGAGATCTTGTAAGAGACTTGAACATCAGCATGAACCTTGACAGCTCCTTGAAGATCCAGACTTTCCAGATAATCAAGGGCTCCTTCAATTCAGACACTGGAATCTGGCATTTGGATTCACTGGATGAAGGAGAATCAACCATGCTCAAGCTGACCCTATTAGTAAATCAGGCAAAAGACATTGCCGAATCCCTATTCAGTTTTGACTACAATGGATTCAAGCCAAGCAATTTCAGCACTTCAAATGCATTCAACCTGTATTATGAAGGAAACACAATGTTCAATAAGGTGGAAAATATCACCGCATTAGCCAATTCAAACGAATATGTTAAAATAACATTGCTCGACCAGAAATCAAACCCTATGGCAGGCAAGGAAATCATCATTTCACTGATTGGAAAAGACAATGGTTTGAACTTCAATAGCCTCAGTCTGATTAGCGATGAAAACGGTTCTGTCTATTTTGCTTTGAACCTCATTGAAGGAAACTACAGCTTTTTAGCATCTTATAGCGGAGATTCTTTCTACAGGCATTCCAATCTGACTTTCAATGTAAGCGTTTCAAAAAGAGAGAGCCCCCATATCATAGCAGAAGAAACCGTAATCAATAATGGCGATGAATTCAAGATCCTGCTGATTGATGATGAATACAATCCAATACCAAACAAACTTGTAAATTTTGTAGTTTATTCAGATAAGAAAACTCTTGTCAATCATACAGCAAAAACCAATAACGAAGGAGTGGCAACATTAACAGGATTATCCAAGATTGTTAATGGCGCTTACACTGTTTCCGTTTCATTCCATGATGACTGCTACAAGGATGCATCATTGCTTATTGGAATTACAATCAAAAACAGCAAAGCAAGTTCTTCCCAGTCTTCAGCAGTTAAAACAAACAGTGGTTCAAAAATTACTAAAAAAGCCACTAAATTATATGTAAGCAAGAAGACATTTAAAAAGAAGGCAAAAGTGAAAAAATTAACTGCAAAATTGAAAAGTGGCAAGAAGGTTTTAAAATCCAAGAAGGTCATATTTACTGTAAACGGCAAGAAATATGTTGCAAAAACCAATAAGAAGGGAATTGCAACTGTGAAGGTTAAATTGTCCAAAAAGAAAACATACAAGGTCAAAGTTAGATTTGCAGGAGACAAATATTATAAAGCAAGCAAGAAAACTTCCAAGGTAGTTATTAAATAACTATCTTGATTTATTTTTTTTAAAAACTTTTTTTTATTCCTCAGTTGCAAGACATCTTTTTTAATACATACTCCAACAACTATTTTTTATACTATATAAAATAGACTACTTTTTTAAATTCGATTCCCACTAGAACGCTAATTCAAAAATCAAACTTTTTTATATTTTGCCTTGTCCAATAGCCATAATATAATGAAATTTATAATTAATATATTCGGCTTTTTTACCAGCACCATCATTTTAAATGATAGTTAAATTAATTATATCAAAGTCATGTTAAATTCTTAATTTTTTTATGGTTAAGATGTATATGCTAAAAAAAAGAAAAGAATAGAAAAACAAATAACAACTAAAAAATGAAAAATAAAAAAGGAAAAAAAACTAAAACCTATAAGTGACTATTAGAGAATTCGAATCAACTTACCTGATTTTCACTTTTCCTTTTTTGCTGATTTTCTTGAAAGTGCTGTCTCCAAGGAATTTAACTTTGAACTTGTAAGTTTTCTTCTTGGATAACTTGACTTTTACCTTTGCAACACCCTTCTTATTGGTCTTTGCAGTGTATTTCTTTTTATTCACAATGAACACTATCTTTTTGCCCTTGATGGCCTTCTTGTTGGAAGACTTAAGGGTTGCAATGAGGTATTTCTTCTTGGATTTGACTTTATATTTCTTCTTGGCTACAGATAGTTTAACTTTCTGTGGATTGGCCTTGATCTTTGCCACAACAAAACTTCCATTGTATTTTTCATCTCCAAGGAATGAAACTACAACAGGATAAGTTCCTTTCTTGGCAAATGCAACTTTAATAGTTGCAACGCCTTTGTCATTTGTTGTGCACTTGTAGATCTTGCCGTTTATGGAAATCAATACTTCTTTTCCAGGTAGAACATTTCCATTTGCATCATTTAGTGTGATAGAATAATTTTTGCCTGCATTCTTGCCATTGATTTTTGTATTGACAGTAGTTGTTTTCATGTTCTTGCATGAGATTGCAGTGGATGAGCGATTGTTAGAGCTTCCATTGTCTGAATTCTGTCCAATAAATCCTCCCTTTGGAATTGAAATTCCATCCCCACTTTCAATGTTAGTAAGATTGAATTTAAATGATTTTACTCCATCAAAACTGCTGATGTTTTCAACAACTACAGGATTGCTTAATCCTAGAAGATCCCTTTCGGAATTTATCTCAAGCACGACCACGCTTTCTCCAACAACATCCTCATCAATGCCTTCCACTTTAATGCCACTTATATTTACTGAAGGAACATTTATTTCAAGGGGATTGGTTGAATTGCTTGCATTAATTAAAAGGACAATATCTCCATCATGCACTAAGAAGCGAATGTCAGCAATACCTATGCTATTAACATCCGAGCCCTCTGCAATAAAGATAGGATTTCCACCAGCAGATGTTATTGTTGCATATTCATTACCCACAAAAGTCAGATTCTTGTTGATTACGACATTGGAGACATTATCTATACTGCAGCTTGACAAGTTGATGACATCTCCACTATTAGCATTTTCAATCATGCTTGTTAAATCTTCTGAACTTAAATTGGAAATGATTTCCTTTGTATTGAATTCAATGCTTTGATTATCTATTGTTGCTGTTATAAGATTATCTTTTGTTTGTGAGGATAATAATACAAGAACCTCATTATCCTTCAGAATGCCTTCAGACTGATTCAAAATGCCATTGCTTGATGTTATGGAGAATTGATGCTCAAATGGATAATAATTATCCAAAATAAGACTTCCGTCATTATAATGATTTAAAAGCAATTTAACATTATAATCACAACTCATTTTATCGGAAAGCTCTACTAGAAGTTCCATTACAATCCATTTTCTGATTGTGATCTTATCCAGTACAGGAGCATTATTCTCTCCCCACCAGTTTCCTTCCAGATAGATTTTTCCTCCATTCGGATAGTAGACAGTTGTATCCTTGTATATTGACATGTTCTTTGAGTTATCCTTGTTGTTGAAGATGAAGGAATTTGTGATGTTTAAATCCACATTCCTATCAAGAATGGCTCCACCTCCACGGGTGTTGACAGCAGTGTTGTTTACGAATTCACTGTTGATGATGGTTATGCTTCCAACTCTTCCATCAGTTTTGCCTATTAGGTTGAGAGCTCCTCCACCATAGTTGGAAACTGTTCCTGTAGCCTTGTTTGCAATAAAGCTGACATTGTTCATGAAGAAATCGCCCTCGGAGTTTTGAAGGAATATTGCTCCTCCAGACAAAGCCTTGTTTCCTATGAACCGGCTGTCTGAAATGGATTTATAACCATCGGCATACTGCATGTATATGGCACCACCACCAAATGTATTTCCATTTGCAGTATTGCTCCTGAACTCACAGCCTGAAATATTCAAGCTTGGAGGATATTCAAGATTGGAGTAGTATCCATCCATATAAATCACTCCTCCATTGCCTCCACTGTTAGTAGGGTCGACAATATTATTGGAAAAGCTGGAATTGACCAGATTCAGATTGCCGACAGAGTAAATAACACCCCCATTATAATTTTTTACATAGCAATCTGAAGCATTGATGTTTTCCAAAGTAAGATTGCCCATGTTGGTGAATGCTCCTCCGGAACTGCCTGTATTTACCCCATTGACGATACTCAGATTCCTAATTGTCAAGTTGGAATAGTAAATGGAGAACATTCCTCCTGTATATCCCATACCATCAAATATGGTTTTTCCAATGCCTGAGCCTTCTATGGTCAGATAAGTATAATCCAGATCTACATTGTAGACTTCATATTTTCCTTCCAAAACAAAAATCCTATGACATCCTGTTTCATTATTGACAGCCAGTTCTATAGCTTTTGAGATAGTTCCGACAGGACTTTCCATTGACCCGTCATTGGCATCATTTCCATTTTTAGACACATAAATACATTCCTCACTATCCTTGAGGATTTCATCATTTGATGCTTGAATTGAATCCGGACCCTCATTAAGAGCACCATTTGATACAAGAAGTGAATCCATATTCCCAATAATCAAATCATCATCTTGACTGGAAATAGACTCGGACAAGTCATCATCGGCATCATTGAGAGATTCAACACTTGAAGAAACTGAATCAATGGACTGGTGTGAAACGGATACATCATCAATACTCAAATCTGCAGTGCCGCCCTCACTGAATCCACTCAAATCTGCAGCGCCTACTGAATTGAATCCCAAAATCAATATGGATAAAAGCAATAACAATATTAGAAATCTCTTATTTAATTTCAATCTTACACCTCTTTTTAAATATAATTAATTTTCAAATTAAATTTTAAAATTCTAGCAACAAAATAATAGCCAAACTTAAATTCAACAAATCGACAAAATTTCTAAAATCCAACTAAATTTACAAATAATTTTAAATTCGAGATATCATTGGAATTTAATCCTATTGAAGAATGTGATTGCTGAAATTTTAAAATTCAATCTCAAAATAAAAAAACAGGATGGAAAATAGTTAAAAACTATTAACCATTCCATTTAAAAATTTTCTATTTTATTTTCACTTTTCCCTTTTTGCTGATTTTCTTGAAAGTACTGTCTCCAAGGAACTTTACTTTGAACTTGTAAGTTTTCTTCTTGGATAACTTGACTTTTACCTTTGCAACACCTTTCTTATTGGTCTTTGCAGTATATTTCTTCTTGTTCACAATGAATACCAGTTTTTTGCCCTTGATAGCCTTCTTGTTGGAAGACTTGAGGGTTGCAACGAGGTATTTCTTCTTGGATTTGACTTTGTACTTCTTCTTGGCTACAGTCAGCTTGACTTTCTGTGGATTGACCTTGATCTTTGCCACAACAAAGCTTCCATTGTATTTTTCATCTCCAAGGAATGAAACTACAACTGGATAAGTTCCTTTCTTGGCAAGTGCGACTTTAATAGTTGCAACGCCTTTGTCATTTGTTGTGCATTTGTAGATCTTGCCGTTGAAGGAAATCAATACTTGTTTTCCTGCCAGGACATTTCCTTTACTGTCTTTCAAGGTTATAGAGTAGTTCTTACCCGCCTTCTTACCATTGATCTTGGTATTGACAGTAGTGGTTTTCATGCCTTTAGCTACGATTGTAGTAGCAAGCTTGGCAGTTGATCCGTCGCTTGAACCATTGGTATTGATGTTTCCGCCTTGTGGAATGTTGATTCCATTGCCATCATCCAATCCTGCAATTTCAAAGTCGAATGCTTTAGCGCCTTCAGGCAAATTATTGTCCTTGATGCTTATTGGGTTGGAAGGAGCAAGAACTCCTCTTTCAGATTCAAGTTCGAACAAGGTAATTGAAGATGGTACAACATTTTCATTTGCAGGACTTACAGTGTTGTTTACAAGTTCAATAGCAGGGTTTACAATGGACAGGTCATCAGTGCCGTTGGCAGCAACAGCCCTGACCAGCACATCACCGTTGTTTGCTATGAATTCAACTCCGCTGATGCTTACATTGCTTACATTGGATGGAATGTTGAATACAGGAGTTCCATTTCCAGCAGTTGCAATGGTCACATTGTCTCCAACAATTGCAATGTCCTTTGTGATGTTAATGCCTGCGACATTTGCAAATTCCATATTGCTTAAGTTCAATACTCCTCCTTCAGGAGTTTCATCAATGAGTTTTTGAAGATCTTCAGCTGTTTTTGGAGCTTCTTTCACAATTATCTTGGTTGCTGCATTGGAAGCTTCATATTGGCCGTCCTTTTCAAAGATGATTTCCGCATTGTAAGTTCCTACAGGAACTGAACTTAAATCAATTTCCGCAATACCTTCCGCATTTGTAGTGGCTGTCAATGTAATTTCATCATTCACTTTCACACTAATCAGCTTGCCTTCTAAAGGACTGCCCTCAGCAGTCAAGACAACATTCAAGCTTCCGGAACCTGCAGTAACTGTGATTTCCTCATCCACAGCAATGTTAGTGCTGATTGATTTGACAACATTGAATTCTATGCCGACTTCCGCATTGGAAGATCCCACATCAATCTTGTTCTGTCCTTCAACTGCAGTGTAAGTGGATTGGGCAACCAAGCCGCTTGTCTCTACAGTGGTTTTATCCAGACTGCCTGTAAGGGAATTGAAATCTACGATTAATTCCTGTGCAAGTTTGGTGTCAAGCTCTTTGATTTCACTTGTAGTGCTGTCAAGATAGTGGTTGAAATCTACAGTGATTGGAACTTCAGCGCCTATTTTAATATCAGAAGTTTCAGCAGCCACATTCATGACAATCCAGTTGGAGCAGTCCACTTCAGCACAGTCGACTTCGTCGTCGTAGTCGTCCTCGTATGTGCCGTATCCAGTTAATGACTTAGGATTCTCATTGGTTCCCCACCAGTTGAATTGAGCGTTTACAACATTGTCTTCTCCATCATTGAAGACGAGTTTGCCAGTAGTGTTGGTGAGCAGGATGCAGTAGTTTACAGTAGCTTTATTGCCATTATAGATTGCATCACCATCATATCCGCTTCCTGCAGAGTTGTTGATGAATTCAGATCTTGTAATGGTTGCATCTCCTCTGAAGCCTATGTAAATAGCTCCACCATCTCTGAATGCATTGTTATTGATGAATACTGATTCAGTAACATCCAATTTGGCAGATGCACGAATGGCTCCACCATAGGATACTGTATTGGTGTTGTTGATAAATTCTGAGCCTTTTACAGTGATGTTTGCATCAGTACTTCCTACCACAATACCTTGTCTTGCCTTGTTGTTATAGAATTTGGAATTTTCTATAATTACATTAGCCTTGCCGCTTGAGACATATACAATTCCATAATCTGAAGTGGATGCAGTAACTTCATTATCCTTGAATAATGTGTTGTTGACGATAATTGTTGCATCACCGGAAGTTTGGATTACATCTCCACCATTGTGGCCGGATACTTCACTGTCCTTGATGGTTAAGTTTCCATAGGTAGTGATTAAATCTCCTGCTCCAGGGTTGTTGACTATGGTTACATTGTCCAATACGGTTTCTTTTGCAAAGGAATATACTGCTGCACCATATCCATTGTTTGCACCTGTAAGTGTTACGTTTGCAAGTGAGAATTTAGCGACATCCGCGCCGTAGTTCATGTAGAATAATCTTCCTTGACCTTCACCATCAATTACAACATCTCCTTCACCTACAATTTCTAAATCTTTAGTGATTAAGTAATCTGTTCCTTTATAGGTTCCTTCCTTGATTACTATCTGGCCGGAACCGGTTTCAGCAGTTGCAATTGCAATTGCTTTTGCAATGCTTGCTACAGGAGCTTCTGCAGAACCGTTGTTTCTGTCAGATCCATCAGGGGATACGTAAACGATTCCGGTGTAAGGTTCAGGGATTTCTCCAACAAATATGATATCTTTAGTTGCTTGAGCACATGTTGCAGTTACTTTTGCATTGTAATCGCTTGCAGTGAACACTGCATCTGCGCTTGCACCGTTATTTACAGTTAAGGTTTCAGGACTTGCAGTACCATTTTCTGCAGTAAATGTTACAGTGTATGCGTCCTTAGGAATTGCTCCACCAGTCAATTCTTCGATTTCACCAGCGGAGGTCATTACATGATTAAAGTCAACAGTCAATTTTACTTCATCACCAGGAATGACATCAGTAGCGTTTGATGCCACATTCATGATAACCCAATTGTCCATTGTAATGTTTGTACCATTTACTAAAGCGCTTGGGTCATTGGTTCCCCACCAGTTGTTGTTAACAACTGCCATTCCTTGGCCGTATACAGCATCATATCCAGTAGAAGTTACTGTTTCAAGGTTGTGTTCATTCACTATTGAAGAGTATGAAATTTCAACAGTTGATTTATCCACATAAACAGCTGCGGCCTTTTCGCTTAATCCAACATTATTTTCTATAATTGTGTTGGTAATGGTTGCAGTTGTAATTGGTTGACCTTTTACACCTTCAACTTTAATTGCTGCAGATTGTTTTGAAGCATTGTTGTCTGTGAAAATACAGTTATCGACAGTTGCTGTACAGTTATACAATTCTAATGCGCCAGGATAGTATTTTGCACCATTATGGGTGAAATTGCTGTTTTCAATAGTGATGGTATTTGCCATCAAGTATCCTGCACCACCATTGTTTCCGAAGTTGTCGCTGAATGAAGTGTTGTTGATTACCAAATCAAGAGCGCCTTCATAAGCGGAATAGGTAACAGCTAACGCTCCAGCCCAACCGGAAGCGTTGTTTTTAGTGAAAACAGAATTGTTGATTACTAATTTACCATCAAGATAGGTAGCGTAAACAGCTCCACCTTGACTGGTAGCTTCCAATTTTTCAAAGACACAGTTGTCGATAGTTACATCAACTTCCACTAAAGCGCTACGTGAACCTTCAATGTCAATAGCTGCACCGTATTTAGCTTTGTTGTTAGTGAATTTGATGTTTTCAATGACAACAGCCTGACTGGTTTTGATTATGAACATGCTGGATGTTCCTAATCCTGTACCGTCGATTACAACATTTTCTCCTCCAGTGATTTCAATTGGAATTTCACTGTTGATTGTAATGTTGTTTTCGTTATAGGTTCCTTCCTTAATTATGATTTGACCGGATCCTGCTTGTGCAAGTTCAACTGCTTTTGCAATTGTTGCTACAGGAGTGTCTTCTGCACCATTATTGGAATCAGAACCGTCTTTGGATACATAAATAGGACCAGTGTAAGGTTCAGCAACCATTATGACAACAGGCACTGCAGCATTGGAATCAGAGTTGACTGAAACGATGTTTTCTCCACCGAACTCAGGAGTGAATACCAATTTAGCCTCCAGGCCTTCTGTGGTTACAGGATTTGCTGCAAATGTACCATTGTTGCTGCTTGCATAAACAGTTATTTCAGGCAAGCTGCCTGTGAAGTCGCCAATAGTTCCTTCAGTATTATTTGTATGCTTGAAGTCAATGCTTATTTCAACTGCATCTCCTATTGAAGCATCTTCAACCAATACAGGTGTGACAGTCATGATCACCCATGATTGAGGAGCGAATCCGCTGACTACAGAGCTTGCATTGTTTGTTCCAAACCAGTTGTCTGATGCAGTTATGCTTGCGCCATTAGCTGATTTTACAAGATACTTGTCATCTGCAGGTGCAGAGAATACATTGCCTGTGAGAGTCATGTCTCCGCCAGTATAAATTTCAGCTGTGTCTCCATCTTCAGACACACCGCCACTGAATACTGAGTTGGTGATTGAACCGCCTTTAGAAGCATAGACAGCAGCTCCATCCTTATAGGATTTGCTGTTTTTGAAAGTGGAATTGTCAATATTGAGTGCCACTTGAGAGTGTACAGCTCCACCATATCCGAAATTGTTTCCATCCAGCAATGCAGTGCAGTTTTCAAAGTTTGAACCGATAATGGTTAAGCTTCCAGTATCACTAGCGCCAGAGTAAACTGCTCCTCTAACAGCTCCAATATTGGTGAAGTTAGAGTTTTCAATTACTACAACAGTGTTTCCAGTGCTTTCGATTGCACCATTACAGGAAGTACTGGTATTTGCTGCATTGTTTTCAAATACTGTATTGTTGATGGTTAAAGTTCCGCCGTTATTATAAATCAAAGAGGAAATAGGACCATTGTTTGAAATGTTGGAATCCTTAATGGTTAATTTTCCTTTGCTTACCATAAGAGCAGATCCGCTCCAACCGTTAGCATAACAATCGCTAATGGTTACATTGTCCAATACAACATCAGCAGAGTAGTAGTTGTACAATACAGCACCATAGTTCTGGTTAGCTTTGGTGATTTCCACATTCTTGAGTTCAAAGCTGGATACACCTTCGGAAATGGTAAACATTTTTGCAGTTACATTGTTTGCATCGATTACAACATTTCCAATACCAGTGATTGTCAAGTCTTTGCTTACTGTGAAATTGGTTTCAGTATAGGTACCTTCATTGATGAAAATCTTGCCTGTGTTTTCATTTGCAAGTTCAATTGCCTTTGCAATTGTAGCTACAGGAGCATCTTCGCTACCATCGTTTTCATCATTTCCATCCTTGGATACATAAACATCATGTGGAGGAACTGGAATGTTTACTGCAATAGCTACAGGAACGGTTGCTCCGCTTGATGCAATGTTTACAGTATCCTCGCCACCGGCAACAGCAGTGTAGACAAAGCTTGCTTGGCCATTTTCGGTAATGGCTTCTGCCTTATCTAAATTTCCACTGCTTGCAGCAGCAGTTACTTTAAGTTCAGGGATTTTGTCAGCCAGTTCGCTTACAGCAGTGCCGTCAGTATAATGGTTGAAGTCAACTGTGATTGGAACAGTAGCGCCTATTTCAATGTTTTCCGCACTAGCAGGCTCCACATTCATGATAACCCAGTTGTCCACACTTGCATCAGCCATAGCAGTGTTAGGGTTGTCATTTGATCCCCACCAGTTGTAGTTAGCTACGACATTTTTAGTGTAAGTACTTGTAGCGTTGATATTCATTAATTGAGCACCCTCAAATGGAACATTGTCATAGAATGCAGAGTAACTTACGGTAATGTTTCCTCTTGTAGCTTGGATTAAAGCATAAACAGTATTGTTAAAGAAAGAGGAGTGTGCAATGTTTACTTTTGCTCCTTCATAGGTGGTGTGAATTAATCCATAACCATAACTGTCAGAAGAGGTTTTTGCTATGGAGTTATTGTAGAAATTACAATTTATGATATCTGTTCCGCTTCTAGTTACTATTACAGCATCAGTGGCCCTTTTTACATTGGTAAAGTTAGAGTTCATGATAGTGATTTTAGCTGCATCAGCATAGTTATAGATAGCACCCCAATTATATGAATATTGACCGGTAACGCTTTCAGATAAAGAGATTGTATCGAAAAGAACATCTTCAATATTTACATTATTGGTAACTCCACTGAAGTAAAGTGCTCCCCAAGATCCAGAAGCAGACCCGAAAATATTATTGAAAATACAGTTTTTAATGTTTACATCGCCACTGGTGTAAGTTTGTACAGCAACTTTAGCAGTTATGTCTTTAAAGGTACAGTCAAGAATGTCTACAGTACCTGTTCCACCTACTTTAATTGCCATACTTGTTCCAGTAGAGTTCAAGCCTGTTAAAACAAGGTTTTTAAATACAAAGTTAGAAGCACCAGTGTTTTTGCTGAAGAAGTACTTTGAACTACCGGTAGCATTGCTAACAATGATTACATTATCTTTTTCAGCACCAATGAAGCTAATGGATTTTTCTTCAGGAAGAGTGATTGGTCCTTCAGAGTATTCACCATTTGCAATGTTGATTGTGAATTGGTCACCTTCAGCTGCATTTACGATAGCAACTGCTTTTGCAATTGTTTTAACTGCAGTAGCTTCACTTAATCCATCGTTTTCATCATTTCCATCCGGTTTTACATAAATGACATTTCCACTAGGAGCAGATCCGCCAATTACAGTGATTGGAATGGTAGTTGATACGCTTGCTGCAGTGACAGTTATAGTGTCAGCACCTTCTGCAATACCAGTGTAGGTAACTATAGCCTTGTTGTCTTGGTATAGAATTTCATTTGCTAAACTACCTTTGGTATCATCTGCATTAGTGAATTTTACAGGAACTTCTGCCATTGTGCCTGTTACGTCACCAGTAGTGGTTCCATCAGTGTATTTGCTGAAGTCTGCAGTTATTGTGATTGAATCATCAGTAGCTACAGTATCTGCACTTGCACTAGCGGACATGATTACCCAATTTGATGCGGTTACATTGTCTAAGAATGCACTTGGGTTGTCATTGGTACCGTAGAAGTTGTAATTTGCATTTACTACAGCTTGCTTATTGTTACCGATAGCATATTGGCCTTCAGCTAAATCAAATGCATTGTACTCTACAGTTGTAGGAGCAGCAGAAATCCAAATTGCATATGCTGCGTCATTGTCATGGAATGAGTTTCCACTAATAAGAGTATTTCCCACTGCAGTTGTTTGGGATACATAAATTATTCCTTTAGAATTTCCGCCATTAAGGGAAATATTTTCAAAACTGGAATTGGAAACAGTTAATGTTCCCGCTTTATTATCTATAACTCCCATTGTGTTTCCACTAATATTGTAGAATTTACAATTGGAAACTGTACCAGTTGCATCAGCTGAATTTACATAGATTGGTGCTCTAAAAAATGAACCTGTTGGGATGATGATATCATGGAAAATGGAATTTTTAACATCCACGACAGATTTACCCATAATAGTTATATAAGAAGCTGAAGAAGAGCTTGATCCATTCATATCATAGAATTCACAATTGTCAAAAGTTGCTTTTGTCAAATCCCCATATAATTTAATGGCCCCATTTTTTCCAGGTACATTATCAGTCATTTTACAATTATTAACTATTAAAATACCTGCTCCACCAATATTTATCATTGGGTTATTTTGAGCAATAGGGGCTTTTAAAATCAAATTGTTTAATGTGAATGTTTTTGCATCATCTCCAGTATACATAAATACGCTTGCAGTTCCTGCCCTATTGATTATAGCGCCATCAGCACCATTAAAGGTAATTGATTTGCCAAGGGTAATGGAACTGCTTTGATCATATGTACCAGCACCAATATTTATTGTAGAACCATCACCAGCAAGTTCATAAGCTTTGGCAATAGTTGCTACAGCGTTCTCTTCACTTAATCCATCATTGGAATCATCACCTGTTTTTGAAACATAGATGCTTGTAGCACCATCCCCCAGGGGACCTGATTCCAAAGACTCATCATCAGTTATGGATTCATAGGCGATTGCCTGACCGGAATCACTAGATGCAATTGACGGCGAGGAGTCGCTATCGGCATAACTGATTGCACTGGCATTATCAGCCAAATCAATGGCAAGGTTATTATCTGATGCCATGTCATCATTTGCCGCACTGGCTGATGAGAGAGCCATTGTTGCAACGCATAACAATACCAGTAAAATAAGAAAAGTTTTTTTGATTCTCAAGTTTTCACCTCGTTTGCAAGAAGGCCATGCCAGAAAACAGAATGTATAATAATACCTCAATTGATTGGAGATTCCAAAAATCTATGATACGCAATCTCAAGATGAGGTTGGAATATGAGAGAATAAAAAATTGTTTTAAAAAACAAAAATGCATTTTACAATTTTTTCTAGTTTAGTTTAAAGTTTCTCAATACATTCTCACATGATAAATAATAGTTTCCAGCATAACCTTATTGATAAAGCATAATTGAAAAAATATCCATTATACCTTATGCAATAATATTTTGTTTATATGAATATATAAATCTTATTAAATAAATTTTATAAAATATAAAATTCATTTTAATTAAATGATATAAAATATTCTAGATTAAGATATTGTTCAATCAAACTTGGAGGAGATTTCACTAAATGAACCATTCAAAGCCTCAACTTCTCCAGAATTGATTTCATCCCCCAATTCAATGATATATGACTTATATAAAGCCACAACTAAGAGAATGATGACAATTATTCCTCCGACAATCAATATCAGCTCAACAGAGCCCTGACAACGATTATCCTTTGAAAAGTTCAAATATAACTCTCTAAAAAGCACACAACCACCTCAAACAAAAAATTAAAAAACAAACAATGGAAAAAAAAATTTTAAAATCCAAAGAAAGTCAATCCAAAAGTGTTTATTCCATAAAAAATCAAAAATGCAACAAGAGTGATGGGAATTGAAAACTTCACTCCCTTCCTTAAATCATCATACATGACCAAAGCGATTAGAAATCCTGCAAAAACAGAGTGGATAATCAGATAAATCTCAGCCGCCAAAGGAGCGACCTGGCATGTCGTACTCGCCCTTCCAAGACCCATCATGAATGATGAATAGACCCCAACCATTCCAAGTGCAAAAGGAGCTGCAACTACAGAAGCCAAGACTAAAAACATCACAGACATCATAACAGATGATTTCCGCTCCCTCTTCAATATCAGAATGGCCCTTAAGTCTTCGCTTACATCTTCAATCACATCAGCAAGGCCACCACCGCTTTTATATGAGTTCAAAATAATCTTGAAGCTTCGCTGGAGGTTTTGAGAGTTCAATCGAACTGCCATGTTCTCAAAAGCCTCGTCAAATCCCCTGCCCATGCGAACTTCAACCACAACTCTTCTAAGCTCATCATACAAAGGTCCGCTTCCATGGTTTGAAAGATCGAGAAGAGCATTTTCCAAACTCAATCCCACACGAAGCATTGAAGAGAGCTGTCTTAGGAAGTCTGGAATTGAGTTCTCTATTTGAGTTGCCCTTTGTTCTGTCTTTATCAAGACATATGCCACACTGATTGCAATGGGAATGGAAATAGCAAGCATTACAGCAATCAACAGACTAAAAGAGAAAATCAAAGAGACAGATACGAATAAAAGCAAAAGAACAATGATTATCATCAGGATTTCGGCAATGAAATGGGAGGCCAATGCAAACAATCCTGCACGAAGCAGACTTTCCTGAATGCTTATTAAAAACCTATCGCTTAATTTTTCCTCTAATATTAAAGATATTTTATTAATTAAATCTTCAATCAACATGACATATATTTTAAAAAGCATTATAAATAAGTATTTCTCAAAAATAAAGGCAATTTTACTTTTAAATTAAAATATATTTTAAAAAAAGAATTTAATTTTAAAATTAAAAAATAATTATAAGTTAATAAAAAAATTACAAGTTAAAAATAAAAATAAAAATTGATATTATTAAAAAAACAGTAAAAAAGAAATAAAAAATACAAGTTTAAAACAAAAAACAAATCCATATTAAAAACAACTAAAAAAAGAATTTAAAATAGCTAAAAATAGCTATTAAAAAACAAAAATTGTAAAAAATCATAAAACGGGAGGAAGATTGCCTATAACCTTGCCTTTTTTATCAAGGAGAACCATGTCTTCAATTCTGACTCCGAATTCACCTTCAAGGTAAATTCCAGGCTCTACTGTAACAACCATATTGTTCTCCAGAACCGTCTTGTCCCTAAGTGCCACTGTAGGTCTTTCATGAATATCCAAGCCCAGGCTGTGGCCAGTAGTGTGAATGAAATTATCGCCGTAGCCGTATTCGCTTATGATATCCCTTGCCACCTTATCCACTTCACAAGCCTTGATTCCTTCTTTAACGGCTTTAATTGCCTTATCATGAGCTTCCAGAACTATATTTGAAATCTCCTCCTGTCTTTCGCTGTAAAGAAAAGTCCTGGTAGTATCAGAGCAGTACCCTTCGAATTTACAACCATAATCCACCAGAACAGGAGTTTCAAGAACATGGTGACGGGGAACGCTGTGAGGAAGGCGGGATGTAGCTCCAGAAGCGAATATTGTATCAAAAGACTCTGTGTTCGCTCCGTTTTCACGCATTATATAACCTAATCTGTATGCACAGTCCCACTCTTGGAATCCCTTTTCCTGCTTGTCCCTCACATCAAGCTCAATCAATGACTTGTGGGCGATATCTGCAGCTTTTTTCATTTTGGAAATCTCGTCATCGGATTTTATCATCCGCTCAACATCGATTGCATCTGAGATCTTCAAATCGAAATCCTTGAACTTTTCATATACATTAGCAGTCAAATCAGCTTCTATTGCCAGTTTGCTGATTCCTTCATCCTTCAAGCATTTGATGATATTATCAAAGGACTCAAATTTCACAAAGTCTATTGTTGAATCATTCTTTGCATGTTCAAGGTCCATTCCAGATACAAAGATTATCGGATTTTCCTTGATAATCAAATATGCAAAGCTTGTTGATATGTAATTTGAAAGATAATATATATTGTTGAAATTAGCGACAAGCATTGCGTCAAGTTCTTTTTCTTCCAATCTTTTTAAAATGTTTTTTATATGAAAATCCTCACTCATTGCAATTCTTCCATGAAAATATTATATAAATAAATATTATTTTGAAATATTTAATATTTTATGTATCAATGATTTAAAAACCATTCCAAATAAAACCATAAAAATTTCATCTCTTTAAAAATTTTTCTAAAAAAAACACAAAAAATAATCCCAAACCTCTCTTCAAAAATTTTTCTAAAAAAAAACACACAAAAATAATCCCCTCCCCTCTTCAAAAATTTTTCATAAAAAACACAAAAAAATAATCCCCAAAAATGTGCATTAAATATTTCTTTAAAATCGTTTATAACACCAAAATAAAAATAATATGCCCTAATTTGTTTATTAAATGAACAAAATGAACAATTTTGTCTAAAAAAAGATTATAACGGCCTTATAATCTAAACAAAAATTTTAAATACTTTAAAAATAACTAATAGTATAACAATAGTTTAAGGTGAAAAAATGAATGACGAAAAGAAAATCTTAACAATCCAGGACATATCCTGTTATGGACAATGTTCAATTACAGTCGCATTGCCAATCCTATCCGCTTTTGGAATAGAAACCGCAGTCATTCCTTCAGCAGTCCTATCCACCCACACTTCAGGCTTTACCGGATACACAGTCAGGGATCTGACCGAGGACCTGCCGGATATCAGGAAGCACTGGGAAAGCGAAGAAATATATTTTGATGCGATTTACACAGGCTTCATCAGTTCAGACAAGCAGGTGGATTACATAAAGGACATCATAGATTCCAGATTGACAGATGACGGCCATGTATTTGTCGACCCGGCAATGGCTGACAACGGAGAATTCTACAACGGCTTCGACCAGGACTTTGCAGACAAGATGGGGGAATTATGCAAAATAGGGGATTTCATTCTCCCAAACACAACCGAAGCCTGCTATCTATTGCATAGAGAGTGGAAGGACAGATTCCCAATTGATGAAATGCTGAATATGGCTGAAGAGCTTGCATCATTTACCAAAAGATATGTCATTTTAAAAGGAGACAACCACAAGGATGGTGAACTCGGCATGATCATATACGATAAGGAAAATCCTGACGATACAAAAATCGTATATAATGAAAAAATAGATTACATCACTCATGGAACCGGAGACGTCTTCGCATCAATTTTCGTAGGCTCATCCATGCTTGGCGAGGATCCTTCAACTTCTGCGAAAATCGCAGGAGAATTTACCAGAAAAGCTATTGAAAACACTATTCCATACCCTGCACACACCTATGGAGTCAAATTCGAAATGACAATCCCATACATATACAAGTTATTAAACCAATACGGAAAAGGCTATGAATTTTAATTGGGAAATGTTTGATTTAAAATTATCCTTGATGAATCATTGATAATAATCACTTAAAATTAATTTCAAGTATTAAAAATCATCGGATTTAAGTTAGATATAAATAATCTATAATCAAAATATATAATTAAAAAGTCAAGGATAAAAAACATGTTTGAGGATATTCCAATTAAATTCATTAAAGGGACTTACAGAGTCAAAGACCCTGTCGATACATATGATTCAAACGAAGAGAAGCTGAGAACAGCTGGAATAACCAGAATCACAGAAATCACCCACCTGGACAGGGTCAAGATACCTGTTTTCTCAAGCATAAGGCCGACAGCCCAATCAGGAGGAGTCAGCGTTTATGCGGGAAAAGGAGCTACCGTCGAGCAGGCCAGAGCATCTGCAATGATGGAAGGCTTTGAGAGATATTCCGCAGAAAAGCAGGATATCGATCAGGAAAAAATAAGCATCTCCGCTTACAATGAAATTAAAAACGACTCAGTTTTGAATCCAAGGGATCTACTCCTTCCAAAAAGCTTTGAAAACCAGAATATTGAAATGCAGAAACTGGAATGGATTGAAGCAGAGGAGATTATAAGCGAAAGCCCAATATTAGTCCCTGCAAATGCAGTATTCCACCCATACATACCAAATAGGGAAATCAAGCCTACTGCAATGGCCATGTTTAAAGGCAACACCAACGGCCTTGCATCAGGAAACGTCATCGAAGAAGCAGTTCTTCATGGAATCTTCGAAGTAGTCGAGCGCGACGCATGGAGCATCTTTGAACTTACAAAAAGAAATAAAAAGCAGATAGACCTTGACACCATCGAAAATGATACTGTAAGAGAGCTTGTTGAGAAATTCACCTCACAAGGCATTAAAATCAAATTAATGGACATCACAGCAGACTTGAAAATCCCTACAATCGTAGCAAGTGCTGATGATACCGTTTTAAAGGATGCTGCCCTACTGACTCTCGGAGTAGGAACCCACTTGAACCCTGAAATAGCTGCAATCAGAGCCTTGAGCGAAGTGGCTCAAAGCAGGGCAACACAGATTCACGGCACAAGGGAAGACACCGTAAGAGCGGATTTCATGCGAAAAGCCGGCTATGAAAACATGAAAAGAACCAACAAGGCGTATTTTGTTGAAGAAGATGAAAAAATCAATCTCTCCGACATTGAAAACAAGATTACAGGTTCAATCAAGAAGGATATTGAAGTTTCAATTGAAGAGGTTCAAAAGGCTGGTCTTGACAAGGTCATCTACTATGACCTGACACGTGAGGAGATTGGAGTGAATGTTGCAAGAGTCATTATTCCAAAGGCGGAACTATACTGCCTAGATGAGGAAAGACTTGGAAACCGGGCTTTAGAGTATGATAGAAAAGTGCGACTTGGTAAAATTTAATTGATAAAAGCTAGTTAACCGACTTAAGACATTAAAAAATAAAAAATTGCAAGTGCTTGAAATGACTGAAAAAATCATAATTTTTCTTGGATTGTCCATATTTGAAGAAGAGGCAAAAACAATAATCGATGCTGAATTTCGTCCTCCTGTTAGAAGAGGGGATGTTTTGAAAGCAATAAACGATGGAGCGGAGATTATTGGAATCATAGATGGAGTCTTCCACCAGTCACCTGCTGTTGCCCACAAGGAGATCATGAAAGCCCTTGACAAGGGAATAACAGTAGTTGGAGGATGCAGCATGGGTGCTTTAAGAGCATCCGAACTTGATGATTTAGGAATGATCGGAGTCGGCGAAATCTATAAGATGTACAGGAATGGAACCATCACCTCAGATGATGATGTGGCTGTCGCCTTTGATCCAGAGACAAAAACCACCCTTGGAGAAGCTCTGGTGAACATCGAATACAAGTTAGGCAGGGCAGAGGAACATGGAATTATCACAGAAGATGAAAAAGAAGAAATCATAAAAATAGCTAAAGACCTATATTATCCACAAAGGAGCTATGCAAACATATTTTCCAAAGTGAAAATGGAAGATGAAAAGAAAACCCGGTTGATTGATTTCATTGTTAAGGAAAAGGATTTGAAATACTTGGATGCTGTTGCCGTGCTTGAATGTATCAAAGAATTAGCAAATGAATAATCTCTTGTTTTTAAAAAAAAGCAATGAAAAACAAATAAAAAAAAAGCACAAAAAAGAATAAAAAACAAAAAACAAGAAGAATTAAGAATAACAAGGGAAATAATATTCTTAATAAAAATTTTTAAATTAACTTAGAAATATCTTTTTATAACATTTAAAGAAGGAGCATTGATTTTAGCATCAGATTGCTCTTTTAACTCTTTTTTAATTTCATCCAGGCTATTGTAAGAGTCTAAGAAAAGAACGTGGTAACTAGTAGTGCCCACAATTTGCAAAATAGCTATTTCATCTTCCTCATCCCAGTCTCTTTTTTCCATAGCTGCTTTGAATTTTACATAATTCATCATTTCGTCTTCAACGTTTTTTACTTTATCGATTCTATCTAAAGTTGCAACAAAAGCCATTTTATATCTCCATTATCTTTAAAATAGACCAACTAAACTTTAAAATTAGTTAATTGACTAATATAATATAGTAAAATATTTAATTTTATATTATAAAAACATTTTGTATTTATAGAAATTAAAATAAACTTAGAAAAAGAATGTTAAAAAAAAGTTGAAGCCTTATAACACCGCTATAAGCTATAACAATGCTATAGAAAGTATTAAAAGGAATAAAAGATATACAAGTAGTTAATTCAAAATTTTAAAAAAAAACAAATCAAAAAAATTACTAAAAAACAGCAAAAAAAAAAACAAAACAAAGAAATATTGAAGAAATACGACTTGAATGTGAGAATATGAATACAAACGATAAAATCAACAAAGTCAAGGAGATATTTAAAGACAAAAAAGTAGCTATAGCCTTCTCAGGAGGTGCAGACAGCACTTTACTTATTCATTTGGCCAAGGAATCCAATGCCGACATCCTGGCTGTCACATTTGATAATTTCATAGACCCCCGCGGATTTGTTGAATACAGCAGGAAAAGAGCGGAAGACTTTGGAGTGAAGCATGAAATTATCGAATTGAATTTCTTTGATGTAGATGAGTTTGTATCAAACAAAGCTTCTCGATGCTATGATTGCAGGAAATTAATGTATTCATCAATAAAACAGCTGGCTAAAGAGAAAGGTTATGAAATAATGGTGGATGGAAACAATATAACCGACCTTATCCATGACCGCCCAGGAATACTAGTAAAATATGAAAACGAAGTCTTGAGTCCTTTCATAGATGCAGGTCTTGAATCATATGAAATCCACAAGTATCTCGAAGACAATGACATCGAATATGCAAAATCAACCACTTGTCTTGCAACACGCATCAAGACCAACCAGAAGGTTACTCCAGATTCCATCAACAGAATCGATTATGGAGAGTCCTTCATCAAGGATTTAACCGGTGTTGATGTTGTAAAGCTCAGGGAAGACAATAACAAGGCGACTGTTGAAGTAAGCGACCTGGACAAGATCCTTGATAAGGAGATAATCTCCAAAATCACAGAAGAACTCAAAGAGCTTAAATATGACAAGATCCTATTGGATATTGGAATAGACAACAGCGAAGAATCACTAATCAAGGATAGCGAGATTCAAATCAAGGAAAATGGCAGATTAAGACTCGACAAGAGCGTTCCTTATAAAATAGATATTGAAAACACCATCAAGATAATTTCAAAAAACCCCATAATTGAAAATATTGGAGAAATAAAAGAAATTAAGGTAATTAATGAGGGATTGCTCAAATTTGAAATAGAGGATAAAACATTCAAGCTTTTAGAGTATGGACAAATAGTTTTCGAGGATTTGGATGATAAAGAAGAAGTTTACCTTTATTTGATTAAGATTTTGCCTCTCATAAGGCGAAAAGTAAGTTGAAATCAAAACTTTAATAGCATTTCAAACTTTTAATTAAAAAACAAATTTAAGATTTTAAGAGTTAAAAAACAGCTAACTAAAAATTTAACCATTAAAATAGTGAAAAACAACTAAATAAAATTTAAGAATGGATTTAAAACCATTCAATTCTTGTTTTCAAGTTCTCTCTGCTGTTTTGCAAACTCTTTAAAAGACATCTTTTTTTCTGTTGGAATTGTCTTTTCAACACGTTGCAAAACTCTAGGCATCTCCTCAGAATATCCATCATCTGAATCGAATCCCTTCAATGCAAGAATCTTTCCATCCAGTCGAAATAGAACATCATCAGCCTTGACTTCAATCAAATGAATCTCCATATCACTTGCCTTGCTAATTTCATCATCTGTTATAAGATCATATTTTAAAAACAAGTTGTCATGAGGAATCACATCATTGATTGTTCTTTTTATAACAGTTTCAAACAAATCTATGAGGTTTTCAATTACAGGAAGGTCATTGTCGGCATAATATCCAAGCATAACACTTAATTGAATTTCATGCTCTGAGTAATCCTCGCCAATTCTAGCCCTGATTGCTACTGTTGAATCTGTATCTTTTATAACAAGTACCGGTTTTAACATCATATCACTAAAAAAATAAAATCAATATGAAAATCTAAAAAAAGAGAAATTAATTGATTATTAAAAAATTTAATAAAAAATTAATTGATTTAATAAGTTAAAAGAATAAAGCAACTTATATGAATAAAAATTGAAATCGAAAAAAACAATTATTTGATTAATGCTTTAATTAAATCGCTTGCTCTAACCAAACCTACAAGCTCCCCTTCAATACCGAGAACAGGTAATTGCTCTACATCGAGAGATTTCATCTTCTCAGCACAGGTTGAGACCTTGGTTTTGGTATTTGCAGTGACTAATTTACTTGAAGCAACATCTTTTACGACTTTATCTGTGAATTTGAGATGGTTTTTCTCAATATAAAGAACGGAAGTACTGTCCCAGGACCATTTATCCCCTTCAGTACCAACAGAAGAACTGTGTTCGGTTCTTTTTGAGATGATTTCGCTTTCTTCAATGAAATCAGTTTCAGTAAGGATTCCAGTCATCTTGTTGTTGCTGTTTAATCCTATTACAGATTTAAGGCCGAAGAATTTCATTACTTCAAATGCAACATTCAATGGAGTTTCATCCCATGTAGTTGGAACTGTGTCGATCATGTAATCTTCAACTGGGTCTTTAATGCCCATATCTGCAATAGCTTGAGCAACTAAATCAAAACTGGTTACAATACCGACCAGTTCGCCGTCATCATTGATTACAGGAACTCTTCTAATTCCATTTTCAACCATTTTGCTTGCTACATCAGAAATGTCATCATCCATTTTCGCAGTAATTAAATCCCTGGTCATAAGCATAGCGATTTGCTCTTCATCAGGATTTGTAATCATATCAGAACGAGTTAAAATTCCTACTAATTCATTAGTGTCATTCTTAACAACAGGAACTACAGAAACTTGTTCTTCTCTCATAAGTGATAATGCTTTTTCACGATTTCCAGGTACGGATACGTGAATAACGTCTGTAGATACTACATCTTCTACTTTCATAAACAACACCTTTATTCTTTTATTATTAAATCTTTTTAAATCGTAAATTTCATTAAATTTACATGAAATAACTTTATCAATTAATGGAATAAACTTATTAAACTAAAGTAAGTTGATTCCTTATTATCTTTAATAATCCATATGATATATGAACATATTTGATAAGTTTTAGAAAAATAAAATATGATAAATTATTTTTGTCAAAAGAAATTATGATAAAATTTATAAATAGAAATGATTAATCATATTTCTTATTCATCAATAATTTTATCTTTTATTATTTAAATATTTTAGTATATTTTTTAAAAAATAATGGAAAAATTAGCAAAAAATTAGTTTATAATTTTAAACTGTACCATATGAAAAACAAATAGGGAGTAGAAGTCTAATGAAAAAATAGGGAGCACAAGCCAAATGAAAAATAAGGAAATATTAAAATTTTAAAAATGATTAAAAAATAAAAAACTAACTGCGGGCATCAAAGTAGCCATCCCAGTAAGCATCCCAATAATAGTCATCATCCTCATCACCAACACCAGTATAGCCATAATAACCATCCCAATATGCATCTTTGTACTCGTCAGTGCTTTCATCGGTTTGGAGGTCATTGCGATAAGTATCTGATGAAGCACTGGAAGAGGAGGAACTGGATCTTGATGAAGAAGAGGAACTTGATGAAGAATCGGAGCCATATCTGTTTTCATGATCGAATTTAAACTTATCATTGTCTCCAGAGCTGTAATCGCTGTCGCTATAAGTAGAAGTATTTGAATCCGGAAATAGGAAACTTCCTATCGCTGACAAGACCATAATTCCCACACAGCATACTGCAAGCATGATTAAAAACTTTTTGACAGTTGAAGAATTATTAAAAGTATCTTTAAAGCCTAGAGAACTTTTTCCTTGATTTTTATTGTCAGCCGATGTGGAAAAACCAGTATTCATTGTTGATTTAGAAGAACCCGAATTTACAGTTGATCTAGAAGAACCTGCATTGACTGTTGATTTAGAAGAGCCAGCAGTTACAGTTGATCTAGAAGAATTTGAATCCTCTTTGGACTTGGAACTGTTTGCGCCACCTTTAGAATTGGAAATATTACCCCAATTGATTTTTATTTTTCTGGAATCTTCCTTGTTCAAATGACTATTGGCTCCGCAATTTGGACAGAACTTATCAGTTTCCTTTAAAGCATGCCCACAATCCCTGCACTTTTTAATTTCTTCGCGGATTGATGAAGAATTGGATTGATTCTGGCGGACATAATCTGAATTCACCAAGGTTCCGCAATCAGGACAAAATTTGCCTTCAAAAAACTCTCTACCACATTCTGGACATATCATGCATATCACCCAGTTAACTAATTAATACTTTAAAACATAACCTTATAAATCTTTCTAATTTTAAAAAAAACGAAATATCCAAATAAAAAAAATTAAAACAAAACTAAAACAAGCAAAAAATTAAAATATAAATAATTTAGAACTTTCAAAAAGAAAATCAAAACTAATCTAAAACAAGTACAAATATTAAAACATGGATAATTTAGAAGTTTTAAAAAGCTAAATTAAGGCAAAGTAAATAAAAATATAATACTTAAGAGACTTTACAAGAATACCAAGACCAATTCCTCCAAGAAGCCCTGTAATCAATCTCAAAATATTATTGCTCTGTCTAAATTGAAACAATTGGGTTGTCCCATCCAAAAATGCGGGAACGAGCAGAATTATTGCAAGAATCAATAAATTCAAATCATAATCCACATAATTAAAATAAGCATAGATAAAATAGATTGCTAAACTGATATAAAATCCTGTGCATCTGGCACAGACTGGAAACTGGTGTCCTCTGAAAAAGAAGCTTCTCTCCGGAATCCTATGGCAAATCAGTCTGGTGTAATCCATTTTATCATAAAATAATTTTAAATACAGCTAATGAACCACTAAAACGGCGCATTTAGCTCCTTTTACTACTTTTTCAGCCACGCTGCCTATGATAAATCTGTCAAGGCCTGTCTTTCCGGAACTGCCCATGACAATAAGGTCAACATCTTCCTCTTTGGCGATTTCTAGAATCACATCTGCAGGATGACCTTCAGCCACTCTTAAAGATATGTTAATATCATATCCTGCTTTTTCCTTAAGTTCTTCGACCTTGTCAAGGTTTTTCCTGCTTTCATTCTTAAGCAATTGCTGGACCTGCATGATTGTATCATCTGCTGGAAGCCCCCGGAAAAATGTATTCTCCACAACGCTTAAGGCTATTATTTCAGCACCTGTAGCTTTTGCAATAAGCAATGCATGTTCTTCAGACTTATCAGACAATTTGGAACCATCTGTAGGTAATAATATTTTCTTGTATAATTGATCTGTCATCTAACTCCTCCAAACTTTTTATAATTATAATTTTTTAAAAAAAATTAAATAAAATTTTCGATTTAAAAATTTTTCAAAAACTCCTGATAATAATGAAAACCGCAAGTACATGCTAAATGATAAAAAAAACTATTTGCTAATATAAACGATATCATCAATCTCTGTTCTGTTAATCAAACTCAAAATTGGATTATTGGACTTGCAGTTTGCAATAAAGAGCTCTTCCTTCTGGCCTACTTCGATATATGCCTTGTCAAGACCTGGAATGTTTACATCATCATGGCACGCATTAGTAGTGGCTAGCTTGAAAATGTCCTTAGGGGATATGTAAGACCTTGAATAAGCTTTCATGATCTTCAATGTGAATTCAAGCTCCCTGAACATGTTTGGAGAATTCAGCATGATATTGTCTGTTCCAATGAGAGGCTTTTCACCCTTGTCCAGAATTTCCTTCAATGGATTGATTCCTACATTCAGGGCTCCGTTTGAACGCGGACAGATGGTAAGAGAGCTTTTTGAGAGAGCAAGATTTTCAATATCATCATTCTTTGGATTTGCCATGTGGACAATCTGGTTGAAGCCTGCTTCATAAGCTCTTTGAGGTTCTGTCTTTCCGCATTTCTCCAGTGAGTCGAACTGCACTCCCTCGCTTTCAGCAACATGAATGGAAGATATCTTGCCTGCCTCTGCACATTTCCTGCAAATCAGCTCGGCCACTTCTGTTTCAATCTCTCCAAAACCGCTCAATCCTATTCCATCAGCATGTTTTAAAAGTTTTCTAACAGCCACTTTCACTTCATGCATGTTAGGGTCCTCCCCATAGAAGCTTCCATCACGTCCAAGGATGATTGGCTTGATTGGAATGTCTTCAGATGCCTTTCGAAGCAGCTTCACACCATGCAGGCCTCCTTCACGATAATCCATGAAGTGGCTGATTCCCAGATCATGCATCTGCCACATGGATTCCTTCATTGCAGAGCGCAGGGTCTCATCACTTGCCGCTTCAAGAGCCAGATGCTTGATGCCGTTTGGAGGGCGAACTATCTCTCCAATAGAAAGTCCGTCTCCCTCATCCTTAATGATGGTGTCTCCAATGTGGGTATGGGCATTAAGGAACTTGGGAGAAACTATCTTGTTTTCAGCATCGATTATTTCGCCTTCCATGACATCCTTGGAGATTTCTATGATTTCTCCATCGTCAATGAGAATGTTTTCCCTTGAAGGTGTTAAATCCAGACCTTTAAGTATTATTCCATTAGCTATAGTTTTCATTAATAATAGTATATTTGAAGTTTTATATTAAATTAATTAAAAAAAGGCATTATTTGAAAAATATAAAGGAAAACTATTAAAAAATTCACATGAAAAAATTGAAAAATTCTAATGAAAACTATTAAAAAAATTTAAAAATTTTTAAAAAATTAGCATGAGAAAAAACAATAACAAATTATTAAAATTAGAAAAAATATATGAATAACCAGTACTCTAATTATAATCTAAAAAATATTAAAAATAACTCATCAAGCTTCTTTTAATCAATAAATGATTATAATTGAATTAAATCAATAGTTTTTATACTAACAATCTGCAATAATTAAACAGGATGTGTCAATATAGAAAATCCAGATATAAGATATTTTTACCGAAATATTGTAAAATCCGGTGATAAATATCGAATAAAACACCATAATAAGGACTACGGAGAGTTCAAAAAATTGTCTGACGCACTCTATGAGAGAGACTGCCTGTTTTATTGCAAATTTGATTACGACCTTCTTGTGGAATGCGACCTTCCAAACAAATATGAAAACATGGACCTGCCCCCTTTCCCTGAAAAAAGGCCTCGTGGAAAAATCAAGGGGATGACATTCAATAAAAAGGAAAAGGAAGGAGAAATCATCTTCAACCACAAAGAGCTTAAATTCTGCATCATGAGAGCAGGAGAAGTCTTTGGAAAGTACAACACTTTGGTTGAAGCATATTATTATAAAAAAATGTTGATGGAAAACGACTGGGATCCTTCAGTTCTAGTCCAGACAAAAGCTCCTCAGGAAAAGATTTTTGTAAATAAAAAGGTCAAGGCAAGCAAGCCTGAAATCCATTTCAAATTCTGTCCGCAATGTGGTAATAAAGTCAGTGAAGACGACAAAATCTGCCCCATCTGCGGTATAAAATTAGATAAAAACAATAAAACACATTAATCTATTAATTTTAAAAAACTAGATTACAAATAATGAAACACATTAACCTATTAATTTTAAAATTAAAAAAACCCTATTTTCCTTTAATTTTAAAATTAAAAAATTAAAAAAAAGCATTTGCCAAAAAACTAATAAATTTAGAGGCTTATTATCTAAAAATCTATGAAGCTTAAAAAATTGGTATTTTTTGGCAAACACCCCATTATAAACAAAATTTTTAACTATTCTTCTTCCTCTTTATCCTTCTGACGCTTATAGCCAATAATCAACAATAACAAAGCAACAATACAAATAATTCCCAATTGGAGATAATCTGAAGACTTGCTAACTACATTGTCATGCTCATCAATCTCATAGGCATTAGGATTAGCTGCACTGCTTCCACTATCACTAGGACTAGCGGCACTAATGCTTGGAGCAACATCTCCACCAACACCAGGAGCAGCATCATGATCAGAGCCTAAAACAGCATCACTATTAGAATCTGTTCCATTTCCTGAAACATCACCATCATGACTTCCATGACCATTTCCACGAGCATTTCCGCTACCACTATGAGAAGTACCATTGCCTTCATTATCAGTCCATCCAGAACCACCTGAATCTGGACGATAATAACTAGGAACTAGAATGCTTGGAATCAAACCCTTATGATTCTTCAGCCAATCAGGCAAATCATCCGGATTCAGAGAATTCCTGAAAACGCCATCAGTATTGTTACGGATAGTATTGTTATAACCAGCACCAACACGAACAGCACGATTACCGCTGGAAGTTTCGGAATTCAGCACATTATTTGCAATGATTGAATCAACAACCATAGAATCTGTGCCTGATAGGGAAACGGCATATCTGCCATTGGTTGTC
>OMVY01000004.1:0-4769 GCA_900314635.1 uncultured Methanobrevibacter sp.
TAATGGAGATTCCAATGGTGATGGTGGAGCAATCCTTTCTAATGGTGCTCAATTAACAGTCATTAGTTCTAATTTCACTAATAATAAAGGTAAAACTGGCGCTATCTATAGTAATGGTGCTACTAATTTGGATAATTGTAATTTCGATAGTAATACAGCAACTCAATATGGTGCTAGCAATGTTTATAGTGGTGGTGTTACTACAGTAAACAATTGTAACTTCACTCAGAATAAAGGTGGTGCTATTACCAGTAATGCTGACTCCCATATTACAGACAGTAATTTTGTAGGAGGCAGTGGTGACAACACTCTTTCTGTTGCTTGTAATGGTGTTGCGACTGTAGATAATTGTAATTTTACCGATAATTCTGGTGGTGCTATTTACGCTGCTTCCGGTGTTGATATTACTGATACTAACTTTGTAAACAATGGTGTTGGTAGTTATAATCAAAAATCTGTTGCAGCAGTGTATAGTGGTGGAAATTCCAAAATTAGAAATTCTAAAGTTGAAGGACATAATGGACAAAATACTGCTACTTTCATTAGTAATGGTGAAACTAATGTAGATAATTGTAATTTCACTAACAATGGATTAGGTGGTATTTACAGTTCTGGACACACTGAAATTAAGGATTCTAATTTCACTAATAATGGCCCTGGCAGTTATAATGATGTTAATTTAGGTGCAGTTTATAGTGGTGGAGGTACCATAGTTGAAAACTCTGTTTTTGACAAAAACACTGCTCAAAATAACGGTTATGGTGGTATTTACAGTTCTGGAAACACTAAAGTATCCGGATCCAACTTCACTGAAAATGCTGGTGGAGCTATTTACAGTGATTATGATGCTGAAATTACTGAATCTATCATTGAAAACAATACAGGTTCACATATTGTAGTGAATATTGTAGGTACTGGAAAAGTAACCAACTCTAATTTCACCAATAACGATGTTACTGGATGGGAAACAGGAGCATTAAATGTCGGTGGTGAAAACAGTTTAATTGAAAACTGTAATTTCATTAATAACAGTGCTCAAGGTTACGGTGGTGCAGTTGCTGTCAATGGTATTAACTCCCAGATAAAGGATAGTACTTTCACCAATAACCATGCTACTAATGGTGGTGCAATACATGACTCCGCAAGCGGATTAACTGTAAGCAATTGTGCATTTGAAAACAACACCGCGAATAGTGGTGGAGGTGCAATTGATCTTTCTTATGACAAGGCTGTTGTAAGTGATTGTAATTTCACCAATAATAGTGCAAAAGGTCAAGGTGGAGCTATTTACATTGGTTGGGATTGTAATAACCAAACAATCACCAATTGTGATTTCACTGATAATGATGCAGGTAGTCAGGGTGGAGCAATTTACGCTGACTCAGAAGGAAATAAAGTCACTTATTCCAACTTTACTGGAAATAGCGCTCCTAATGGTGGTGCTATCCAATTAGGTGGAGATAGTGATGATTTCGATCTTGAACATGTTACCTTTGAAAATAACCATGCGTATGTTTATCAAGGTGAATGGGGTCCTGTTGGTGGTCACGGTGGTGCAATCAATGCCGATAACCATAATGAAATCAACCCAGATATTGTTGATGTAACTTTCATTAACAACACCGCAGATATTGCAGGTGGTGCAGTAAAACACCATTCCAACTGGACATTTACTGACTGTGAATTCATTAATAACTCTGCAAATCCGGATAATAACCCATCTTATGTAAGTGATGAAATATCATTCGGTGGAGGAGCACTTTGGTGTTGTGATGGAATTAGTAATTTAATTAATACTGATTTCATCGGTAACAATGCAACCTTTGGTGGTGCTATTAGAGGTGCAGTTAATGCAAAAGACTGTTTAGTAGAAAACAATACGGCTTTCAATGGTAATGGTGGTGGTATTGACATGACTATTGAAGAGGGTCTTTTTAATAATGAAACATTCCTTACAGCTGTAAATGTGAAAGATTGTACTTTTATCAATAACAGTGCTCAAGGAGATTACCAACCTAGTGAAGAAGCAAAAGGTGGTAAGGCTCAAGGTGGTGCTATTCATGTTTATAGAGTAGATGGTATGGTTCTTGATAACATTACCTGTATTGACAACAGTGCTTACAGAGGAGGTGCAATTGACCTCTATGTAATGAACTTCACTACTATTGTTAACTCTACTATTTTGAACAATACTGCTACCCTTGGTGGGGGTATTGCTGTTGTAGGTAACCACACACTCTTCGATAATGTTAACATGACTGATAATCATGCTATAAAAAGTGATGATGATGTTGGTCAAGGTGGTGGAATATGGGTTATAGGAGAAGACTGTAAAATCTTAAATTCTACCATTAACGATAACGATGCAGAAGGTTATGGTGGTGGAGCATGGATTCTAGGATCTGATGTTTGTGTAAATGATACTGTACTTGATAATAATTATGTTACAGGTGATGGTGGTGGAATCTATGTTGAGGGTGACGGTTGTATATTTAACAACAACACAATCTCAAACAACACCGCTGAGTATGATTATTATGGTTCCGGTGGTGGAATCGCTGTAGAGGGTGATAATTGTATCTTCACCAACAATAACATTAGCTTCAACACTGCTCGTTATGGTGGTGGAGTTATAGTTTATGGTAGTGATACTAATTTCACTCATAATGAGCTTATATCAAACACTGCTGAAACTGGTGGAGGATTCTATGTAAATGGTGATGACTTACATGTTGAAGATCTTTACGCATATAACAACACTGCAGAAAATGGTGGGGGTTGTGCTGTCGCAAATTGTGGTGGTTTAACTATCATTAATTCAACCTTCGACAATAACACTGCAGTAGGTAATATCTCTCTAGATAGAGGAGAAGGTGGAGCAATTCACATGTCTGATGCACACAATGCATTAATACAAGCAGATTTCATTAATAACACTGCTTGTAATGGTTCTGCTATTTATGTAGATAGTTATAAGAATTTAAGTACTTCAGATGTAAAAGTCGTAAATAGTACTTTCTTTGACAACCAAGCATGGTCTTACATGTTGAACATCACTCCGGAAAACAACACTTATCTTGAGGAAGGTCAAGAATTTAATATAAGTGTTAGCCACCAAGGTGGAGACAATATTATAAATGCAATCTACAATGATAAAGATTGCACAACGATTTTAAACAATGTAACTTATCCATTCATGACATGGGATGGACAGTTAATAAACAAAACAACCCCAGCTGAAGATATTCGACCTGTAATGGGTGCGGAAAACAGTGATTATGGTAATTTATTATACCAAGATGATTTTGAAAATAATCAAATCATTAATGTTCTAGTAAAAGATAAAAATGGAAATGTAGTTGTCGACAAAAATGGAACAACCTTAAGTTTCGAGGGTTTGAAAACAGATATTTTCGGTGATATTTTCATTGTAAAAGATGGAGAAATCATTAGATGTATACCTGTAGCCGGTTTAGAACCTGGAAGGTATTATGTAGAAGCTACTCACCCAGAAGACAGATATTATTTAGAAATTTATAATATCACTGTCCTTAGAGTAGGTCCTACAGATCTAGAAATCAATAAAACAGTAAGCAATGCTACATGTGATGTTGATGATATTGTCGACTGGAATGTCACTACCGGAAACATTGGACCAATTGATGCTGAAAATGTCACAATTAAAGATATCTTGCCTGAAGGGCTTGATTTACTCAATTTAACTTTCAACTTCGTTGATTCAATTAACGGAAACTGGTGTACAGGTAAACTCAATTTAAGTTCTAACACTTTAACTTATGGAGTTTACAATAAAACTGCTGATGCTTGGACTTATGCTGATGCAAGCTATGATGAAGCAGGCACTTGGACTATTGTCATTCCTGACATTGATGGAAATGATGATATCTTAAAACCAGTCACAATTAAATTAACCTTAAATAAAGCCACTACAACTACTGTCTCTTTATTTGTCAGTGACTTATTAGAGAGCTCAAGCGTTGTAATGAACTTAGTTACCAATGTAACTCAAAAAGGTGAATTTACCAACATTGCAAATGTAACTACAGACACTCCGGAAACTAATTACACAAATAACAATGCTACAAATACTACAAGAACAGATGTTGAACTCACAAATCTTACTGTAAATAAGGTTTGGGATGATAAGGATAACCAAGATGGTGTCAGACCTGTTAATGTTACTATTGAGTTATATTCTAATGGTGTAAAAATTAATGAGACTGTTTTAAGTGCAGAAAATAATTGGACATACACTTTCACTGATTTGCCTGTAAACGAAAATGGTCAAATTATTAATTATACTGTTAACGAAACTCCAATTACTAATTATACTACAGTAATCACAAATGAAACTGCTTATAATTGGACTGTAACCAACAATCACACTCCTCTTGTAACTGTAGTTAATGTAACTAAGGTTTGGGATGACAATAATAACCAGGATGGTGTCAGACCAGTTAGTGTGACTGTTGAGTTGTTTGCTGATGGTGTGAAGATCAATGAGACTGTCGAAATGGACTTTCCCTGATTTAGCGGTTTATAAGAATAATGGTTCTTTGATTGTTTACACTGTTAATGAGACTGCTGTTGCTAATTACACTGCTGTGATTACTAATGCGTCTGCTTATGATTGGACTGTTACCAATAATCATACTCCTATTGTGACTGAGTTGAATGTTACTAAGGTTTGGGATGACAATAATAACCAGGATGGTGTCAGACCAGTTAGTGTGACTGTTGAGTTGTTT